>CAYXAA010000009.1:0-146925 GCA_964462985.1 uncultured Hyphomicrobiales bacterium | reverse complement strand
CTTCTACGGCACGGCCAACTCCAACCAGATGCTGATGGAGATCATGGGCCTGCACCTACCGGGCGCGAGCTTCGTCAATCCGAACACGCCGCTGCGCGACGCCCTCACGAGGGAGGCGGCGACGCGTGCCCTCGCCATCACCGCGCTCGGCAACGAATACACACCGGCCGGCGAAGTGATCGACGAGCGTGCAATCGTCAACGGCGTCGTCGGCCTTCATGCCACCGGCGGCTCGACCAATCACACCCTGCACCTGATCGCGATCGCACAGGCTGCCGGCATCCGACTAACCTGGGACGACATTTCCGATCTTTCCGAAGTCGTGCCTCTGCTTGCCCGCATTTATCCGAACGGCATGGCCGATGTGAACCATTTCCAGATCGCCGGCGGCATGGGCTTCCTGATCCGTGAGCTGCTCGAGGCCGGTCTTCTGCATGAGGACGTGCGCACCGTCAACGGTACCGGCCTGTTCGGCTATACCGTAGAGGCCAAGCTTAACGAGCACGGCGTGGTCACGCGCGTGCCGGCGCCGGAGGCCTCGCGCGATGCCAGGGTGCTGACCACGGCATCCGCCCCGTTCCAGCCCGACGGCGGCCTCAAGGTGCTCAAGGGAAACCTCGGCCGCGCCGTTATCAAGACCTCGGCCGTCAAGCCGGAGTGCCGCGTGGTCGAGGCCCCGGCCCGCGTGTTCCACTCCCAGGAGGCGCTGCAGGACGCCTTCAAGGCCGGTGAACTCACCTCCGACCTCGTTGCGGTCGTGCGCTTCCAGGGCCCGCGCGCCAACGGCATGCCGGAGCTGCACAAGCTGACGCCGGCGCTTGGCGTGCTCCAGGACCGCGGGCTCAAGGTCGCGCTGGTCACGGACGGCCGCATGTCGGGCGCCTCCGGCAAGGTCCCGGCGGCGATCCACGTCACGCCGGAGGCCGCCGACGGCGGTCCGATCGCAAAGATCCGCGACGGCGACATCGTCCGTGTCGACGGCGTCGACGGCACACTGCAGGTGCTGGTCGACGACGCCGAGCTCGCGGCCCGGCCGGCGGCGACGGAAGACCTGACACCGAACCACAGCGGCATCGGCCGCGACCTGTTCGCTGCCTTCCGCGCTGCGGTCGGCCCAGCCGATGCCGGCGCGCACGTGTTCGGCGGGTAGTCATTCCGATTTCTAACGGATCATATCAACCGCGCTCCAGATCACCGGACGGAGAAAAATGCCCATGCCGCAGAACACCACCCGCATCGATGCCGTCATGCTGGCGGCTCCGGTCATCCCGGTTCTGATCGTCGAAGACGCCGCAATAGCGGTGCCAATGGCGAAGGCGCTGGTGAAGGGCGGCCTGCCGGCGATCGAGATCACCTTGAGGACGCCCGCGGCGCTCGATGCCATCAAGGCCGTGGCCGACGAGGTGGAGGGGGCGATCGTGGGTGCCGGAACCGTACTCGACCCCAAGCAATTCGACGCCGCCTCGGCCGCCGGCGCGAACTTCATTGTCTCTCCCGGGGCCACAAGGGCGCTGATGGATGCCGCCGCCACCCACGAGGTGCCTTGGCTGCCGGGCGCCTCCACGGCGTCGGAGGTGATGGAGCTGCTGGAACACGGCTACACGCGCCTGAAGTTCTTCCCGGCGGAACAGGCCGGCGGCGCCGCCTTCCTCAAGTCGCTCGCCTCGCCTCTCGCCGCAGCGCGGTTCTGTCCGACCGGCGGTATCACGGCCGAAAAGGCCGCATCCTATCTGGCGCTGCCGAATGTCGCCTGTGTCGGCGGCTCCTGGATTGCAAGCGCCGAGGCGATCGCGGAGCAGGATTGGGCCGGCATCGAGGCCCGGGCCCGCGCTGCCGCCGCGCTCGGCAAATGATCCGGCGGCGTTTTCGCCGCCATTCGGCCAAAACCGTCGGTCACCGTCGCTGCACCGACGGTCGCCCGCGCAGGCCCTGGGCAACCGGCGTCCTACCGGATGCATTTAACCTCCGCCGATCTCGCGCAACCGGAGTGTCCGATGAACGAAGCCGACTGCTGGAAAGCGCTTGAAACCCACGCCACCACCTTTGCCGAGCGTCCGCTGACCCGCCTGTTCGAGGAGGATCCCGATCGGTTCAAGCGTCTGTCGCTCACGCTCGACGACATGCTCGTCGACCTGTCCAAGAACATCTGGGACGCCGAAACCCGGAGGCTTCTCGCCAAGCTCGCCCGCGCCTGCGGCCTCGAGGAACGCCGCGAGGCAATGTTCTCGGGGATGGCGATCAATGAAACCGAGAATCGTGCAGTCCTGCACGTGGCGCTGCGCGCGCCCCGCGGCGCCAACATAACCGCCGATGGCCGCAACGTTGTGCCCGACGTCCACGATGTCCTCGACCACATGGCCGATTTCGCGCAGCGCATCCGCTCCGGTGGGATCCTCGGCGCCACGGGCAGGACCTTTACCGACGTCGTCAATATCGGCATCGGGGGCTCCGACCTCGGTCCGGCCATGGTGACGGCTGCACTCAGGCCCTATCACGACGGCCCCCGTGTCCACTTCGTCTCCAACGTCGACGGTGCCCATATCGCAGACACCACCCGCGACCTCGATCCGGAAACCACGCTGGTCATCGTCGCCTCGAAGACCTTTACGACCATCGAGACCATGACCAATGCCGCCACCGCCCGCGCCTGGATCGCCGGCGCGCTCGGCGAAGCGGCGGTCGGTGATCACTTCGCCGCGGTGTCGACGGCGCTCGACAAGGTCGCCGCCTTCGGCATCGACGCCGCCCGCGTGTTCGGCTTCTGGGACTGGGTTGGCGGCCGCTATTCGGTGTGGTCGGCGATCGGCCTGCCGGTGATGCTGGCGATCGGTCCAGAGCACTTCGGCCGCTTCCTCGCCGGCGCCCATGCCATGGACGAGCATTTCCGCACTGCGCCGCTGGAAGACAATATCCCCGTCCAGCTCGGCCTGCTCGGCGTCTGGTATCGGGACGTCCTCGGCTTTTCGGCTCGCGCCGTCCTGCCCTACGATCAGCGCCTCGCCCGCCTGCCGGCTTATCTGCAGCAACTCGACATGGAATCGAACGGCAAGAGCGTCACGCTCTCTGGCCAACCTGTCACCCGCGACACCGGACCTCTGGTCTGGGGCGAGCCTGGCACCAACGGCCAGCACGCCTTCTATCAGCTGCTGCACCAGGGCACGACCGTAATCCCGTGCGAGTTCATCGTCGCGGCCGAGGGCCACGAGCCCACCCTTGCCCGCCATCACGCCATGCTCAAGGCCAACTGCCTTGCCCAGTCCGAGGCGTTAATGACAGGCCGGACGCGCGCGGCCGTCGAGGCTCGGCTGCGGGCAGAGGGCAAGTCCGAAGCAGACATCGCACGCCTTGCGCCGCACAGGGTCTTCCCGGGCAACCGGCCATCGACGACCATCGCCTACGAGAGGCTGACCCCTTTTGCCCTTGGACGGCTCATCGCCCTCTACGAACACCGTGTCTTTGTTGAAGGAACCATCTGGGGCATCAACTCGTTTGACCAGTGGGGCGTGGAACTCGGCAAGGAACTGGCGACAGAACTGCTGCCCCTGATTGAGGGGATCGAGCCAGCTGTCGGCCGTGATCCCTCGACCCTTGGGCTTATTGCACGACTGGGAGCAGATCGACAGGAATGACAAGGAGGCGAGGCTCAGCGACGCAGCTCACCCCTTAAAGTTAACACAATGCTTGCCAATTCTGCGCCCGCTTCGTCGGCGATTCGCTTCGTGAAATCGAGCGATGCGCCCCTGAAGGCCGCTGGATGTGACCTTTGTCACGGAGAGAGAAACGATACTGAGGAAAATGAGACGTTCCCTCGGACTAAGGCACTGATTTATAGCGCAAGTCCGCCGGACCCTGCTACTGTAGGCTCATTTCGAACTTGGAACTGATCTCTAACGACTGGGGTGAGGGCATAGACATGCGGACTCTTCTGATTGTGGGCGCGAGCACGGTTCTCTTGGCTGGCTGCCAGTCCGACAGCCAGACGGACCGTGCGCTGGTCGGCGGCGGTCTCGGCGCTGCCACTGGAGCCATCATCGGCGCGGCTGCGACCGGCGATGTCGGAGGAGCCCTCGTCGGCGGCGTCATTGGCGGCGCGGGCGGCGCCATGATCGGTGCGGCGACGACGCCCAAAAACTGCATTGCCACCGACCGCTATGGCCGGCGCTACTACGTCGCTTGCCCGTAAGGGAGCGCTTCCGGCACCGGCGGTCCAACTGGAGTGACGCAACCCGAAGGCCGGGAGCGGCAAGACAGGAAGGACGGTATAATGAAACAGGTAGTGATCGCCTTTGGTGCGGCTCTTCTGCTCGCCGGCTGCCAATCTGACAGTTCACGTGACCGCGCGCTCGTCGGCGGCGGCCTGGGGGCTGCCACCGGCGCCGCGGTCGGCGCTGCCGCCACAGGCGACGTCGGCGGTGCTCTCGCCGGTGCTGCGATCGGCGGTGTCGGCGGCGCGGCCGTCGGCGCCGCAACGACACCGAGAAACTGCATCACCACCGACCGCTATGGCCGGCAGTACTATACGAGGTGTCCGTAACGGAAAAGTTCGGGGCAAATCGGCCCGACGAGTTCAACCGCAAGCCGGGGGGCAGCAGAAAGTAAGGACTGGAAGAATGAAGCAACTGGTGATCGCCTCCCTTGCAGCTCTGCTGCTCGCGGGTTGCCAATCCGATAGCCAGGGCGACCGCGCTCTTGTTGGTGGTGGCCTTGGTGCGGCAACCGGTGCCGCGATCGGCGCAGCGGCAACCGGCGACGTCGGCGGCGCGCTCGTCGGTGGCGTCATCGGCGGAGCAGGCGGTGCGATGGTCGGCGCAGCCACCACGCCCAAGAATTGTATCGCCACCGATCGCTACGGCCGGCGCTACTACGTCGCCTGCCCATAGTCGGGCCCCAGCAAGCGCACGAAGGCCGGGCGGAGCCACTCCGCCCGCGCTTCTATTCTGGCGAGGTTGCGACGTCGGTCCCGCAGGTCAGTCGCCGGGCCAGTTCGCTGGGGCTACCCAGTGCTCTGCCAGTGCTCCGGTTGTCACCACCACACGCGCGCGGCGCAGGTCATCCGGCAAGGGACGCGCGAGCGGACGGCGATCCCGACATGAGCGCGTCCCGCGGGTCGATGAACGGATAGCCAAGAGCCATGGCCACAGCCTCGCAGGTGACCTTGCCGCGGTGGACATTGAGTCCTTTCAGAAAATTCGGGTTCTGCAGCAGCGCCTCGGTGTAGCCGAGGTCGGCGAGCGCAAGCGTGTAGGGCAGCGTCGCATTGTTGAGAGCATGGGTCGACGTCCGCGGCACGGCGCCGGGCATGTTGGCAACGCAGTAGTGCACGACCTCGTCGACGACATAAGTCGGATCCGTATGGGTGGTCGGCCGCGACGTCTCGAAACAGCCGCCCTGGTCAATCGCCACGTCGACCACCACCGAGCCGGGCTTCATGCGGCGGACATGGTCTGCCGTGACCAGCTTTGGCGCTGCCGCACCCGGCACAAGGACGGCGCCGATGACGAGATCGGCCTCGAGCACATATTGCTCGACGGCGGCGCGGGTCGAATAGACCGTGGTCAGCGCCGGACCAAACCGCGACGACAGGTTGGCAAGAACATCGAGGCTGCGGTCAAGCACGGTGACGTCTGCACCGAGACCGAGGGCCATGGTGATGGCATGGGCGCCGACAACACCGCCACCGATCACCACCACCTTCGCCGCCGCCACGCCCGGCACACCGCCGAGAAGCACGCCGGCGCCGCCGTGAGCCTTCTCCAAGGCGGTCGCGCCGGCCTGGATTGACAGCCGGCCGGCGACCTGTGACATCGGCGCTAGCAACGGTAGGCCGCCGCGCGGATCGGTCACCGTCTCATAGGCAATGCAGGTGGCGCCAGACTTGACGAGATCGGCCGTCTGCTCCGGATCCGGCGCAAGGTGGAGATAGGTGAAGAGCACGTGGTCGGGGCGCAGCATTGCCCGCTCGACAGCCTGCGGCTCCTTGACCTTGACGATCATGCGCGCGGCATCGAACACCTCCCGCGCTGTGCTGAGAACGGTGGCGCCTGCCGCGCGATAAGCCTCGTCGCCGGCGCCGATCCCAGCCCCTGCCCCGGTCTCGACCACGACCTCGTGACCGTGGGCGACCACCTCGCGCACGCTCTCCGGTGTCAGTCCGACCCGGTATTCGTGATTCTTGATTTCCTTCGGCACGCCGATGCGCATGACATCCTCCTCCTCTGGATAGATCGCGCCCCCCGCGCGGAACCATTAGCGCGCATTCTAACGCGCCTTAGACGACATCGGCTTGCGAACTTGGCCCGTTTGCAGTGAAATGCGCAATAATATTCGAAGACTCGCGTCTTTTGCCGAAGTTTATGCGATCATTCCAGCCATGAAGCTCGACCGTCTCGACCGCAAAATTCTGACCGTGTTGCAGGAAGACGGTCGTATCGCCAATGCCGATCTCGCCGATCGCGTCGGCCTGTCGCCGTCTGCCTGCCTGCGCCGCGTCAAGGCGCTGGAGGAGGTCGGCGTGATCGACCGCTACGTCGCCCTGCTCGACCAGAGGAAGATCGCACGCCGCATGGATGTCTTTGTCGAGGTCTCACTGCGGTCGCAGGCGAACGAGGTCCTGTCCGCCTTCGAGGCTGCGGTCGCCCGCTCGTCGGAAATCATGGAATGCTACCTGATGGCCGGCGACGCCGACTATCAACTACGGGTGGCGGCCGCGGACCCGGCCGACTTTGAGCGCATCCACCGTGATCACCTGACGCGGCTGCCCGGCGTGTCGCGCATGCGCTCGTCATTCGCCATCCGCACCGTGGTCAAGCGCACCGCCTACACGCTCGAGGACGCCGATTGAACCTAATAGTTTCGACAATCTCCTGGAACTGATCGCGCCGGCCTGACCGTATTTACCCGCATAGGCTCCACCGTCGACAGCCGGCGGCTCCGCTTTGTATGATGCCGCTGACGGTTTGGGGAAAATCAGTACACTACGTCGTTTGGGGGCGATTCGACGGTGGTGGGAGGCCGGAAACTTGATGACGGGTCCGGGGACGCGCGTGCCCGAAGAGGTCGATGAAGCGAGCGCGGTTGATATCCTCATTATCGACGACGACCCCGACGACGTTTATCTGATCCGCCGGGCCTTCGGTCGCGTCCACGACATCACGGGTCCAACCACCATCGAGACCGCCGTGAACGGCCAGGACGCACTCGACCGGCTGAGGGCGCGCGTCAGTCGCAACGATGCTTTGCCGGACGTGATCGTGCTTGATCTCAATATGCCATTGATGGATGGGCCGACGTTCTTGCGGCACATGTGGGATGAGGCCGCCTTTGCCGACGTGCCCGTTGTCGTCCTGACCACCGCCGACAACCCGAAGCTCGGCACCAACTTCTTCCTCGGCCGCGTGCTCAGGGTGCTGGCCAAGACCGACACCGTGGCCGAACTCGACGATCTGGCAACGCAGATCGTGGCCTGCGCGCGCGCCGAAAGCGGGCAGCGCTGACGGCACCCTATCTGGCGCGGGCAGCTTGCTTTAAAACGTCGAAAACCTTCGACTCGCCCTCAGCCTTCGACATCCGGGAGAGACATCGTGACGCCGCGTATCACCTGCCTGCTCGATTCGCGCAACGCACTGGCGGAATGTCCGACCTGGGACGAGCGCGCGAACCGGCTGTTGTGGTGCGACATTCGCGGCCGAGCGATCCACGCCTATGACTGGGAAAGCGGTGCGCGCCAAAGCTGGAGTTTCCCCGATGTCGTCGGCTCGTTTGGCCTGACCGACGACGATCGCTTCATCGTCGCGCTGCGCGACCGCGTCGTGCTGTTCGACCCGGGAACCGGCGACACGGCGCTGGTCGCCGAAATCGAGGCCGACGATCCCCGCACCCGGCTCAACGACGGCAAGGTCGCGCCCGACGGCTCGTTCTTCGTCGGCAGCATGGACGATCGGCCGCAGCGCGAGCCGATCGGCGCGCTCTACCGCATCTGCCCCGACGGGGTTGTGACCCGCATCACCGACGGACTCTACGTCTCCAATGGCCTCGCCTGGTCGCCCGACGGCCGTACGCTGTATCATTCCGACAGCAGCCCCGCCTGGATCGATACATGGCGTTTCGATCCGACGACCGGTGCCGTTACCGACCGCCACCGCTTCGCGAATGTCACAGACGCCGAGGGCCGGCCGGACGGGGCCACGGTCGATGACAAGGGCAACTACTGGTCGGCCGGCGTCTCGGCCGGCGTGGTCAACTGCTACGCTCCGACCGGAGAACGGGTCTGCCGGATCGCCATGCCGGTGCCGCGGCCGACCATGCCGTGTTTCTGCGGCCCGGACCTTTCGACCATGGTCGTCACCAGCCTGCGCCCGTCCGGCGATGCCGCGCTCCTGGAAGAGTTCCCGACCTCCGGAAGCCTGTACAGTTTCCGTCCCGCAGCGCGCGGCCTGCCGACCCACCGCTTCAGGGCTGGCGGTCGGGTATAGGACAGACCGCGCCAGGCCCGCCCGGCAACCCGCCGCACGGCAGATCCTAGCGGCACCCTGTCCCGATCGGCTGCCACGCCGTCGTCGCCGGGCGCACCAGCACCTGCTTGCTGACGATGCCGTAGCGCGCCGGCACGGTGACGATGCGCTGGCCGCCGGCGCGCACCATAACCGTGCGCTCGCGCGTGCCGTAGACGGCCGGGATTTCGACCGCCGCCGTCTGCCCTTCGCGCACGAGCACCCGATCCGACACGGTGTCGTAGACAGCCGGATACTTGATCTTGCACATGATCTGCCGACCATTGATCCAGCGCTTTTCCCAGGCGACCCGCGCCGGCTGCACCAGAACACGGCGCTGGACGACGTCGTAAACCGGCGCAATCTGACGATAACTGACGCTGGCCGGGCGGATCAGCACCTGCTCGACCACGCGTTCGAACACCGGTTCGATCCTTTGCACGACCTGGCGCTCCGGCTCGATCAGCACCCGCTCCTGCACGGTCTGGTAGACCGGCGGCACCACAACCCGTTCATAGCAACTGGTATGGCGGCCGCCGGCTTCGGCAGGCAGCGCGAACATCGCAACGGCAATGACAGAGAACGCAATCGATACGGCACGCATGACCACCCAGCCCCTGCATTTGCCCGCGCGCTCGGGAGAAAACCTCTCGGCGGGAACGGGCTCACGGCCCTCCCGCTGTTGCCGCGGGATGGACGCCGGCCGATCAATGTCGGCCCGAATTGGTGCCGCATCATGCGTGGGCCGCGCCCCGGACGAGGCCTCTGTCCGCAACCTGCGGCCAACCGCAATACCCTAAGGCAAAATCGTTGCAATGGAAACGGCTGTAGCCGGCCGGTTGCAATCTTGGTTACCTGGCCGGCGGCGCTTCAACTGCCATTGCGCCCGAGCCGCGCCACGTCCTCAGGCAGGACGGCGAGCGCCGCTTCCGGCGCACCTGCGCCCCAGGTCGGGCGCAGGCGGTGATCGACGGCGATGCGCTCGTCGAACACGAAACAGTCGCCGCGCCAGCGGCTCTCCGGTTCCGGCACCTTCTCCAGATAGTTCAGAATGCCGCCCTTCAGGTGGTAGACCTCGGGAAAGCCGAGGTCGACGAGCAGCGCCGTCGCCTTCTCGCAGCGGATGCCGCCGGTGCAGAACATCGCCACCTTCGGCTTGTCCTTGAGCACCGCCGCGTCCCTCACCCACTGAGGAAACGACCGGAACGAGGTCGTGCCCGGATCGAGCGCGCCGTCGAACGTGCCGAACGCAACCTCGTAGGCGTTGCGCGTATCAACAACGACAACGTCCGGCGCCTCGATCAGGGCGTTCCAGTCCTCGGGCTCGACATAGGTGCCGACCGTCCGCCGCGGGTCGACGCCGGCAACGCCGAGGCTGACGATCTCGCGTTTCAGCCGCACCTTCAGCCGCTTGAACGGCACACGGTCGGCGGTGGAGAACTTGAGCTCCAGATTCTGAAGCCGCGGATCGGCGCGCAGGTGATCGAGCACGCGGCTCACCCCCGCCGCCGGCCCGGCAATCGTGCCGTTGACGCCTTCCGCCGCCAGAAGCAGGCTGCCGCGCACACCGCCCCCGCGCGCGACCGCGATCAGGGGCGCGCGCAGATCTTCGTAGTCGGGCAGGTCGGCGAAGGTGTAGAGAGCGGCGATCAGGACGTCGGGCATGGGCTTCTGGGCAGACGTGGAGACGGGACGGCTGGAGCTATAGCGGATCTTGGGTGCGATGTCGCTCTGCTCTCTAGAACCCGCGAAAATCACGCAGCGCGGGCGACTGGATCATCGCGCCTTGCGCCGGCAGGTCCGTAGCGGTCCAGGTGAACTCCCTGCTTGGCCAGTCGCCCTTGCTCGCGGGCGTTGCCATACTGAGCAAAAGGATTGGTCAAGCAGGACCACCTATTATTCGAGATAACAAATCACTGTTTAGTCACTTGCAACTCTGAGATTATTGTTTATGGAAAGGTTTCCAAGCATGCTAGCTCCAAGAGCATCCTTTGTGCTGTCGTATTCTGCACGATTATTTTTCTTAATAATTGTACCTATCTTGTGAGAGATCAGAAAGCTATTTTCGTCTATGCTAAGACAATTAGCGACATCCTCACGGGATTGAAACTTAAAATTGCCCTTATCGATCGAAAAGATTGAATCTTTCTTATTTTTTATAGTAATTCCAGTATCTGTAATATTAAGGCTATAATCTCCGACGATAAGGGCTATAGAATCACCGTCTTTATTACTTAATTCAATTCTACAATTTTCATTCAATTCCAACTTAGCCATGTTTTTATCATCTTCAATTTTACCAAGTTGAATCCTTGGAGCCGAGCCCGCACCTGATGTTGCTTTATTAAAGTACTTACTACTATAAAGATACTGAGCGGCCCCAAGAGCATTGGCACTGATGTTTGCGCCCATTAGTGCTATATCAATAGCGTCCATGCTGCCGGTCCCCGTATCACCGTTTGAGAGTTTGGCATCAAGGCTACCGCTCACTACGCCACCAATACCCGTAGCAGCGGTGACAGCAGCGGCCCCTGCTATCGCGGCAATCTGCTTTGCGTTTGATTGCTCTCTAAGGTCGGCGATGCCGATCGTGATGGAATCCGACGCGAACAAGTTTTTTTGCTTCGCGATCTCGATGCTCGGGCCGAAAACGCGCGCGAATGAGAATGTTTTGCTTAGCTCGAATTTTGCAGCCAAGTTGAGCTGGGTTTGCGTCGCAATGTTTACATCACATTTCGAAGCGAGGCTGAAACCGGTCTTGAAACCGGCCGTCACGTCAGCGCAATTCGTTATGTTCACGCAAACCTTCGACCCCCAAGTGACATTATAGCAACGAGCGTAAGTGTAAGTGAAGTCAATATTTCCGGCTCCGCTTGAATGATTAGACGTCCATTTGCGTAGAAGCCCATCGTCAGCATAGGTAGCGTAGGTTGTATTTCCCTTTACATATGTAAAGCTTTTTCCGTAGGTAACATTAAGTCGTCCTCCGTCGACATACTGGAACATTTTATAGTTGTTAGCGTCCTTGTCCCCGGTGTAGTGGTCGCCGGTCTCCACCGTTTGAAACGATCCACCTGCGCCCTCGGCGCTGTCGCCCAGCCGGTGATAGCCGATGATCGCGCCATTGCCGGTGCCGTCCGACTCTACGAGCGTCGCCGAGTAGTTGGCATTGGCGGTCGCCGACTTACCCGACGGCGGGTCCCCGAACTGCTGGTCGAGCGGCTGTTCGATGACATCGCCGAAAGCGTGCGTGGGTGGCAAGGGCTCGCCGACAGTGACAGACGGACGGACCTCGGCAACGTCACCATCCAAATTGGCAACAGTGTAGACTCCGGCCTCGCCCGAAACGCGATCCTGACGCGCCATTTCCAGATGGCCCATCTGCTGCGCGCCGGCCTGCGGCAGGCTGTCGGAGAGCCGATTTCCGAACACATGGGTGACGCCACCCGGCGTCTTTGTGACATAGTTCATGCGGTTGGCCGACGTGACCACATTCGGTGTCGCAGGGTTGGGAACCACCCCGGTGATCACGGGCCGGTCCGGGTCGCCGTTCAGGAACGACACGATCACCTCCGCGCCCTTGCGCAAGGGATAGTGCAGGCCCTCCTGCGGACCGCCGAATGGCGTTGCCAGGCGCAGATAGCATGACGCGTGCCCATTGGCCGCTCCCGACAGGTCGAAGAAGAACCGCACCTTGTAGCGGCCCTGATCGTCGATCTCCGCCGCCCCGCCGCTGCCCTCGGCATCGATTCGCGCGCTGATGAGGCCCTCGACCTTTGGCCGGGGCGTCAGGCGCTGAGGACGGAATTCCACCGTGTCGGCAAGGCAGCGGAAATGGTTGCCATAGCGCGCCCGCCGGCCGGCCTCGGCGCGCATGTCGGTGCTGCCGCCCGGCGTTTCCGTCCGCCCCTCGTGGTGCAGGAACACCATGCGGTAGCGCCGGTTGAAGGCGGCGCGGAAATGACCGGACAGTTCGATACAGTGCCCGGGCTCGAACATGTGGCAGGTGCTGTCGCCCTCATAGACGACCGCCCGCGCCTTCGCCGCGTCGGCATCGAGCTGGGCCCGCTGCCGCGCCTCGCTCAACGAAAGCACGTGCTCGCCGTAGCGGCTTTCGACCCCGATGCCGTTGCCGGCCGCAGCCGCCTCGGCCTGAATGTCGAGCTGCGGCTTCTGGTCGTTGTAGTCGGCGACGATCACACGCCGCGCCACCGCGCGGTGGCGCACGGCAATCCGGTCAACCGTCGGCTCGTCACTGGCCAGCACGTCGCGCCGCCCGCGGAAGCGGAAGCGTTCCGTCGGCTCGATTGCCGGCAGAAAGACCTTCCAGTCGCAGATCACCACCTTGTCGCAGCCGCCGCTGTGGTCGAAGTAGTAGTAGAGCCCGTAGGTCTCAAGCAGACGCTGGAAGAAGTCGAGGTCGGTCTCCTCCCATTGGACCGTGTATTCACGCGGCGGATATTTTCCGGAAAGCCGGAACTCGAAGTCGCGCCCCTCTTCCAGATGCAGCGCCGAGGCGTCCTTCACGCCCTTGCCCGACGTCCCGGTCAGCTCGACCCTCAACACGTCGACGACGCTCATCGCCTGGTGGATCTGGTTGTGCCGGGACAGCTGCTTCAGCCAGATCCGCGGTACGAAGCGCACCTGGTAGTGATAGCGCCCGTCAATGACTTCGTCGCCGGCCTCGATCTCTGCCACCGCGCCGTGCAACCGACGGGTCGCCCTGTCGGTCGCGATCGAGAATGTGGCCCGCTTGCCGATCAGCTCGTCGAGGTGGATGTGGGGGTTGCGACTGAAGAGATCGATGGTGAAGTCGAACGGGCGGGAGAGCTCTTCCGTCCCCTCGAATTTGAGAACATCAAAAGTGTCTTCGTCGAGATTGTCGATCGAAAACCCGAACCGGGCAAAGGAGACCTCGGACATGGCGAGTATCCACGAGTATGAAATGGTGACGGGTTCAATGTAGTACGTCTTTTCGCCTAAACCGCGTTAAATTTCGTTCATGAACCAGAGGTGGTGTCCGGTGGCAGCCGGCGCCGACGCCAAACACGACCGAGACGGCAGCTCCCTGACTCTACGACAACATAGCGCCGATCGCCGTACCGTTCAGCGTCACCTGGGTGCCAGGCGCACTGCTCATCAGCACAAGATGTCCTGGCGGCGTCGTTGAATCAAAATTGGCGACACCGCCGGTCTTGATCTGCATCCCGCTCGCGGTGCTGATCTCGCAGGTGCCACGGCCGACCGTAATCGAGTTCGCCTGGTCACCCCCGGCAAGATACTTGAAGTCCTCCCGCCCCACCGAGAACACCTCAACCCCGCCGAATGCGATCGTGACGGCCGTCGGCGTCACCTTGAGCTCGCAGGTTCCCACGCGCAGACTTGCCTCGCCGCCGGCGGCGTTGTCCGTCATAGTGAGCACGCAACCCTGGAGCAGCGTTCGCAGCGTTGTCTGTGATCCTGCAGGCGCGACCCGTCCGATCTCGAACAGCGTCTGCTTGGTTGCCTTCGCGGCTTCGACGCGCGCCTTATTTGTGTAGTAGCCGACGATGCCGGCGATGTTGAGCGCCACATTGGCGCTGTTCGCAGCCAGGTTGAAGGCGTCGCTCGTTCCGATGATCTGCTTTTCGAGATCCTTTTCCGTGTCGGCGGTAAAGGCGTCTGCAAACGACAGGCCGGTGGCAGCGGCCGCGCCGAGGATACTGCCCGTGACGGCCACCACCTTGCCGGCCATCGACTGCGCGGCTGGAGGATCCATCAGTCCGATCGACACACCGTCGGTCGTGAAGTTGTTGAAGGACTGGCTGACCTCGTAGGTCGATCCGCCGCTGAGCTTGTGGGTGCCAACCTTTGAATAGTCGATCTTGTAGCCAAATGTCGCCGAGACCCCGGAGGCCGCGCTGACATCCATCTTGGTCCCGAGGAACACCGTCGATGCGGTGCCGACGGACAGCTTGCTGACTGCAGACGCGGAGGCCTCGAGCTTGGTGTTGGCCGCCACGCTGACATCCATGGTTCTACTGGCCGTGAAGCTGTAGTCTCCCACGGCGCTTGCTGCATTCGCCGTAAACTTTACGACTTGGCCCTTGCTGTTCTTGGTGATGTGCTTGTCTTCACCCCTGACGATCTGCTTATTCTTTCCCTCGATGACCGTCAATGCACCTTTCGACACGTAAAGGTGGCTCTGGTAGGATGCAGCATCCTCCTCATCGACGTAGGTCTTGTCCGTTTCTGCCTTGTAGAATGGCCCCTCGGACGCTTCATCATAGTTCTTGGCTGTATCGCCAAGGCGCCAATAGCCCTTGATCGTGTCGTTGGCCTCTACGAGGGTGGCACTGTAGGTGGTGGCCGTCGATGCCGACGGTCCGTGTGCGGGGGCGTCATCGTCCTGGAGCAGCTGCTGCGCCGGCGGCATCATGGCCGCGCTCGCAGTGTGCGCCAGACCGGGCGGCAGAGGCGTGTCAGCGACAGGATCAGCCGCCGGATTCACCGGGAAAACAGGCCCTGGATCCTGCCCAAGATCGGCATGTCCCTGCTGCTGCAAACCGGTCTCAACGGGTTCTTCGCCCAGCGTATTGCCTATCACGAGCGTTACGCCGCCGGGCGTCTTGGTGACGTAGGTTGCCCGATTGTCACGATTGACCACACTCGGAGTCCTCGGATTGGGTACGACGCCGATGATCACCGGCCGGTCCGGGTCGCCGTTGAGGAAGGAGACGACCACCTCCGTCCCCTTGCGCAAGGGATAGTGCATTCCTTCGTTCGGCCCGCCGAACGGCGTTGCCAGCCGCATCCAGCACGATGCCCTGCCGTCGGCCGCGCCGGAAAGGTCAAAGAAAAACCGAACCTTGTAGCGGCCATGCTCGTCGACCTCGGCGATGCCCCCGCCACCTTCCGCGTCGATTTCGGCGCTGATGACGCCGTCAATCCGGGGCCGCGGCGTCAGCCGCTCCAGGTGGAACTCGACGCCATCGGCAATGCATTCGAACTCGTTGATATAGCGCGACCTTCGCCCGGCCTGGTTGCGCAAGTCGCTTGCGCCCGCAGTCTCGGTCGTGCCCGTGTGCCGAAGCCGCACCACCCGGTAGTGACCGTTGAAGCCGCGGCGGAAATGGCCGTCGAGCACGAAGCAGTGGCCCGGCTCCATCGTATGGCAGGTACCAGTGCCTTCAAACACCTCCGCCCGAGCCGACCACACCGCCGCGGCCACTTGCGCATCGGCCTTGATCTCTTCCAGCGTGGGGCTGTACTCGCCGTAATAGGTGTAGACGCCGATCCCGGGCTTATTGATCCCGGCCTCGGCCTGAACGGTCAGATGCGGCTTGCGGTCGTCATAGTCGGCAAACACGACCTTCTGCGGCACTGCGCGCAGGAGCGTGTTGAAGCGCTCGATCACGAGTTCGTCCCCGATCGCCTGGTCGCGGCGGTTGCGGAAGTGGAAATGATCGTTCTCCCGGTGGGCCGGAAGGAACATCTTCCAGTCGCAGATCACCAGCTTGTCGCAGCCGCCAGTGTGATCGAAGTAGTAGAAAAGTCCGTTGGTCTCGAGCAGGCGGTGGAAGAAGTCGAGGTCGGTCTCGTTCCACTGCACGATGTATTCGCGCGGCGCATAGGTATCGTCGAGCCGGAACTCGAAGTCGCGGCCCTCCTGCAGGTGCTGGGCCGACTTGTCCTTGACACCCTGGCCGTTGGTGCCGGTCAGTTCGCGCCGCAGCACGTCGACGACGCTCATCGCCTGGTGAATCTGGTTGTGCCGCGACAGCCGCTTCAGCCAGATCCGCGGCACGAAGCGCACGCGGTAGTGGAAGCGGCCGTCGATGATCTCGTCCCCGGCCTCGACCTCGGCGACCACACCGTGGATCGTCCGTGTCCGGTGCGCACAGGTGATCGACAGCGTCGCGTTGCGCGCGATCAGGCGCTTCAGATCGACTTCAGGCTGCGAACTGATCAGGTCAATTCTGAAGTCGAATGGACGCGACAGTTCCTCGATCCCCTCGAACTTCAGGACCGAGAATGTCGACGAGTCGAATTCCGCAGCCTCGAAAGTGAACCGCGTAATGGCATGAACGTTCATGGCGCCCCCCCGGATGCCCATCAGCAGGATCGTAGTTTTGCATAGCCCCCATCGCAAGACTTTCAATAAGGTCGGTCTTGAAACTTTAACTGGCCTCCAGAGTCTGACGGATGACGGTCACGATCTATCACAATCCGGCCTGCAGCACCTCGCGCAACACGCTCGCCATGATCCGCAAGAGCGGAATCGAGCCGCAGATCATCGATATCTGAAGACGCCGCCGGGCCGGGAGACGCTGGTCGGGCTGATTTCGGCAATGGGACTTTCGGCCCGCGGTCTGTTGCGCCGCAAGGGCACGCCACACGACGAGCTCGGACTCGACGATCCGACGCTGACGGACGACGATCTGATCGATCGGATGCTTCAGCACCCGATCCTGATCAACCGTCCGGTCGTCGTCACACCGAAAGGCGCCCGCCTATTCCGACCGGCCGAGATGGTGCTGGAGATCCTGGAGAATCCTGACGGCGTGCCGCTGACGAATGAGAGCGGAGGAGTGCCGGGATGATGCGGGTCGATCTGTGCGCTGGACCCGAGCCTGACCGCGCCGGGATCAGGCTCGGCCGCGCGCGGGCGGCAGGCCGTACGCTCAGGCCGCGGCCACATCCTTGAGGAAGGCCTCGATCTGGTTACGAAGCTCTGACGTGCTCTCGCTGACCTGGTGCGAGGCCCCGAGAACGGCTTCGGCCGAGCGCGCGGTATCGGCCGCACCGCGGGTTACGCCGCTCATGTTGTCGCTGGCCAGCCGCGTGCCGCTGGCCGCTTCCTGGACGTTGCGGGAAATTTCGACCGTGGCCGCGCTCTGCTGCTCGACGGCGGCAGCGATGCTCGAGGTGTAGCCGTTCACCACCTCCATGGTCCTGGCAATCTCCTCAATCGCCGCCACGGCCTCGCGGGTCGAGCCCTGGATCGCGCTGATCTGGGTCGAGATCTCCTCGGTCGCCCTGGAGGTCTGGTTGGCCAATTCCTTGACCTCGGCGGCGACCACGGCAAATCCGCGGCCGGCGTCACCCGCGCGCGCCGCCTCGATCGTGGCGTTGAGAGCGAGCAGGTTCGTCTGCTCGGCGATCGCCTGGATCAGGCTGACCACCTCTCCGATCTTCTGCGCGGCGGCATCAAGACTCGCCACCTTTTGGTTGGACTCCTGCGCGCCGCTGGTCGCCTTTGCGACAACATCGAGGCTCTTTGTGACCTGGTTGGTGATCTCGTTGATTGAGGCAGACAGTTCCTCCGCCGCAGAAGCGACGGTCTGCACGTTGCCCGTCGCCTGCTCAGAGGCCACGGCGGCCCCCGTAGCGCTGCCCTCGGTCTGACCAGCGATCGACTTCAGCATCCGCGCGGCCTCGTCCATGCGCTCGGTGCTCTCCGCAACGGAACCGAGCGTCGCCTGGACGCCGGCCTGGAACCGGCGCACCAGCGCCTCGATCTCGTCTCGGCGCTGCTCGCGGGCGACCTGATCCGCCTCGCTCTGCTGCTCGAGCCGGGCACGGGCCGCGGCGTTGTCGCGGAACACGGCGACGGCGCGGCTCATCGCGCCGATCTCATCACTGCGGTCAGCACCTTCGACGGAAACGTTGAGATCGCCTCCGGCCAGCGCAAGCATGTTCTGGCTGAGCGCGTTCATCGGCTTGACGATGGAACGAGCGACGGCAATGCCGAAGCCAAGCGCCGTCACCGTGAGCACCAGCGCAAGTCCGGCGCTCTTCAGCGCTGCCGCTTCGAACGCCGCCTCCACATTCGTCATCAGCACGCCGGAGCCGATCACCCAGCCCCAGGGTGTGAAGGCCCGGACGTAACTCACCTTGTCGAAGATCGCGCCGTCCGGCGCCAGCCAGGCGTAGTCGACATACGCGCTACCATCCTTCTTGGCCGCATCGACGAATTCGCGGACATGGAACTTGCCGTTGCCGTCGCGCGTGTCGAACAGCCGAGCACCCTCGGTCTCCGGCTTCACCGGATGGACCCGGTTCACATAATCGTAGTCGTAGACGAAGACATAGTCCTCGTCCTGGTACCGCATGCCGCGGAGCGCGGTGGCGGCGCGCGCCTGGGCCTCCTGCAACGTCAGCTCACCGGTGTCGACCAGCTTTTCGTGCGCCGCAACGATGTTGTAGGCCGCATCCACGACACTCTTGATCTCGTCCTTGCGGAACGCGGTGAGATCGTCGTGAAGCATGGCCATTTGAAAGGCGAGCAAACCGAAGAACGACAGGGCGAAGAACAGGACAAGCGAATAGAGTTTGCCCGAGAACGTTCCGACAATTCGTGAGAGCATGGTGCAGCGGCCCGACAGCAGAGGATCACGCTGTTCTAGCCGAGCGGATTTAAGCCAAGCTTAAGAGTGGACGCAATATTGCCACGATCGCTCATGCCACCGGATACGGTCCCTCCTGGAACGCCCGGTCGTGATAGCCCTTGGCGCCGACAGCGCACGCAAGCGGACTGCGGAGGTCGCCGCCGGCCTCGAGCGCGGCGAGCACATGGGCAAAATCATACCGCGGCTTCCAGCCAAGCTCTTCCCGCGCCGCATGGTTGACGTAAACCCGGTCAATCTGCGTCGGAAGCCGCCAGTTGCGCCGGGCATAAAGGGCTGCTGCCTCGGGAAACCGCCTTCCCACCACCGCCGCCGCATTGCGGCGGAGCTCGGCGAGATCGTCGGGCGCAAACGGCGTCGTCGCCGAGATGATGTAGCGCGCGAAGCCGAGGGCAGGCGCCCGCTCTGCCGCGAGCAAATGCGCCTCGACAACGTCGGCAATATCGACCCGGCGGTTGAGCAACTCATTGGCCTGGAGATTTTCCGCGGTGTAGTGCACCCGCATCGCCGGATCATCGTCCGCCTCGGGAAAGAAGCGCGACGTGCGCAAGACGACAACGGGCAGTCCGGTTTGGCGATGGAACAGCTCACCCAAGCTTTCGGCCGCGAGCTTGGTGACCCCGTAGATGTTTTTCGGCACCGGCACCACCGCCTCCGTCACCCAGGCTGCGGGCTCGCCGTCGGCCGGCGTCAGCGCTGCACCAAACGCGCTGGTGGTCGAGGTGAAGACGAACGCCCCTACCCCCGCTGCAACGGCGGCCTCCAGCAGCGTGAGCGTGCCGGAGACATTGGTATCGACGAAGTCCTGCCGGCTGTGGGTGCACACGTGCGGCTTGTGTAGCGTCGCCGTGTGCAGTACGGCCCGAACCCCTTTCATCTGCGCCCCGACGAATGACCGGTCGCCGATCGAGCCGACGGCATCGGTGAAGGGCGACGGTTTGAGGTCGATGCCGCGCACCGGTTTCCCGGCGCCGCCGAGCCGACGCATCAAGGCCTCGCCGAGATGCCCGGCGCTGCCGGTGACGAGAATGGTCATGATGGATCGTCCGTAGCCTTGCCACACCCCGTTCGGGGGCCATGGCGTCGACCCTAGCAACGGCCGGCGAAGGCTTGCCACGCATAAAATATGCGTGGCTTCAAGGGCGGGCTTGGCGCTCCGTCAAGGTCGTCACCAGCCGGCCGGCGCGGCCGTCGGAGAGCATAATTCGCTCCCACAACATCTCGCCAGGCAGGATCGGCAGCACGGGATTGCTGTTGGCGCCAGTAGACACCGTGACGGACGACACCTCCCCTTCGTGCCAGCCGGAGTCATCAAGCGCGGCCTCCGCCGACAGGATCTCCGGGGTAGCATAGACAAGCAGCGTGCGGCCGAGGAGATCGCTGAGGTCGAGGCGCCACTTCGCCCGACGCGGCAGCGACGCGGCGAGCAGGCGGTGCGTGCGATCGCAGATGAGATGCACCTTGAGCGTCGAGCTCTCGACCAGCCGCTTCAGCGCCGCATCCTGCGCCGGATCGGCCACCGTGACGAGCAGGCGCTGCAACGCTGCGACCTGTGCTGGGCTCGGTTTCAGCACGCCCCGTTCCCAGCGCGACACCGTCGCCTGGTTGACGCGCATCAGCTCGGCAAGGTGACTCTGCTTCATGCCGCGCAGCTGACGCAGGCGGCGCAGAGCCGGGGCGAAATTCCTCATGTCCAGTCCCATGCGGTTGCGCGGCTTCAACGCAAGACGAGACTTGCAGAACATGGTTCATGGCCGCCGCCTAGGCAACCGCCGGCTGAAGGCCGACTCGAATCGAACCTGATCGAAGGTCCCGGGGATCAATCCATTACAGGTTGCATTCGGCGGCCGACCGGATACTTCTGCCGAGCCCACTCCTGCAGCCAAACCTTACACCCTCCGCACTTTCCCCGATTGCCTCGCCCGGAGTCGCTTCTGTAGGGTTCGCGGCGGCGGTCATCGCTCCGGCAGCCGCTGATCTGTGCTCCCGTTCACCCGGACCATCGACAGCCGCAGCCGTTGCCTCTCAAGATCCTACTCGCCGCCCTGCTCGCAAGCCTCAGTCTCGCCGCGCCCGCCGCCGGCGCCGAAGACGACTTTCACCTGCTCAGGCTCGAGGGCCGTCAGGTCAAGTGGGGCGCTCCGCGCCTCGGCGCGCCGGCGCACATCCGCTATGCCTTCGTCACGGCGAAGGTCCACGACGCGGCCGCGCGCAACTGTCGCGACATGGTCCCTCTCGATGCACTCGCGGCTCGGTCGGGGCTATCGCTCGAGGCAATCGAGCGTGAGGCCGCTGCGGCGTTCCGTCTCTGGGAACAAGCGGCCGGCCTCACCTTCGAAGAGGCTGCCACGCCGGGCGATGCGGATATCCTGATCGGCGCCCTTTCCCGCCCCCATGGCTATGCCTTCGCCAACGTCCATCCGCGTCCGGCAATGGCCATGACCGGACGCGGCGGCGGCCGTGGTCTCGGTGGCGACGACGACGCAGCGGCGCCCGGCGAGCGGACCGGACCGGTCCCGGTTAGTCCGATCGTCCGATCGGCGGTGTGCCTCAATCCGCTTCACCATTGGAAGATCGGCTTCGGCGGGCCGGCCGGCGCCTACGACCTGCGCTACACGCTCGCCCACGAGATCGGCCATGCCATCGGGCTCGACCATTACAACCGGCCCGGGCTCCTGATGTTCTTCAAGTACTCAGAGAATTTTCGTGGCCCCCAGGCCGGCGACATCGCCGGGGCAAGAGCACTCTACGGGCCGCCGCTGCGCGGGAAGTAGACTCTCGGCAGACGCCGGTCAGACCCGCTATTGGCAACCGGCCAGCGACCGGGTTTGGGCGGGCCCGATATCGCTGCGGCGCCGATTCAAAAGGAAAACCCCGGCCCGCACCAGGCGGGCCGGGGTCCGAGTTCGCACGGACAAGCTTCCTCTCTTCCCCGCGCGAACCGATGCCGTTCCAAAGCAGGCTTGCGTCAGTGCATCATCAGCACAGGTGTCGCGGCCGTGTTGGCGAGCACATGGCGAGTGGCACCGCCGAGCAGCATTTCCCGCAGCCGGCTGTGCGAATAGGCGCCCATCACCAGGAGGCCGGCATTCTGCTCGGATGCCTCAGCGAGCAGCGCTTCGCCGATCGAAAGCGAATGCGGATCGACGTGCCGCGCTGTCGCGGCGATGCCGTGGCAGGCGAGGTAGTCAACGACTTCGTCGAGGGACCGCTGCGCGGAGGCACCATTTTTGCCGATGCTGATGATCTGGACGGATGTTGCGCGCTGCAGAAAGGGCACCGATGCGGTGACCGCCCGCCAGCATTGCGGGCTATCCTCCCAGGCAATCATCGGCGAATCGCTGAGACTACGCTCCTGCCGCTCGCTGAGCGGCGTCAGCAGCACCGGACGACCGGCTTCCAGCAGCGCGGTTTCAGCGACCTCCATCAGCGACCGCCCGACCGCCCCACTGCCGGCAACGATGAGGTCGAACGCAGCCGCTCTCTCGGCGGTGACGGCGGCGTACCGCCCCTCCGTCTCGCGCCACCGGGCACTCGGCATGGTGTCGATCGTCATGCCTGGGTCGACCAGCGGCACCTGGGCAATCCCGCAGGCACGCACGAACCGCTCCCGAATTTCGCCCGCCTGCCGCTCCCGCGTCTCATGGAGTGCCGGCGCCGCCACGTCAGCCGACAGCTGCCCCATCCGCGGGCTGGACGCGTAACCGACCGTCGGGGTCATTGCCGGAGGTGAATTCCAGATGAAATCCGCCTCGACGTGAGCTTCGAGAAACGTTGCGGCGGAAAGCGCCAGGTCGATCTCCGGCTGCGGGTTGATGGTATCGGGCACCGGGACCAGGATTCGCTTGATGCTCATGGCACGTCTCCAGGATCAGAGCCCCCGCCATCGCAGCTTGCGTAGTATCTTCGCGCACAATTGTGAAACGTATAGGGCGACAGAGTGTTCCACTCCGCCTCAATACTTGCAGAAGGCACTTTAACTCAGTCGGGTACCTCACCCAACGCCTTGCGATATAGCCGCACCGCCTCGGCAAAACCGTAGATCAATGCATCGGCAGTGAACCCATGGCCGATCGAGACCTCGCGCAGGTACGGAATCCTGGCGACCAGCGGTGGCAGGTTGTCGAGCGTGAGGTCGTGGCCGGCGTTGACACCGAGGCCGGCGGCACGAGCCGCCTCCGCCGTCGCCACCACCTTGTCGAGCTCGCGGGCGGCCGCATCCGGGTCACTGTGGCAGGCGCCGTAGGGTCCGGTGTAGATCTCGATACGCTCGGCGCCGAGTTCGGCGGCGAGCGGGGGGGTGGTCGCATCAGCATTGAGGAACAGCGAGACCCGCACGTCCCACGCCTTGGTCTGTTTCGTCACGGCCTGAACCAGCGCCCCGTGACGGGCAAGGTCCCAGCCGTGGTCAGATGTGAGCTGCGCCGGATCGTCGGGAACATAGAGCACCTGCGCGGGGCGGTGACGCTCGACGAGGTCGAGGAAGTCCGGGCTCGGATAACCCTCCAGGCACAGTTCCTTGTCCGGGAACTCGTCCCGGATCAGCGCCGCCAGCTCTGCGACGTCGGTCTTGCGGATGTGACGCTCGTCCGGACGCGGGTGGACCGTGATCCCCTTCGCACCGGCGGCGAGCGCGATCCGCGCCATGCCGACCACGCTCGGCCATGGCAGGTCGCGCCGGTTTCTCAGCATCGCCACGGCGTTGACGTTAACGGAGAGCTTGGACGCGCCGGCCATCAGTCAGAGCCCTTCCGGCCCGCGCTGCAGCGCCGCGACGCCGGAGCGTGACACCTCGACGAGGCCGAGCGGTCCCATGATCGCGATGAACTGCTCGATCCTGTTGGTGCGCCCGGTGATCTCGAACACGAAATGCTCGGTGGTGGCGTCGATCACCGTGGCGCGGAAGGCATCGGCGAGGCGCAGTGCCTCCAGCCGCTTTTCGCCAGCACCAACCACCTTGACGAGCGCCAGTTCGCGTTCCAGCGGCTTCTCCTGCCGGGCGAGCCTCGCCTGCACGGTCAGGTCGGTGACACGATGGACCGGAACCAGCCGTTCTAGTTGATGCCGGATCTGGTCGATCACCATCGCAGTTCCCGTCGTCACGATCGTGATCCGGGAGAGGTGTTTCTCGTGCTCGGTCTCCGATACGGTCAGGCTGTCGATGTTATAGCCGCGGCCGGAGAACAGGCCGACCACCCGGGCAAGGACGCCGGGCTCGTTGTCGACCAGCACTGACAGGGTGTGGGTCTCTTCGACGTCGCTGACCGGCGCCATGAAGTAGGCCGAGGGGGCGTCGAGGTTCTGTGCGTTCATGTGGGCGGATCTCTCGCTCAGAAGGTCATGGTCAATCAGCAGAATAATCGGACAGCCCATCCCGGCCGCTGTGCGGAGCCTCGGCGCCGGGATGTCGCAATCCCTAAACCAGCGCCTTGCCCTCGGCATCGATTGCATTTGCCACTGCCTCGTCGTCGGCCTCGTCGGGCAACAACATCTCGTTGTGCGCCTTGCCGGACGGAATCATCGGGAAGCAGTTGGCGAGGTTGGCCACCCGGCAGTCGAACAGCACGGGCTTCGGGGTCGCGATCATCTCGGCGATGGCGTCGTCGAGCTCGTCGGGCTTCTCGACCCGGATGCCGTGGCCGCCGTAGGCTTCCGCCAGCTTCACGAAGTCCGGCAGGCTGTCCATGTAGGAATGCGACAGCCGGTTGCCGTGCAGCAGCTGCTGCCACTGCCGCACCATGCCCATGTACTGGTTGTTGAGGATGAAAATCTTGACCGGCAGCCCGAACTGGACCGCGGTCGAAAGCTCCTGAATGTTCATGAGGATGGATGCATCGCCGGCGATGTCAACGCACAGGGCGTCGGGATGGGCGACTTGGGCCCCGATCGCCGCTGGCAGGCCGTAGCCCATTGTGCCGAGCCCCCCGGACGTAAGCCAGTGGTTCGGCTCCTCGAAGCCGAAAAACTGGGCGGCCCACATCTGATGTTGGCCGACTTCCGTCGAGATATAGGTTTCGCGGCCCTTGGTCGCAGCGTGCAGCCGCTCAATCGCATATTGCGGCATGATGAAGTCATTCGACCGGCGATAGGCCAGGGACTTGCGGGCGCGCCAGGCCTCGATCTGCATCCACCAGGTTTTGAGCGCATTCTTGTCGACGGAGAGCGACGATGTTCTCCAGATCCTGACGAGATCCTCCAGGACGTGGGCAACATCTCCGACGATCGGGACATCGACTGAGATGGTCTTGTTGATCGACGACGGGTCGATATCGATATGAACCTTCACCGAATTTGGCGAAAAGGCATCGGTGCGCCCGGTGATGCGGTCGTCGAACCGGGCGCCGATGCAGACCATGACGTCGCAGTCATGCATCGCCATGTTGGCCTCGTAGGTGCCGTGCATGCCCAGCATGCCGAGCCAGCAGCTGCCGGAGGCCGGATAGGCGCCGAGGCCCATCAGGGTGGACGTGATCGGAACGCCGGTCAGTTCGACGAATTCCCGCAGCAGCTGCGTCGCTGCGGCGCCGGAGTTGACGACGCCACCGCCGGTGTAGAGCACCGGCCGCTTTGCTCCGGCGATCAATTCGGCCGCGCGCCGGATCGCCGCCAAGTCGCCCTTCAGCCGAGGACGGTAGCTCTTGTGGGCAATGTTCTTCGGCCCCTCGTATTCGCCGGTGGCGAACTGAATGTCTTTGGGAATGTCGACGACGACCGGTCCCGGGCGCCCCGTGGTCGCGACGTAAAACGCCTCGTGCAGGATACGCGGCAGATCCTCGATCCGCTTTACCAGCCAATTGTGCTTGGTGCACGGCCTCGTAATGCCAACGGTGTCGCATTCCTGGAATGCGTCGTTGCCGATCAGGTGGGTCGGAACCTGACCGGTGATGCAGACCAGCGGAATCGAATCCATCATCGCATCGGTCAGCGCGGTGACCATGTTGGTGGCGCCGGGACCCGAGGTGACAAGAACGACGCCCGGCTTGCCGGTCGAGCGGGCATAGCCCTCGGCCGCATGACCGGCGCCCTGCTCATGCCGCACCAGGATATGGGAGACGTCATCCTGCTGGATGATCTCGTCATAGATCGGAAGCACGGCGCCGCCGGGGTAGCCGAAGACGTGTTGGACACCCTGGTCCTTCAAGGCTTGCAGCACCATTTCGGCGCCTGTCATCTCCCGTTTCATCGTTCTTTCCTTGGCTGCCCGGTCTTGCTCGAGGCTCTGACCGGTGGTGAGTGCATTTCGGGGCGTTGGGTATAAAAAAAGGCCCCCGAGGAGGCCTGGCGCGCGCTGAACCGGTCGAAACGGGACTATCCCGCTCCGGCAGCGCGCCTTCGTACGATAAGGATCAGCGTGGCGATCGAGCGGATCACGGCACCCTCTGTGTCACGCGGGTTCACGTTCGGGATGTAGGTCCCCTCCGCCGCGCGGGCCGCACACGAAGGTTGCCGGAAACCTAGACGCGGCACCGATGCCGGTCAAGCGCAAATGTCAGGAAATTTCGCTGCACCGACCACCGCTTTGCGGAAGTTGCGCCCCTGAACAGGCGACCCGCGTCCTGCCGAGCCGCGGAAAAAGATCGAAGGCTGCTCTTGTCAGCGCCCAACCGGCCCGATATATAGCGCGCACCACGGTGCTCGGACGCTCAGCCAGGAAGGCATTGGCGTCGCCGATCACCGCGGCTCCGGTCTCCCTCGTCAAGAGCGCGACCGACACCGGGTGTGTAGCTCAGTTGGTAGAGCAGCTGACTCTTAATCAGCGGGTCCACGGTTCGAGTCCGTGCACACCCACCAATTTTCTCTTTATCCCTCTAGGTCATCTCTTAGTTCGCCCGCAGGATCTTGCCGTCTTCGGGCCCCGCCTCTCGACCTGCGGCGAGAGCATTCAATGCCTTTCAGCGATCGCTCGGCGAGCACGCCAGCATCGATCGAAGCGCCGCAAAAGCCAGCTTTATGGTTTTGGATTGGACCAAGCCCGTCGCCGCCCTCCGGATCAGGTGGGCGCGGTGGTGGGGTGGGCCGCATCCACGTGCGAGGACGGTTGGTTCGGCATCCCGGGGGCGTCGCTGCCGACGCCTCTTAGCGCAACATAGATAGCGGGAATGACAAGCACGGTCAGCACCGTCGACGAGGCAAGGCCAAACAGCAGCGAGATGGCAAGGCCCTGAAAGATCGGGTCCGTCAGGATCACCGCGGCGCCGATCATGGCCGCAACCGCGGTGAGCAGGATCGGCTTGAACCGGATGGCGCCGGCCTCGAGCAGCACCTCAACCAAAGGCCGTTCCCCAGCGCGCGCATGGCGGATGAAATCCACCAAAAGGATTGAGTTGCGCACGATGATGCCGGCAAGCGCGATGAAGCCGATCATCGAGGTGGCCGAGAAGGGGGCGCCGAAGAGCCAATGGCCGACCATGATGCCGATGAAGGTGAGTGGGATCGGCGTCAGGATCACCAACGGCAGCTTGAACGAGCCGAACTGCGCCACCACCAGGATATAGATGCCGAGAATAGCCACCATGAACGCCGCGCCCATGTCGCGGAACGTCACCCAGGTGACCTCCCATTCTCCGTCCCACAGCAGGGTTGGCACGGACTCGTCCTCCGGCTGGCCGTGGAGCGCGATGATCGGCTTTGGCACATCGTTCCAGTCCGCGACCTCGATCGCCTCGGCAACGGCCAGCATCCCATAGACCGGGGCCTCGAACGCACCGGCGAGTTCGGCCGTGACCATCTCGGCGGCGCGTCCATTCCGACGGAAGATGGGGTAGGACGCTGGCTCGCGTACCACCGTCACCACATCGCCCAGTTCGACGATGTCGCGCTCGCCGGGCAGCGCATTGGCAGGAATCGGCGTGGCAAGCGTCCGCTCGCCCACCACCTTCTCGCCCTTGGCGAGGGCAATCCGGATCGGGATCGGCGGACGCCCCATGCCGCGATGCGAGTAGCCAACCGTGGTGCCGGCATGGAGATAGCGAACGGACTCGTAAAGATCGGCCTGTTCCACACGGTGATATTCAAGATTGTCCTGATTGATTCGCAGCCGCACCCGCACTGGTCGAACGCCAAAGGAATCATCCACGTCGACGATGAAGGGAACGGTGTCGAAGGTCTCGCGCACTTTCGTCGCCACTGCGCGCCGCGTTTCCGCATCTGGCCCGTAAATTTCGGCAAGCAGCGTGCCCATGACCGGTGGACCCGGCGGCGGCTCGACGAGCTTGAGAGCCGTCCCCGGGGGTATGTCAAGGCTGCTAAGGCGCTCGCGGATGGCCAGGGCGACATCATGGCTGCTGCGCTCGCGCTCGCCCTTTGGCAGGAGGTTGACCTGTACATCGCCCTGCTCAGGTGACGAACGCAGGTAGTAGTGTCGAACCAGACCGTTGAAATTGAAGGGCGCGGATGTCCCCGCGTAGGTCTGGAACGAGACAACCTCCGGCACGTCCGCCAGCCGGGCGACGATCTGCTGCAGCACGCGGTCGGTCGCCTCCACCGAAGAGCCCTCCGGCAGGTCGACCACCACCTGCAGTTCCGTCTTGTTGTCGAAGGGCAGAAGCTTGACCGTTACATCCCTTGTGTAGATCAGCCCGAGCGAACCAATCGTGACAAGGCCAACCACCAGTAGGAAGGTCCAAGCACGCGCACGCGATCTCAGGATCGGCCGCGCCACCGCGACATAGGCCCGGCCGAGGCGACCGCCATGCCTATCACCATGGCCATGGCTCGCCCCCGCCTCGCCGCCCGCCAGCTTCAGCATCAGCCATGGCGTCAGCATCACGGCGACGAAGAAGGAGAACAGCATTGCTGCCGAGGCATTGACCGGAATCGGGCTCATGTAGGGTCCCATCATCCCGGACACGAAGAGCATCGGCAGCAGCGCGGCGATCACCGTAAGGGTTGCGACGATGGTCGGATTGCCCACTTCTGCGACTGCCTCGATCGCAGCCTGAGTCCGGCTCCGGTCGTCCCTCATCGCCCAGTGTCGCGCGATGTTCTCGATCACGACGATGGCATCGTCGACCAGGATACCGATCGAGAAGATGAGGGCGAACAGGCTGACGCGATTCAGCGTATAGCCCATGATCCGGGAAGCAAAAAGCGTCAGCAGGATCGTCGTCGGTATGACGACCGCGACCACCAGCGCCTCCCGCCAGCCGATCGAGACCGCGACCAGGAGCACGATCGAGACGGTGGCGAGACCGAGATGAAAGAGCAGCTCGTTCGCCTTCTCGTCAGCACTTTTTCCGTAGTCACGGGTGATCGTCATTTCGATGTTTTCAGGGAAGATCTGGCCTCGGACCTGCTCGAGCCGATGCATGATGTTTTCGGCGATGACGACCGCGTTTGTCCCGGGCCGCTTGGCGATCGCCAGCGAGACGGCAGGCAGGCGCTGCAGCCCCTCGTCGGTTTTTCGCACTTCGTTGACGCGCGACTCGTTCGGCTCGGTGGCGAGCACGACGCTGGCCACGTCGCGGACGTAAACCGGCCGACCGTCGCGTGCGGTGAGAAGCAGGTTGCCGATTTCACTCAGCGTCTGGAGCGTCTGGCCGGCCACGAGGGTCCGCTGCTCGCCCTCCTCGCGCACAGAACCGGCCTGAAAGGAACGGTTGGCGCCGTCCACCTTGGCGGCGAGTTGCTGCAACGTAATGCCATAGAGTGAAAGCTTCTCCGGGTCCGGCTCGATGCGAAGCTCCTCGGGCTGTCCGCCGACGATATAGGTCAGTCCGATATCCGGCAGTTTTGCCACCTCGACCTGGAGTTCACGTGCGAGCCGCGTCAGCCCGTTCGCTGTCCAGCGTGAGGACGCCTCCGGCTTCGGGGTCAGGGTGACTACCACGATGGCAACGTCGTCGATGCCGCGGCCGACGATCAGTGGCTCGGGAACACCAACGGGGATGCGATCCATATTGGCGCGCACCTTGTCATGAATGCGCAGCACTGCGGTGTCGGCACTGGTTCCGACCAGGAAGCGTGCGGTGACCAGGGCACCATCATCCCGGGTCTGCGAATAGACGTGCTCGACGCCGTCAATGCTCTTGATAATCGTCTCCAACGGCTCCGTGATCAGCTTAACGGCGTCTTCCGCCTTCAATCCGTTCGCCTCGACATGGATATCGACCATCGGGACGGAGATCTGTGGCTCTTCTTCGCGCGGCAGCGTGACGAGAGCGATGAGACCAAGCGCGAAGGAAGCAAGCAGGAACAGGGGAGTGAGGGGCGACGCAACGAAGACGCGCGTCAGGCCGCCTGCGATGCCGAGCTTCATGGAACGAGCACCCTGTCGCCCTCGCGCAATCCGGTGAGCACCTCGATTTGCGGCCCGTCGTCGAACACCACCGTCTCGCCGAGAATTACTGAGACTTCCATCATGCCGCCGTCCGTGGAGAGCATCACGTAATCAATGCCGTGGCGGGTCTTCACCGCCTCGACAGGAACAGTCAGTGCGGATCGGCTGCCGACGGCGACCCAGACCAACGCGCGCTCGTTGACGAAATAGTCCCCCAGTCCATCGACCATGACATCGGCGATGACACGGCCCTCGGCAATTTCCGGATAAACCTTGACCACCTCACCCACCTGCTCGGCCTGCGGATCAGAGCCGCCGGCCAGGCCGCGCACGCCGAGCAGGACCTTGCTGCCGCTGGTGATCTCGGCAGCATGCCGCTCCGGCAGCGACAACCGCAGGTAATATTGCCCGCTCGCGATCCGCGCGATCTCCTCGCCGGGCAGCACGACCGATCCAGCTGTGACGGGAACCCTCAGGACACGCCCGGTCGCGGGCGCCAGAACAGCGCCCTCCAGCACCTGCTGCTCGATCACGGCCCGCGCGGATTCCGCTGCGACGAGCTGGTTCGTTGCCACCTCGAACTGGGTCTGCGCCAGGTCGACGCGGCCTTGCGGTGCGACCCCGCGTGACAGCAGCTGCTCCGCACGTTCAAGTTCAGTCCGGGCGTTATCGAGTTGAGAGCGCACCTCGCGGATCTTCGCCTCCGCCGCAGCAAGCTCCAGCGCGATCTTCTCGTCGACCACAGTGCCTATGACTTGGCCTTCCTTTACCTCATCTCCTTCCGAAACGCCGATATCGCGGATCGTGCCGCCGATACGGGCACGCGCCGGCACCACGGTACGACTTTGTACCTGGCCGAACACCGCCTTCATCTCCGGAATGGCGACCGCCCTGACCGTGAACTCCGCGGCTGCAGCCACGGTCGCGACGTTCTGCACCACCAGTGCCATCAGCACGAAGACTATGGTTCGAGCCATGAGGGGACCTCTGCCAGGGCCGGCGCGACACAGTGGCGGCCGCGCCGTCCATCTTCCGTTCTTGCTACTTGAAGGCGCAGCCGGGCTTGCAGCCGAGCTTCTTGAACACGACCGCCGCCGGGCAGAAGCCGGTAACCGATGCCTGCAGCATGTTCAGGCCGGCAAAGGCGGTGAGCAGGTACCAGTACGGCGAGACGTAGTAGCCGAGCGCCAGTGAGGCGAGCACGACGAACGCTGCAAACATCATGACGGCGCGATCAAGAGTCATCCTCTTCTCCTATTCTCTCACAGGGGTGCCTGCCTTGACCTGTCTCAACACCCGCCCGAGAAAGGAAGCCAGGAACAGGTCGTGCAGCGAGGCCTTCCCAGCGGCCGGCGATCAATGTGGAGGCCGCCTGCATTGCGCCTGGATATAACATTCAAATTTCTTAAATTCAAGATCATGAATGTAAAAGACATGATACCCGCATCCGACAAGGCCGCAGAGCTGATGCGGAGCCTGTCGCACCCTCAGCGCCTACTGGTGCTGTGTGCTCTTGGAAGCGAAGAGAAGTCGGTGGCCGAGCTACGGGCGCTGCTGAATATCGAGCAGGTTCCGATGTCGCAGCAATTGATGCGGCTGCGTGCCGACGGACTTGTCGAGTCGCGGCGAGTAGGAACCACCGTCTATTATCGCATTACGCGGCCGGAGGTCCTGAAGGTGGTGGAGGCACTCCACGATGCGTTCTGCAAAGTCTAGACACGGCCAATCCCGTCAACCCGCCCGCCTCGGAACCTTCCTGCGATAGCCATGGCGGGCAACGGGTGCGGCAATGGTGGCCGCCACCTTGGTCCGCTGCGATGGCCTTGCGCCGCCGCGGCGGATGGGATCGGCAAGCAAGCGCAATCCGTTGAGCACGACAAGGACCGTCCCGCCCTCATGACCGATGACGGCGATCGGAAGCGGAAGTGCGAAGAACAGTCCACCCGTGACGAGAACCGCCATGGCCGCCATCGCGAAGGTCAGGTTCTGCCGGATGATCCGTGCCGTGCGCCGTGCGAGGCGGTGCGCATCGGCAAGCCGACCCATGTCCTCGGAGAGAAGCGCCACATCGGCGGCCTGGAGCGCGACGTCTGATCCGGCAGCCCCCATGGCGATCCCGACATCGGCCCGCGCCAGGGCCGCGGCATCATTGACACCGTCTCCGACGAACGCAACCTTGCCTCGGGCTGCCAGTTCGCCGACGGTCCGGACCTTGTCTTCCGGCAGCATGTCGGCGTGTACCTTCTCTGGCGCCAAGCCGAGTTCTTTTGCTATGCGCAACGCCACCGGACGCCGGTCGCCGGTCATCATGACAATGTTGCCGACTCCGCCTTCCCTGAGTGCAGCAAGCGCCGGGGCAGAGGTGACGCGCGCCTGATCCGCGATCGTCACGGCCCCCAGCACCTGCGAATCCAGCCCGAGATAGATGACCGTCTCGCTGTCCGCAGTCAGGGCTTCCAGCATGGGGTGGTCGATTGCCGCTCCCATCTGCGCGGCAAGGCGCGGGTTGCCGGCCCACAATTGGCCCTGCGCATACCGACCGACAATTCCAGCACTCGGCCGAGTGGCAACGTCCTCGACGCGGACGGGCTCGACCTTGCGTTCGGCCGCCGTCTTGCGGATCGCCGCGGCGCTGTGATGTTCGGAATGGATCTCGAGCCCGGCAAGCAGGGCCAAGAAGTTAGCCTCATCGCCGTCAAGCGCGACGATTCGGGTGAGCGAGGCCCTTCCGTTTGTCAGCGTACCGGTCTTGTCGAAGGCAAAGGTGTCCACGGCTGCAAGGGTTTCGAGCGCCGCTCCCCCCTTGAACAACACGCCACCACGTGCGGCCGCCGAAAGGGCCGAGAGGATGGCGGAGGGGACGGAGATGACGATCGCGCAAGGGCTCGCCGCGACCAGCAACGTCGCGGAGCGGTACAGCGCATCCTCCCAGTTTTGTCCCAGCCACAACATGGCGGCAAAGGCCGCGATGGCTCCGCCCAGCACCGCCACCGTGTAGCGTTGCCCGAACCACGCGCTGAAGCGCTCGGATGGTGCCTTGGCTGCCTGCGCTTCGGTGACGAGGGCAATCATCCGGGCCACCGTACTTTCCTCGACCGTCTTCGTCACGGCGACCTCGAGCACGCCATCAAGGTTGACCGTCGCCTCGAAAACCGGATCACCGGGCTGCTTTGCCACGGCAATCGACTCACCGGTGATGTTCGCCTCGTCGAGGGAGCCGCGGCCGTCGATGACGACACCGTCCGTCGGAACACGGGCTCCGGGCCGGAGCACAACCACGTCATCCACCTTGAGATCGGCCGCGGGTACTTCGAAAACCGTTCCGTCCGACTGCTTGCGAAAGGCCGTCTCCGGTCGAAGCTCCATCAAGCTCTCGATGGCACGGCGTGCCCGATCGAGCGCACGTCCCTCCAGCGTGGTCGAAATGCTGAAGAGCGTCAGCAGGACCGCACCTTCGAACGGCGCACCAACGGCCGCGGCCGCAACCGCGGCGATGACCATCAGAAGGTCAATGTCGAGCACCCGCTCTTCCCACAAGGTGGCAACGGCCCTCCACGTGGCAGGCACTCCGCCCGCAAGATACACCAGCGAAAGCCCCGCAGCAGAGGCGTAGCTGGCAGCCGTCCCCTCCAGCGGCCACAGGGCGAAAACGGCCAGAAGCATCCCGAGCACCGTCAGGGCCGTCAGAAGAAGCGAGCGGTCAATTTCAGAGGGCATTCACGGATCACCACGCAGACCGGCCGGAACCAACGCGTTCGCGGTGCCGCCGGATGAAACCTTGGCCGATACCGTAGCAGCAATCGGAAGGCGCGGTTAGCTCGGCCAGAGCATGCAATGAGCAGCGGACTCCCCGCCGGCTGATCACCGATAGGGCTCCCCGGCAGCACCAACTGCCAAGCCTTGCCCCACGGCGCGCAATGCGCTAAACGAAAGTCGTACCGTACGGTACAGTTCACCCTCTCGGATCACCGGGTTCAGCCGCCATGCTCGATGCCCCACCACCCGCGGAAGATGCAGAGCCGGCCTATGACACGGAAGGCTTTTCCGATTTCACTCCGCGCCAGGCCGAGGTGCTCGCCTGCGCCCTCAGGCTTCTTGTCGAGGGGGGTGAGCGGGCGCTGACCACCGCCGGACTCGCACGCGCCGCCAACTGCTCCAAGGAAAGCCTCTACAAGTGGTTCGGCGACCGCGACGGCCTGCTCGCTGCCGTGGTCGGCTTCCAGGCGAGCAAGGTGCGAATTGAGGACCGCTCCCCGACCAGCGACGCGGCGACGTTTCGCGGCCGGCTGGTGACGTTTGCCGAGGATCTTCTGACCGTCCTCGCCGGCGAGACTTCACTCGCGCTCAACCGCCTCGCCATCGGCCAGGCCAGCCGCGGCGGCGCACCGCTCGGCCGCCTGCTGCTTGAACGCGGCCGTAAGCGCATCGGAGCCCGAGCCAGGGCGCTGCTCGTCGCCGGCCGCAGCCGCGGCTTTCTCATCTTCGACGATGCCGAGGACGCCTATCAGACGCTGTACGGCCTGATTGTCGGCGACCTGCACGGCCGTCTGCTGCTCGGCGACCGGCTGACGCCCGCAGAGGCCGATTTTGCCGGGCACGCTGCTCGCGCCGTTGAGAAATTCTACCGGCTCCACGGAGCCGGAGAACCGTTGGACGCCGCCGGCGGACCGGCGGCACGCTGACGTCGTCCGGTGCCCGCTCGGGCGCACGGAAGAAGCTTCGAGACTTTCAAAACACCAAGGAAGGGAGTTCGAAATGCGTGTCTACTACGATCGTGACGCCGATCTGAACCTGATTAAGTCGAAGAAGGTCGCCATCATCGGCTACGGCAGCCAGGGCCGCGCCCATGCGCTGAACCTGAAGGACTCCGGCGTCGCCGAGGTCTCGATCGCCCTCCGTCCCGGCTCGACCACCGCGCTCAAAGCCGAGGCAGACGGCTTCAAGGTGCTCACGGTCGCCGAGGCCGCGCAATGGGCCGACGTCATGATGATGGCGACCCCCGACGAGCTGCAGGCCGACATTTACAAGGAGCACATCGCCCCGAACATCCGCGACGGGGCGGCCATCGCCTTCGCCCACGGCCTCAACGTCCATTTCGGTCTGATCGAGGCCAAGCCCACCGTCGACGTTATCATGATTGCGCCGAAGGGCCCGGGCCACACCGTGCGCGGCGAGTACCAGAAGGGCGGCGGCGTGCCCTGCCTGGTCGCGATCCATCAGGATGCCTCCGGCAACGCGCTCGACATTGCGCTCGCCTATGCCAGCGGCGTCGGTGGCGGGCGCTCCGGCATCATCGAGACCTCGTTCAAGGAAGAGTGCGAGACGGACCTGTTCGGCGAGCAGGTTGTGCTGTGCGGTGGCCTGGTCGAACTGATCCGCGCCGGCTTCGAGACGCTGGTCGAGGCGGGATATGCCCCTGAGATGGCCTATTTCGAGTGCCTGCACGAGGTGAAGCTGATCGTGGACCTGATCTACGAGGGCGGCATCGCCAACATGAACTACTCGATCTCGAACACTGCCGAATGGGGCGAGTACGTGTCGGGCCCGCGCATCATCACCGCCGAGACCAAGGCCGAGATGAAGCGCGTGCTCAAGGACATCCAGACCGGCAAGTTCACCTCGGAGTGGATGCAGGAGTACAAGGCCGGCGCCGCCAGGTTCAAGGCGACCCGCCGTCTCAACGACTCCCACCAGATCGAGGAGGTCGGCGAGAAGCTGCGCGGCATGATGCCCTGGATCAAGAAGGGCGCTCTGGTCGACAAGTCCCGCAACTGAGGTCCTGTCCGCGCCCTTCGAGTCACGATGCCGTTGGGCGGTTGCACCGCTCGCGGCGTCCGGAGCTAGGACGGCGCTGGTCGAAGCGTTGCACCAAAGGGCTCGGGGCCTATCCTCCTCCTCCCGCCCGGGCCCGAAAGGCCGCGGCTCAGCCGCGGCCTTTGCCTTATGCGCGCCAAACAAGCACGTTTCTGATAAGGCGCGCGAAAAGGGAGCCGGGTATGCGCTACGATTCTGCCTTGGAACTGCAGTCGCGTGTCTTCTCCAGGATCTTCCACTTCGAAGAGGTGCCGATGGCATCCGTCGGATTGCCCGGTCCGGCGACCTTCGTCGATCCATGCCTGATGGAGCCGGCCGCCGCGGCGAAGCGGCTCAGGACGCGCGCCAAACGACGCATTGTCGAGGACATTGCGCTCGGCATCACCGCACCGGACGCAAGCGGAACCGGTAAGGCGGAGACCGACTCCCGGCTGGCGGTTCTGGTGCAGAACCGCAAGATGCTGTCGTGCCATGAAATCGACGCCATCAAGGACTTGGCGCGCGGCGAAGCCGAGATCGTTTACATCGGCAGACAGCGGCCGCTGTGGATGACGGCCCGCAATGCGCCGCTTAAAATGGGCTGCAGCATTTCACCCTCCACCGTGAACTACAGCGGGACCCTCGGCTGTTTCTGCCGCGACAGTCAGACCGGTGAGACCGGTATCCTGTCCAACAACCACGTTCTTGCGGACGTAAACCGGATCGCCGCGGACACGCCGATCATTCAGCCCGCCGCCGGCGATGGCGGCAGCGCCCCGGCAGACGTGATCGGCCGATTGAAGCGCTACGTGCCGATCCTGTTCGGCGGCATGCCCAACGCCGTCGATGCCGCTTTCGCCACGACGGCCGACCACGACCGCGGCGAGGATCGTCAAACCATATTCGACAATGCATCGCCTCCCCAAGGCCTCGCGACGCTGCGGCCGGACGATAAGGTCGAGGCGTTTCCCGGGCTGGAGGTGATGAAGACCGGGCGCACCACAGGCCATACGCTCGGCCGTGTCCGCGCCGTCAACGTCAACAATCTGACGGTGAACATGGGCGTCGGCATCGCCCGGTTCGATGGGCAGATCGCCTTTGAGATGGACAACGTCCCGCCGCGGGCGTTCGGCGGCCCCGGCGACAGCGGGTCGCTGATCGTCGACAGAACCGGCCGACCCGTTGCCCTTTTGTTCTCAGGCTCGCAGTCCGGCGGCGCCGGCAACTTGGGAATTATTCATGGATGTCCTATATTGACCGTGGAAGCGCAGTTGAACGTCAGTCTCCTGTAGTCGGATCCACAATGAATACGAAGCACAGCATGGGAGAGGCCGCCAAGATCCAGAAGATCTTCGAGTCTCGGATTGCCGACGGCATCCCGGGCATCGTTGGCATTGGTCTTTCCTTGAACAAGAAGCAGGACGATCTGGCGCTCAACGTGCAGGTCGAGTGTGAGGCCGTGGCCCACTCGCTGCCGAAGCATTTCCGGGGCCTTGACGTCGTCGTCGACGTCGTCGGCGAGGCCCGTGCCCTCTAGGCGCGCCTCTGCTCCGCCGGATCGTCAGAATTCCGAGCTGGCGTAAGACGCAGCAAAATGCCGCTCCAGCAGGGCCGTCACCTCCCGGTCTCGTGCGCGCTCGCTCGTTCCGCCCATGACCACGACGATCAGCCCCCGCCCTCCACGCCTGGCCGTGGCCGCCAGATTGTATCCCGACAGGGCGATATAGCCGGTTTTCAGGCCGTCGACGCCCGGCACCTTGCCGAGAAGGTTGTTGGTCGCCTCGTAGCGGCGGCCGCCATAGGTAAACGAGCGGGCGGTAAAATAGTGGGCATAGCGCGGATACCGCAGCTTCAGCGCCCGGGCGAGCACCGCCATGTCGCGCGCGCTCGTCACCTGTTGCGGATCCGGCAGCCCCGAGGCGTTGACGAAACGGGTTCGGTTCATGCCGAGCGCACGGGCCTGCTGCGTCATCTGCTGCGCGAACGTCGCCTCCGAGCCTCCCAGCGCCTCGGCCACCACCACGGCCACGTCATTGGCCGACTTCACCGCCAGGGCCTGGATCGCATCGCGCACCGCGATGGTCGAGCCGGCGGCGAGCCCGAGCCTGGCCGGCGGCCTTGAGGCGGCGTTGGCGGACACCGGCAGCGGTGTGTCGAGCGTCAGCCGACCCTGATCGACCGCTTCGAACAGCAGATAGAGCGTCATCATCTTGGTAAGCGAGGCCGGGTAGCGCGGTGCATCCGCTGCCTCGCTGTACAGCGTGCGGCCACTGTCGAGATCGACCACGATCGCGGATTTGCCCCGCGCCTGGGGCTCACCCGGCAAGGGCGCAAGCGGAGCGACGGAGATCGTAGCAGCCGTCGGGGTGGGCGCCGCGCCGTCAGAGCCGATCGCCTTTTCCGGAGTCGTCTGACAGGCGGCCAGCAGCAAGAGCGCCGGCAGGAGAACGGTCAACAGCCTTGGCGCCGGTCCCCAGCCCGGCTTCGATGCGACACGCTTCAGCACGATCATACCCCGGCGGCCGATCACCGGCCGTATGTGGCGGACCCTAGCCGATCCACGCACCCGGCGACAGAGGTCAGCGATCATCCCGCAGCCTCAGCCGGTGGCTTCAGTCTGGCGCAATGGCCGTTCAGGTCAAGCAAGGCCGGCTCGGCGAGGCCCCCGGGCCGACAAGGTCTGGCGGATAGAGGCATCAAGGTGTCCGATCCGCCGGCCCCAGCCGGCTGTAGGCACGCCTCAGGTCTTCAGCTTGTAGCCGGTTCTGAAGATCCAAAAGACCAGCGCCAGGCAGATCACCAGCACCAGCAGCGTCGCCGCCAGGCTGATGCCGACACCAACGTCCGATGTTCCGAAGAACGACCAGCGGAATCCGGAGATCAGATAGACCACCGGGTTGAACAGCGTCACCGTCTGCCAGAACTCCGGCAGCATGCGGATCGAGTAGAAGCTGCCGCCGAGAAACGCGAGCGGCGTGATGACCAGCATCGGGATGATCTGCAGCTTCTCGAAGCCGTCCGCCCAGATACCGATGATGAAGCCGAACAGCGAGAAGGTGACGGCAGTCAGCACCAGGAAGGCCAGCATCCAGAACGGGTGCTGGATCTGGAGCGGCACGAAGAAGAAGGCGGTGGCCAGGATAATGAGGCCGATCGCGATCGACTTGGTCGCCGCCGCCCCGACGTAGCCGATCACGATCTCAAGCGGCGAAACCGGCGCCGACAGAAGTTCATAGATCGTGCCGGTGAAGCGGGGGAAATAGATGCCGAACGAGGCGTTGGCGAGGCTCTGGGTGAGCAGCGTCAGCATCATCAGGCCCGGCACAATGAAGGCGCCGTAGCTGACGCCATCGATCTCCGAAATCCGCGATCCGATTGCGGCCCCGAAGACGATGAAGTAGAGCGCCGTCGACATCACCGGCGAAACAAGGCTCTGCGTCAAGGTCCGCAGGGCCCGCGCCATCTCGAAGCGGTAGATCGCCCACACTGCGTGATAGTTCATCGCTCCCCCCTCACCAGATCGACGAAGATTTCCTCGAGCGAGCTTTCCTTGGTCTTGAGGTCGCGGAAGCGGATGCCGGCGTCGGCGAGGTCACGCAGCAGGCGCGTGATACCGGTTCGCTCACCCTTGGTGTCGTAGCTGTAGATGAGCTCGGTGCCGCAGTCCGATAGGGTCAGACCATGGGCTGCAAGGGTCGGAGGCACTGTCTCGAGGCGCTCGTGCAACTGCAACGTCAGTTCCTTGCGGCCGAGCTTCTTCATCAGCTCCGCCTTTTGCTCGACCAGAATGATCTCCCCCTTGTTGATGACGCCGACACGATCGGCCATCTGTTCGGCCTCGTCGATGTAGTGCGTCGTCAGGATGATGGTCGTGCCGCTCTCCTTGAGCCGCTGCATCACCGCCCACATTTCGCGCCTGAGTTCGACGTCGACGCCCGCGGTCGGCTCGTCGAGGAACAGGATGTCCGGCTCATGCGCCAGCGCCTTGGCGATCAGGACGCGCCGCTTCATGCCCCCCGACAACGTGATGATCTTCGCGTCCTTCTTGTCCCACAGCGCCAGGTCGCGCAGCACCTTCTCCAGGTGGTCCGGATCCGGCCTCTTGCCGAACAGGCCGCGGCTGAGCCGAATCGCGCCCCAGACGCTTTCGAAGGAATCGGTGGTAAGTTCCTGTGGCACAAGACCGATCCGCGACCGCGCCTGGCGGTAGTCGCGGACATTGTCGAATCCGTCGACGGTGACGGTGCCGGAACTGGCGTTGACGAGGCCGCAGATGATGCTGATCAAGGTCGTCTTGCCGGCGCCGTTCGGCCCGAGCAGCGCGAAGACCTCGCCCCGCTCGATGGCAAGGTCGACCGACTTCAACGCCTGGAAGCCGGTGTCGTAGGTCTTGGAGACGTTCGAGACGGTAAGGATCGACGGCATTGCGCGGATGTGAGTGATGGAGAGAAGCGGAACGGCGCGACCGTCCCAACGGGCTGGTGAGCCGAAGGAATGCGGCCCGATGCGCTTATCTAGGGACCAGGGTGGGCGGAGACCAGCCCTGAGAGATAAGTTCGTTGAACGCTTGCATCCGGTGAACGCAGTGTTCTGCCTCGGACGCTCGCTATCGGGCTGCCCTTTCCTACATAACGGAAAACCGTATTGGAGAGACCGATGTCCATCCGTCCCGTAAAGCAGATCAGCACCGCCGTGCCAACCATGGAGGGTGCGGGCGTCAAGTTGCACCGCGCCTTCGGCTTCCAGGATCCTACCCTGGCCGACCCGTTCCTGCTGCTCGACGACTTCCGCAACGATCGTCCGCGCGACTACGAAGCCGGCTTTCCCTGGCATCCGCACCGGGGCATCGAGACCATCACCTATGTGCTGGCTGGCACCGTCGATCACGGCGACAGCCTCGGCAACACTGGGCGTCTCGGTGCCGGCGACGTCCAGTGGATGACTGCCGGGCGCGGCATCATGCACCAGGAGATGCCGAAGGGCGACGAGAAGGGCCGCATGCACGGCTTTCAGCTCTGGGCCAACCTGCCGTCGTCGCTGAAGATGACCGCGCCGCGCTACCAGGACGTCAAGGGCACCGATATCCCGGAGATCATCGATGATGACGGCACGATCGTGCGGGTCATTGTGGGCTCGTTCTGGGGCAAGACCGGCCCGGTCGACGGCATCGCCGCCGAGCCGCGTTACCTCGACGTCTTCGTTCCCGCCGGCCGCCGCAAGGTGCTGCCCGTAGACACCTACGCCAGGACCTTCGCCTATGTGTTCGAGGGCTCCGGCACCTTCCGCGACGCCTCCAGGCCGCGCGGCGTCCTGACGGAGAAGGAATTCGGCGGCGAAGAGATCCTGATCCGCGACGAGACCGGCAACCGCTCACTCGTGCTGTTCGATACCGGCGACGAGGTGGTGGTCCAGGCTGGCGATCAGGGCATCCGCTTCCTGCTCGTCTCCGGCACGCCGATCCGCGAGCCGGTCGCCTGGCATGGCCCCATCGTGATGAATACGCGCGAGGAACTGGTCCAGGCGGTGAACGAGCTGAGAGCCGGAACGTTCATCAGGTAACGACGAACGCGCGGTAAGAACCGGAGGGCCGGGGGACAATCGTCCCGCCGGCCCTTCTGCGTTTCGAACCCCGCGGGTCCGGTCCGCCCCTTTACCGGCCGAACACGCTCTCCACCTCCTCCGGCGACAGCAGCCGGAAGGCGCTCTCCGCGAGGTCGCCTGGTAGCCGCAACCCGCCGATTTGGTCGCGGTGGAGGGCCGTGACGTGATTGCCGACGGCCGCGAACATGCGCCGCACCTGATGGTAGCGCCCTTCCGTGATCGTAAGGAAGGCCTCGGTGTCCGAGATCGGCTCCAGCACGGCCGGCAGCAGCGGCTTGTCCTCGCCGTCGAGCATCAGGCGGCCCGACGCGAACACATCTCCCTCCGTGCCCGACAGCGGCCGGTCGAGCGTCGCCCGGTAGCGCTTGGGCAGACGGCTCTTCGGCGAAATCATCCGGTGCAGCAGGGCGCCGTCGTCGGTGAGCAGCAGCAGGCCCGACGTTTCCTTGTCGAGCCGGCCGACGGTGGAGAGGGCCGGATCGCGCCGGCGCCAGCGTTCGGGCAGGAGGCCATAGACCAGCGGTCCGGCGTCCTTGTGCGAGCAGGTGACGCCGGCGGGCTTGTTCAGCATCACCACCATGCCCGGCAACGGGTCGAGCGGCTCACCATCAACCGTCATGCGTCCGGCGAGATTTGGCGTGATGGCGATGCGCTGGTCGGCCCTCGTTAGCGGCGCCTCGTCGAGCAGGATCCGTTCCGCCCTGGCGAGAACCTGGATATCGCGGCGCGAGCCGTAACCCATGTTGGCAAGCAGCCTGTCGAGCCGTACCGACGCGACTTTTCCGCTCATTTGCGTGCCTCATAGACCTTGTAGCCGCCGCCCTCGACCTTGAGCTCGGCCCGGGCAAAGGCCTCGCGCAGCACCTCCTCATAGGGCAGATGGCGATTGGCCGTGAGCCACAGCACGCCGCCCTTGCGCAGGGACGCGGCGGCGCGGCGCACGAACGCCTGGCCCAGCGCCCGGTCCTCGGCACCGCCGTCGTGGAACGGCGGGTTCATGACCACGAAATCAAGGTCGGCCGGGACTCCGGCGGCTGTCCTGAGATCGGCCCAGACGAACGCCGTCCGCGCGTCCTCGACATTGCGCCGCGCCGCCTCCACCGCGCGGCGGTCAAGATCGACCAGCGTGAGCTGTGTGATCTTTGGCGATTGAAGCACCGCCTTTGCGAGCAGACCGATGCCGCAGCCGAAATCGGCCCCCCGGCCGGAAAGCCTCGGCAGATGTTCGATCAGGAGCCGGCTTCCCGGATCCAGCCGGTTCCAGCTGAAGACGCCCGGTTGCGACCACAGGCCGAGTTCCGGCACGCGTTGCAGTCCGCCCTGGTCGATTGCCTCGGCCAAGCCGATGGGAACCTCGGGCCGGGACGTCCTGCAGATGCGGTGATGATGCCGGGCGGTCTCGCTGACCTTGCAGCCAAAGCCCACGAGTTCCCCGGCAAGCCGGCTGCCACCCTTGCCCTTCGGCGCCAGCGCCGTGAAGGCGGCGCCGGGGGCGAGTGCCCGAAGCGCCTGCGCCAGAGCGTATCGGCGCTCGATCGTGCCGGGCGGAGCCAACATGGTCATGGCGCCAAGCGAACCATCGGCGATGGCTTCGAGAGCAGTGGCACCGGGGACCAACGGCGAGAACTGGATCGCCCCCTCCCCGGCCGCCGCCAGCTCCGCGGGAGGCATGCCGTACAAACCTTCAGCCGATCGCTCGATGGGAGGTGTCGCAATCAAACCGTCTGCCCCTGTTGCGTCATAGGAAGTGCACTCGATTCCAGAGGCTTGGCTACTATGCAATAGAATTGCACATGACCATGGTCACCGATCCTGTGCTCAAAAGGGCTTCGCCGAGCGCTCGACGAGTCCCACGGGCCCCACCTTGAGCGCGTGACGCTGTTTGGCTCTCGGGCGCGCGGAGATGCACGGCCTAGACTCAGGCTATGACGCCGCGGCTTTGAAGGGCCTCGACAACTTTGGCTGCGAGGCCCGTGGGCTGGCGCGCATCGGGACCGAGATCCTTGAACACGCCGCCGCCGTGATCAACACCGACCCCTTCAGGGCTGGTGCCTCCAATCGTCGCACCGGCGAAAACGTCAACGCGACGGCGCAAACCTGTGACGCCGTGCGGCGCAAGCCGGGCGAAAATCATCGCCGACGCGCAAGGTGCGGACGCAACGGCTCGAGACGCTTGCTTTGCGGCGTTTCACGCAGCCGAAACCGTGATCATAGAATGGGCACGAGGCGATCGAGATCGCCTCGTGCTTCGTCGCCTGCATGGCGCGTGTCCAATTCAGGCTAGGCCCTCAGACCCACGCTATGGGACGGGCTGGTTGAACAGAGCTATTTTGCTCTGCAACGCTCGCTCCTCACCCCGCCTTGAGTGCACCCGGATTCCCCGACATCTGCCTCAGCGCCAGCTTATTCAGCGCCGAGACATAAGCCCGGGCCGAGGCGACCAGCGTGTCCGTGTCCGCGCCCTTGCCGGTGGCAATCCGGCCGTTGGCCTCGAGCCGCACGGACACCTCGGCCTGAGCATCTGTGCCTTCGGTCACGGCGTGGACCTGGTAGAGCGACAGAACGGCCTCATGCGGCACGATGGCCTTGATGGCATTGAACGTGGCGTCGACCGGGCCGTCGCCGGTGCATTCGCGAGTCTCGTGGCGGCCGTTCACTTCCATGGTGATGATAGCCTTCTGCGGCCCGCCGGTGCCGGCGATGACGGTGAGTGCAATTACCTTGATCGGTTCACCCTGGGTCGCGATCTCGGTCTCGACCAGCGCTTCGATGTCCTCGTCGTAGACGTGCTTCTTGCGGTCGGCCAAGTCCTTGAAGCGGCGGAACGCCTCCTCCAGCGCGTTGGCGCCCAGTTCGTAGCCGAGTTCGGCCAGCTTGTCCTTGAAGGCATGGCGGCCGGAATGCTTGCCCATGACCAGCGAGGTCGATTTCACGCCGACATCCTCAGGCCGCATGATCTCATAGGTCTCGGCGTTCTTGAGCATGCCGTCCTGGTGAATGCCGCTCTCGTGGGCGAAGGCGTTCTTGCCGACGATCGCCTTGTTGTACTGCACCGGGAAGCCCGAAACCGCAGACACCAGCTTGGAGGCCCGCGTCAGGAAGCGCGGCTCGATCTCGCAGGTATAGGGCATCACGTCGCCTCGGGTGCGGATCGCCATCACGATCTCCTCCAGCGCAGCGTTGCCGGCGCGCTCGCCGAGGCCGTTGATGGTGCATTCGATCTGCCGCGCCCCACCCGCGACGCCGGCAAGCGAGTTGGCGACGGCAAGTCCCAGGTCGTCGTGGCAGTGCACCGAGAAGATCGCCTTGTCGGCGTCCGGCACCCGGTTGCGGATCGTCTCGAACATCGCCCGATATTCCTCCGGCACGGCATAGCCCACCGTATCGGGCAGGTTGATCGTGGTCGCGCCCGCGCGGATCGCCGCTTCGACGCAGCGGCAGAGATAGTCGATCGGGGTGCGGGTCGCGTCCATCGCCGACCATTCGACGTCGTCGATCAGGTTGCGCGACCGCGTCACCGTGTCGGTGATGATGTCGAGCACCTGCTCCTCGGTCTTGTTCATTTGGAATTTCAGATGGATCGGAGAGGTCGAGACGAAGGTGTGAATACGGCCGCGTTCGGCGTGGCGCACCGCCTCGCCGGCCCGGTCGATGTCAGCGTGGATGGCGCGGGCAAGCCCTGCGACCACTGCCTTCTTGGTGCGCTTGGCAATCTCGCTGACGGCCTCGAAGTCGCCATTGGAAGCGATCGGAAAGCCCGCCTCGATGATGTCGACGCCCATGTCATCGAGGATCTCGGCGACCTGCAGCTTTTCTTCCAGCGTCATTGAAGCGCCGGGTGATTGCTCGCCGTCGCGCAAGGTGGTGTCGAAGATGACGACGCGATCGCTGCCAGCACCGGACTGAATGGCCATGGATGGGTTCCTTCCCTTAGGCGCCCCGCCGATCCACTCGCTTGGATTGGGGAATCAAGGTCGGAGCAAATGTCAATTGGTCTTGAAGTCGTTCTGCCCGTCTCCCCTGAGTGCCCGCCCGGATACGGGGCAGCCGACGCTCAGGGGCATCTAAGCAGAAGGAGGCCGCCAATAAGGAGGGTCGCGCCGCGCGAGGCTCGCGCGTCGATCGCTTCAGCCAGGATCTGGCAGTCGCCGATCATCGTTCCCTTTGGGCTCCGGTTCCGGCGCCGGTCGTCATATGTCGCCGACGGGCGCGGATGAGACGTTGATCTGGCAGGTTCTAGCGGATGTTGTCGAGCTCCGCAAGCGCGTGGCGTGCGCCGGCGTTCACACAAACAGCTCGCCGCGCGCCACGATTGCCGCCTGACCGCCGATTCGTGTCGCCCTAAGGGCGCCGTTCTCGATGTCGATCTCGAGATCGATCAGCGACGGCCGGCCCATGTCGAAGCCTTGTTCGATGCGCACAAAATGCGTGCCGTCGCGCGGCGCGTCGAAACGCTGCACCACGGCGGCAAATGCGGCGGCCGCCGAGCCTGTGGCCGGATCCTCCATCACCCCCAACGACGGTGCGAACATGCGTGCCGAGAAGGCGGCATCGTGCGACGTGGTCTGCCGGCAGTAGACGTAGGCGTCGTTGTGGTCATGGCCGCCGAAGGCGTCGTTCCAGAACCGAAGGTCGGGCCGGGCGCGAGACAGCGCCTGCAGATCGGCGACCGGAACGAAGGCGAAGGGCACGCCGGCGTCAAAGCTGGTCGGGCGGTGGTTCTCAAAGCCGATGTCGCCGGGATCGAGCCCGAGTGCGGCCGATATCAGACCCTTGTCGCCGATCTCGCTGCCAGGCCGCGGCAGCCGCGGCACGTCGAACTCGGCGAACCCGGCGGCGCCGTCGCGCAGCACGACGCCGCAGCGCACATCGCCAATGTTCTCCTCCAGCACCACGACCGCCTCCTGGCCGCCGCTGCCGGAGCCGAACCGCTCGACCGCAAGCAGGATCGCAGTGCCGACGGTCGGATGGCCGGCGAAGGGCAGTTCGCGTCCCGGGGTAAAGATCCTGACCCTTGCCGAATGCGCCGGCTTGTCGGGCGGGAGCACGAACACGGTCTCCGACAGGTTGAACTCCCGGGCGATCGCCTGCATCCGCTCGTCCGACAGACCTTCACCATCGAGCACCACTGCCAGCGGATTGCCGGCGAGCACGCGGTTGGTGAACACGTCGAGAACTGCGTAGCGGCGCGCCATGGACGGAATGCCTCCTCGGGTGTTGCAGGCGCCAGACTTTGGCACGGGGAGACGTGCGTTTCCATACGCACTTTCTGACCGCGCCGGCCGATCCGTCAGCCAAGGAGATGCCTGGCGATGGCCGCGGCATAGGGCGGCATCGGCAGGCCGGCGAGATCCGCCTTGGCCCTTATCACCACCGCCTCTGCAAGTTCCGGACGCTCCAGACCCGCATTGTGCGCTGCGATCCGCGCCGACAGCTGATCAGCCGTCAGGCTGCTGTCCAGCACCTCGGCGATCGAGATCCGAGGCCCGTCGGCAATCGCAAACACTCCGGCGGCCTCGAACTCCGCACGCGGCAGGCCGGTTTCCTCCTGCAGCTCGCGCGCAATCGAGCCGAGCACATCGACGCGGCCGTCGGCGTCGATATCGTCAGGGTCAAGGCTGCCGCCCGGCGGATAGATCAGCCCCGCCGTCGAGGTGTGGTTGGCCATCCGGCCATAGATCAGAGCGTCGTCGCACGAGCGGATCACGGCGGAGCCGAACAGGTTCTTTGCGGTCGGGTCGGGGTAACCCCAGTCGCGCCAGGCCAGGAACGCCGCATAGGAACTCTCGACCAGGCGCCCCCTGATGGCAGCGCCCTCATGCCTCCAATCGATCAGCTTGAGCACGCGCCCGTTCCATAGATGCGGGTTCGCCGCGCTAAGCAGCCGCCAATGGTCCTCGATCGCTGGCGCATTCGCCATCTCGAATGGCCAGTGATCGGGCGCCAGTGTGAGGTCGAGCCGCTCGACCGGCGTGACGTCGATCCCTGTGCAGAGCCGCATCGTTGCGCCGTCGCCATCTCCAGTGGCCCGAAAGCCGAGACTCCCGAACAGAGGCACCGCAGACGGAACTGCTTTGAGCCGCACATGCTCCAGCCCGGCAACCCGGGCCGATTCCACCAGCCGGTCATTGAGCAACGCCGCGATCAATCGGATATCCGCATCCGGCGTCACGGCAAGACAACGGATCTCGAGCTGGGGAGCGGCGGGCTCAAACACCGCCACCCCCAGCGGCCGGTCTCCCTTGGTCACGAGCAAGACCCCGCTCGCAGCCGCCCGCTCGCGCACGATCGAAAGCACGTCCGCAACCGCGTCTTCGCATTTCCCGAAGTCCGTACGCGCGGACCCCGGAGTCCGCAGCAGCGCGGCGATGTCCTCGTGATCGCCGGCGGCAGCCGGCCGGATCTTCAGTGTCACGATGCCCCTGCCCCGATCGAGAGCGACAGACGAGCGTTCTTTTTCAGCAAGGATATGCGCCTCCGGACACGCAGCTGAATGGGACGGCAAGAGATACTCAGCAGTCGGTGATCCGCCTGCTGTCCGGACGGATCGTTGCCGATGCCCGCGGCCTTGTGAAGACGCTATTGGCCACCGCAGGACGCGTCGCCCTCCTGGCAGCGCAACTGATTATCCAGCTGCTCCGTCTGCGCCTTCGTCAGGGTGTCGAGGCACATCGACAGCACCATGGGATGGACGCTGCCGCCCTCGGAGCCGGCCGCATTGAAGGCGCATTGCGCATCCCGATAGGCAAGCCAGGCCCGCTGCGCTGCCTTCAGCTTTGACAGGCCTGCCGGGCTCACGCGTTGCTCCAGCGCGCGATAGGTCTCGTTGAGCCGCGCATCAGATGCCCGGTACGACCGCTCGGCGCACCGGTTCAACGTCGCCTGATCGGACGCGTTCTCGCAATCGTTGTCCTGCGCTCCGGCACCGAAGGCCGTCCCGACCGTCAGCAACATGACAAGCAGCAACCGCTTCATCAAATCTTCCGAATGATGGCCGGGCCGCAGCCAGACCTGACAGCGGCCCGGACAGGCAGTTTGGAACTCAGCTGGCTTCAGCCATCACGGGGAAACGGGATGCGATCGCCGGCGTTAGCACCTGGAGGCAGTCGAACGCGGAGCCGTCGATCACGAGGCGTTCGCGCAGAAGGTAGCCCTTCTGCTCCATGGTCCTGCGCAGCGTCGCGTCTCCGGCCGCAACAAAGGAAATCAGGTGCGTGTAGTAGGTATTGTCGAAGAACCAGTCGGTCAGGTTCGGCACGAGCTCTGCGGCAAAACCCAGTCCCCGGAACGACCGCTTGAGGCAGATGCTCAGCGAGATCTCCGATGTCCGCTCGAAGATGGTGAAGCCGGCGCGCCCCACGAAGGCGCCATTCTTGTCGAGCAGCTTCCACTGGCTGAAGCCGTGATGATCCTGATCTTCGACGTAAGCCGCGAGGCGGGCGGCCACGTCCTCGTCGGGGCCGATCCGGTCCCCGGGGACGAGATGGCGGTCAACCAGCGGATCCGCATGCAGTTCCCTGAGCAGCGGACCATCCGTCAACTCGAACGGATGAACAGTCAGTCGCTCCGTCTGCAGTATCACGTCGGAGTTCACGATGGCCTCCCCTTCGCTTCAATCTGACAAGGGATTCCATCCGGACCAGCGCCCGAATGGCGGTAATCAGATAGGATCGCCGACGGCGCATGCAACGGTTCCATCGTCCACGCCCCAAACCGGGAACCACCTTGTGGTTGTAGTCTCTCGGCCTTATGAAGCCGCTATAATTGTGCCTGCGCCAGCACGACAACACCTGATGGACCTGAACGGAGTGGAGGCGTAACAGAGACAGAATATAATACTTCTGTCAGATACTTGGTTCCATTGTCAGTGGCGCTGGCTTCCACCCCGTCGCCAGGGAGATCAGTAGCGGCGAATTGTGCGCGAAAGAGGGCCGCCACTTGAAATTCTCGCAACAATCGCTGCTGCGCTGCAACCTGACGTGCATACAATTGAAAAGCTGGTTCAGGAACATCCGAGGATTTCAGCGGCGTGGCGTTCGGTCCCCGCGCTCGACGGATCGATCCGCGGCCAGTCGGGAAACTGGCCGCGAAAAAACGTCTCCTGGCGCTTTGCATAGCGCCGCGTCTCGGTCTTGGCGATTTCGATCGCCGCGTCCAATGAGAAGTCGCCGCGGACGGCGGCTGCGAGCGGCCTAACCCCGATCGCCTTCATCACCGGCAGGGCGGGGTCGAGCCCCCGCGACAGGATCGCGGCCGCCTCCTCGGCGGCACCGGCTCGCACCATGGCGTCGAACCGTTTCGCGATACGGGCGTGGAGCCACGCCCGTGGCGGCGCGAGCACCACCGGGACCGCCTCGGCCAAGGGAACCAGCGGTGGCGGACGCATTGTCTGCCACTCGAAGAGCGAGCGGCCGGTCGTGTCAAGCACCTCAAGTGCTCGGACGATACGCTGCGGATCGGACGGGCGCAAACGGGCAGCCATGATCGGATCGCGCTCGGCCAGAATGCGATGGAGTGCCTGCGGTCCTTCAGCGCCGGCTGCAGCGCGCCAGTGCTCGCGGATTTTGGCGTCGATCTCCGGCACCGGCGACAGCCCCTCGGTCAGCGCCTTGAAGAAGAGCCCTGTGCCCCCGACGACAATCGGCCGCCGTCCCGCGAGGCGGCACTCCGCCAGGACCTCGGCGACTTCGTCGAGCCACCGCGCTACGGAGTAGGGCTCTGCGGCATCGACGTGGCCGTAGAGACGATGCGGCACCCTCGCTGTCTCTGCCGCCGCCGGCCGTGCGCTCAACACCGCAAGATCGCGGTAGACCTGCATGGAATCGGCGTTTACGACCGTGCCGTTCACCCGCTCGGCCAGGGCAAGCGCCAGCGCGGACTTGCCGCTCGCCGTTGGCCCGGCTATCAGGATCGCCGACAACGCCGCGCCCCCGCGCCCTTTTCCCGGTGACCGAAGCTCTCCCATGGCCCTAATCGCAACCGTCCTTTCCGACCCGGCAGCGCCGGCCGTCGATGATGCCGCGCTTGCCGCGCTGAGCGCCACCCTTCCGCTGGCCGGCGCGCCCGCTGTGCTTGCACCGGGCATCGCTGCCGACCTGCCGCTTGCTGCCGACATCGCCGAGGCCGCCGCGATGGAGCAGGCGGCACGGGCGGCGATCGGTGGCCGGCCGATCGATGTCGTTGTGCAAAAGGCCGAGGGCCGGCGCAAGCGCCTGCTAATCGCCGACATGGATTCCACCATGATCCTGCAGGAATGCATCGACGAGCTTGCCGCAATGCTTGGGCTGAAGGAGCGCATCGCGGCGATCACCGAGCGGGCCATGCGCGGCGAAATCGCCTTCGAGCCGGCTTTGCGTGAACGCGTCGCCCTTCTCGCCGGCCTCGACGTCAGCGTAATCGACACGGTTCTCGCCGAGCGCGTTCGGCTCACTCCGGGCGCTCGCACCCTGGTGCGGACCATGAGGGCCGCCGGTGCCTATTGCGCGCTGGTCTCGGGTGGCTTCACGGCCTTCACCTGCCCGATCGCCGCCGAGATCGGCTTTCACGAACACCGCGCGAACGAGCTCGTGGTCGAGAGCGGCAAGCTCGTCGGCCGGGTCGCCGAGCCAATCCTCGGCCGTGAAGCCAAGCGCGATCGCCTTTCTGCCCTGATGGCCGAGCGCGGCCTGTCCGCCGCCGAGACGATGGCTGTCGGTGACGGCGCCAACGATCTTGCGATGATCGATCTCGCCGGCCTTGGCGTCGCCTATCGCGCCAAGCCGGTCGTGGCGGCACAGGCCGACGCCCGGATTGACCACGGCGACCTCACTGCCCTGCTCTACATCCAGGGTTATCGCGCGTCCGAGTTCGTCGACGGCTGAGGCGGCGCGAGGATCCACGTCAAGGACGCCGAAAAGCGAACCGGCCGCCCCGGCTCTGCCCGGAGCGGCCGTCGTCTCGTGCCTTGCGGTCGCCGTTCAGTCCTCGATGCGCACGGGCACGAATCGAAGCTCGCCCTGGCCGTTGGAGAGGAGTAGCAGGGCGGATTTGCGGCCCTGCTTCTTTAGCGCCTCGATCTGCTTGGTCACGTCCTCCGGAGTCGATACCGGCTCCTGGGCAACCTCGACAATAACATCCCCGGCGACCACGCGCTTTTCGGCGGCCGCCGAGCCCTCTTCCACCGAGGCCACGACCACGCCCTTGACCTGGTCGCCGATCTTGTGCTGCTGGCGCAGCGCGTCCGTAAGGTTGGAAAGCGTCATGCCGAGCACGCTCTGCGAGGTCGCAACCGGCGGCGTCTCCTCGGTCGAACGCCCGCTCTCGGCGGCCTCGGCGTCCTCGAGGCGACCCAGTTTGACGGACAGCGTCACCTCTTCACCCTTGCGCAGGACGATAACCTCAACCTCCTTGCCGATCTCCGTGTCCGCCACCATCCGTGGCAGGTCGCGCATCGCCGGCACGTCGCGGCCGTCGAACCTGATGATGACGTCCCCGGGCTCGATCTTGGCGGTTTCCGCAGGTCCGCCCTCGGTCACCCCAGCGACCAGGGCACCCTTGGCCTGTGCCATCCCCAGGCTCTCGGCGATTTCGTCGGTGACCTCCTGGATGCGGACACCGAGCCAGCCGCGACGGGTCTCGCCATATTTGCGCAGCTGATCGATCACCGGCATCGCGGTGGCGGAGGGAATGGCAAAACCAATGCCGATCGACCCGCCGGTCGGTGAGATGATTGCAGTATTGATCCCGATCACCTCACCGCGCTCGTTGAACAGCGGGCCGCCGGAGTTGCCGCGGTTGATCGAGGCATCGGTCTGCAGATAGTTGTCGTATGGCCCGGAATTGATGTCGCGGTTGGTGGCCGAGACAATGCCGGTCGTCACCGTGCCGCCGAGGCCGAACGGGTTGCCGATCGCCATCACCCATTCACCGACGCGCATGGCATCCGAGTCGCCGAACTTGACGTCCTTGAGCGGCTTGGTCGGCTCCACCTTGAGGACCGCAAGATCAGTCTTGCTGTCCGAGCCGAGCAGTTCCGCCGGGAGCTTGGTGCCGTCGTTGAAATTGACGGTAATCTCGTCCGCGCCCTCGATCACATGATTGTTGGTGACGACGATGCCTTCCACCCCGTCGATGACGAAGCCCGACCCGAGCGACTGCACCCGCCGTGGCTGGCTGCTGTCGGGATTCTGCCGGTTGAAGAACTCGTCGAAAAACTCCTGGAACGGTGAGCCTTCCGGCACCTCGGGCAGTGGCACCGAACGCTGTGCCCTCACCGTCTGGGCGGTGGAAATGTTGACCACCGCGTCGAGCAACGATTCCGCCAGATCGGGAACCGACGGCGGCCCGTTCTGGGCGCGCGCATCAACAGGCGCCAGAACAAGGCTGGCTCCGATGAGCGCTGCACCGGCAAGGCTCGCCGCACGATCCACGAAGCGATTCGCAGCTGTCCTGATGGCCATCGGCCTTACTCCTCCAAATCCACTTCGTCCAAATCCACGTCGCCCTGTATCGCCGGTCGCGGCCGCGTTGAATGTCGGACCGTCTTGTTCGCCCAGCGCACGCCGAATCGGCGCTGATCCGGCATCAAGTTGATCGTCCTGCCGTGTCAGAGCATCATCTGCGGGTTGCGCAGGACGGCAGGTCGTTCTGGCGCAGTGCAGCGGCAGCATCCGATTTCAGCTCCTTCGCACGGTTTTAGCGTGTCATCCCCGGATCAACCAGACGACAAATACACCGAGGATGACGGCGAAAAGTCCGCTCATGCGCAGAGTTTGATCAGGCATGTCCTGCACTTTGCGCATCATCGCCTTCATGGCACCGGGGGCCAGGGCATAGAGAGCCCCCTCCAATGCCAGGACGAGTCCGAGCGCCACTGCAAGCGTCTTCACTCGATCGAGCCCTCGGGCACCGGCGCGATTGACGATGCCTCAGGCGTTACCTGAGGTCCGGTCGGAGGCGTCGATCCGGAGGCCCCCGCGCCGCTTCTCGGCCGACCTTGCGGATCCTTGAAGAACCGGAAGAAGTCGGAATTCGGCGACAGCACCATCGACGTGCTTTGGCCCTGCAGCCCATCCCGGTAGGCCTGCATCGATCGATAGAAGGAGAAGAACTCGGGATCGCGGTTGTAAGCTTCGGCGAAGATCCGGTTGCGTTCCGCATCACCTTCACCGCGGATGATTTCAGCGTCGCGCCTTGCTTCGGCGACGATGATGGCGGCGTCGCGGTCGGCGCGGGAGCGGATGCGCTGCGCCTGCTCCTCGCCCTGGGCGCGGATTTCCGTCGCCTCGCGCTGGCGCTCCGTCTGCATCCGACGGTAAATCGCCTCCGAGTTGGCCTGGGGCAGGTCGGCCCGGCGAATCTTGACGTCGACGACCTCAATGCCGATCGCGGTCGCGCGGTTGCCGACATCGGTCCGTATCCGTTCCATCAGCCCCGCGCGGTTGTCCCGCACAATGTCGGTGAACGTCGCCTTGGCCAATTCGGACCGAAGACTGGATTGCAGGAAGGTCGCAAGCCGCTGATTGGCTTCAAGCACATTGTTGACCGTCTGGTAGAACAGCACCGGATTCGAGATCCGGTAGCGCGAGAAGGCGTCGACCACCAGTCGCTTCTTGTCGGCGGCAATCGCCTCAAGCGGCGGCAGGTTGAGATCAAGGATGCGCTTATCGAGGAAGACCACGTTCTGGATCAGCGGGATCTTGAACTGCACGCCCGGTTCCCGGACGCTGGACGTGACCTCACCGAACTGCAGCACCAGCGCCTGCTGGGTCGGATTGACGATGAAGACCGAGAGATAGATCAGAAAGGCGACGACCAGCGCCGCGATCCCGAAGAGGCCGAGGAATCCGTTCTTGAGCATTACTGGTTTCCTCCGGTGCGCCCGGTGTTCTGCTGCCGGTTCAACTGGTCAAGCGGCAGGTAGGGAACGACGCCGTTGCCGTTGTTCTCGTCGATGATGACCTTGCTGTTGGCGCCGAACACGGTCTCCAGGGTCTCGAGGTACAGGCGCTCTCGGGTGACATCCGGCGCCTTGCGGTATTCGTCGTAGACGTTGAGGAAGCGCTGTGCGGCACCATGAGCCTCGGCAACCGTCTGGTCGCGATAGGCTCTTGCCGCTTCGAGCACCTTGGCAGCCTCGCCTCGGGCTTCCGGGACGACCCGGTTGGCATAGGCCTGGGCCTCATTCTGGATCCGCTCCTGATCGGCCCGCGCCGCCTGAACGTCGCGGAAGGCGTCGATGACCTGTTGCGGCGGATCGACCTTCTGCATCTGCACCTGCGTAATCTCGATGCCCGCGCGGTAGGTGTCGAGCGTCGTCTGCATCAGGTTCTGAACGGCATCCTGAATGGGCGCACGGTTCTCCGTCAGAATCGAATCGATCTGCGATTCACCGACCACCTCGCGCATGGCGCTTTCCGCCACCGCCTTCACGGTGCCTTCGGGATTCTGGATGATGAACAGATAATCGTTGACGCCTTCCGGCGTGTTCTTGATGCGCCACTGCACCTTGAAGTCGACATCGACGATGTTCTCGTCGCCCGTCAGCATCAGGCTTTCCTCGGCGACGTCGCGCGACCTGACCGACGAGCCGGTGACGAATTCCTCCATGCCGACGGTCATTTCGCGGATGCGCAGAACCTCGGGCGTGTACACCGTCCCGATCGGGTAGGGCCAGTTGTAATTGAGGCCCGGAGGCGTCTGGTCGGTCACCTTACCGAGCACCAGTTCCACGCCGACCTCATCCGGCTCGACCCGGTAGAAGCCGGTGGCAAGCCACACCACCACGACGGCGATCACCGCAAGAATGATGCCCTTGCCGCCGAGCCCGCCGCCCCCGGGCAGCACCGTCTTCAGCTTGTCCTGACTGCGCTTGAGCAACTCTTCCAGGTCGGGCGGATTGCCGCCGCCACGCTGGGGACCACCGCCCCAGGGGCCGCCGCCGGATCCTCCCCAAGGGCCGCCGCTGCCGCCCTTCCAGCCTCCGCCGCCATTCTGGTTGCTCCAAGGCATCAAGACATCCCTTTCAAGGCGACGGCCTCGCGGCCGGCCACCGGTTGCTCGTCCGCTCCATCGCTGGCTTGGTGCGGGTTATAGGAAAGTTGTCCAAGGCTTTCAACGAATAGCGAAGGCCCCAGCGGACTGCATACTCCGACGTGGGCACCGCTCACGAGAATTTCAACAGCCTTCCGGCGGGCGCCGAGCAGTTTCCACATGATTTGCGATGACCTGAGCAAGGCAGTCCAGCTTTTCCGCTCTCCGAAAGTCCAGTCCATTGGCAGAGCCGTTGATCTTGGTTAAGAAGTCGGCCGACTGCTACTTCATGACGCAGGAGCCGATCGGTGCGCAAGACCGCCTTCGCCCTTGGATTGACCGCAGCACTGGGCCTGGCGGCACTTCCCGCTCTGTCCGCCCCCAGGGTTGTCAACAAGACGATCGCGACCACTGAAGGCCGCCCGGCCAGGCTCGGCGAAGCTCAGGGCTGGAACGACGACTGCACGCCGAAACGGACCACCGTGACGATCCTCGGACGTCCGGCCAACGGTCACGTCACCGTGATCGACGTCTCATCGAGAATTCCCTCCAAAGCCGGCGTCGGCACCGTACCTCCCGGTTGCGTTGGCAAACCGGTGCCGGGAAAGCAGGTCGTGTACACGCCCAGGCTCGGCTTCCGCGGAACCGACGCGTTCGAGTATGTGATCGCCTTCAACGGCGTGCCGGCGGTGACCTGCCGCATTTCGGTGACCGTACGGTGAACGTCAACTAGGCGGCCGAGCCCGGCCGTGGTCGTCACGACAGCACCGCCAGCGCCCGATCGGCAGCGGCAAGGCCGCTTTGCCGCGCCCCGTGCGCCGTGGAAAAGGCGTGGTCGGACACGGCCTCGCCGGCGAGGAACACCCGATCGCCGATCGGCTCACGGAGGAGGCGGCGCAGGTCCGCCTGGCCCGGCAGTGCACAGGAATAACCGCCGCGCACGAACCGGTCCGATACCCAATGTGTTGCCGTCGCCACCTTGATCCGCCGGGCGATATCACTGCCGAATGCCTCCTTCAGTGCTGCAAGCCCGAACGCAATCATGGATGACTCGCCCTCAGCCTCCAGGACGCGGGCATTCTCCCCGGCAAGCTGGCCGACGGCCATTGGATGACCGAACGGATTGAGCGTGAAATTGATCGGGGAGCGCTCTCGATTTCCCGGGTCCAGCGTGTCGACATAGGACGTCGGCGCAATGCCTTCCAGCGGTCGGTCGAGAAGGAACGCGACCTTCTCTGCCACTCCGACCGGACAGGCAGCGAGCGCCTCGCCATGCGCGGGCGGCAGGCCGGGCGAGAAACGGATGGCCCCGGAGCTCAGCACATTGGTTGATGCCGTGATGATCACCGCACCGGCCGTCAGCGTGCCGCGCTCGGTCGTGACTCTGATCGGCGAACGGCTGTAGTCGATTCCGGTCACGACGGTGCCAAGATGGACAGGCACTGCGGCCGCGGCCCGGACGACCAGCGCGCCGTAGCCGCCGGCCACCGGCCAGTTCTCGTGAGTATCGTGATAGCGCGATAGGTCGAGCGTGGAGATCTCTTCCGGCGGCAGCGACGACAGCAGCGTCATCCAGTGCCGCGCCAGTTGCCACCACGGGCCCGCCGTGTCGCAGACCTCGCTTGCAGCGACGTCGCGGCCGGCATTCCCTGCCGCCTCGGCGGCCGCGAAGGCCGCTTCCACGGCATCCCAGGCTGCCCTGGCCGTCTCGGCATCGGCGGCTGTCGTTCCGAGATAGATCTGGCGCGAGCGCCGGGTCTTGCCAGGCTCGACGTGATGACCGAGCCGCCTCGCGATGTCCAGAAACGGGTTCCGTGAGGCCGAATGAATCCAGTGGCATCCACGGTCGAAAGGAATGCCGCCAAAGATGGAAAAGTCGGTCCAGGCGCGCCCGCCCGGGCGCTGCCGGGCTTCCAGAACGGCAAAGCGCCGGCCGGAGGCCAGAAGCCGTTCGCCGGCGGCGAGCCCGGCCGCGCCGGCCCCGATCACAACGACGTCGAATTCGCTCAAGACACGCTCCCGTCCGATGGAATCGGGCAGGAGCCTAACGGGCACAAGCCGCACCCACCAGCCCGGACCGGCGCGCGATCACCGGCCCTCGTCAGGAAAGCCGGGCGATCTGCTCCTCGAGGCGGGCGATGGCTTCGCCGCTGCGCCGGTGCAGCTCCTTGACGGCCTCGAGGCTCGAGGACAGGACAGCAAGCTCGCCGCGGATCGCTTCGCGGGCCGGCGCCTCTCCGAGACCGTGCAGCAGCCACGTCGGGCTGACCCCGAGCACGCCGGCGAGCATGGTAAGACGGTTTGCGCGCGGAGCGGCGCGATCGTGCTCCCAGCCGGCGACCGTCGTTGTCTTCACGCCGATCCGACGGGCCAGCTGCGCAGAGGAATACCCGGTGGCCTCACGCGCGCGGCGGATGCGCCCGCCAATCGTGTCGGTGTCCGGCACTCTCGACAGAATGTTGACCGTCGCGGTCATCGTTCCCTCCCCTGCTCGCGTCTTCATCATCCCGATGGTAGGCGAGCCCGCCGGCAATCGGAAGGCGGTGCGCTACGTTTTTGGCCCAGCTGCCCCATCGTTCCGACGCCGATAGGTCAGGAAGGTCACGTCGGCGCTGTCCTTCTCACCGCGCTCCGGCGTCTCCCGCGCCACCTCCTCCCAGACGCCCGGATCAATCGGCGGGAACCTGGTGTCGCCCTCCGGCGTCGCATGCACCCGGGTGATCTCCAGCCGGTCGGCCGAAGCCATGGCCTCGGCATAGATCTGCCCGCCGCCGCCGATGATGACGTCGTCTGCACCAAGCTCGGTGGCAAGCTGCCGGGCAACCGCCAGCCCCTCAGCGAAACTGTGCACCACCGTCGCCCCCTCGGCTGCGAATCCGGGGTCGTGCGTGATGACGACATTCGGCCGGCCGGGCAGCGGCTTGCCGAGCGACAGGAAGGTCTTGCGCCCCATCACGACCGGCTTGCCGAGCGTGATCCGCTTGAAGCGCTTGAGGTCCGTCGAGAGCCGCCACGGCATGTCGTTTTCGGCGCCAATCACGCCGTTCTCGGCGACGGCCGCCACGATTACGACCGCGATGGGCGCTTCGGAACTGGCGACGTTCATGGGACGGCTCCCCAGCGATCGGTGAACAAGCGTTGATGGTGGTGCGACATTGGCCTCTGCGCCGGCCGCAGGGAACCCGCCTTCCGCAAAATTTTTCGTTCATGTCGCCGTGCGGTTCCGGCATTCTGGCGCTGCGGTGGCGGAAACCCGGGAGGGACCATGGCGAAGGCCACAGACAGAACACCTCCGGCACAACCGATGAATGTCGACCTGCTCGCGGAGCGTATCCGTCCGCACCTGCCGGAGCGCGGCGTCACGACAAAACGCATGTTCGGTGGCATCTGCTTCCTGATCAACGGCAACATGGTCTGCGGCGCCAGCAGGCAGGGGTTGCTGCTGCGGCCCGGAGCCGAGCAGGAGGCGACACTCGCCGCACGGCCTCACGCCACCCTCATGGTTCACGGCGGCCGGCGCATGACCGGCTTTCTCTGGGTTGCGCCCGAGGGGCTGGAGACCGACGCCGACCTCGCCGGCTGGCTCAAGCCCGCGGTCGCCTTCGCCTCGAGTCTGTTGCCGAAGGCGGAAAGGCCGCCGCGGCGACGCAAGCGCGCGGGGAGCACCCGGCCATGACCGCCGCTTTTCAAGGCTTCCCCGAGGAAGCCTTCGCCTTCCTTTCCGGCCTTGCGGAAAATAACAGGCGCGAGTGGTTCGAGGACAACCGCAGGACCTACGAGCAATCGGTCAAGGCCCCGGCGGCCGCGTTCGAAGCGGCGCTCTGCAGCGCACTTGGTGCGGCGACCGGGATACCGATGGCGTCCAAAACCTTCCGAATCAACCGCGACGTCCGCTTTTCCAAGGACAAACGGCCTTACGAGCCTTTCCTGCGCTTCGCAGCGTGGCCGTCCGATGGCATCTTCCGCAACAAGCAGGCCCATCCGCCGAGCTTTTTCCTGTTGCTCGGTCCTGACCGCCTCAAGCAGGGCGTCGGCATGATGACCTTCGAGAAAGACATGCTCGACCGCTATTGCCGCCGCGTCGCCGAAACGTCCGACGGTGACATGCTGGCGGGCCTGATTGCAGGCCTTGCCGCCGCCGGCTTTCGCCTGCGCGACCCCGACCTTGCCCGGGTGCCCGCCGGCTTCTCTGCCGACCACCGCCACGCCGCACTTCTGAAGCAGAAGGGCCTCGGGGTCTGGCGCGACGAACCGCGCCCCAAGGAGATGACGACGCCGGGAGCGGTGGCGTTCTGCGTCGAGCGATTTTTGCCGGCGCGTGGAGTGTTCGAGTGGCTCAGGGAGCTTTGAGGGCCCCCAAATGCACGCGCACGAAAACGCGTGCGCTGTCCGGGATGACGCAAATCGAGATGCCGAACGCGTAATGCGCGTAAAATGGCACCTTGAGTTGGGGCCTGCCCCTCAGACTGCCACCTCCGCCTTGATATGCGGGTGCGGATCGTATCCCTCCAGCGCGAAATCCTCGTAGCGGAACGAGAACAGGTCCGTCACGTCCGGGTTGATGACCATCTTCGGCAACGGCCTCGGCTCGCGCTGGAGCTGCAGCCGCGCCTGCTCGAAGTGGTTGCGGTAAAGGTGTGCGTCGCCGAAGGTGTGGACGAAGTCGCCGGGTCGGTAGCCGGTGACCTGCGCCACCATCATGGTCAAGAGCGCATAAGACGCGATGTTGAACGGCACACCGAGGAAGACGTCGGCCGACCGCTGGTAGAGCTGGCAGGAGAGCCGGCCGTCGGCGATATAGAATTGGAACAACGTGTGGCACGGCGGCAGCGCCATCTGGTCGACCAGCGCCGGGTTCCAGGCCGAGACGATCAGCCGCCGGCTGTCGGGATTGCGGCGGATCTGGTCGAGCAGGGTCTGGATCTGGTCGATCGTCGCCCCGTCCGGCCCGCCGTCGGCGTTGCGCGGCCAGGAGCGCCATTGCGCGCCGTAAACCGGGCCAAGCTCACCGTTCTCGTCGGCCCATTCGTCCCAAATCCGGACACCGTGGTCGTTGAGATATTTGATGTTGGTGTCGCCGGCCAGGAACCACAGCAGTTCGTGGATGATCGACTTCAGATGCAGCTTCTTGGTGGTGACCATCGGGAAGCCGTGCTGAAGGTCGAAGCGCATCTGATGGCCGAACACCGAGCGCGTGCCCGTTCCGGTGCGGTCGGTCTTATCGGCGCCCTCCTCGAGGATCCGGCGCATCAGGTCGAGATAGGCTTTCACGCGAAGCTCCGCGGTCACGGTGCACCGGGGTGTCCCGGGCGATTCCAGTTTCTCCAGCATCGGGCGCCGGTCGTCTCTTGGCAAGGGTGAAGAGGCGGAGGCCGGGACACCATCCCTGTTTTCCCCTGCCGGGTCCGATACGCCGGCTATGCTTCCGATTCCGCTGTGAGCGGTCTTTTCAGACGGGAACTGACCACCTATATTCCGTGGTGCCGACGACGGTCGGCTATGGCGATAAATGGTCAGCGCAATAAGCCTATCGGACCCGGGGGCGGTACCCGGCGCCTCCACCCAAGCTCACGGCAACCCGTGGGTTTCGGCGGGGGCGAAATAGGATCGACGAGGGTGTAAAGGCTGTACTTTCGCCCGGCATGGTACCGCCGATATCGGGCCATCCTAATAGTTGCCAATGACAACTATGCTTCGGACGCCGCTCTCGCCGCGTAATGCGGTGCGGGTAGTCCATTAAAGTCCTGGCGGGTAGCACCGTCAGGCGGGGTTCGGAGGCACCTGGCAACAGAAGCCTCCACTCGACCTCCGCTCCCGGTCGTCGAGGATCGGCCCCGGCGAGCTTTTCTCCCGGGCTTTTCTTTTGCGGACCGGCGCGTCATTGTGCGCCGCATCGACACTGATTCCGGCGGTTCGGACCTATGGCCGAAGACCTCATCCGATACGACATCGTCATTCAGGACGCCTTGCGCGGTGCCGTGCGCAAGGTGCTCACAGAGGTCATGCGCGCCGGGCTCCCGGGCGACCATCACTTCTACATCGCCTTCGACACGACGGCGCCGGGCGTGCGCATATCACCGCGGCTCAAGGAGCGCTATCCGAAGGAGATGACGATCGTTCTCCAGCATCAGTTCTGGGATCTGACCGTCACCGAGCACAGCTTCGAGGTCGGCCTTTCGTTCGGCGGCATTCCCGAGCGGCTGTTCATCCCGTTTTCGGCAATCAAGGGCTTCTTCGACCCGTCCGTGCAGTTCGCGCTGGAGTTCGACCCTGGCAAGACCGCCGAGGAGCTGCCCGAGGAGCTGAAGCTGGCGGCGAAGGAGCAGGCCGAGGCCGAAGCGACGCTGAGCAAGGTCGAAGCCAAGACCCAGCCGCGCTCCGACAAGGCTCCCAAGGACAAGGCGGCAAAGGAGAACAGCGACCCAGCCCCGCGCCGCGCGCCTTCGCCGTCTGATGCACCCGCCGAACCGGCCGCCTCCTCCGGAGCGGAGGTCGTTTCGCTCGACAAGTTCCGCAAGAAGCCCTGATTCGGCCGCAGGGATCGGTTGGGCATCATGGCGGCCGAAATCGTCAATCTCCGGCGGGCCCGCAAGGCCAAGGCGCGCAAGGACAAGGAAGCCCGAGCGGCCGAAAACCGGGTTCGCCATGGCCGCACCAGGGCCGAGCGGGAGCGCGAGGCGGAGTTGGCTGAACAGCGCCGCCGGCTTCTGGACGGACATCGCCTGGCACCGTCCGAGGATACTCCATCCGAATGACGCTGAAGAAGCGATCCCTGACGCTCCATGGTCACCGCACCAGCCTGGCGCTGGAGCCGGAATTCTGGGAGGCCCTCGAAGTCATGGCGAAGGACGAAGACATCAGTCTCGCCGCGCTGATCGCCGGCATCGACGATGGCCGCGCCCCGGACGCCGCGCTCTCCTCCGCCGTGCGGGTCGCCGTTCTGCGTCACTACCGCGCCGCCATTCCAGCCGGACCCAATTTCCCTACGGATCCGGCACCGGGACCAGGACGCCGTTCGGCAGCGTGATGAAACGCTGCGGCGCCGGACGCGCCGGAGTGCGGCGGGTCGGACGCGGATCTCGGCCGACAGGGCCAGCCACGGCCGGCTCGGACGGCGGCAGCGTTTCGCGCGCTTCGGCATCGAAGCCAGGCGCCGGTGCAACCTCGATCGGGGCATCAAGCGGCGGCAGGTCCTCCGTCCCTGCGCCTGGTGCGGCCGGCGCTACGCTTCCCTCTCCGCCGTCGACCGCGCCGGACACGGCATCGATCGCCGCCCGGATGCGCGTTCTGAAGTCCTGTTCCGGCGAATTGTTAACGGGCTCCTGCGGTGCAAGGACCGGGTGCGGGTCCGGCGACGCCGCGGTCGAGGACCTTAGAGGCGCAACCGTGCTCGGGGATGCTCGAGCATCGTCCGCTGCACCGGCGGGCGCCGCAGGCTGCGGCGCCGGAACTGTGCCCAGTGGCGTCGGACCGGGCACCACATCGGGCAGGCTGAGCGGCGAGGCAGTTGGCGGCGCTTCGCCTCGCGCAGCTTCCTCGGCCGCTCGCCGGCGGGCGTCTTCCTCGGCGGCGAGCCGGGCCGCCTCTTCTGCCGCTCGCCGCGCTTCCTCCTCGGCCGCGCGCCTCTGTTCCTCGGCTTCGCGCTCCTTGCGACTCTCAATTTGGCGCAGGCGTTTCAGCTCCCGCATCAGGCGCTCACGCTCCAGGATGTCGGCCTGAAGCGCCTCGACCCGGCGCACTTCCTGCTCGAACGCCCGCAGTGTCAGGAAGGCAGTGAATGGAGCAATGTCGATTTGCCTGCTGGGCGCCTCGATCGGCCCGGAGAACACGAGGCCGACCTGCGGATCCGCCCCGGTCACGGCATTCTCGCCTGGATCAACCCGGAGCGAGAAGTCACTCTCGAGCGTGCCGCTCTCGAGATCGGCCTGGGCATTGCCGAACAGGGCAGCCTCTTCGTTGTCGACACTGACGTTACGCATCCGCGCCACCCCGCCGGTAATCGAGAAGGTGCCTTCGATCGTATCGAACGGCAGCACTCCAGTGTCGAGATGGCTGGCGAAGGCCTTTCGAATTTCTTCATCGGTCAGGTCGAGCCCGGCGTCGGCCGCCCGGATCACAAGACCGAAGGCATCGGGATTGAGGCTGCGGATCTCGCCATCCTTGATCGTGAAGGTACCGCCACCGCCCAGCGAAGACACAATGCCGGCAACCGATCGGCCGGTGCCGTCGAACTCGGCGTTGAGGTCGAACCGACCGGTCGCGAGCGGCCGGCCCTGACGGGTCCAGACATACGCGGCGAGATCGGCGTCGGTGATGCGAAGGGCCCCATTAATGCCGGCCTCCCCGCCCGAGCGCCTGATCGCGAAGGTGCCCGCAATCTGCCCGCCGGCAAGATCCGCCTTGCCCTCTTGCAGTGTTAGCGCGCCGCCAGGCTTCAGACGCAGCCGCCCGCTCGCCGCCGTCGCCTTGATGCCACGACCGATGTCGAGCACATCGGCGCCGAGCCGGAGATCGAGATCGACGCCGTCGATGACCGGAGCCGCAAACGATGCCTGCGGCCAGCTGCCATCGGTAGACGAAGACCAGAGATCTGCACCGAGCGCCAGTTCGCTGACCAGTGCGAGACCGAGCCGCGACAGGGTCAGCGTTCCTGAAAGCTGCGGCACGGCGCCGGGAATCACGCGCCGGAGGTCGCCGGTTAGCCCACCTTCGATCCGAGCCGCGCCGACGGTGCCTGCGAGCCGCTCGATCGAGAAACGGTCCCCGATGCCCTCGACCGTCATGGCAACGTCAATGGCCGTGTCGCCGGCGAGAAGCGGCGGCATGCGGCCGGTCATGAGCGCGAGAGCGACAAGATCCTCCGCCTTGACGACGATATCGCCGCCATAGCGAACGGGTGCATCCTGCGGAAACGCGACAGTGCCGACAGCGAGCATCGAGGCGTCGCCCGCGCCAAGTCGAAGTCGCATATTGAGCCCTTCTTGCGGCACACCGCTGGCGCCAAGCGTGATCGAGCCCGCGCCGAGCGCAGCAACGGGAAGCAGATCCGCGCCCAGCTGTCGCAACAACACCCCGGCATCCTCGCCCTTCAGTTCGGCGTCTCCCTCGATCCGTGCGCTGCGCCAGGCATCGAGCCGGCCTTTCAGGGAAAGATGCGTGCTGAGCTCGCTCCCCGCGAGGCGGCCGTCGAGCTCGACCTGTGCGTTCGTGTCCTGGCCGTCTCCCGTCCCGGCGAAGCCGAGGGTGAGCCGCGCCGGCGATAGTGTCGGCGCCAGGGCCGCGAACCGATCGGCCGCCGCTCCTGGCGCGTGACGCCGGAGCAGCGCGGCGAGCCCGTCGAGCTGTGCGGCGTCGATCTCGGCCGAAAAGTCACCCCGCGGCGCGCCGGACAGATCTTCGATCCTTCCGCTGGCCGTCAGATCGGCCCCTGCCAGATCTCGCACGGTCAAATCCCTTATGGTCAGGGTATCGCTTGCGAAGAGCGCGTCCACCGCGACCTGATGCGCCTCGATACCCCCGGCAGCCAGCGTGTCGGCGAACAGCCGCAGCGACACGTCCACATCGTCCTCCATCGATGCGGACATGGTCCCGCTGTCATCTGCCACAAACAGCCGCGCAAGCAGCCCGACCTGATCAAGGTCGAGACGCTCGGCGTCGAGATCGGCCTCGAACCTTGCCGGCCCCTGCTCCGGCCGGCGGTAGGACACCACGCCGCGTCCGGTATGTCCGGCGACCGAGAAGGCGAGATCCGTGAACGCGACGCCGGATGCGGTGGCGTCCAGCCGACCTTCCAGCGAAAACGGCGCCACCGGTTCGGCCAGGGTGACACCCTTGCGCCACCAGTCGGCGAAACCGTTGGGCTGCTCGACGCTGGCGGACATCTGGCCGCGGAATCCGAGGTCCGGCCGCAGCACGAGATCGCCGCTGGCTCGAAGCTGCGCCCGCCCCGGCAGCTGGGCGTTGAGCGCCACAACCCTCCAGCCGCTCGCGATGGTTTCCGCGTCGAGCGCAAAGTCCTGCAGGATGCCGCCGCCCACCACGGTCGCCGGCACGGCGATCCGCACTCGGCCGGGCACAGGCGGATGCGGCACGGCACGCAGCGCGGCGAGCCCCGCCTCCACCGCCTTGCCGAGGCTTAGGGGCTGCTGCGGCCCGGCCCCGGCCAGACGATCGACATCGATCTGCTTGGCGCGCGCTGACAGGTCGAACCTCGGTTCGCCCAAAAGGTCCACCTTGAGCGCACCCTCAAAGGTGAGTGGATGCTCCTCCGGACCGTAACGCAGCACGGTCTCGTTCAGGGCAAGCGCGTCGACGCCCAGCGAGAACGCGCCTTCCGCCACCCAGGCCTGCTCCGGCATGTCGTCCGGCGTCACCGACTTAAGCGTATACGTCCCCTCGTAGAGCGGGCGCTCACCGCTGACCGACAAGGTGCCATCGGTGAGCGTCTCGAACGGCAGCGATGCGGGGGTCACCTGGGTCTTGACGCGAATGGCGCCGGCCTCGTCGCGCCGGCCGGTTGCGAGGCGGACGGTGGCCGCTGCATCGCCGACGGTGGCCGTGCCATCGAGCCTGTATGGCCCGACCAGCGAGCGCGCGCTGACCAGCGCGTTGACGTCTTTGACCCGGTGGGTCTTGCCGCTGCGAGCATCCACCAGTGTAAGAGTCCCTTCGACCACCTCCATCTGCTCGACAAGCACCTGGTCCGGATCGATCCGGGCGATCATGCCACCCTGCGGCGCGGCGGTGAACCAGTCGAGCCGGCCGCTCTCGTCGAGCGCGAGCCGCAGCCGCGGCTGCTCCAAGCGCATGTCGATGACGCGGATCTCCCCCTTGAGCAGGGGCGGCAATTCGATGCGCATCGAAAACCGCGATATTGCGAGCAACGGGTCCTCCGCCTCGCCGACACGCACGTCGGTGAAGGTCAGGGTCGGTGTCGGCAGGAGGCGCATGTCCGCGTCGCCCATCACGGCAACGCGGTGGCCGAGCACCTTGGTGCCGTAGCTCTCGAACGACGCGCGATAGGCCGTCCAGTCGATGAAGAACGGCCCGACCAGGGCGACCAGAATCGCCAGGATCAGCGCGACGCCGACGGTGATGTAGACCGAATTCAGCACAAACCTCCGTCTGCCACCCGCCCCGGCATGCAGCCTGCCTGGAGCAGCCTAGTCGGCCGGGACAATCTTGCCAGGATTGAGAATGCCGTGCGGATCGAGCGCCTGCTTGAGCGCACGCATGACGCCAAGCCCAGCGCCATGCTCGCGTTTCAGATATTTCATCTTGCCCTGGCCAACGCCATGCTCGCCGGTGCAGGTGCCTTCCATCTCGATTGCCCGCCAGTTGAGCCGTTCGATGAAGGCCTCAGCCCGGGCAATCTCTGCGGGATTGTCGACATCGACCAGAAGCGAGACGTGGAAGTTGCCGTCGCCGACATGGCCGACGATAGGCGCAAACAGGCCCTCGGCCTCGATGTCGCGCCGGGTCGCCTCGACGCATTCGGCCAGTCGAGAGATCGGCACGCAGACATCAGTCGCCACCGCCTCGGCGCCCGGCCGAAGCGCCTTGGCCGCCCAGTAGGCGTCATGGCGCGCCGTCCACAGCCGGTTGCGCTTTTCCGGATCGGTTTCCCATTCGAACGGCCCGCCGCCGGCATCGGCAGCGATTGCCCCGAACAGCTCCGACTGCTCGGCAACCCCGGAGGCCGTACCATGAAACTCCAGGAACAGGGTCGGCGTCTCCTTAAGGCCGAGCTTGGAATAGGCGTTGCTCGCCTTGACCTGAAGCGTATCGAGCAGTTCGATCCGGGCCACGGGAATGCCGCACTGGATCGTGCCGATGACGGCATTGCAGGCCGCTTCCACGGTCGGAAACGGACAGACGCCGCCGGCAACCGCCTCCGGAATGCCGTGCAGGCGCAGCGTGAGCTGGGTGATGATTCCGAGCGTTCCTTCCGAGCCAACCATGAGCCGCGTGAGGTCGTACCCGGCAGAAGACTTCTTCGCCCGCCCTCCGGTCTTGACGACCGAACCGTCAGCCATGACGACGGTGAGCCCGAGCACGGCATCCTTCATCGTGCCGTAGCGGACGGCGTTGGTGCCCGAGGCCCGCGTCGCTGCCATCCCGCCGAGGCTGGCGTCGGCGCCCGGATCGATCGGGAAGAACAGGCCGGTGTCGCGCAAGTAATTGTTGAGCTGCTTGCGGGTAACGCCGGGCTCGACCACGCAGTCGAGATCCTCGGCATGGACGGCAATGATCCTGTTCATCCGCGACAGGTCGATGGAAAATCCGCCGGCCGGCGCATTGACATGACCCTCGAGCGACGTCCCTGTGCCGAAGGCGATGACCGGCACCCGATGCTCGGCGCAAATCGAGACGGCCTCTGCCACCTCCTGTGTGCTCTCGGCAAAGACAACGCCGTCCGGCATCTGGTTTGGGAGCCAGGTCGTCGTGTGGCCGTGCTGCTCGCGCAGCGCTGGCGAGGCGGCAAATCGGTCGCCGAAGCGTTGCGCCAGAATCCGTCCGGCGAGTTCGATTCCACTGTCATTGCGTTCGGCCTGCACGATGGCGAGCGACATGATTTTCTCCGATTGTCCGGTTCCGGTCGTCCGGACCTTTGTGCCCGACGCGAACTTGCCGGCCAACTTCGTTGCCGCGGTATCAGAAACCGCCGATCATGCAGCGATTCCGGTCCGTTCCGAGCAGAAACTGAACCGCCACGCTTGCATTTCTGAATCGACTTGGCGTCAGGTGGAGTCACCCTAGCAAAAAGGCGCGTTGCAGGCCAAAGCCTTCGATCTTCGATGCCCGCTCTCCCAGCGTCCCGACGCGCCGACAGTTGGGTGAGCCGGCCCAGGTTCCACCGGACGACAGGATGCGACAAGACGACCGCCCGAACCACCCCGTGATTGCCGCTCCATTCATTGGGACCCTGCAGACCGTCCGGGACGAATGGATCGACTACAACGGCCATCTCAACATGGCCTATTACAACGTGCTGTTCGACGCCTGCGTCGACGAGGCGTTTCTGGCGCTCGGCCTTGGACCGGATTATGCCACCCGCTGCAACGCCTCGTTCTTCACCGCAGAAGTTCACGTCTGCTACCTGCGCGAACTGAGGCGCGGCGATCCGGTGCGCGCCACTCTTCAGCTCATCAGCTACGATGACAAGCGCGCGCACGTCTACCAGGAGCTCTACCACAGCGATGCGGGCTTCCTCTCCGCGACCTCCGAGCAACTCAGCCTCCACGTCGATCTGCGGCTGAAGAAGGTGGTGCCCTGGCCGAAGGAAGTCGCGGAGCGTCTGGAGGCAATGCGCGCCGCCCACGCCGCCCTGCCCCGCCCCGAGCGGGTCGGCCGCGCCATATCGCTGACGCCCCGGCGGAAGACCGGCCGACAGGAGCCCTAGACCGGCGGAAGGGTCGAAGGTCACGTCCCTCCCGCTCGGCGCTTGCGCCGCAGGCAGGAATGTTTGAAGAAGCGGGGGCGCAAGATCAGACCGCCCACCGAGGACTTGCCGACTCCGGCTCGCGACGGACCTGCGTGCCGCCACAGCTGACGACCCGCCATGGCTTCGATCCGTCTTTACCTCCGCCTGTTGCGCCGGGTCATGATCCGGTGGATCGAACCGAACGTGCGTCTGTTCTTGTCGACGCGCCTGCCGCTGGTCTGGGTGCTTTCGCTCGCTGTTGGCGTGCTTGTCGCGGTCGCGGCGATCCTCTTCCGAGTCGGCATCGGCGTTGTCCAGCTCGCCTGGATCGGCACCATGTCGGAAAGTCCGATCGAAGCGATCGCAGCCCAGCCGTGGTGGGTGGTGTTGCTGGCGCCGACGGTCGGCGGCCTGATCGTCGGCGTCGTGCTGCAATGGCTTCAGCCGAAACAGCGCACCGGCGCCGTCGCCGACGTCATCGAGGCGCGCGCACGCGGCGGCCGCGGCCTGCCACTCTGGGCCGGTCTGTCGTCAGCCGGCCTGACGGTGCTGTCGCTCGGCTCGGGCGCCAGCGCCGGACGCGAGGGTCCGGTTGTTCACCTCGGCGCCACACTCGGCACGGCCGTGTGCCAGCTGTTCCGCCTGCCGGATTCGGCCCGCCGCGTGCTGCTTGCCTGCGGCGTCGCCTCCGCCATCTCCGCCTCGTTCAATGCGCCGATCGCCGGCGTGGTGTTCGCCCATGAGGTGGTGCTCGGGCATTACGCCATATCGGCGTTCGTGCCGATCGTAATCTCATCCGCCGTCGGGACGCTGCTCGGCCGGCTGTGGTTCGGGGACGTCGCCGCCTTCGTCATCCCGCCGTACCAGATCACCTCATACTGGGAGATCCCGGCCTTCGCGCTGCTCGGCCTCACCTGCGCGGCCGTCGCAATTCTTTACCAGTTCGCCCTGATCGGCAGCGACTGGGTCGCCCGCAACATCACGATGCCGCTATGGCTGCGGCCGGTGGTTGGCGGGCTCGCCGTCGGCGCCATCGGCATCTTCCTGCCCGAGGTGCTCGGCGTCGGCTATCAGGCAACCGACGCGGCTTTGAAGCAGGAACTGCCGCTTACCCTCATGCTGGGTCTGCTCGTCGCCAAGACGGCGGCGACCGCGATCACCCTTGCGTCCCGCTTCGGCGGCGGCATCTTCTCGCCCTCGCTCTATATCGGGGCGATGGCCGGAGGCGCCTTCGGTCTGATTGCCGCTGGCGCCTTTCCTGACTTTGCCTCCTCCCACGGCCTCTATGCCATTCTCGGCATGGGCGCCGTCGCGGCCGCCGTGCTCGGCGCACCGTTTTCCACCACCATGATCGTTTTCGAGCTGACCGGCGGCTATGCGCTGTCGATCGCGCTCCTCCTGACGGTGTCGATCGCGACAGGCCTGACGCAGGCAATCCACGGCCGCTCCTATTTCCACTGGCAACTCGAAATGCGCGGCGTCTTCCTGCAGGAGGGCGCCCACAAATGGCTTGTCCGCACCGTCTACGTCTCCGAGTTCCTCGAGCCGCTGAAGGAGGACGAGGCTCCGGAACCGCTCGATCCGTCCTCCAAACAGTTCCTCCGGCGCCACGATACGCTTGAGACCGCGCTAAGGACCTTTGATGCCAGCGGTGCGACCCGCCTGCCTGTGGTCGATCCCGCTGTTGACCCGACGAAGATCATCGGCCACGCCAGCCATGTCCGGGCTCTGCGGTATTTCAACTCCGCGCTGGTCGACGCCCATGCCGAGGAACATCGCTAAGCACGACGCAACAAGCGCAATCTCGTCCAAGACAGCCCGCTGCCAAGCGACTAGGATGGTGCGAATGGAAATGCTCACACAGGCGCAGGCCGTTGCAACGGTGACCGAGCTCCAGGACGGCGAGCGGGCGTGCTTCTGGCGCGAGTCCCGGTTCGACCGGCTGGAGTGCCTGTCGGCCACCTTCACACGCCACGTCTACGCCCCGCACACCCATGAGACATACGTGCTCGGCACCATCGAGGCCGGCTGCGAGACCTATCGAATCCGCGGAAGACAAGAGTATGCCAGCGTCGGCGACCTGTGCATGGTCAACCCAGACGAGGTCCACGACGGCGCGCCCTGCGGCGAGGGCTACAGCTACCGGATGATCTATCCGAGCGTCGCCCTGATCCAGCAGATCGCCTCCGACATCCTGGACCGGCCGGTCACCGCCACCCCCTTCTTCCGGTACGCGAAGGTCCACGACCCCGAGCTGTCGGCGCGGTTTTCGCGGCTACATCGGCTCCTGGAGGCGAGCGGCAATCGCCTGGAGCAGGACGAGGCGATGCACGGCGTCTTCGCCACCGCCCTGCAGCGTCATGCCGACCTGGAGCCGCGGCGCGAGCCCGGGCGCGAACATGCCGCCGTCGCCCGCGTGCGCGATCATCTGCTCGACCGCTGGAATGAGGACACCGACCTCGATGCACTGTCGGCCGTCGCCGGCCTTACCCGCCATCACCTGTTGCGCGCCTTCCGCCGCGAAACCGGACTGACACCGCACGGCTTCCAGACCGACATCCGCGTCCGCAACGCCCGCCGCATGCTCGCCCATGGCGATGCGCCCGCCGAGGTCGCCGCGGCCTGCGGCTTCTACGACCAGAGTCACCTGAACCGCCTGTTCAAGGCCCGATTCGGCGTGACGCCAGGCGTGTTCCGCAGCGGCGGCCGGGGCTAAGCGCCGTCGGCGAGTACCGCTGCGGCGGCCCTCGTAAGTTTACTGATGTGGCGCATCAGCCTCAGTGTGCGTTTTCCTCTGCCTCTTCTTCTGAACGCGTCGCGCGGGAAAGCCCTCCCGCCTCAGCCACGCAACCACCCTGCTCGGGATTTATCCTTGAGATTCCAAGGGTTATCGCAAGACGACATGTCCTGGCGCGGCAAGACAAGCACACCTTCGCCACGGACAGTAAACTTGACTGCAACTTTCAAGTTAATTACCAGCACCCCATGGTTGGGAGACGGTCGACCGAGGCTGCCTCCGCGCGTACGAAAACAAGCAAGGGGGTTCACGTTGCATATCCGGTCCATCATCCGCGCAAGGCGAGTCGCCCTTCTTGCCTCCCTGGTGCTTCCGGTCGGATTTCCCGCCAATGCCCAGGACGTGATCGTTCTCGACCGGATCGACATCGAGGCCGAGAGCGACGACATCCTGGTCCAGGATGGCTATGTCGCGAAGGAAGACCGGATCGGCACCAAGGTCGACACCCCGATCGCGGAGATACCGCAGGCGATTTCCGTCGTGACCCAGGACCAGATCGAGGACCAAAAGCCTCGGACCCTGAACGACGCCCTGGGCTATACCGCCGGCGCCAATCCCAACAGCTTCGGGTTCGACAGCCGCTACGACGCCTTCTTCCTTCGCGGTTTTCCGGCCTACTACACCGGCATCTTCCGGGACAGCCTGCGCCAGTACAACGGGCCGTCGGCGTGGTTCAAGACAGAACCCTACGGCATCGAGGGCCTGACGGTGCTCAAGGGACCGGCGTCGTCTCTCTATGGCATCAGCGGCCCGGGCGGTCTCGTCAACATCGTCACCAAGCGGCCGAAGGAGGAGCGGTTTCGCGAGGTCGAGATTCTCGGCGGCATGCACGAGCGGTTTCAGGCCGCGTTCGACTTCTCCGGCCCGGTCAACGACGATGCGTCGCTGCTCTACCGGCTGACGGGCCTCGGTCGGATGTCGGGGACCGACCTTCCGGGATATCCCGACGACAAGCTCTACCTGGCTCCCGCCCTCACCTGGCGGCCGAGCGACGACACCAAGCTGACCATCCTCGGTGAGATCTCGCAGGCGGTCACCGGCGGCACGGCGTTCTTCTACAATCCGTCCTACGGCGAGGTCTCCAAACTTTATGACGGCGATCCGGACTGGAACGACTTTACCGGCACCCAGGGGCGCATCGGCTACGAGTTCGAGCACCGCTTCAACGACTGGCTGACGGTGCGCCAGAACCTGCGCTTCAGCGCGGTGAACGCCGACCTCGAATACAGCGGCCACTATGCGCCGGATCCTGCCGCCCCCGATGTGCTGGCCCGCTACTGGGGCCACTACAAGGAGGACGTGCGCAACTTCGTCGTCGACAACATGGCGCAGTTCACGTTCGACACCGGACCGGTGAGCCATGTCGCCGTTGCCGGCCTGGACTATGGCTGGTCGGACTACGAGGCACGCAACGCCACCTCGTACGTTTCGGTCGAGGACATCGCGAACATGCCCCTGGCCTTCTCCGGCAGCCAGCGCATGAACCAGCTCGGCGCCTATGTGCATGACCAGATGGAGTGGAACGGCTTCACCCTGTTCACCAGCGGACGCTACGACTGGGTGAGCAGCGACAGCGTCGACTACCTCATGAACGAGACGCATCAGTACGACACGGCATTTTCGGGCCGCGTCGGCCTGTCCTACCGGACGGAATGGGGCATCATTCCCTACGCCAACTACTCGACCTCGTTCTCCCCCAACCTCGGATTCGTCTATGACTACGGCACCGACGCGCGCAGCGTCGCGAAGCCGACGAAGGGCGAGCAGGTCGAACTCGGCGTGAAATACGCCATGCCGGACACCAACCTCGTGTTCGGCGCCGCCCTGTTCAACATCGACCAGACCGACGGCGTCGTCTACGACGGCACGTTCGATGCCGCCGGCAACCAGCGCCAGCGCCAGCTCGACCTCAATTCGCGGGGTGTGGAACTGGAGGCCAATGCGTCCTTCGACAACGGTTTCGGCTTTATCGCCTCTTACACCTACATGCGCATGAAGATCGAACGCGGCGTCGCCGGAACGGAAGGCAACGAGCTTTCTGCCACGCCCAACCACATCTTCTCGTTCTGGGGGCACTACACCTTCCAGGACGGGCCGGTCGCCGGCCTCGGCCTCGGCGCAGGCGTCCGCTACATCGGCGAGAGCTACGGTGACGACCTGAACACGATCAAGAACGAGGACCGCGTGTTCGTCGATGCGGCCGTGTCCTATGACTTCGGCGCAAGGTCTCCGGAGCTCGACGGCCTGCTGCTTCAGGTCAACGCCAAGAACCTTTTCGACGAGCAAAAGCCAATCTGCACGGCCGGCAACTGCTACTGGGACGAGGGGCGCACCGTGTTCGCCAGCCTGCGCTACCGCTTCTGATGCGCGGCGACAGTCCCCTCTCGTCGTCGCCTCTTACCGTCGTCCTTGCGGTCGGCGGCCTCTACGTCGCTCAGAGCGTGATCGGGGGCATCACCTGGACAGGGCTGCCGGCCGTTATGCGCGAGGAGGGACTGCCGCTCGACCGCATCGGGCTTCTTTCTCTCATCGCCCTGCCCTGGGCACTGAAGTTCCTGTGGGCGCCGCTGGTGGAGCGGTTCCGCCTGCCGAGGGTCGGCCCCAATCGGTCCGCAACGGTCGTGCTTGCCGGCGGGCTGCTCTCCGTTGCCGGCCTGGCACTCGTCGGGTTCGCGGGGCCGCAGACCTCGATGGCGGTGCTTGCCTGCCTGACGCTCGTGGCCTTCGCCGCATCAACCGTCGACATCGCCTGCGATGGCTACGCCGTGGAGAGCCTTGCCAGCGAGAACCACGGCTGGGGCAACGCCGCCCAGGTCGGCGGCGCCTATCTGGGCTCGGCGATCGGCGGCGGGCTGTTCCTCGTGCTGGTCGCGTCCGCGGGCTGGTCGGTCGGCATCTGGAGCATGGCGGCGCTGCTGATCGTTCTCGGCCTTCCTTTCATGCTGCGTGCGGCCGCAACTTCGCCAGCGGCGGAGCGCCCTCATGTTCCCTCGCTCGCCGCAGCGCTGCGGCGGCCGGAGATCCGCCGCGGCCTGCTCGCTGCCGCGCTCTACGTGGTCGCGCAGAAATCCGCCCTGATGATGCTCGGCCCTTTCCTCATCGACCAGGGGCTCGACCTTGCCACCATGGGGCTTCTCAACGGCGCCGGCAGCATGGGAGTCGGGATTGCAGCGGCGCTCCTCGGCGGTGCACTGGTCAAATCCTGGGGTGTGCGTGCCGTCCTGCTCCTGGCCCTCGGCCTGCAGGCCGGCGCCCTGTTCACCTTCGCCGCTCACAGCTTCATCTCCCTTCCCGTGCCGCTACTGATCGGCATCGCGGTAGCAAGTTCGTCGGGGATCATGGCGCTCGGCTTCGTCGCGCTCTACGCGCAGTTCATGCGCTGGTCCGACCGCCGCCAGGCCGGTGTCGACTTCACGCTGTTCCAGAGCATGGACGCGCTGATCAGCATGGCCGGCGGCGTCGTGGCCGGCTATGCAGCCGAGGCTCTCGGTTACGGCCCGTTCTTCGCAATTGCCGGAGCGATTGCCATCGCCGCCGTGCCAGCGATTGCGGTCGTCGCTGATCGCCGCCGCCCGATCCCCGCCCCCTTTCCCGATCCCGCCGCTCCGGCGCCGGATGCCAGCACGTCATAATCCGTCTGGAGACCACCCATGAACGCAGCCTTCCCGCTGAGTGCAGAAACGGTCATCGCCCTGCGCACTCCGGATACGGTGATGGCGCACCTTCGCGAGCATTTCGGCGAGCACGGCGTTGTGGCCGGCGCCGACGGCAACTGGTCGGTCACCTTCGATATCGGCAAGGCCTCCGCGCGCCTTTGCAATGGAGCGATCGCCTTCCGCGTTGAGGCCGGCGACGACACCTCGCTCGCGTTCATGCAATGGAGCGTCGCCGACCACGTCTGCGAGTTCGCGCCCGGCGAAAACCCGGACATCACCTGGCGTGGCGGCACCGCCCCGGGCGCGCCGCTGCCCTATTTTCGGGAGATGACGGTGGTCCGGGCTGTCCAGTTGACGCCGGCGATGCGGCGCCTCACGCTGGCCGGCAGGAACCTGGCGCGCTTCGCCCGCGACGGGCTCCATGTCCGGCTGCTGCTGCCGCCGCGCCCGGGCGTCGTTCCCGTCTGGCCGGTGATGGCGGCCGACGGGCGCCAGGCATGGCCAGAGGGCGAGCGACCGGTCGCACGCGTCTACACGATCCGCCGGATCGACGTGACGGCGGGTGAGGTCGATATCGATTTCGTGCTGCACCCCGGTGATGACATGCCCGGCGCGCGGTTCGGGATCGAGGCCCGGCCCGGCGACGTCGTCGGCATGGCCGGTCCCGGCGGCGGAACGCTCAAGACTGCCGCCCGCTACGTCTTCGCCGGCGACGAAACCGCCCTGCCGGCGATCGCGCGTATGCTGGAGGAACTGCCGCCGAAGGCCCGGGCAACGGCCTTCATCGAGATCGCGGACGACGCCGAGCGACAGGCTCTGCCCCGACGGCCGGGCATCGACCTGACCTGGCTGTCCCGCGAGGGCCGGGCAGCGGGCACTACCACGCTGCTCGCCGACAGCCTCCGCGCGCTCGACCCCGCTCAATGGCAGGACGATGTCTTCGTCTGGGCCGGCTGTGAGCACGTCGCCGCAAAAGCCATCCGACGCTTTGTGAAGAAAGAGCTGGGGCTTGCCAGGGACCGCTGCCTCGTCGCGGCCTACTGGCGTAAGGGGCATTCGGGAGAGGTTGCCGAGTAGAGTGTCTACAGCTCCAGCAACGCTCCAAACAGTCTATAAAGCAACTCGCAGCTTCTCGGTCCTAGACTTCGCATGAACCGATAAGGCGCTCTTTGCGCACACGAGGGTCTAATCGAACTTTAAGTTTGCGGCAATCCTTCCATTCCTCGGTCAGAGCGTTGCACCACCTAGTCAATTCCGATTCAATACTATTTAGCAACTCTGCCCGATCCTTGGGTCCAATTTTCGAAGCCACTTCCGTGGTGCGCTCGCAAGTCAAATGAGATATCTGAGTATTAATCTTGCGCACGAGACCATCTCTAACGAAGGTTCTTTTGAGTCGAAAATTGTTGTTCGTGAACCATCTCGGATCGAAATCGCAACTCTTATGATTCTTGAAGAACTCGATTAGATTTCGCGCATGTATGCAGAATGATTCTATCAAGGCGTTATTTATTACAATATCAGATCTAGATTGAATTAATAAATCATAAGTCGATCTAAGCATCCAAACTTCGTAATGCAGATATCGCTGAAAGAATTCCATGATTTTTTCGGGTTGAGGTTTCTTTTTTGCCATATCAAGTTTTGCTCAGAAGACCTGTTCGAATGTGCGGGTTGAAAACTCGCCTCAAGGCTCGCCTCTTGTAGCCATCATAGGCACAACTGGGTGAATCGGACGAGTCGTTGACGACTCATCACTGATTAGGCGCCATCCTCAATCGAACCGCACTTTCGTCCAAGCCTCGCATCTCGGCGGCCCCTATATGGCGGGGCAAGTCACCATCCTCGAACCCGTGAGAGCACCATGCCGGAGCCGTCCGCGCCCCGCCCCTCCCCCGGCCGACCGCCGTCGCTCCGGGACGAATTTGCCGCCGGCGCCGTCGCCATCGCGCCCGTCGTTGTCGCCTGCCTGCCGATCGGCCTCCTGTTCGGCGCGCTTGCTGCGCAGAAGGGTCTGTCGACGCTTGAGACGACGCTGATGAGCGCGGCCGTCTTCGCCGGCGGCGCCCAGTTCGTGGCAATCGAGATCTGGCAGAGCCCGACGCCCTGGCTGGTGCTCACCATCTCGGCGCTGCTCGTCAACATCCGCCATGTCTTGATGGGCGCTTCGCTGGCGCCGAAGATGGGGCGCTTTTCCACACTTCAGCGGCTGCTCGCCTTCGCACTGCTTGCCGACGAGATCTGGGCGCTGGCCGAGCGGCGGGCACAGACGGCACCGCTGACGCCGGCCTGGTTCGCCGGGCTCGCCCTGCCGCTCTATCTCGCCTGGATCAGTCTGTCGGCCGCCGGCACGATTGTCGGTGCCGCGCTCGGCGACCCGGCGCGTCTCGGCTTCGACTTCGCCTTTCCCGCGATCTTCATTGCTCTGATCATGAGCTTCTGGAAAGGACCCCGTACCGGCGCCGTGCTCGTGGCGAGCGGGCTTGCCGCCGTCGCCGTCCACCAGTTCGTCGGCGGCGCCTGGTACATCGCGGCCGGTGCCCTGGCCGGCGTCGCCACCGCCGCAATCACCGCTGACGTCAACGCGCCCGCCACCGAAGGAAACACGGCATGAGCCTCGACCCGCTTACGCTCGCCGCCATCCTCGGCATGGCGATCGCAACGTATCTCACCCGGATCGGCGGCCTCGTCCTCATCCGCCAGGTGCGCATGTCGCCGCGGGCGGAAGCCGCGCTCCAGGCCGTTCCGCCGGCGGTCCTGATGGCGGTGATCGCGCCGACGGCACTCGCCACCGGCCCAGCCGAAACGGCCGCGGCTGCCATCACCGCCGTCGCTGCCCTGCGCCTGCCGCTGCTCGCCGTGGTCGCCGTCGGAGTCTCTGCCGTCGTGATCCTGCGCGTCCTGATCGGCTGAGAAGGAGAGGATCGCCCACCTCGCCGCTCAAGCCGCCGCGGGCGCCGCGTCCTTCGCGGCGCCGGCCGCCAGTGCCGGACGGGCGTTGAGCCGGGCGACATAGGCGTCGATCGCCGGCCCCTTCGGCAGAAGGTCCGGGATCCACTGGAATGCACTGCCGATCAGGATGTCGGCCGCGGTGAAGCGGTCGCCGAGCACGTAGTCGCGCTCTTCCAGCGTTCGTACGAGCCGTGCACAGACCTGGTCGTAGGCTCGGGCCAGCATCGGGTTGGTGTCCGTTGCGCCTGTGAATTTCGCGACGATTGCCGGCTCCAGCTCGCTCGAATACCACACCAGCCACGACAGATAGGCGCCGCGCTCGGGATCGCCGACGGGGACGCCGATTCCCTTGTCCGGGAAGAGGTCCGTCAGGTAGAGCGCGACCGCCACCGACTCGGTGACCAGATGGCCGTCGTGGAGGAGCGCCGGCACCTTCTTTTCCGGATGCGGGTTCTTGGGGTCGGGTGCGCCCGATCCGTCCGTCCGGGGGATCGTGACGTATTCGACTTCGTACTCGGCGCCGAGCTCCTCCAGCAGCCAGAGGAAACGGGTCGAGCGCGACTGCGGGCTGTGGAACAGGGTCAGCATCGTGTCTTTCCGGTCGACGTCTAGTGACTGAGGAATAAGAACATAACAAGAACATGAGCGGTAATGCAACCAGGGGCCGATTGCCATCACCGCCGCGCCGGATCGCCCGGTCTCAGCCGGCCAACGTCGAGCAGCGACGGCTGCCGCTTCTTCAGCCTCGCCTCAAGCTCCTGGATCATCACGTGAAGCTGCGCCTGCCGGCCCCTGAGGCCCGGCAGGAGCAGCGGGTCAAAGCCGGTCCAGGGCAGGAACGGATTGCGCCGCAGCGAACCGTAAACCCCGAGCCGCACCGATGGCGCAAGACTCGGGCCCCGGGCGTGGAAGCCGTGCGTGTCTGCGACGACCAGCGTGTTCGCCGGCACCGGGAAGGACCGGATCTCGGTGAATCCCATCTCCCTGAGGTCGTCGCGCGTGGCGCGAAATGAGCCGCGGGCATGCAGCCGGTTCGGGTTCGTCGCCGCCGTCTCGCTCTGGCTCTGCTCCCAGGCAAGCCGCCCCGGGGTCAACCGATGCGATCCCGGGACAAAGGTGAATGGCCCCTCTTCCTCCTTGACATCGCGCAGGAAGAACCACGCCTTTGCGGTGGCATGAAACGTGTCGGAGTGAAACGCCGTCTGCGGATCGGGCTGGCCCTGCAATGGGTCCGTCAGCACCGTGTGCAGATAGACGATCGGGTCGCCGTTGGTCGAGGCGACATAGCGCAGCGCGCCCTGGAACAGCGCGCCCTCGACGAATGACTTCAGCGCCGGCAAGGGCCTGAGCACCTCTGGCGGCAGGGGAATGAAGCGGGTCACCGCATTGCCCTGCTTCATCTCGGTCGCGGCGAACTCGGTCTCCTCGACCTCCCGCCGGAGCTGCTCAAACACGTCCGGCGGCAGCGCGTTTTCCCGCACGATGAAGCCATCGCGGTTGTAGGCTTCGGCGTCCTCCCGGGAAACCAGATGCTTCAGCCGGTCGCGCCGGCGATCGGCCATCCGTTCGGCCAGGAGAATCCGCTTCCGATGCAGGCCGCGGCGGTTGAGATCCGCGCTGCCAAGGATCGGATTGTCGCAAAACGACTTCGCCCCGGTCGCAAGGCCGGCGAGATGGATCGGAGCGAGAAGGACATCGGCGACGCGCATCATCACCTCTGCGTTCGACAAGAGCGGCAAATAGTCCACGGCATTCGGGCGTGATCAAGGCCCGATCGATTGGCAAACGGCTGTATCTCGCCGATCACAGCGGCGCGGTTGCGGCCTCGAGCCAGGCCCTGGTCTCGGCATCGACAAGAGGCCCGATTTCTGCCCGAACCCGGGCGTGATAGGCGTCGAACCACTGCCGCTCCTCGGGCGTGAGCAGGTCCTTCACGACAAGGCGCCGGTCGATCGGTGCGAGCGTCAGCGCCTCGAAGCCAAGCATTGGTCGATCGCCACCGGGGATCGGCGCGGCAGGCCGGACCACTTCGAGATTCTCGATCCTGATCCCGTAAGCACCGTCGCGATAGTAACCCGGCTCGTTGGACACGATCATGCCGGGCTGCAACGGCGTATGCCCGGTTCTGGCGATGCGCTGCGGCCCCTCGTGGACGGAAAGGTACGATCCGACGCCGTGGCCGGTGCCGTGGTCGAAATCAAGGCCGGCCTGCCACAACGCCCGGCGGGCCAGGGCGTCGAGCTGCGCCCCGCTCGTGCCTTCGGGGAAGCGCGCGGTGGCGATTGCGATATGCCCCTTCAGCACGAGGGTGAAATGGCGCCGCATCTCCTCGCTCGGCTGGCCGACCGCAATGGTCCGCGTGATGTCGGTGGTGCCGTCGAGATACTGGCCGCCGGAGTCGATCAGGAACAGGCTGTCGGGCGGGATCGGCCGGTTGCTGTCGCGGCTGACCCGGTAGTGGCAGATCGCGGCATTGGGCCCGGCGGCCGAGATCGAGTCGAACGAAATGTCCTTCAGTGCCCCGGTCTCGACCCGGAAGCCCTCGAGCGCCTCGGCGACCTTGATCTCGTCGAGCGGTTCCTTTTCGACCGTGCGGTCAAACCAGGCCAGGAAGCGGGCGAACGCGGCTCCGTCGCGCCGGTGCGCGGCCCGGGCGCCGTCGAGTTCGACGGCATTCTTGACGGCCTTGGCGAGCAGCACCGGGTCGGTGCCCTCCACCACCGTGCCGCCGGCATCTGCGATGGCGCGGGCGAGCGCATCTCCGGCCAGATTTGGGTCAAGCAGCACCTTGCCGCCGGCTGCCCCGATCCGGCCGAGCGCCGGCAATAGCTCGCCAGGCTCGCTGATCTCCGTGCGCTCAGAAAGATCGTCACGCATGGCATTGCTGAGCTTGCGGCCGTCAATGAACAGCGTCGGCCGCCCCTTGGCCCTCACCACGGCGAAGGACAGCGGCAGCGGCGTATGCGCCACATCGGAACCGCGGATGTTGTAGAGCCAGGCGATCGAGTCGGGCTGCGTCAGCACCGCCGCCTCGGCGCCCGCATCCGCTACTTTGGCGGATATCCGTGCGATCTTGTCCTCCGACGGCTCTCCCGCATAGGCGAGGTCGTGAGCGAACACCTGACCCAGCGGCGGTTCCGGCCGGTCGGTCCAGACGATGTCGACCGGATTCTCGTCTACGGCAACCAACGTTGCGCCGGCCCGCTCGCAGGCAGTTTTGAGCCGGCGCACGCCTGTGACCGTGTGCAGCATCGGATCGTAGCCGAGCCGGTCTCCCGGCTTCAGCTCTCGAGCCAGCCAGTCCTGCGGCGGCGTGTCGATCAGGTGCATCGGCGCAAAAACGGTGGTGTCGACCTGCTCGCGTACCTGGATCGTGTAGCGGCCGTCGACGAAAATCGCCGCCTTGTCATCCAGGACAACCGCAATGCCGGCAGACCCGGCAAAACCGGTCAGCCACTGCAGCCGGCTTTCGGACGGCGGCACGTATTCTCCCTGATGCGCGTCGGCACGCGGCACGAGGAAGCCGGTGAGGCCCTGCCGGGCCAGCTCGGCCCGCAGCGCCGCGCATCGCGCGGCACCTTGGGAAGGGTCGCTCACAGTGTCGTAGGTCTGGAACATGGCAGCGACGCTATCCTCCGTCGAGGGATGGCGCAATGCGGAAGTGCGAAACTTTCCTTCTGCCGGATACTGCGCCGCAGCAACAACGTTTCGCACATGCAAAAAGCGCAGAACTGCCATGTCGTTAGGTACCTATGCGCAGGCTAAATCGCCCACCATATTCGTTACGACATTCGAGGGAGGAAAGAGAACTGGAGACCACGACGATGGCCATCGCTACCACTACGACCACCACATTTCCCAAACCGACCCGCAGCACCGACAAGGGCGTCTTCCGCCGCGCCCTCGACCGCTTGATCGCTGCGCGCGAGCATCAGGCCCGTCGCTACGTGAACGGCTTTCTCTTCTCGCTGGACGATGCCACGCTCGCAGCCTACGGCTACGATCGCGCCGAACTCGAGCGCCAGCGCAGCACGGTCACCTACTTCTGAGCGCCGGGCTTGCGGCGTCCCTGAACGGAGCCTTCGGGCTCCGTTTTCGTTTGCGCTGGGTGCCGCGATCGATCGCCTCTAGCGCTCCAGCGTGAGTGTCAGCCAGCCATTGCGGCTGCGGGCCCGCACCAGGCGAAAGCTTTGCGTGCGGTAGGCCGAAAGGATCCGCGGACCATCCTCTTCCCGAAGCCCCGACAGCACCAGAGTCGCCGAACGGGTCATCCGCCGCGACAACGGCGCCGCCAGCCGCATCAACGGCTTCGCCAGAATATTGGCGACGACGAGGTCGAACGGGCCGAGCTCGGCGAAACGGCGGTCGCCGACCCCTGCGGCGGTGAAGCAGTGCACCAGCGGGCCGACGCCGTTCTTCCTTGCGTTGTCCTGTGCCGTCTGCGTGGCCACCGGGTCGATGTCCGTGGCCACGACGGGTTGCCGTGTCTTCATGGCAGCGGCGATCGCCAGCACACCGGTGCCGGTGCCGAGGTCCAGGATACGGTCGTAAGGCCGCTGATCGAGCAGGCGGTCGATTTCGACAAGGCAGCCGGCGGTGGTGCCGTGATGCCCCGTGCCGAAGGCGAGCGCGGCTTCGATTTCGATCGCGAACGCGTTGAACGGGCGCGCAGCGCGATCGTGCGCGCCATGGACGAAGAACCGTCCGGCTCGCACCGGCGACAGGCCTTCAAGGCTCTTTTCCACCCAGTTTATGTCGGGCAGTTCCTCGGCCGTGACCGGGGCCGCAAAGGCGTCGCTACCGACCCGGTCGCGTACGGTCTGCGCTGCCTCGTCGGGCGTCATGTCGAACAGCAGTATTTCCGCGGTCCACTGCGCGCCGTCCGGGGACGACTCGTAGACGCTGACCGGATTGCCGTCGTCTTCGAACGTGGCTTCGAGGATTGCGGCAATCCGCTTGGCTTCGATTTCCCCGCTGGTAACGCGGACACGGATCGTCGGCATGGCTCCTCGTTGACGCTCAGAACTGGCAGTGCGTTGGCGGCGATATAGCGGCTGAACAGACGAGGGACTAGTGTCTCCTGGGCCTGTCAGTGCCGCTCGACAAAGCTGTCGAGCACCCGCTTGCGGCCGGCCTTGTCGAAGTCGATCGTCAGCTTGTTGCCTTCGATCGAGGCGATGTGGCCGTAGCCGAACTTGAGGTGGAACACGCGCTCGCCCACCGCATAGGCCGACGGGGTGTCGGTCACGGATTTCGCCACCAGTTCGCCCTCGATCGTGAGCGGACCCTGCCGGCGCACCCGGTCCGAGGCAGTCCCCCGATCGGCAAAGCCTGAACCCGGTTGGGTGGCGCGGTGGCGCTGCGCCCGCTGCCATCCCGGCGTGGAATAGGTCGACTGGAACGGGTCGCGGTTGTCAAACCTGCTCTGGCCGTAGGATCCGTACCCGCCGCCGTAGCCGCCGTAGGCGGTGTTCTGCTCGACGATCTCGACGTGGTCCGCCGGCAGCTCGTCGAGGAAACGCGACGGCACGGTCGACTGCCACAGGCCGTGGACGCGGCGGTTGACGGCAAACCAGATCTTTGCCCGCTTCTTCGCCCGGGTGACGCCGACATAGGCGAGGCGCCGCTCCTCCTCGAGGCCGGCGCGGCCGGATTCGTCGAGCGCGCGCTGGTGCGGGAACAGCCCCTCCTCCCAGCCCGGCAGGAAGACGGTGTCGAACTCCAGGCCCTTGGCCGAATGCAGCGTCATGAGGGAGATCGCGTCCTCCGCCGCCTCGCCCTCACGATCCATCACCAAAGACACGTGCTCCAGGAACCCGGACATCGACTCGAATTCCTCCATCGAGCGCACGAGCTCCTTGAGGTTGTCGAGCCGGCCCGGCGCTTCGGCCGAGCGGTCCTGGCGCCACATTTCAGTATAGCCGCTCTCGTCGAGGATCACTTCGGCGAGGCGGGGATGTTCCATGAGGTCGAGCTGCTCGCGCCAGCGGTCGAAGTCGGCAAGCAAAGTCCAGATCGCGCTGCGAACCTTGGGCCTGAGTTCCTCGGTCTGGCACAGCTCGGCTGCCGCCTGCATCAGCGGCTTGCGCTCCGCCCGCGCCACACCATGGATGATCTTCATCGTCGCCTCGCCGATACCACGCTTAGGCGTGTTGACGATGCGCTCGAAGGCGAGATCGTCGGCCGGCTGGACGACACAGCGGAAATAGGCCAGCGCATCGCGGATTTCCATGCGCTCGTAGAACCGCGGACCGCCGATGACGCGGTAGTTGAGACCGAGCGTGACGAACCGATCTTCGAACTCGCGCATCTGGAAGGAGGCGCGCACGAGGATCGCCATGTCGTTGAGCGCATGGCCCTTGGCTTGCAACGCCTCGATCTCGTCGCCGATCGCACGCGCCTCCTCCTCCGAATCCCAGGCCGATGCAACGGTGACCGGCTCCGCCTCCGGATCGGCCCGGTCGGTGAACAGCGTCTTGCCGAGCCGGCCCTCGTTGTGAGCGATCAGATGGGACGCGGCGGCAAGGATGTGGCTGGTCGAACGGTAGTTGCGCTCAAGCCGGATCACGATTGCGCCGGGAAAATCGTGCTCGAATCGCAGGATGTTGTCGACTTCCGCGCCGCGCCAGCCGTAGATCGACTGGTCATCGTCGCCGACGCAGCAGATGTTGGAATTGCCCTGGGCGAGAAGGCGCAGCCACAGGTACTGCGCCACGTTCGTGTCCTGATACTCGTCAACCAGCATGTAGCGGAAGCGACGCTGGTAGTCGGTGAGCACGTCGGTATTCTCGCGAAACAGCGTGATGACGTGGAGCAGCAGATCGCCGAAATCGGCGGCATTCAGGACCGACAGTCGATCCTGGTATTCCTCGTAGAGCTGGCGGCCCTTGCCGTTGCCGAAGGCCCGGGCCTCCCCTTCCGGCACCTGGGCCGGTCTGAGGCCGCGATTCTTCCAGCCGTCAAGCATCTGGGCAAAGGCGCGAGGCGTCCAACGCTTGTCATCGAGCCCTTCGGCCTGGATCACCTGCCTGATCAGGCGGATCTGGTCGTCGGTGTCGAGGATCGAGAAGCTGGGCTTCAGTCCGACCAGCTCGGCGTGGCGGCGCAGGATCTTGACGCAGATCGAGTGGAACGTGCCGAGCCACGGCATACCCTCGACATTGCCGCCAATCAGTTGGCCGATGCGCTCCTTCATCTCACGGGCAGCCTTGTTGGTGAAGGTCACCGCCAAAATCTGTCCCGGGAAGGCGCGGCCGGTCGCCAGGATATGGGCGATGCGCGTCGTCAGCACCCGTGTCTTGCCGGTGCCGGCGCCGGCGAGCACGAGCACCGGGCCGTCGAGCGTCTCCACGGCGCGGCGCTGCTCAGGATTCAGCCCCTCGAGATAGGGCGCGTCGGACATTGCCCGGCGCCGCGCCGCGATGGCGCGCGCGGCAATGCCGCTTTCCTCCACCGCGGGAACCTGCCCGCTGGCGTCGTTCCCGTCGAAATACGGCTCGACGCGCTTATACGGGTCGCCGGGATGCTGAGGCATGTTGCTTTCGCCGTTGCTGCAAGCCGCGGACCGATGCTTCGTATCCCGGCCGCGAGACTGTCATGATTTGCCGGCCCGCCCATCGCGGCCTGCCGCCCGCGAAACACCGCTTCTTCCGGCCTCCGGGTCCCGGAACCCCCGCGCCGACCCAGCGGCCCGCGTCGCGGCGAATCCGAACGTGCTGGTGTTAATATAGCAATCGCAGGCCGCAATGGCACATTTCGAACCCGTTTTGTTCACATCGGCCCGGATCGCAGGACCCTGCACCGATGCGACCCGGTTCTGTTCAGTGCCCTACCCGCCTGCGAGCGCAATCCAGGCATCCTCATCGATCACCTCGATCCCGAGCTCTTGCGCCTTCTTCAGCTTGGAGCCGGCCCCGGGCCCGGCGATCACCAGATCCGTCTTCTTCGACACCGACCCTGCGACCTTGGCGCCCAGCGCCTCGGCCCGTGCCTTGGCCTCGTCCCGGCTCATCTTCTCCAGCGTCCCGGTGAAGACCAGCGTCTTGCCGGCGACCGGGCTGCCGTCGGTGCGGGTGACGGCCATGTCCTCTGGCGTCACTTTCGCAAGCAGGGCCGCGATCGCATCGCGGTTATGGGCTTCGGCGAAGAACTCGACCACGGCACGTGCCACTGTCTCTCCCACGCCGTCGATCGAGTTGAGCTCTTTCCAGGCATCGCCGTCCGGATCGCCGGCCTCTGCCATGGCGGCAGCGAAATTCGCCCAGGAGCCGAAGTGGCGGGCGAGCAGCTTGGCGTTGCCCTCGCCGACGTGGCGGATGCCGAGCGCATAGATGAACCGGTTGAGCGGGATCGAACGCCGGGCCTCGATCGCGGCGAACAGGTTGCGGGCGCTGGTCTCGCCCCAGCCGTCGCGGTTCTTCAGCTTCACCAGTGCCGATTCGGCATCGCGCTCCGCGATCGTGAAGATGTCGGCCGGCTGGCGGATCCCGCCCTCCTCCATCGGCAGAGAGAAGAAGAACTCGACTTGCTTGTCGCCGAGCCCCTCAATGTCGAAGGCGTTGCGCGACACGAAGTGCTTCAGTTTTTCCTTGGCCTGCGCCGGGCAGATCAGCCCGCCCGTGCAGCGGCGCACGGCATCGGGGCGCCCGGTCTTCGGGTTGAGCTCCCGCACCGCGTGGCTGCCGCACGCCGGGCAGGTGGTCGGAAAGGTGTATGGAACAGCACCTGGCGGCCGCCGGTCGAGATCGACGTCGATGATCTGGGGGATCACGTCTCCGGCGCGCTGGATCTGCACGGTGTCGCCGATGCGGATGTCCTTGCCGCCGCGGATCGGCTCGCCATCCTGACCGAGGCCCTTGATGTAATCCTCGTTGTGCAGCGTGGCGTTGGAGACGACCACGCCGCCGACGGTGACCGGCTCGAGCTTGGCAACCGGCGTCAGCGCTCCGGTACGGCCGACCTGAATCTCGATGTCGTTGAGGATGGTGAAGGCCTTCTCGGCCGGGAACTTGTGCGCGATCGCCCAGCGCGGCGCCCGCGACACGAAACCGAGGCGGGCCTGCAGGTCGAGCCGGTCGACCTTGTACACCATGCCGTCGATGTCATAGCCGAGAGTCGCGCGCTCTTCCTCGGTCTCATGATAGACAGCAAGCAGCGCCTCAACATCGTCACAGCGCCGCATCCGCGGGTTGACCGCAAACCCCCAGTCGCCAAGTCGCTGCACCATGTCGTATTGGGTGCTGCAGGGCACCTCGCTCATCTCGCCCCAGGCATAGGCGAAGAACCGAAGCGGCCGTTCCGCGGTAATCGCGGGGTTGAGCTGGCGCAGTGATCCGGCGGCGGCATTGCGCGGATTGGCGAAGACCCGGCCGCTGCCGTTCGCGGCCATCCGTTCGTTGAGCCGGCGGAAATCGTCATGAGCCATGTAGACCTCGCCGCGCACCTCGACGATCTGGGGCACGCCGGGCGGCAGCTGCTTCGGGATATCGGCAATCGTGCGGGCGTTCTCGGTCACGTTCTCGCCGGTGGTGCCGTCACCGCGGGTCGCCGCGGTAACAAGGCGCCCGTTCACGTAGCGCAGCGACAACGACAGCCCGTCGATCTTCGGCTCCGCGGTGATCGTGAGTGCCCCTGCCAGCGGATCCAGCCGGAGGAAACGCCGGACCCGGCCGACGAAGTCGCGCACGTCGTCGTCGGAGAACGCATTGTCGAGCGACAGCATCGGTATGGCGTGGGTCACCTTGCCGAAGGCCTCAACCGGCGCAGTGCCGACGCGCTGCGACGGACTGTCGGCGCGGACAAGATCCGGAAACCGCGCCTCGATAGCATCGTTGCGCCGCTTCAGCGCATCGTAATCCGCGTCGGAAATCACCGGCGCGTCCTCGCCATGATAGTGCCGGTCGTGTTCGGCAATCTCCTTCGCCAGCCGCTCCAGCTCGGCGGCGGCTTCTTCCAGCGTGAGGTCTTCGACGGGAACCGTAGCGAAATCAGGTCCGGGCATGGAGGGCGTGGCTTTCGTGCGGGACAAGATGAGCGAATCCGGCGTGCCGGATCTCTGCGCGTCCATTATGTCGCCGAGACCGCCTCCGACGAAAGCGTTGAGGCGATCGGCGACAAACCGATCCGCGCGGCTGCGGTGGCAAGCATGTCCGGCGCAACGGCAAGGCCGAAGTCACTGGCGAGGAGCCGGGCGAGGTCACCAGCGTCCTGGAGCGTCCGGGTGGTCTTCTGGCCGTCATGCACGACGGTCACGGCGGTGTTGAAGGCGCTGACGCGGCCCGTCGGCGTCAGCCGGTTCAAGGTCAGGTTGGCGGGAAACACCGCCTTCTCCCAGCGCGCACAGACGAAGTTTGCAGCCTCGAGATCATGAAGCTGCACCCGGGCGCGGTCGAAGCCATAGAGGCCGGACCAGCCTTCGTCGCCACGCTTCTCGAGAACGATTTCGCCGGTGTTCTCATCCTGTACCACGCGGTAGGCGTCCACGCCCTGCTCCTCGACATGGCCAGTCACGATCGGCACCGGCCAGCGTGGCCCTGGCCCGCCGAAACCGGTGTCGGCGATCCATTCGCGCCCATCGTTCTCGACGACAAAGGCAAGGTGCGAGCGATGCCCGCCGACCGGTGCCCCGTTCCGCACCCGGCACATCACCGCCCTGGCCTTGAAGCCGAACGCCGACAGCGCTCGGCCGAACAGACTGTTCAGTTCGAAGCAATAGCCACCGCGACGCCGCGCCAGGAGCTTGTCGGCGAGCGCCTGCGGGTCGAGATCCGGCACGCGGCCCGTCAGCGGATCAAGGTTTTCGAAAGCGATGGCCGAAAGCTGCGCCTCCTGCAGCGCGGCGAGCCCATCCGCCCCGGGCTTCGGCGCATCAATAGCGAGTCGGGCAAGATAGGCTTCCGGATCGAAATGATCGGTATCAAACTGCAAGGTCTCCTCCTCCGGACGGCGGGCCGATAAGTAAAGGCCCGTTCCCTTCCGCTCTCGTTCGCGTCGACCGCCCCACCGGGTCCCGTCTGCCTTCACCCGACCTGACGATACAGCGCAGCCGGAAGTGACATAGGGTCGGCGCTGCCGGCGGCCAATCTGCCGGGCCGGCATACGTTCAGCCGGTGGTCCCGGTCATGAGCTTTGCCGCCGCCGCCCGGGCCTCGTCGGTGATCACACTGCCCGCCAGCATCCGGGCGATCTCCTCGCGCCGGTGATCCGCCTCGATCCGGGAGACACGGGTGGCGACCCGGTCCGGATGGGTATCCTGCTTGGAGATCAGGAAGTGACCGGCGGCGCGGGCGGCCACCTGCGGCGCGTGGGTGACGGTCAGAACCTGCACGCTCGCGGCAAGCCGGGCGAGGCGCACCCCGATCGCTTCTGCCACAGCGCCCCCGACCCCGGTATCGATCTCGTCGAACACCAACGTCGGCGCCGATCCTCGGTCCGCAAGCGACACCTTGAGCGCCAGCAGGAACCGCGACAGCTCACCTCCCGAGGCGACCTTCATCAGCGGCCCGGGCCGGGTGCCGGGATTGGTCTGGACCCAGAACTCGATCTGATCGATACCGTCGGGGCCGCGCTCCGACGGCTTCGTGGTCTGCTCGACGATGAAGCGGGCCCGCTCCAGCTTGAGCGCCGGCAACTCTCCGGCAACCGCCTGTTCCAGTGCCGCTCCGGCCTGGCGCCGCTTCTCCGAGAGAGCCGCGGCCCTGGCGTCATACTGCGCGACGGCCGCCCGCGCAGCCTCGGCCAGTGCTGCGAGCTTTTCCTCTCCGGCGTCGAGGTCGGCCAGTTCCCCGGCCATGCGGTCCCGCAAAGCCGCGAGCTCGCCGACCGGGACCGAGAACTTCCGACCAGCGGCGCGCAACGCAAAAAGGCGTTCTTCCGTCGTCTCCAGTTCGTGCGGGTCGAACTCCGTATCCCGCAACGCCGCTTCAAGTCCGGAGCGGGCATCTTCCAGATTGTCGAGCGCCGCTGCGAGCGCGGCCGTCGGCCCCGCCATCACGCCCGGCAGCTGCTCGGCCTTGCGCTCGAGCCGCCGCCACAGGCTCGCCAACTCCGGGATCGGCGATGCCGGGCCGTTCAGCGCCTCGAAGGCTTCCGACAGGTCGGCCGCCACCTTCTCGATCTGCATCATCGCCTGGCGCCGGTCGGCAAGCAGCTCCTCCTCGCCTGGCTCGGGGGCAAGGTCGGTCAGTTCCTCGACGGCAGACCGCAGATAATCTGCCTCGCGCCGCGCAGCAGCGATCTCTTCTTCGTGGCTTTTCAGCGCTTTTTCGGCCGCCCGCATCTCCCGATACGCCATGGCGACGTCGGCACGGTCGCGATCGAGGCCGCCATAAGAATCGAGCAGGGCCCGATGCTCCTGCGGGTCGACAAAGGCGCGCGCATCGTGCTGGCCGTGGATTTCGACCAGGGCCGCTCCGGCCTGGCGCAACAGGGCGACGCTGACCGGCTGATCGTTGACGAGGGCACGGCTGCGACCATCGGCACTCTGGATGCGGCGCAGAATCAGATCGCCGTCATCGTCAATGCCGTTGTCGCGTAGCAGCGTCCTGGCCGGATGGTCGCTGGCCACGTTGAACACGGCGGTAACCTGGCCCTGGGCTTCACCGTGTCGAACGAGGCTGGCGTCTCCGCGGCCGCCAAGCGCCAGCGTCAGCGCATCGAGCAGAATCGATTTGCCGGCGCCGGTCTCGCCGGTCAGCACGGACATTCCGCTCGAGAACTCGAGGTCGAGCCGATCAATCAGGACGATGTCACGGATGGCGAGCGCGGCGAGCATTCAGGTCCGGTGCTTGCGTCGGCCGGCGCCCGGACGATCGTCCGCCGCGACCGGCCGATCGGATACTCGGAAACCGGAGGGTTGCGCGCAAGGCAATACGCACACCGCCCGGTCGTCGGATCACAGCACGTTGATACCTTTAAAGGCCCGACTGATCCAGCTTCCCGAGTCCTCGGAGGGCGAGTAGCCGCCTTCTTTCAGCAGGCTGTAGGCGTTCTTGTACCACTCGCTGTCCGGAAAGTTATGACCGAGCACCGCCGCCGCCGTCTGGGCCTCCCTCGTCACCCCGAGCGCATAGTAGCTCTCGGTCAGGCGGAACAGCGCTTCCTCGACATGGCGCGTCGTCTGGTAATTGATCACCACCATCTTGAACCGATTGATCGCAGCAACGTAGTTGCGCCGCTTAAGGTAATAGCGGCCAACTTCCATCTCCTTGCCGGCGAGTTGATCGTCAGCGGCGCGGATCCTCGCCCGGGCGTCGTTGGTATACTCGGAGTCAGGGAAGCGCTGCACCAGTTCGGCGAAAGCGGCAAGCGCCCGCTCAGTGGTTTGCTGATCGCGAGTGACGTCGGGCATCTGGCGGAAATAGGACTGGCCGATCAGGTAAAGCGCATAGGCCGCGTCCGGATCATTGGGGTAAAGCGTCGTGAACCGTCTGCCGGCGGCAATCGTCTCGGGATAGCGGCCGAGCGTGAAATTGATGTAGGCGAGGTTGATCAGCGACTTCTTGGCGTACTCCGAATAGGGGTAGCGCTTGTCGATCTCGCTGAACTTCTCGCCGGCGTCCCGCAGGCGCCCGTCGTTGCGCAGGGCCAGGCCTTCGTTGAACAGCACTTCGGCAGGCGTATCGTCCAGGGCGAGATCTTCGTCATTCGAGGAACAGGCAGCGACTGCGAGCAGGAGGAAGGCAGCAACGCAGCGCGCCAACCCGCGCCCGCGGGAGGGATTTCGACGTGCGCTCCCGACGGGATATTTCGACTGCACCAGTATGTTCTCCTCAATCCCCGACGCGAACCGTACCGCTTGTAGCGGATTTAGCCCGACGGCGTCACGCCGTGTGTCGTTGATTTGGAACTTTTTTGTGGCGGTGTCACCTTCGCTCGCCAAATGCAGCGTCCCGACACTTCATCGGTCGTTCAGCCGCCGCGCCGGCGCCGCCGTGGTCAGGAGATGTTGGGGCCGAAGGCCGCGGCGGTCAAACCGCTCACCAGTTCGGCCGACCCGGCATCCCGCCTGCTGGGGGCCTCGACCAGGTCATACGCGTCCGCACCCGCCTTTTCGAACAGCTCAACCAGGATCGCATGGTTGAGGCGATGGCCACCCTTGTAAGAACGGAACAGGCCAATGATCGGCAGCCCCGCAAGCGCCAGATCCCCGATCGCGTCGAGCATCTTGTGACGGACGAACTCGTCCGGCCAGCGCGTGCCTTCGGGATTGAGGACCTTGTCGTCGGCAATCGCGACGGAATTCTCGAGCGAGGAGCCGCGGGCAAAGCCCATGCTCCACAGCTTTTCCACATCGCTGACGGAACCGAAGGTCCGCGCGCGTGCCAAATCACGGCGGAACGACTCCGGTGACAAATCGATGACCTTCCTCTGGCGACCGATCGCGACCGTCTCGAAATCTATGGTGACGTCGAACCGGGTGCCGTCGAAGGGCAGCAACTCGCACCAAGCGCTGCCATGGTCAACCCGCACCGGCTTCCTGATCCGGACGGCTCGGCGCGGCGCCTGCAAGTGCTTCAGCCCGACCTGATCGATTGCATCGACGAAATCCGCGGCACTGCCGTCCATGATCGGCATTTCGGGACCGTCGACCTCGATCACGGCGTTGTCAACACCAAGACCGCGCAGCGCGGCCATCAGATGCTCGACCGTCGAGATTCCGCCAGCGGATGGATTGCCGATCACCGTGCACAGCGACGTCGCCGTCACCGACGACCACAGCGCCGGGATTTCGACCTCACGTCCGGTGGCTTGATCGACGCCCAGAAAGACGATGCCCGTGTCCGCATCGGCCGGAAGCAAGGACACCGTCGCTTCGTCGCCGGAATGTACCCCGATTCCCTTGAGGGAGATCGGTTCGGCGAGCGTCGTCTGACGGGTGCTCCGTGCTGTCATGTGCCTGCCTTTGCCTTACGCGGTCACTGCCCGGCCACAGTCGCGAACGTCCGATTGAGGGAATCGGAGGACCCGGCCGAATGTGGCGCCACATTACAGGCACGGACATTGTCGAAAGAAATAAAGCTTTGTTACGGTTTGTGACGATAAAAGAAGGCGAAAGATATTGATATTCAAAGCGAATTCTAATTGACGGAAGGGCAGGCGATCCGGCCGTAACCGGATCGCCGCGAGGGAAGCGAGGGTGTCCGTGCCGTCAGTTGGCCTGACGGCGCAGGAAAGCCGGGATCTCCAGCTGGTCTTCTTCGGCGACCGGCCGCGGCTGCGGTGCCGGCCGGCCGGTGAGGTCGAGTTGTCCGGCCGCGCCATGGGACTGCGGTCGCGGAGCCGCCGGCCGCGGTGCCGGCTGCTGGGCCCGAGGCTGGTGCGCGGGCGCCGGCCGCGGCTGCGGCGGCATCGGCGGCCGCTGGGTCCGCGGGGCGACGGCGGCACGCGGGTCGGCCTGCACGGGGCGCACCGGCTCGTGCACCGGCTCATCGAACTCCGCCGGTTCGTCGCGGCGCGACAGCCCGCTGGCCAGACGGCGCAGGAGGCTCATCGGCCGGCGATCCTCGTGCTCGTCCTCGGTTTCGCCGCGATGTGCCCGCATCTCGCGCTGCGCCACCGGCGGAAACTCCTCCATCCGTGGAATCCGCGTCGGGCTCTCCGGCTCGGCAGCGACCGGCGGGATGTACGGCTCGACCACGGCCGGCTCTTCCTCACGCGGCAGGCTGGTGAGTTCGTCTTCCAGATCGGCGGCCAATTGCTCGTGAACGCCGAGATCCGGCGCGGGCGAGAACGGCTTGATCTGTACCGCGGGATCGGTCGCAGCGGCGACCGGGGCGGGAATCTCGAGCTCACGCTCAAGCGCCGCGGCCTGGCGCTCCGGCTGCTGCGTCTTGACCTGAACCGGGCGCGGGGCCGGCTCGGCCGGGGTGTTCATCGTGTTCAGCCGCTGGGTGAGCTCCGTCATGCGGAGTTCGGCCTGCGAGCTCTCGTCGATGATCTCCTTTTCGATACCAGTCGCCACGACCGAAACGCGGATGATGCCATCGAGGCTTTCGTCGAAAGTGGCGCCGAGAATGATGTTGGCGTCATGATCGACTTCCTCGCGGATACGAGTGGCCGCTTCGTCGACCTCGAACAGCGTCAGATCGTTGCCGCCCGTGATCGAGATCAGCAGTCCGCGAGCACCCTTCATCGACGTCTCGTCGAGCAGCGGATTGGCGATCGCTGCCTCAGCCGCCTGCATGGCGCGCTTTTCGCCGGATGCCTCGCCAGTGCCCATCATCGCTTTGCCCATGCCGCGCATGATCGACCGCACGTCGGCAAAATCGAGGTTGATGAGGCCTTCCTTGACCATGAGGTCAGTGATGCAGGCGACCCCCGAGTAGAGCACCTGGTCCGCCATCGCGAAAGCGTCGGCGAAGGTTGTCTGCGCATTCGCGATCCGGAACAGGTTCTGGTTCGGGATCACGATCAGCGTGTCGACATTCTTCTGCAGCTCGATGATGCCGGAATCGGCCATGCGCATGCGCCGCGCGCCTTCGAACTGGAACGGCTTGGTGACCACGCCGACGGTAAGGATGCCCATCTCGCGCGCCGCGCGCGCAATGACCGGTGCCGCGCCGGTGCCGGTGCCGCCACCCATGCCGGCGGTGATGAACACCATATGCGCGCCGGACAGGTGGTCGTTGATCTCGTCGATCACCTCTTCCGCGGCCGCGGCGCCGACTTCCGGCTGCGACCCGGCGCCGAGGCCCTCCGTGACGGCGACACCCATCTGGATGACACGCTCGGCATGGTTCATGGCGAGCGCCTGCGCGTCGGTATTGGCAACGACAAAGTCACAGCCCTGCAGGCCGGCCTGGATCATGTTGTTGACGGCGTTTCCGCCCGCGCCGCCGACGCCGAAGACCGTGATTCTCGGCTTCAGCTCCTGAATGTCGGGCATTTTCAAATTGATGGTCATAACGTCCTCGCGACCCTCAGGGCTTCCTCCTGGAACGCCCAACTTCCCTCAGTCCAATCCTTGCCGTTTTCCGGCCCTCCGTCCGAGACGCCTCCCGCCTCAGAAGCTTTCCCTGATCCACTGGCCGACGCGGGCAAGATACCCGGTCCCCGTCAGCCATCGGTTGCGCATGTGCTTTGGTTCAAACTGTTCGATCTGCGCCACCTGCGGATAGATCAATAGTCCGACGGCAGCCGCGAAGGCGGGACCCTTCGCCGCTTCCGGCAGACCGGCGATACCGAGCGGCCGCCCGAGCCGCACGTTGCGACCGAGTATTCGGCGCGCCACTTCGCCGAGCCCGGTCAGCTGGCTCGCGCCGCCCGTCAGCACGACGCGCTTGCCGACCCGGCCGGCAAACCCCGAGGCCGCCAACCGGTCGCGCACCAGTTCCAGGATCTCCTCGACGCGCGGCCGGATCACCCGGGTCAACATCGAGCGCGGCACCTGATTGGGAAGGTCTCCTTCCGCATCCACCGGCGGCACCGACAGGAAATCGCGATCATCTGCCGCGCTCGGCAGGGCCGAGCCCTGCAGTGTCTTGATGCGTTCCGCATCGCTCAGCCGGGTCGAGAGTGCCCGGGCGATATCCATGGTCACGTGGTGGCCGCCGACGGCAATCGCGTCGAGATGCACCATCTGGCCTTCGACGAACACCGACAGCGTGGTCGTGCCGCCACCCATGTCGACGCAGGCGACGCCGAGCTCGGCTTCATCGTCGACGAGGGTCGAAAGGCCGCTGGCGTAGGGCGTGGCCACCATGGTCTCGACGGTCAGGTGTCCACGGTTGACCGATAGTTCCAGATTGCGAACCGGCGGCACCTCGGCCGTGACGACCTGCATGTCGACACCGAGTCGATGCCCCATCATGCCGCGGGGGTCGCGGATGCCACGATTGCCGTCCAGGGCGTAGGAGATCGGCAGGGCGTGCATGACCGCGCGGCCTTCCGGCACGTTATGCGCGCTGCCAGCGGCCAGAACCCGCTGAATGTCGGCCTCTAGCACCGCTTCGCTCGCCAGATCGACGCTTGCCGAATAGATCTCGCTCTTCAACCGGCCGCAGCTCACATTGGCGATCAGCGATTCCACCGTCACACCGGCCATGCGTTCGGCCGCATCGACGGCAAGGCGGATGGCCTGTTCGGCGGCATCCATATCGACGACGACGCCGGACTTGATGCCGCGCGAGCGTTGATAGCCATAGCCCATTACCTCGATCGCATGGCTACGGCCCGGCAGCACGGCATCGTCGCTGCGGGGCGTCAGCTTGGCGATCAGGCAGCACACCTTGGTCGAGCCGACATCGAGTACGGACACCACGACGGCGCGGCGGCTTGGCAACGGTCGCATCCGCGGCAGATAGATCGGAGCGCCCCTCGTCATGTGTCGGCTCCGCTGCGCCGGCCATTCGGCCGCGCCTTCATCGCCGCCTTTCGCCGCATCGCCGCTTCTTCGGTCAGCCGCACGACGACGCGATCGGGAAGCCGGAGGTCGACCGCGACGATGTCGCGCGACAGTAGGGCGCTTTCGGCGTCCATCTGCATCACGGCATTCAGCGCATGGTCGACGTCCCGCTCGGGGAGGCGGACGGTGATGCCGTTCTCCAGTACCAGATCCCAGCGGCGCTCGGAGATCAGGCGCGCGGCGCGCACGCGCGAGCGCAGACCCGGAACGGCTTCGAGGCTGCGCAGAATCTCGCCGGCGCGATACTGCGCACCGTGGCCGACCACCAGCAGCAGGTTGGCATAACGACCGTCAACGTCGTCAGTAATGATCTTGCCCTCGGCATTGATGATCGAAACGACATCGCCGCGCTGCCACAGCGCAAAAGGCTCGCGCTCCTCGATGTCGACCTGCAGCGTGCCGGGATAGAGTTTCATCACCGAGGCGGCGCGCACCCACGGATTGGCCAGCAGCCGCTCGCGCGCGGCGTCTGCGTCGAACAGCGCCAGCGACGAGCCCGCCTGGATCTCGAGCGCCTCGAGAATTTGGAATTCCGTGGTTTCGCGCTGACCCGAAAGCTTGACCGCCTCGATCTCGAAACCGGCGGCGGCGGTCAGTGATTCGGCCACCATCCGGCCGTAGCCGCCAATCACGATGCCGTAGCCGAGGGTGAGCGCCAGAAAGCCGAGCGCACCGGCAGTCCCGATCCATTGAGGCAGGAGGGCCAGTCTGCCGACCGAACGCCACAGGGGACGGCGGTGCAGACGCGGCACGCCGCGACCGCGCGGCGCCAACGCCGCATCGATCGGCAGGACCATGTCCTCGCTCCGTTTTCCCTTCAGCGTCCGCAACTTGCGTCCTCCACCATCCAGCTGACGAGCTCTTCGAACGAATGCCCTGCGTGGGCGGCGATCTCCGGCACGAGCGAGGTTTCCGTCATGCCGGGCTGCGTGTTGACTTCAAGGCAGATCAGCTCGCCGTTGCCGAGGCCGCGATCGTCGAAGCGAAAATCCGCCCGCGTCACGCCCCTGCAACCGAGGGCCGAGTGTGCTCTCAGGGTAAGTTTCTGTACTTCTTGGTAAACAAACGGTTTAATTTCGGCCGGGAGGACATGGCGGGAGCCTCCCTTTTCGTATTTTGCATCATAGTCGTAGAAGCTGTGTCCTTCCGGCACGATCTCGATCACGCCGAGCGCGACGTCTCCCATCACCGCACAGGTCAGCTCGCGGCCGGGGATGTAGCGCTCGACCATGACGATGTCGCCGTAGGGCCAGTCGTCAGCGAACAGCTGTTGTGGCGGATGCGGGGCGTCTTCCGGCACGATCAGGACGCCGAAGGACGAGCCTTCGCGCACGGGCTTGGCGACATAGGGCGGCTTCATCGCGTGGCGCTTCGCCGCCTCGAGGCGATGCAAGAGCCGATGCTCCGCCACCGGAATGCCTGCGGCCTTCATCACCGCCTTGGCCTTGGCCTTGTCCATGGCAAGCGCCGAAGCGGCTACGCCGGAATGGGTATAGGGAATCCCAAGGATTTCCAGGACGCCCTGAATGCAGCCGTCCTCACCGAACGGTCCGTGTAAGGCGTTGAATGCGACGTCGGGACGAAGCTTGTCGAGCACCGACGCGATATCGCGCTGCACGTCGACCCGCGTCACCCGATAGCCCGCCCGCTCCAGTGCGGCCGCGCAGCCGTTGCCGGTATTGAGGCTGACCGGTCGTTCCGAAGACCAGCCCCCCATCAAGACCGCAACGTGTTTTTTCGCCATGTTCCCGCCACTCGTTGGCTGATTCGCGCCCCCACGCGGGACTATGGGCAACAAATCGTTAACCAACGCTTTAAACTTGCTGTTAACCCGCCGAGGACGCGCTCAGGCTACCGCTTCTGCGACCGTTCCCGTCGCCCCGAATATGCCGAGACGCTTGATTTCCCACTCGAGCCGAACGCCCGTTGCGGCGAACACCCGCTCGCGCACCGTCTCGCCAAGCCGCTCCAGGTCCGCAGCGGTGGCATTGCCGGTATTGATCATGAAGTTGCAGTGCATGTCGGACATGCGGGCGCCGCCGATCTGCAACCCCCGGCATCCGGCCCGGTCGATCAGCTTCCAGGCCGAATGGCCGTCCGGGTTCTTGAAGGTCGAACCACCGGTCTTCTCGCGGATCGGCTGAGCCTTTTCGCGATGCTCGATCACCGCGGCCATCTCGCGGCGGATCACCGCCACATCGGACTTCGCGCCGCGAAACCGCCCTTCTGTGAAGATCGTGTCGGCCGGCTGCCCGGAGTGGCGGTAGCTGTATTCGAGATCCGCGTTGGTGAGCCGCACGATCTCGCCGGCGCGGGTTACAGCGACGAGATCCACCATGCGCTCGCGGGTTTCGACGCCATGTGCCCCGGCATTCATGCGGAGCGCTCCGCCGACAGCGCCGGGAATTCCGGCAAAGAAGGCAAAGCCGCCGATACCTGCCTTGGCCGCCTCTTCCGACAGGCGCTTGTCCGGCACGGCAGCCCCCGCGCGAATGGTAACGCCATCGTGCTCGACCACGATCTCGCCGAAGCCACGGCCTCCGAGACGGACAACAACGCCCTCGATGCCGCCGTCTCGCACCAGAAGGTTCGAACCAAGGCCGATCGGCAGCACCGGAATCTCCGGCGGCAGGATCTTCAGAAATGCGGCAAGGTCAGCGGTATCGGCCGGCTGAAACAGGAGCTGCGCCGGCCCGCCGACGCGGAACCAGGTGATCGCAGAAAGCGGCTGATTGGCGGTCAGCTTGCCCCGGATCCCGGAGACGTCGAGCCCGAGTTCCACGACAAGGTCGGGAAAGCTCATGCCTGCGGACCCCCGCGCAGCACGTCCAGTTCGCCCGGCAACGAATAGGCCCATTGGCTGATCGAGCCGGCGCCGAGACAGATGACGTAGTCCCCCGGCTCGGCGAGAGCAGCGACGCACCTGGCCAGCTCCTGCGGCCCCTCGATCGTGTGGACGCTGCGGTGGCCACGGGCGCGCAGGCCGGAAGCGAGATGCTCGGCGTCCGCGCCTTCGATCGGCTGCTCGCCCGCTGGATAGACCGGTGCGACGATGACATGGTCGGCGTCGTTGAAGCAGGCGCAAAAATCGTCAAACAGGCTTTGCAGCCGCGTGTAACGGTGGGGCTGGACCACGGCCACCACCTTGCCGCTGGCCGCACCGCGGGCCGCGGCCAGCACGGCGCGGATCTCGACCGGGTGATGACCGTAGTCGTCAAAGACGTCGATACCGCCGGACTGGCCGGTGTGGGTGAAGCGACGCTTGACGCCGCCGAATCCGGCGAGCCCGCGGCGAATGGACTCGGTGTCGATGCCGAGTTTCCAGGCAACGGCAATGGCGGCAGAGGCGTTCGACACGTTGTGGCGACCCGGCATCGGCAGGATCAGGCCGGAAATCGCGTCGCTGCGGCCCGTGACGCGGTCGCGCATCTCCACACTGAAGACCGATTTGCCGCCATTGGAGGCCACGTCGAAGAAACGGACGTCGGCCTGCCGGTTCTCGCCATAAGTCACGACCTGACGGTCCTCGATACGCCCGACCAGGGTCTGGACGTCCGGATGATCAAGGCACATCACTGCGAATCCGTAGAACGGAACATTCTCGACGAACTGGTGAAAGGCACCGCGCACAGCATCGAAGCTGCCGTAGTGGTCGAGGTGCTCGGGGTCGATGTTGGTGACGACGGCGACGTCGGCCGGCAGCTTGACAAACGTGCCGTCGCTTTCGTCCGCCTCGACCACCATCCAGTCGCCCTGCCCCATCCGGGCGTTGGTGCCATAAGCGTTGATGATGCCGCCGTTGATGACCGTTGGATCGAGACCGCCGGCATCCAGCAGTGCGGCGATCATCGAGGTCGTGGTCGTCTTGCCGTGGGTGCCGCCCACAGCGATCGCATGCTTGAAGCGCATCAACTCGGCCAGCATTTCGGCCCGGCGCACGACCGGCAGGAACCTGGCGCGGGCGGCAACCAGTTCCGGATTGTCGCGTTTGATTGCCGACGAGACCACCACAACCCGGGCCTGTCCGAGGTTCTCGGCCGCATGACCGACCGTCACGCTTATCCCCTTCTCGCGCAGACGCTTGACGTTCGCGCTTTCCGAAACATCGGACCCCTGCACCGTATAGCCCAGTGTGGCCAGCACCTCTGCGATGCCGCTCATGCCGATGCCGCCGATACCGACGAAATGGACCGGGCCGATATCCTGCGGCATCTTCATGGGCGTTCTCCTTTATTGTTCTTTCCTGCTTCCGTCGCGACACGCTCGACAAGATCGGCGAGGCGCCCGACCGCATCGGGCCGGCCGACCTCGCGTGCGGCCGCGGCCATCGCGGCCAGCCGGTGCGGATCCGACATGAGGTCTTCGAGCATCGTCGCCAGCCGCTCGGGAGACAGCGCGCTCTGCGCAATGGGAAGGGCACCGCCGGCACTCTCCAGCACGGCGGCGTTGGCGCCCTGATCGTTGTCGAGCGCATGGGGAAGCGGAACAAGGATCGATGGCCGGCCGATGACGGCGAGCTCCGACACGGTCGAGGCGCCCGATCGGCAGATCACGAGATGGGCCGACGCGATCCGCTCGGCCATGTCGGTGAAGAACGGTGCGAGGTCGGCCACAACGCCCAGCTTCGCATAGGCAAGTCGCACGCGCTCCAGGTCCTCGGCCCGGCACTGCTGGGTCAGCCGGAGCCGGGCCCGTTGGCCGGGTGCCATCGCCGCCACGGCCGGCGGCAGCGCTTCGGAGAAGAACCGCGCACCCTGTGATCCGCCAAAGACCAGGAGATGAAACGACGCGCCGTCATCGGCCGCCTGATACGGCCGCGCTGCCTGCAGCACGGCCTCTCGCACCGGATTTCCCGTCACGACGATGCGCTCGGCGAGCCGCGCACCGAGGTCGCCGATCTGGAATCCCGTCGCAATCGCCGTCGCCCGCCGCGCCAGCAAGCGGTTCGCACGTCCCATGACCGCATTGCCCTCGTGCAGGATGATCGGCACGCCCTTGAGCGCGGCGGCGGCGACTGGTGGCAGCGTCGGATAGCCGCCGAAGCCGACGACGATGTCGGCGCCGATCCGTCCGATCGTCCGCATCGCCTGCAGCGTCCCGCGCGCCAGGACGAGGCCGGTGCGGGCGAGCGAAAACGGCGAACGGCCGCGCACGGTCTCCGAGGCGACGATGTGCACCGCACGAGCCGGAAATCGGACGCCGTACTGATCTGCCCGTACGTCCGTCGCCAGATCGACGCTGTGGCCACGGCGGTCGAGCTCGACGGCAAGCGCCTGTGCGGGAAACAGATGGCCTCCGGTCCCTCCGGCGCTGAGCAGCACGGTCAGTCCCATTCCGTCATCCCAGGTTGGACGGCGATAGCCGCGAGACGACAACGGCCTGGGTCCGGGTCGGCTGCGGCCGCCGCCGCGTCAGCGCCAAAACGAGGCCCATGGACAGCGCGACGGCGAGCAGCGACGAGCCGCCGTAGGAAATGAACGGCAACGTCATACCCTTGGCCGGCATCATGTTGAGATTGACCGCCATGTTGATGCAGGATTGGATGCCGAACAGCACCATCAGGCCCGAGGTCGCGAGGCGGCCGAAGGCATCGGTGTCCCGGCCCGCCTGAGCGAGGCCGCGCAGCACGACAAAGGCGAAGACTGCAACCAGCAACAGGCAGACCACGATACCGAATTCCTCGGCCGTCACGGCGAAGATGAAGTCGGTGTGGCTGTCCGGAAGGATCCGTTTCACCGTCCCTTCGCCCGGTCCCTTACCCCACCAGCCGCCGGTGACAAAGCTTTCGATTGCCGTATCGATCTGGAAGGTGTCGCCGGAGCCCGGGTCAAGGAACCGGTTCACCCGTTGCGTGACATGCGGCAGCATCACATAGGCAGCAGTGAGGCCGCCGAGGCCGAGCAGCCCGATCGGCAGGATCGCGAACCAGGACAGGCCATTGAGGAAGAACAGCGCGGCAAAGACCAGCGACAGCAGCATGGTCTGGCCGAAGTCCGGCTGCGCCACGAGCAGCGCCACGGACATGACGAATAAGAACGCGGAGAACAGCGCGCCCGGCACTTCGCGGCGCCGACCCGATTCCGACAGCAGGAAAGCGACCAGGACGACGAAGGCCGGCTTGAGGAACTCCGACGGCTGGATCGAGATGCCGAAGATGTTGATCCACCGCCGTGCGCCCTTGACCTCCATGCCCAGGAACAGCGTCAGGACCATAAGACCGAGCGACAGGATGAAGACAACCAGCGCCACGCGCCGCACTTGACGCGGCGACAGTGCAGAGGCGGCGAGCATCACGACCAGCGCCGGAAGCATGAACATCGCCTGGCGCTTGACGAAGTGGAAGGTGTCGATACCGAGCCGTTCGGCAACCGCCGGGCTGGCAGCGAAGGAGAGCACCACGCCGCCGACCATCAGGACGATGAAGCCGGCAAGCAGATAGCGGTCGACGGTCCACAGCCACTGGGCGAAGGGACTTCTGTCGGCACGGCTGACCATCAGGCGACCTCCCGTCCTGAAGCGGAGGGGATGATCGCGCGCACTGAGGCAGCGAACGCCTCCCCCCGGACCTCGAAGTTGGCAAACTGATCGAACGACGCGCACGCCGGTGACAGCAACACCACGGGTTCGGCGTGGTCGTCGGCCGCCGCGTCGCGTGCTGCCGCCGCAACGGCAGCCTCGAGCGTGCCGCAGATCTCGTGCGCAACCGCCGTCCCTAACGTGGCGGCGAACTCCGCCGCTGCCTCGCCGATCAGGTAGGCCTTCGCAATTCTCGGGAAGTATTCGTGAAGCGAGGTGATTCCACCAGCCTTGGCCTTGCCGCCGGCGATCCAGTAGATCCGCCCGAAGCTTGCCAGTGCCCGTGCCGCCGCATCGGCATTGGTTGCCTTGCTGTCATTGACAAAAAGCACCTTGCCGGCCCGGCCCACGATCTGCATCCGATGGGCAAGTCCCGGGAAGGACCTCAGCCCGGCGGCGATCCTTTCGGCGCTGATGCCCAGCGTGAGGCAGGCGGCGACGGCGGCGGCCGCGTTCTGCGCATTGTGCGCGCCGCGCAGCGAGTCGATGCCGCCGATCTCGGCCACCGGCGACTGCGCGCCGTTTTCCGCGCAGAATAAGCGGGTGCCCTGGGCATAGACGCCATCAACGACAGGAAAGCGCGCCGAGACGCGGCGGACCCGGGTTCCCGCCGCCTCGACCCGATCGGCGATAGCAGCGGAGAGCCGATCCTCGACACCGACCACGGCCGTACCGCAGGCGGCGACGAGGCGCTCCTTGATCGCGGCGTAGTTTTCCATCGTGCCGTGGCGGTCGAGATGGTCCGGCGACAGGTTGAGGAGAACTCCCACAGTGGGCTTGAGCGAAGGCGCCAGGTCGATCTGGTATGACGAGCATTCGATCACGTATGTCCGCCCCGACTGCAGCGGCGCCAGATCCAGGATGGCAACGCCAATATTCCCACCCATCTGCACGTCGCGCCCGGCGGCAGCGAGGAGGTGGGCCACCAGCGCCGTTGTCGTCGACTTGCCGTTGGTCCCGGTGATCGCGACCAGCGGCGCGTCCGGCGCCACGCTGGCGCGCTCGCGGCAGAAGATCTCGACATCGCCGATGATCGGGATGCCCTGCGCCCGTGCCCGGCCGACGCTCCAATGCGGCACCGGATGCGTGAGCGGCACGCCGGGGGCAAGCACCAGGACGGAGAAGCCCGACCAGTCGGACTCCCGCAGATCGGCGACGGGAATGCCCTCGGCCTTCGCCCGTTCGACCTGCGCTGGCGAATCGTCGAAGCAGACGATATCGGCGCCCCCGGCGACCAGCGCCCGCGCGGTCACCAGTCCGGAGCCTCCGAGCCCGAACAGGGCCACCTTTTTGTCCTTGAAGGTCCGGGCCGGGATCATGCCGTCACCTCAGCTTGAGCGTGGCGAGGCCGATCAACGCGAGCACCACGGAGATGATCCAGAACCGGATCACCACCTGGGACTCCGTCCAGCCGAGATGTTCGAAGTGATGATGGATTGGCGCCATCTTGAAGACGCGCTTGCCGGTCAGCTTGAACGAGGCGACCTGGACGATGACCGAGACCGCCTCCAGCACGAACAGGCCGCCGACGATGGCGAGCACGATTTCGTGCTTGGTGGCGACGGCGATCGCGCCGATCATGCCGCCGAGGGCGAGCGAGCCGGTGTCGCCCATGAAGATCGCCGCCGGTGGTGCGTTGAACCACAGGAAGCCGAGCCCCGCGCCAATCACCGCCCCGCACAGCACGGCCAGTTCACCCGTGCCGGGAACATGGTGGATCTGCAGGTACTCGGCGAAGACGGCATTGCCCGACAGATACGCCATCAGCGCGAAGGAGGCCGAGGCAATCATGACGGGCACGATCGCGAGCCCGTCGAGGCCGTCGGTGAGGTTGACCGCGTTGCCGGCCCCAACCATGACGAAGGCGGCGAACGGAATGAAGAACAGGCCGAGGTTGAGGGCAAGGTCCTTGATGAACGGAAACGCGATCGAGGTCGAGAACGGCTGCGTATCCAGCGTCGTGACGGCATAGGCGGCGATGCCGGCGATGAGGAACTCCAGGCCGAGCCGCGCCTTGCCGCCGAAACCGCGGTGCGTGGCCTTGGTCACTTTGAGATAATCGTCATAGAAGCCGATCAGGCCGAAGCCGACGGTGACGCCGAGCACGATCCAGGTATAGGGGTTGGCGAGGTTTGCCCATAAAAGGGTCGCCACCAGCATGCCCGACAGGATCATCAGGCCGCCCATTGTCGGCGTGCCCTTCTTGGTCAGCAGGTGGTTCGGCGGGCCGTCCTCTCGAATGGGCTGCCCCTTGCCCTGGCGCAGCCGCAACGACGCGATGATCTTCGGCCCGAACAGGAATACAAACAAGAGCGCCGTCATGATGGCGCCGCCGGTACGAAACGTGATGTAGCGAAAAACGTTGAAAGCCGAGAACTGGTCCGCGAACTCGCCGAGAAAATAAAGCATTCTGCCGTGCCCTTACTCCGCGGCCTGGTCGACCGCAGGAAACTCCTGCTTGAGCGCCTCGACCAGCGGACCCATCCGCGTGCCCAGCGATCCCTTGATCATAACGACGTCGCCCGGTCGCACATCCTCCAGGAGCAGCGGCCGCAAGCCTTGTGAATCTTCCGAATAGGCCCCCCGGCGGTGTGTCGGCAAGAGCTTCCAAAGCGCGTGCATGTGCGGACCGACACAATACACAAGATCCAGGTCCGCCTCCTCCACCGGCTCCGCCAGCGCGGCATGCAGCTTGTCGGCCGCTTCGCCGAGCTCGCGCATGTCCCCGATGACAGCGATGCGCCGTCCCGGTCGTGTGACGGGCGTGTCGGCGAGCAGAGTGAGAGCCGCTCGCATGGAGGCCGGGTTGGCATTATAGCTTTCGTCGATCAGCGTCAGTCGACCGTTGGGCAGCTTCAAGATCGTCTGGGCGCCGCGGCCAACCGGAGCTCTGAGCTCGGCAAGCGCGAGGCCGGCGAGCGCCAGATCGGCGCCGAGATCGGCGACCGCCATCAGGACCGCGAGGCTGTTGCGCACCAGATGGCGGCCCGGCGCGCCGACCTTGTAGGCGATCTCCTCGCCGCCGACCCTGGCCGAAATGCTGGTGCAACCGGTCTGCGGCGCGATCTTGAGCGCCTGCGCATCGGCGGGGCCGTCGGACCCGAAAGTCAGGATGCGCTGAACGCCGGCCGCCTTGGCGAGAAAACACAGCAGGTCGAACTGATCGTTGTCGCGGTTGAGGATCGCAACCCCGTCCGGCTCAAGTCCGGCAAAAATCTCGGCCTTCGCCTGTGCGATCCGTTCTACCGAGCCGAAATACTCAAGATGCACCGGCTGCACCGTCGTGATGATCGCGACGTGCGGCCGCACCAGCTTGGTCAGCGGGGTGATCTCGCCGGCATGGTTCATGCCGATCTCGAACACCCCGAACTCGGTGTCCCGCGGCATCCGGGCGAGCGTCAGCGGTACGCCCCAATGATTGTTGAAGGAGGCGACCGACGCGTGGGTCCGACCGGACCGCGACAGCGCGAGCCGCAGCATCTCCTTGGTGCCGGTTTTGCCGACCGAACCGGTGACGGCGACAATGCGCGCCGTGGACCGACTTCGTGCCGCCTCGGCAACGCCATAGAGTGCCTCAAGCGGATCCGGAACAACGACATAAGGACCCGCCGGATCCAGCGCGGCGAGCTTGTCCTCGGCCACGACGGCCGCTGCGGCGCCGCGTTCTATTGCGGCCTTGGCAAAGTCGTGGCCGTCGAACCGGTCGCCGCGAATGGCGAAAAACACCTCTCCAGGCTCGAGCGTGCGGCTGTCAATGGAAATGCCGGTGACCTCGGCGGCAGGATTTCCGACAATCCGCCCGCCGGCGGCGGCGACCAGGTCGTCCATGGTCCACAGCGCTTCGGTCCCCGTTGGCGGATCCGCCGCAAGATCCATCACCGGCCCAGCTTCGACAGCAAAGTCCTTTTCGGTTGCCTTGTCGTCCCGCTCTTCGGCCGCTTCGTCCCTGCCGCCGTCTTCGGACGTTGCCGCGTCGAACAGGCCATCCTCCGACTCCGCGTCGGGCTCGGCCTCGCCCGGCGCATCGGCGGCCTCGAGCAGTTCCTCGATGGTCCACCGTGGCACGGCCGCGGGATCCCTCGCCACGTTGTCTGCGACCGCCTCGGTTTCTGCCGCAGAGGTGTCTGTGGCTTCGACCTTATCCGGTCCGGCTTTTTCGGGTTCACCCGCTTTGAGAGGATCTTCATCCCTCGGCGCACCTTCGTCCGCCCCCTTGGAGGCGTCGAACAGCAATTCTTCTTCCAGCACCGTGTCGTCTTCCAGTGCGGATCGGGCCGCCTCGTGGTCGGAGAACGGCAGAACCTCGTCGCCAATGATCTGACCGGTCTCGTGCCCCTTTCCAGCAATGCAGAGCACATCTCCCGGCCCAAGCATTCGCACGGCCTCTGCGATCGCCTCGCCGCGATCGCCGATCTCGAGCGCATCCGGGGCACCTTCGAGCACGGCACGGCGGATCGCGGCCGGGTCCTCGCCGCGGGGATTGTCATCCGTAACGATGATGACGTCCGCCCGTTCCGCCGCCGCCTTGCCCATCAAGGGCCGCTTTCCCGGATCGCGGTCGCCACCGGCGCCGAACACCACGACCAACCGGCCGGCGGTTAGGGGGCGCAGCGCGGACAGGGCATTATCGAGCGCATCCGGCTTATGCGAATAGTCGACAAAGACAAGCGCGCCGTTCCGCTTGGTGCCGACCAGTTCCAGCCGGCCAGGTGCGCCCTTCAGCTCCTCCAGGGCGGTCAGCACCGCCTCCAGCGGGGTGCCTACAGCGAGCGCTAGGCCGGCGGCGACGAGCGCGTTCGATGCCTGGAACCGCCCGGCGAGTGGCAGGCGGACCTCGCGCGGACCGTGCGGCGTCTCCAACGACAGAATCTGGATGAAGCCATCGTGCTCGATACCAGTGAGCGCAAGATCCTTGCCGCCCTCGCCGACCGTGATCGTGCGAAGCCCACGTTCGCTCGCCACGTCGAGGACGCGATCGGCAGCCGGCGCTGAGGGCTCGACCACCACGGCGCCGTCCTCGGGCAGCAGCGTGTCGAACAATCGCAGCTTTGCTGCCATGTAGCTTTCGACATCCGGATGGTAGTCGAGGTGGTCACGGCCGAGGTTGGTGAAGGCGGCAGCCTTGAGCCTGACCCCGTCGAGCCGGCGCTGGTCGAGGCCATGGCTCGACGCTTCCATTGCTGCATGGGTGATGCCTTCGGCGGCCAGCCGGGCAAGATCCGCATGGAGCGCGACCGGATCTGGCGTGGTCAGGCCGCCATAGCTCTCGCCGCGCGATGTAACCGTGCCGATCGTTCCGAGGCTCGCGGCCTCGAAACCCGCGGCGGCGAAAATCTGGCGGGCGAACACGGCGACGGAGGTTTTGCCGCTGGTGCCGGTCACGGCGACCATCGTTTCGGGCTGCGCCCCGGCGAGGCGAGCCGCCATCAGAGCGAGATGCCGCCGCGGATCTTCGCTGGTCAGCACTGCACGGCCGGCCGCCGCATCGACGGCCGACGGATCCGCGTCGGCCCCGACCAGAACGGCGACGGCGCCGGCCTCCACCGCCTGAGCGATAAAGCGGGTGCCATCGACCCGTGCGCCCTTTAGCGCCGTGAACAGGAAACCGGGCTTCACCGCCCGGCTGTCGGCCGTCACACCGAGGATTTCGAGATCCTCGCAATCCGCCGGCACCGGGAGGTCTTGGGCAATATCCTTCAGTTGCATCTCGGTCGCTGCCGTCCGTCGAACATGGCCGGCCGCCGCCGAGCAAGGCGATACACGGCCGTCCATCGATGCGCGTCTTCCGGCATGCGACGTCGCGCCGGAACTTCTGCGCCTGGTTGACGGGCGCGCCCGCTGGCTCCGATCACCGGCCGCGAACCGCCCTGTGCGTCGTCTTCGCGGCTGGATCGGGTCCCTGGTGCGACCCCGCCCGGATCAGCCGCGTCCTGTCAGTAGGCTATCGGGATCGTGTCCGCCCCTTCCGTAAACTTGGGCAGAACACCGAGCATCGGCGCCACCCGGCGAATGATCGCGCCGACCACCGGCGCCGTATTGAGGCCTGCCGTTGCTCCGATGCCTTCACGCTCCGGCTTGGGCTCGTCGAGCATGACAAGCACCACGTAGCGCGGATCGTCGATCGGAAACGCCGATAGGAATGAATTGCGGCGCTTGTTGGAAACATAGACGCCATTTTCGACCTTTTCCGCCGTGCCCGTCTTGCCGCCGACCATATAGCCGGGGACCGCGGCGCGTCGGCCGGAGCCGTTGAGCACATTGAGCTGGAACAGGTAGCGCATCATGGCGCTTGTCTGTTCGGTGACAACCCGCTTGCCGATGGCCTCCGCCTGCGCCTCCGTGCGGGGGAAGAAGGTCGGCGGGATCAAGATGCCGCCGTTGACCAGAGCCGCTGTGGCCACCGCCGTCTGCATCGGTGTCACGGAGATGCCATGGCCGAAGGAGACTGTGATTGCCGCGAGCTCGCCCCAGCGGTTCGGCAGCAGGGGTGTGGCGATTTCAGGCAGCTCCGTCTGCATCCGGTCGGTCAGGCCGAGGCGCTTCAGGAACTCCTGCTGCGCCGGGATACCGACCGACAGCATCATTTTTGCCGTGCCGATGTTGGACGAATAGATGAAGATTTCCGGCACCGACAGGATACGATTCTTGCCGTGAAAATCGTTGATCGTGCGACCTCCGACCCGGATTGGGCGCGACGCGTCGAAACTGTCGTCGAGACCGACCTTGCCGCTATCCAGGGCCATGGCCAGCGTAAAGGTCTTGAATACCGAGCCCATCTCGTACACGCCGCCGGTGACACGGTTGAGCTTGTCCTTGTTCAGGGCGTCGGCACGGTCGTTCGGGTCATAGTCTGGCAGCGACGACATTGCGATCACTTCGCCGGTGCGCACGTCGAGCACGATGCCGGCGGCGGCAATCGCCCGATAGCGCTCCATCGCCCTTGCCAGCTCGTCGCGCACAACGTGCTGTGCCCTCAGGTCGATCGACAGTTTGACCGGCTCCATCGACCGGCCCTTGGCAAAGCCGAGTTCCTGCAGGTCGGAAAGCCAGGCCTTGTCGACGGCCAGTTCCATCCCGGCGATGCCCTGGTTGTCGATGTTGACCGACCCGACGATGTGGCTCGCCGTCGGTCCGCCCGGGTAGAAGCGGCTGTTCTCCTCGAGGAATCCAACGCCTGGAATGCCGAGGCTGTGGATCTTCTGCTGCTGCGAGGGCGTCAGACCCCGTTTCAGCCAGACGAAGCCCGCACCGCTTTCCAGCCGGCGTCGGATGGTGTCGTTGCGCAGTTCCGGCAGGATGCTGGTCAGGCCCTCGAAAGCTTCGTCGACATCGACGATCTTGCGCGGCTCTGCGAACAGCGATGCTGTCTTGATATCGGTCGCCAGAATTTCGCCGTTGCGGTCGACCAGATCCGGGCGCGACGCGGCAACAGAATCCTGCGCGGTGATATAGAAGGCCGTCGGCGCCTCCTCGGCGAGACCGAGCATCACCAGACGAACGCCGATCATGGCGTAGACGGCCGTGAAGGCGAGCATCGTCAGGCCAACCCTCGAGCGCACGCTGCGCACGGGCACGGCAGCCGCCGCAGGCTGCAGCCGAGCGGTCCGGCCCTGGAGGAAGGAACGTGGTTCCGCGGTCGTGGCCATCGCTCCCTCCTACTGGATTGCCGGCGCAGAGCCGGCATAGCCGCCGAGCGCTGGGTCTGAGTGGACGGGATCGAGCGGCACCGGCTTCAACGGCAGATCCTGGATCTGCGTGATCTGATCGACGGTGAGCGGCTCAAGCTGAAGATAGGCGTTGTAGCGTTCGACGAGGCGCTGGAGCCGGTCGGGCTGGTTGAGCAGGCTCCATTCCGCCCTCAAGAGCTGGATCTGCTCGCGCTCCTGGGCAATCTGGCGCTGAAGGCTGGCGACCCGCTCGGCCGACTGCTCGGCATCATGCTTCATGTCGAATACGGTGGCGGCGGCGATCAGGACAATCAGTACGAAAGCGGCATTGAGATAACGCGTCATGCCGAAGCCCTCCGTGCCTCGGGCAGGCCCGCGAGCCGCGGCACGCCCAACGCCTCGATATCGAGGGGTCGTGCCGGAGCTGCGGTGCGACGGCCGGCGCGCAGCCGCGCGGAGCGCGCCCGCGGATTGGCGGCCACCTCCGTCACATCCGGTTCCAGCGCACCCTTCACCAGCGGCTCGAAAGTGGCCGGCGGCACATCGGCCTGAGGCAGGTGACGCGAGCCGCCGGCGCGGGTGCGGCAGCGATCGGCGAAGAAGCGCTTCACGATGCGATCCTCGAGACTGTGAAAGGTGACGACGACCAGGCGGCCGCCGGGACGCAGCGCGCGCTCTGCTGCGCCCAGCGCCGTGGCCGCTTCTTCGAGTTCGCCGTTGACATAGATCCTGAGGGCCTGGAACGTGCGCGTCGCAGGGTGGATCTGTGCCTTTTTCGGCGAGCGTCCGACCACACGCTCGATGACGGCGGCAAGATCGGCGGTGCGGCTGAAGGGCGCATCCTTGCGACGTCGCACAATCGCGCCGGAAACGGCGGCGGCGCGCTTTTCCTCGCCGAGCAGGCCGATGACCCGGGTCAGATCTTTTTGCGGCAGGGTGTTGACAATGTCGGCCGCTGACGGGCCGCGCTTCTCCATGCGCATGTCGAGCGGACCGTCGAAGCGGAAGGAGAAGCCGCGCTCGGCCTCGTCGAGCTGCATGGACGAGACGCCGAGATCAAGCACGACGCCGTCGACCGCCTCGTGCCCCAGCGCGTTGGCGTGGCGGTCAAGCTCTGAGAACCGGCCCTCGACAAGCTTGAGATCCCGCCCCGAAGCCGCTGCTTCGTGCAGCAAATCCCGGCCGGCGGCGATCGCGTCCGGATCCCGGTCGATCGCCACCACCCGGGCGCCGCGCGCCAGGATTGCTCGCGTGTAGCCGCCGGCGCCGAAGGTGCCGTCGACGATGATCTCGCCGGGCTCCGGCCGCAGCGTTTCGAGCACTTCGGATAGCATGACCGGAACATGCCGCTCTGCGCCCGGCCCGTCGGCCGATCCTGTCCGCGCCGCCCTCATGCCGCCGGCTCCGGCGCACCGGACAGCACAGCAAGCGCCCGCTTCATTGCTTCGGCGCGGTGGGCGCGGAACGCCTCCGGCTCCCAGATCTGGAACTTGTAGCCCTGACCGACGAACACCGCCTGGTCCTTGATGCCGGCGTGATCCCGGATCATTTCGGTGACCACGATACGGCCGTCCCCATCGATCTTGAGCGTCTCGCTGGCGCCGAACAGCGCCGTCGACAGCGCATCGTGGTCGAGGGTCAGCGTTGCAAAACCGTCGAGCCGCTTCTGGATCTCCGCAACCAGTTGGTTGCCACCGGCATCTACCGCCGGCTGATAGGGCGAGGGAAAGCAGTAGAGGCCCTCGAAACCGTCGCGGGCGAGCGCCTGCCGGAAGGCGGCCGGAATGGATACACGTCCTTTCGCGTCGAGTCGGTTGGTAAAATGCGACACGAAGCCGGACATCGAACTCCTCGCCCCACCGCCGCACCCATCCGGTGCGACGCTCGAAAGGCCCTTCAGCACGTGATGACGAAACGTCCGTATCGACGACGGACGTCAAGCAGCGGGGAACCGGCCCTCCCCGGCACCCTTTTGCCAGTGCTACTCCGTCACGCTCCGGGATAATTTGGGATAACATGGGACTGCATGGGCGTCAATGGAATCCAATGGTTCGTCCCCTCCCACGACGCGTCTGATGCGCCGTCCGGCCATGCTCGCCGCTTATGCTTAAGAATGCGTTTCCCGTGGTGCGGATCTGCCGAAAAATGGTGGAAATTCGGGCTTACAAGTCCGGGGGTCGTCGCGGCAGAAGCCGATCCGCACCTTGCTGCCATTGGGGGAAGCGAGAATTACAGGAGCGTGGAAGCCGGAACGGGAGACCCGCCAGACCGCCCACGCCGTCCCATGACGTCGGCGGCACCGGTATCGGACGCTCGATTGCGCTCCCATCAAAGGGCGGGAGGAGGAAATTGCCAGCCGGCCTATAAGCCGGGTTCTGTACGGCGCGACGGTTGACCCGACGCACGTGACGACCATTCATCTCGAACGTCCGTTGCCGGACGTCTCGTGCAACCAACCCGGGCAGCTGGTCTGGAAACCGACTGGAACCTTTCGGCCCCGCGCCGCCCCTATTCGGTCTTGCTCCCGGTGGGGTTTACCGTGCCGCTTCCGTTGCCGGTCGCGCGGTGGGCTCTTACCCCACCCTTTCACCCTTACCCCGGCGCCCGGAGGCGCAAGTTGGGGCGGTTTGCTTTCTGTGGCACTTTCCCTGAGGTTTCCCTCGCCGGGCGTTACCCGGCACCGTGTCTCCATGGAGCCCGGACTTTCCTCCCCCGCGGCGTTTCCACACTTGCGAGGGCGGCCGTCCGGCCGACTGGCGCTGGACACGTAGGCGCCCGCTTCGTCCGGGTCAAGCGAAACGCTACCCCAGAGAGGCTGGCACACATGTGCGAGGGCGCTCGGGAAAACGTTCGAGCAGCCGGCGGCGTTCGGTGTTATGAAGTCCGATCGCCGTTCTCACGCCCGTCAGGCGCACGCCCCATGTATGCACGCAGCGAAAGCCGAGAAACCCGCCACGACGTCCTGATCGCGGCGATCCGGGATATTCAGTTCGCAGCCTTGGTCACACCCGGGGTGGATCAGATCCACGCCACCCACCTGCCCATGGTCGTGGTTGCGGAACCGGATGGACAAATCCGGCTCCAGGCACACGTGGCGCGCGCCAATCCGCATTGGCGCGCCCTCACCGGCGCGCCCAGCTCGATCGCGATTTTCCAGGGGCCGCAGGCCTATGTATCGCCGAACTGGTACGAGACGAAACGCGAGACCGGCAAGGCGGTGCCGACCTGGGCCTATGTCTCGGTCCACGCCGAGGGCCCGCTGGCGATCATCGAAGACCCAGCCTGGATCCGGCACAATCTCGAAGCGCTTACAGCGGCCAACGAGATGGGACGACCAAACGCGTGGAGCCTCGACGACGCGCCGGACGGCTTCATCGGGGCCCTGAGCCGCGGCGTGGTCGGCGTGGAGCTTCGGGTGGAGCGGCTGGAGGGAGTATGGAAACTCAACCAGCACCGAAGTGCAGCCGACCGCCGCGGCATGATCGACGGGCTGCGCGCCGAACCGGAGCCGCTCGCGGCCGTGATTGCCGGACTGACCGCCGAGACGCTGGACGAGCCTGGCTGAATGGGCTCGCCTCAGCGCGACGGCGCGGACGGCATCGGGATCAGCTTGACGCCAGCATCTGCTTGACGCGCGAGCAGTAGCGCCGGCTGACCGGGTTCATGCGCCGGGCGTAATGGCCGGCGTTGTAGCGCAGGATGGTGCCGCAGAGATCTCCTCCCGCCTTGCTGTGCGCCATCGCGAGGTAGCGCATGCCCCATTCGAGGTTGGTTTTCGGATCGTAAAGAGCCTTGGTGGAGCCGGTGTAGCCAATGCCGCGCGCGGTCGCCGGCTTGATCTGCATCAGGCCGACTTCGCCGTGACGGCCGCGGGCCTTGGGATTGTAGTTGCTTTCGATCTCGACGACGGCATGGGCCAGATCGACGGGAATTCCATGCTTGCGGGCTGCTGCGGCCACGAGGTTCCGCAACTTGCTGCCGCGGTCCTCTTCGAGGATGGAGGGGTCGACGGTCGTCGTGCCTGTTGAGGCCGTCTGGCACGCGCCGGTTGCACAGGCAATCATCAATGCGGCGGTTAGTGCAGCGAGTTTCGTTTTTGTCATTTAACCCCGACCTTGTGTTTGTTGCGGGTGGACCGCTTGGGAGGACGCGCGGGGTATGGCGACCGGTTTCGACGGAAATCCGGCCCTGACGTTCACGATTCCTTGCAAATTATTACGAAATTCCCGGCGAATAACGGCGATTTGCGGACGAATCAGGGAGTCTTTGTCCTCGCCGCCACGAAATCGCGGCCTTTTCGGGGCAAGGTTTGGCCAAGCGGTGGAAAGCCGCGAGCAATCAAGTCAGGCCAGGGAGGGCTGACAGCAGGGCGTGCAACGTTGCGATCGTGGACATGTCGGCGATGCCATCGATCTTTTCCGTCCGGAAATGCCGTTGGAACGCTGTGACGGCGTCGAAGGTTCCCTGGTCGTAAACGCCTGTAACCCCGACATCATAGCCATAGAGTGCAAGGAGGGATTGCAATGCCTCGACCGGCCGGCCCTCGTCGCCCCGCTGCATGTATCGACCGCCAGAGGCCGGCACCGGCGGAACGAAATGGCCGACGCCGGCCGCGGCAAGTCTGTTCCACGGGAACTTTTCGCCCGGGTCGATCTTGCGCGCCGGTGCCACATCGGAATGGCCGAGGATGCGCTCCGGGGCGACGCCGCGGCGTCCGCAGACGTCCTTCAGCAGGGCGATGACGGCCTCGATCTGGGCATCGGGGAACGGCGGATAGCCGAGGTCATGGCCAGGATTGACGATTTCGATGCCGATCGAGCGCGAATTGACATCGCGCTCGCCCTTCCAGAACGAGGCCCCGGCGTGCCAGGCCCGACGCGCCTCCGGCACGCACTGGGTGATCGTGCCATCTTCGTCGACCACGTAGTGTGCCGATACCTCGCTCGCAGGGTCGGTCAGCCGCGCGAGCGCGGCCTCCCCGGTCTTCATTCCCGTGTAATGCAGGATCACCATGTCGACGGGCGCATTGGAACGGCGCTCATTGTGGCACGGCGACGGCCGGAGCCGCACCGGAAGGGCCGTATCGGGAACGAAGGCCATTGCTCGCCTAGAGCCTCCGCTCGGCCGCTATCTGCGCATAGGCGGCGTTCAACGCCGCAAGCCGCTCGGACGCGATCTTGACGAACTCCTCCGGCACCCCCCGGGCTATCAGCCGGTCCGGGTGCGTCTCCTTCACCAGAGTGCGGTAATGGCGCTTCACCGTCTCGTCATCCGCGGTCGGCTCGATGCCGAGCACCAGATAGGGATCGCATTCTGCGCGCGCATGCCGCGCCAGCATTTGCCGGAAGGCGAAGTCATCGAGTTCGAAGATCTCCGCGATCCGCCGCAGGTAGGCGACCTCGGAATCGTGCAGCACTCCGTCAGCCTTGGCGATATGGAACAGGCCGTCGAGTATGTCCTTGCGGATCTCGCGATCGCCGGGAAAAAGGCCCGCGAGCCGCGCTGCATAGGTCTCGAAGCCGGCAATGTCCTGTTTGGCAAGATTGAACAGCCGCGCGACATTTCGCTCCTCGCCGTCCGGAATGGAGAAGATCTCGAGAAACGCGAGTTCCTCGTCACCCGTGACGACACCGTCGGCCTTGGCCATCTTCGCGGAGAGCGCGATCATCGCGACGGTGAAGGCGATCGAGCGCTGACCTTCGCGGCCGTCCCCCATTGTTGCGACATAGGTGACGATCCGGTCGATCAGCTCGACACCGCCGGCTCCGATCGCCGCCACCAGCCGGTTCACCCTGGCCCAGATAGTCGTCTCGCGCGCCATGGGTCACACCATCCAGGTGGAGCCGCCGCCGGCGCGCAGGGTGTCCCGCAAGGCAGCCCATGCTGCCCAGTCTGTCCGAACGTCCCATCTCGCAGCGTCCGGCGCGACCAGACACGTCGTACTATCCATTGTCGCCCGGCTCCCCTTCGACGCTATTCCTCCTCTCTAGCACAGTGTGTAACCCAGGGAACCGTTCGCCGCGCCTCTCAGCCGTGTCCGATCATCTTTCTGGGATCAACTGCGGCATCGAACGTCGCCTCGTCGACGTAGCCGAGCTCCAGCGCAGCGGCCTTCAGCGTCATATCATGATGAAAGGCGTGATGGGCGATTTCCGCCGCCTTGTCATAGCCGATCACGGGCGAGAGCGCCGTCACCAGCATCAGGGACTTCTCCACATCCTGCGCAAGCTTGCGCTCGTTTGCCTTCATGCCCTTCACGGCAAACTCGGTGAAGGCCCCCATGCCGTCGGCCATCATCCGGCAGCTCTCAACCACATTGAAGGCCATCATCGGCTTGTAGACGTTCATTTCGAGCAGGCCGCCGGCACCGGCGAACCCGGTTGCGACGTCGAGCCCCATCACCTGGGCGCCGACCATCGCCAGCGCCTCGCACTGGGTCGGATTGACCTTGCCGGGCATGATCGAGGAGCCCGGCTCGTTGGCCGGCAGTTCGATCTCCGCAAGGCCGGCCCGCGGACCGCAGGACAGCAGCCGGATGTCGTTGGCAATCTTGTAGAGCGAGACGGCAAGCGTTCTCAGCGCTCCGGACGCCATCACCATGGCGTCATGGGCGCCCATCACCGTGAACTTGTTCGGCGCCGAGACGAAGGGCAGTCCGGTGATCGAAGCGATCTCTGCGGCGGCGCGCTCGGCAAAGCCCTTCGGGGCATTGACGCCGGTGCCGACCGCCGTGCCTCCCAGGGCAAGACGCATCAGACCCTTGAGCACGAACTCCAGCCGCTCGACATTGTCATCGAGCATGCCGACGTAACCGGAGATCTCCTGGCCGAGCGTCATCGGCACCGCGTCCTGCATGTGGGTTCGGCCGATCTTGACGATATCTGCCCAGGCGGTCGCCTTGTCGTCCAGCGCGGCCCGGAGGGTGGCGAGCGCCGGCAGCAGGCGCTCCTTGATCATGCGGGCTGCCGAAACATTCAGGGCGGTCGGGAACACGTCGTTGGACGACTGCGACATGTTGACATGATCGTTGGGATGGATCGGGGTCTTCGACCCGAGCGTGCCGCCGGCCATCTCGATCGCGCGATTGGCGATCACCTCGTTGACGTTCATGTTCGACTGCGTGCCGGAGCCCGTCATCCAGACGTGCAGCGGGAAGTGATCGTCGAGCTTGCCCGACATGACCTCCTCGGCAGCCGCGATGATCAGCTTTGCCTTGTCCTCGGGAAGATGGCCGAGGTCGCAATTTGCGATCGCCGCGGCCTTCTTGATCACTGCCAGCGCGTGCACGACCTCCAGCGGGATCCTGTCGCGCCCGATCGCGAAATGATGTAGTGAGCGTTCGGTCTGGGCGCCCCAGTACCGATCGGCGGCCACCTCTACCGCCCCCATGGAATCGGTCTCGCGTCGCGTCTTCGGACCTGTCGTGCTCGTCATGACGGCTCCTTGAACTAGCGCCTATCGGTCGGCCGAAACTCGGCATCACGGCCGCGGTTATAGTGCGGGACGCAGCTGACGCCAGCCTACTCGGCTGCTTCGGCTATTTCGTGTACGACGCGCCGAGGATAGGGAATGGTGATGCCCTCCTGATCCATGCGCTCCTTTATGGCGCGGGTGAGGTCCCACTTCAGGTCCCAGTAGTCGGAGGCCGCGCACCAGACGCGGATCACGAAATCGACCGAGCTTTCGCCGAGATCGGACACCGCCACAAGCGGCGCAGGATCCTTGAAACAGCGCTCGTCCTTCGCAATCAGGTCCTCGACCGCTGCCTTGGCGCTGCCAATATCGTCCTCGTAGGCGATCCGCAGCGCCAGATCGAGCCGACGAGTCGCATGATAGGAGTAGTTGGTGATCGACGCGCCCCAGATCTGGCCGTTCGGAACGATGATCTGGACGTTGTCCGGGGTCGTCAACTCCGTCGTGAACAGCGAGACTTCCCTGACGGTCCCTCCCTCACCACCGACGACGATGTAGTCGCCGACCTTGAACGGCCGGAACAGCAGAAGCATGACTCCCGCGGCGACATGGCTGAGCGTGCCCTGGAGGGCGAGCCCGATTGCAAGGCTAGCGGCACCGAGCACGGCGATGAGGCTGGCAGTCTGCACCCCGAACTGGTTGAGGACGGCGATGATTGTGATGGCGATGACGGCGTATTTCGCCATGTTCGCCAGGAACCCGCGCAGCATCGGGTCGATCTGACGGGCCCGCGACAAACTGCGATCCAACGCATGCTTGATGCGTCCGGCAAGGATGAAGCCGAGCAGCAGGATCGCCAAGGCCCCGACAACCTTGAGGCCGTAGAGTGTCACGAAGGTCGTGATCTGCGCGACAACGAGCTCGCCCTGTTCCACCATCGTCTTCTCCCTGCTACTGGTTGGCGGACGACAAGGAAGTCGCCCTCACCCCTCGAGGTCAGACGTTACATCGCAGCGGCCGCACGCGCGGCCTGATCATAGTGTCCGGACACGGACCGCAAGGTCGCGGCGAGCCGCGACAGCTCTCGCTCGTCCATGCCGAGCCCCTTGACCGGCCCGACCAGCAGCGCCTCTCGCAGGCGGCGGTACTCCATGCAGATCCGCTCGCCCTCGGGCGTGATCGAGACGCTTTTCTCCTTGCCGCGCTTGCCGGTGGAGATCAGGCCGGACTTCTGCAGCTTCTTCAGGGAGTAAGTGACGGTATGCGTATCCTCGATGTTGAGGACGAGACAGATGTCGGCGAGCGTCTTCGGCCGGCCGCGATGATTGACTGAGTGCAGCACCAGCGTGTCGAGCGGGCTCATCCCTGGCGCGCCGGCCGCCGCCATGCAGCGCACCATCCAGCGGTGATAGGCGTTGACCATCATCGTCACGGCGAATTCGATCTCCGACAGCGCCGGAATCGCGCCGGAGGCAAGATGCGCCGACGATACGACCGGACCGATGACGTCCCCTTCTGAGGGGATTGGATGGTTGTCGGGTGCCGTTCCAGATGTGCTCATGGACCTCGCCGCTCAGCCGGTTGTCGCGGGGGAGACTAATTCATTCTGCCGCGAAGCGCGAGCCTCGCGTTCTGGCACTCGCAAGTGAACATATTGATCTTGTGCACGTTCTCGCCGTGGCCGCCTAAGGCGCTCAGAAGCGCCGAGGAACGAGCCCGGCGTGGAACCAGGTAACGAAGCTCTCGATCGAATAGACCGGCAGGCCGGTCGCAGCGCTGATATCCGCGGCATAGGGCACCATGTTGGTGCATTCGAGCACGATCGCGCCCAATTCCGGATGGCGGTCCACCAGCGCAAGCGCCGCCTCGACATTGTCGCGCCGCGCCGCCTCCACGTCGAGTTCCGGCTCGTTGCCGAGGATGACGCGGGTGAACTCCCTGCCGCCCTCCGTACCGCCGACCGGCACGTCGGGCGGGCAGCCGGCTCCGGCGAGATGCTCCGGCGTCAGCGTCGACGCGGAGATCGTCAGCACGCCCGCGCGCTTGCCCTTCGGCAGCATGCGGTCGACGAGCGGCACCTGCATCAGCGAGGAGGTCGCGACCGGCACGCCGACCGCATCCGCGATCTCACGCTGAAAAAGGGCCAGGAAGCCGCAATTCGTGGTGATGCCGTCCGCGCCGTCGGCGATCAGCTCCCGCGCCGCCGCGATGAAGGCGTCGAGCAGACCCTCGGCGCGCCGGCGCACCACCCTGTCGGGCGAGGCATCGCGCACCACCTTGTAAAGCACCGGAAAGGGCCAGGTCGTCGCATTTCCCATGTCGCCGGGAATGCGAGGAAACCGCGCCTCGAGCATGAGAATGCCCACCGCCGCACCGTAGACCGCCTTGCCGCCTTTGACCTTCATGACCGCTCCGTCACGCTCCCGTCTCCACGAGATCGACCCGCCGCTCGAACAATTCTTCGGGCCCGGCCGTGTAGAGACTTGAGTAACCCTCGCGCACAGCCGCCACCACCTGATCCATCCGCTTTTCGATATGGCCGTGCATGATCCGAGCGGCTTCATCGGCGTCACGGGCCTCGACTGCGGCCATGATCGCCTTGTGCTCGCCCTTGGTGGTGCCGACGCGGCTTGCCATGTCGACCCAGCGGATGAAACGGATGCGCTCGTTGATCTGCTGAAGCTGCCGGACGAACTCGCGGTTTCCCGACAGTTCGGCAAGGCCGATATGAAATGCCTCGTCGTACTCCGTGACCTCGCGGATGGTTCGACCCTGATAGCTCAGCCCTTCGGCATAGAGCGCTGCCTTCACCTCGGCGATGCGCTCGTCCGTCGCCCGCTCGCAGGCGAGGCGGACCGCCGCCACTTCCAGCACCGCACGCAGCTCGTACAGCGCGAAGACCGCCTGGACGTCGAGTTCCCGGCAGAAAAATCCCTTGCCCGGCCGGAAATCGATCAACTGCTCGGCGACAAGCCGGTTCAGCGCCTCGCGCAGCGGCGTGCGGCTGACGCCGAGGTCGCCGGCCAGCGCGACTTCGTTGATGCGTTCGCCAGGCTTGAAGCTGAAGGCCACCGAACGCGCCTTGATCCGCTCATAGGCCCGGTCAACGACGCTTGCCTCATCGCTCATGCGGGGCCTCCCCTGCTTGCACGACCGAGCCGCTCCTCACGCCAGCCATTTCCCGATATCGATCGGAATCCGCTAGTGCGCACCATGACATCCCGACGGCAGTTCACTTGACTCCTCATATCACCCAAAATACCGTTCTGTATACAGAGCTGAACGCAGGAAAGGGAGGTTACGTGTCTGAGTCCGTGGCAGATCCGCGCTCCAACAGCTTCACCGGCGCCGAGGCCATGGTCCGGATGCTGCTGGCGCACGGGGTGAAGCACATCTTCGGTCTTTGCGGTGACACCACGCTGCCGCTCTACGACGCATTGTTCCGCCTCGACCACGGTATCACCCATGTCCTGACCCGCGACGAGCGTTCGGCCGCCTATATGGCGGACGCCTACGCCCGTGTGACGGGGCGCGTCGGCGTCTGCGAGGGGCCGTCCGGCGGCGGCGCGACCTACATCCTGCCCGGCCTGGTCGAGGCTAACGAGTCGTCCTATCCGGTGCTTGCGATCACCACCGACGTCTCGGTCTCCTCGCGTGGCCACTACCCGCTTACGGAGCTCGACCAGGACAGCTTGATGCGGCCGCTGACCAAGTTCAACACGGTCATCCCGCGTTCGGAGATGATCCCCGATGCCGTGCGTCAGGCGTTCCGGGCCATGACCACCGGCCGCCCGGGTGCTGCCCATCTCGGCTTGCCTTTCGACGTCCAGAAGGGCACCGTCTCCGAGGGCGAGATCTGGGCCGACCCGAAGCTCGGCCAATATCCCGCCTACCCTGCCGGCCCCGACCCGGACGCCATCGCCGCCGCGCTCAATGCCATCCTTACCGCGCAACGTCCGGTGCTCGTCTGTGGCGGCGGTGTGGTTATCGCCAGCGCCATGGACGAGCTTGCCCGCTTCGCCCGGCGCCTCGATATTGCGGTCGCCACGACGATCTCCGGCCAGGGCAGTCTTGCGGAAACCGACGGCGCCTGTCTCGGCGTGGTCGGCTCGAACGGCGGTGTCCCGGCGACGCGGGCCGTGGTCGACGAAGCCGATCTCGTCGTGTTCATCGGCTGCCGCGCCGGATCGGTCACCACCGAGCGCTGGCGCTCGCCAGCGAAGGGCACCCGCGTCATCCACATCGACAGCGACCCAATGGTGTTTGGCGCGTCCTATCCGACGGAAGTCGCCGTCACGTCCGATGCCCGGCTGGCGCTCGCCGCGCTCAACGGCGACCTCGATCGGCGCAAGGTGCAGAAGTCCTTCGGCGGAGCAGCTCGGATCGCGGACGCAAAGCGCGCCAAGTGGGATGCATTCCGAGCGCTCGCGGCAAGCGACGCGGTGCCGATCCTGCCGGAACGCTTCGTTGCGGAGCTGAACCGCGTGCTACCGGACGACGCCATCGTGATTGCCGATCCGGGCACACCCTGCCCCTATCTGTCGGCCTACTACGAGCTGAAGCGGCCCGGCCGTCACTTCTTCTCCAACCGGGCCCACGGCGCGCTCGGCTATTCGATGTCAGCCGCACTCGGTGCCTGGTACGGCCGGCCCGACAGAAAGATCGTCGCCGTGATGGGCGACGGCTCGTTCGGTTTCACCTGCGGCGAGCTCGAGACCATCGTGCGCTGCCGCGCTCCGGTCACCTATATCGTGTGTTCCAACGGCGTGTTCGGCTGGATCAAGGCCGGTCAGAAGTCCGGATTCGGCGCCCGCTATCACAACGTCGACTTCGACCGTACCAATCACGCGGCGGTCGCCGCCGCCTTTGGCGTCAAGTCCTGGACCGTGGAGCATCCCGCCGAGCTTGCCGCCGTGCTGAAGGAGGCGGTCGAGCACGACGGCCCGACCCTCATCGACGTCATCATGCAGCCGCTGCACGAGGCCAGGGCGCCGGTCAGTGAATGGGTCGCCTGAGCCTTAATCCCAGGTCAGCTCTGAAGCCGTGGCGCGGAATTGGGCAAGCGCTGCACAATGATAATTTATTGACAATTTGTGGGCGCGAAGTAGCGTAGCCGCCAAAGGGAGCCGATCCGATGCGCAACAACCGGGATCCTTTGCTGGCTTTTTGCTGCATGTCCGTCGAACAGAGGCTCGCCCCGGCATGAGTGCAGACGGAGCGCCCCGTCATGTCGCTGTAATCGGCGCAGGGATCGTCGGCGTCTCGACGGCGATCTGGCTCGCCCGCGAGGGGGTGCACGTCACCCTGGTCGACCGCGCCGAGCCGGGCGAGGGCACCTCCTTCGGCAACGGCGGTGTTTTGGCCTCATGCTCCGTCGTGCCCGTAACGGTGCCCGGCCTGATCGGCAAGGCGCCGGGCATGCTGCTCGATCCGAAAAGCCCGCTGTTCCTGCGCTGGTCCTACCTGCCGCGCCTCCTGCCCTGGCTGACAAAGTATCTCAGGCACTGCACCGCCGACGAGGCGCGCCGCATCGCCGGTGCCCTTCTGCCAGTCCTTGCCGACAGCTACGAGCAGCACCGGGCGCTTGCCAGCGGTACGCCAGCAGAACAATGGCTGGTCTCCTCCGACTACACCTTCGTCTACCGCGATCGCGCCGCTTTTGCCGCCGACGCCTTCGGCTGGGGACTGAGGCGCGAGGCCGGATTTCGTTGGGACGAGCTCGAGGGTGAGGCGTTCCGCCGCTACGACCCGCTGTTCGGTCCGGCAAATACCTTCGCCGCGCGCCTCAGGGACCACGGCCACATCCGCGATCCAGGCCGCTACGTCAAGGATCTTGCCGCGCATCTTCAGACACTCGGCGGCACCGTCCGGCGCGCCGAGGTCAGGGACTTCCGGTTCGAGGGAGACCAGCTCACCGGCCTCGAGACCGATCAGGGCTTCGTCGCTTGCGAGCGCGCCGTTCTCGCGACCGGCGTCTGGTCGAGGCGTCTCGCCGCGAGGCTCGGGGTCGACGTGCCGCTCGAGAGTGAACGCGGATACCACCTCGAACTTGAAAATCCGAGTGCCCTGCCCGTCGCACCGATGATGGTCGCCTCGGGCAAGTTCGTGGTCACGCCGATGGAGGGCCGCATCCGTCTCGCCGGCATCGTCGAGTTTGGTGGCCTCGAGGCGCCGCCGAGCGAGGCGCCGTTCAAGATCCTTGAGGACCAGGCCCGCCACGCCATGCCGAGCCTTACCTGGTCCGGCACCAGACGCTGGATGGGACACCGGCCGGCGCCGGCTGATTCCATCCCCGTAATCGGGGCTGCGCCGCGGCGGCGCGACGTCCTGATGGCATTCGGACACCACCACGTGGGCCTCACCGGCGGCCCGAAGACCGGGCGCCTGGTCGCCGACCTGATTTTGGGCCGGCATCCGAATGTCGATCTGAAACCCTACGATCCCGGACGGTTTCCGGTCACGAGGGTTGCCTGAGGAGAGCCGGGCGCGCCAAACTCACGCCCGATGGAAGTCCGCAACGACAAGAGGGGAGTATGATGATGAGGAATCAGCTCGCGACCACTGCATCGGCCCTGGTGATCACGGCCGCGCTCGCGGTTCCGGCCGTGGCCGCCGAAAAGTGGGATATGCCCATGGCTTATCCCGATTCCAACTTCCACACCGAGAACGGAAAGAATTTTGCCGCCGGCGTCAAGGAATGCACCGGCGGCGAGCTGGAGATCGTGGTCCATTCCAACGGCTCGCTGTTCAAGGGCAATGACATCAAGCGCGCGGTGCAGACCGGCCAGGTGCCGATCGGCGAGCGCCTGCTCTCGGCCCATGCCAACGAGAACCCGATCTTCGGCTTCGACAGCGTGCCGTTCATGGCCTCGTCCTTCGAGGCCTCGGACAAGCTCTATGCCGCCGCCAAGCCCGCGCTGGAGGAACTGCTCGCCGAGCAGAATCTCGTCCTGCTCTACTCCGTGCCGTGGCCGCCGCAGGGCATCTATTCCAAAAAGGAGATCAACAGCGTCGAGGACATGGCCGGCCTGAAGTTCCGCGCCTACAACGCCGCGACCTCCAAACTGGCGGAACTCGCCAAGATGGTTCCGGTTCAGATCGAGGCGGCCGAACTGTCCCAGGCGCTTGCCACGGGTGTCGCCGAGGCCTTCATCTCGTCGGGCTCGACCGGCTATGACAGCAAGGTCTGGGAGCAGCTCAACTACTTCTATGACACCCAGGCCTGGCTGCCGCGCAATACCGTCTTCGTCAACAAGGACGCCTTTGACGGCGCTTCCGACAAGGTCAAGGAGTGCCTGCAGTCCGAGGCAGCCAAGGCGGAGAAGGCCGGGACCGAGAAGGCGATCGAGCTGACCGACTGGTATCTCGTCGAGCTTGGCAAGAACGGCATGACCGTCGGCGCCCCGAGCGAAGAACTCAAGGCCGGGCTTGCCACGATCGGCGAGGCCATGACGGAAGACTGGGTTGCCACGGCCGGTGACGTTGGCAAGACGATTGTCGAGGCCTACAGGAAGTAGGCCGCATCCTGACGAGCGGCGGAAGCGTCACGCTTCCGCCGCCGCTTCTGTTGGTAATGGCGAGACCGGAACACCGGCCGCCGCGCCGCATGCCTAATCTGGCGGCTCAGAGGGAACAGACAGGTGCTTGCAATCGGCCGTCTTCTGCGGCGGGTGCTCGATGGTCTTTATCTCGCCGGAGGCGTTCTGGCGGCTATCAGCCTCGTCGGCATTCTTGTCGTCATCGTCCTGCAGATGGCTGCGCGATGGAGCGGGGTCATCTTTCCCGGCTCAGCCGCTTATGCCGGCTACTGCATGGCCGCCTCGTCGTTTCTCGCGCTCGCCTATGCGCTGAACAACGGCGCCCACATCCGGGTCACTCTGATCCTCGGCACGCTCGGCTCGGCACGGCGCTGGGGCGAGACCTGGTGCTTCGGCATCGGCACGCTGATCGCGACCTATTTCGCCTGGTATGCCGTCAAGGCGGTCTACTGGTCGCACAAGCTCAAGGACGTCAGCCAGGATCAGGACGCCACGCCCCTGTGGATCCCGCAGGCGTGGATGGCGGCCGGTGCAATCCTGTTCGCGATCGCCCTCGCCGATCATTTCCTGAGGGTGATGGTCTACGGCACCCACGGCATCGAAGCCGAAATCCTTGACGACAACCCGCAGGAATAGGCCGATGCAGGACTTCTATCTCACCGCCCTTTTCCTGTTCACGCTTCTCCTCCTGCTCGGCTCCGGTGTCTGGGTCGGGCTTGCGCTGATGGGGGTGGCGTACGTCGGCATGGCGCTCTTCACTTCACGCCCGGTCGGCGATGCCATGGTGACGACAATCTGGACCGCGTCCTCGTCCTGGTCGCTGACGGCACTGCCGCTTTTCATCTGGATGGGCGAGATCCTCTATCGCACACGATTGTCGGAGGACATGTTCCGCGGCCTCGCCCCGTGGATGGCGAACCTGCCCGGGCGGTTGCTCCACACCAACATCGTCGGCTGCACGGTCTTTGCCGCCGTGTCCGGCTCCTCGGCAGCAACGCTGACGACGGTCGGCAAGATGTCGATCCCTGAGTTGAGGAGGCGCGGCTATCCCGAGCACATGGTGATCGGTACGCTCGCCGGCGCCGCCACTCTCGGCCTGATGATCCCGCCGTCGCTGACGCTCATCGTCTACGGCGTGTCGATCAACGAGTCGATCACCAAGCTCTTCATCGCCGGCATCGTGCCCGGACTGGTGCTGGCGCTGCTGTTCATGGGATATGTCGCGCTCTGGTCGAAGCTGAAGCCGGAGCAAGTCCCACCGCCGGAGCCCCGCACCAGCCTGGCGTTCAGGATCAGGGAATCCCGGTTTCTCATCCCGGTCATCCTCCTGATCCTGCTCGTCATCGGCTCGATGTATCTCGGCTTCGCGACGGCGACCGAAGCCGCCTCCTTCGGCGTGCTTGGCGCGCTCGCCCTTGCCGCCCTGCAGGGCTCGCTCACGCTGTCGACCTTCCTCGACAGCCTGATGGGCGCGACCCGCACCTCGGCAATGATCGCGCTTATCCTCGCCGGCGCCGCGTTCCTGTCGCTCGCCATGGGCTTCACCGGCCTGCCGCGCCACGTCGCCGAATGGATCGCCTCGCTGAGCCTCAGCAAGTTCGAGCTTCTGATGGCGCTCCTTGTGTTCTACATCGTGATCGGCTGCTTTCTGGACGGCATCTCGTCCGTCGTGCTCACCATGGCCGTGGTCGAGCCGATGATCCGGCAAGCTGGCATCGACGTGATCTGGTTCGGCATATTCGTCGTGGTCGTAGTCGAGATGGCGCAGATCACGCCGCCGGTCGGCTTCAATCTGTTCGTCATGCAGGGCATGACCGGCCATGAGATGAACTACGTTGCGAGGGCCGCGATACCGATGTTCCTCATCATGGTGGCGATGGTGCTGATCCTGATCGCTTTCCCCGAACTCGCCACATGGCTGCCCGCCAACATGCGGAGCGTGCCGGGGGCCTGAAGATCAGGCCCTCGGGCAGAAAGCTAGCGATGTCATCTCTCTTCGGTCTCCTGCCCGATCCGGCGACGCTGCTCGCAATCGAGCTGATCGTCGCGGCCGCCGCGATGCTCCAAGCCTCGATCGGCATGGGCTTTGGAATGCTGGCGGCGCCCCTCCTGGCTCTGGTCGCTCCCTCCCTGGTGCCTGGCACCATGGTCGTCCTTGGCGCGCTAACGGCGTTCATCTCGGCCGGCCGGGAACTGCCTGGCATCGTGTGGCCGGAGGTATCGGTCGGGATTGTCGGCCGTATCGCCGGCTCCGCTGCGGCCGTGGTGTTGCTCAGCGCAATCGCCGACCTCAACGCCTTTCTTCTCGTTTTCGGCGTACTCGTTGCCGTCGCCGTGCTGCTGTCCGTGTCCGGCTGGCGCCTTGCGTTCTCCACCCGAAATCTGCTTGCGTTGTCGGTCATCTCCGGCCTGATGGGCACCATCACCTCGGTCGGGGCGCCGCCGATGGCAATCCTCTACCAGCACCGGGACGTCACCACAGCGCGGCCGACGCTCAATGCTCTCTTCGCCGCCGGCGCACTGATCAGTGGCGTGGGGCTGGCGCTCTCCGGTTGGCTTGGACCAGCGGAGATCGTTACAGCGGCGGTCCTCGTGCCCGGCATGTTTGCCGGCTTCGCGCTTGCGCGTGCCGCCCGCCGCCTCGTTGATCGCCGCTTCCGCTACCTCGCGCTCGCGCTGGCCTTCGCCGCCGCGCTGGTCCTGATCGGGCGCGGCCTCGCGGCCTTCTGACATTGACATTTTATCGACATTTTGTGAATGTCGATCGCAGATCAATCAGCTCGCTTCAGCACGACGGGGATTCGACACAATGACCACGGCCAAATGGGATTTCTGGATCGATCGCGGCGGCACCTTCACCGACATCGTCGCCCGCACTCCGACCGGCGAGATCCGGGCCCACAAGGTTCTGTCGGAAAATCCCGAGGCCTACCGCGACGCTGCGATCCAGGGCATTCGCGACCTGATGGCTGTTGCCCCAGGCGCCGCGATCCCCGCCGACGAGATCGCCACCGTGAAGATGGGCACCACCGTCGCCACCAATGCTCTACTGGAGCGCAAGGGCGACCGGACGCTGCTAGTGATCACCCGCGGCTTCCGCGATGCACTGGAGATCGGCTACCAGGCCCGGCCGGAAATCTTCGCCAAGAGGATCGTCAAGCCGGAGTTGCTCTATGAGCGCGTGGTCGAGGTTGCCGAGCGCGTTCGCGCAGACGGCACCGTCGAGGCCGAGCCCGACCCGGCCGCCGTCGAGGCAGATCTTCGCGCCGCCTATGACGCCGGCATCCGGTCGGTGGCAATCGTGTTCATGCATGCTTACGCCTATCCCGAGCACGAGAAGTGCGTTGCCGAGATCGCCCGCAAGGTCGGCTTCCCCCAGATTTCCGTCAGCCACGAGGTCTCACCGCTGATGAAGTTGGTCGGCCGCGGCGACACCACCGTGGTTGACGCCTATCTCTCGCCGATCCTGCGCCGCTACGTCGACCAGGTCGCCGGTGAGCTCGGCTTGACCGGCGAGGGCGGCCCGCGGCTGATGTTCATGCAGTCCTCCGGCGGGCTGACCGCCGCCGACCTGTTCCAGGGCAAGGATGCCATCCTCTCCGGCCCGGCCGGCGGTGTGGTCGGCGCGGTCGAAACGTCGAAGATGGCCGGCTTCGACCAGGTCATCGGCTTCGACATGGGAGGCACATCGACCGACGTCTCACATTATGACGGCGCCTATGAGCGCGCCTTCGAGACCGAGGTCGCCGGCGTGCGCATGCGTGCGCCGATGATGATGATCCACACCGTGGCGGCCGGTGGCGGCTCGATCCTCCACTATCGCGATGGCCGCTTTCAGGTCGGCCCGGATTCCGCCGGGGCCAATCCGGGACCGAAGTGCTACCGTCGCGGCGGTCCGCTCGCCGTCACCGACGCCAACGTCATGGTCGGCAAACTTTCTCCCGACTTCTTCCCAAAGATCTTCGGGCCGAGCCGCGACCAAGCCCTCGATGCGGAAGCGGTGAAGGCCGCCTTCACCGCGCTCGCCGCCGAGATCGGCGACGGCCGCACCGCCGAGGAGGTCGCCGACGGCTTCCTGCGGATCGCCGTCGAGAACATGGCCAATGCAATCAAGAAGATTTCAGTTCAGCGCGGTTACGACGTTACCCACTACGCCCTGACCTGCTTCGGCGGCGCTGGCGGCCAGCACGCCTGCGCCGTTGCCGACAGCCTCGGCATGAAGACGGTGGTTATCCACCCGCTGTCGGGCATCCTGTCGGCTTACGGCATGGGCCTTGCCGACATTCGCGCCACGCGCCAGCAGGCCGTGGTCAAACGTCTCGACGACGCCCTGCTTTCCGAACTGGCCGCGCTGAAGGATACGCTCTCTGCCGAGACCGAGGGCGAGCTCGACCGCCAAGGCATCGCCGCCGGCGACCGCGGCCTCGTCGCCACCGTGCACCTGCGCTACGAGGGCACCGACACCCCGCTCCCGGTGCCGCACGGCACCATCGCCGAGATGATTGCTGCCTTCGAGGACGCGCACCGCAAGCAGTTCGGCTTCGTCTACGAGCAGAAACCCGTGGTGGTCGAGGCGCTCGAAGTCGAAAGCTTCGGCGGCGGCGCCGGCATCAACGAGCCCGACCTTCCCCTCACCGATACCGAGGCGACTGCCTCGCGCCTGACGCGCTTCTTCTCCGGCGGCACTTGGCACGAGGCCGCCGTCCATCTGCGCGCCGACCTTGCTCCCGGCCACAAGGTCGCCGGACCGGCTCTGATCGTCGAGCCGCACCAGACCATTGTGGTGGAGCCGGGCTGGCAGGCCGAGATCACAGCCAAGAACCATGTCGTGCTGAAGCGCGTCGTCGCCCTGAAGCGTGACGATGCCATCGGCACCACGGCCGATCCGGTCATGCTCGAGGTGTTCAACAATCTCTTCATGTCGATCGCCGAGCAGATGGGCGTTACGCTGCAGAACACGGCCTACTCGGTCAACGTCAAGGAGCGGCTCGACTTCTCCTGCGCCGTATTTGACGCCGACGGCGCCCTCGTTGCCAACGCGCCGCACATGCCGGTTCATCTCGGCTCCATGGACCGCTCGGTGGAAACGGTCATCGCGCTCAACAAGGGAAAGATCCGCCCCGGCGACGTCTTTGCCCTCAACGCCCCATACAACGGCGGCACCCACCTGCCCGACATCACCGTGGTCACGCCGGTGTTCGACGACGCCGGCAACGAGATCCTGTTCTGGACGGCTTCTCGCGGTCACCACGCCGACGTCGGCGGCACCGCGCCGGGCTCGATGACGCCGCGCGCCACCACCGTCGACGAGGAAGGCGTGCTGATCGACAACTTCAAGCTGGTCGACGGCGGCCGCTTCCGCGAGGCAGAACTCGTCGAGCTTCTGACCAGTCATCCCTATCCGGTCCGCAACGTCCATCAGAACGTCGCCGATCTGAAGGCGCAGATCGCTGCCAACGAGAAGGGTGTCCACGAGCTGCGCAAGATGGTCGGCCACTTCGGCCTCGACGTCGTACGCGCCTATATGGGCCACGTCCAGGACAATGCCGAGGAGAGCGTGCGCCGGGTGATCGAGGCGCTCACCGACAGCAGCTGGGAATACCCCACCGACCAAGGGTCGGTGATCAAGGTGAAAATCACGGTCGACAAGGAGAAGCGCGAGGCCACGGTCGATTTCACCGGCACCTCGGAGGTCAGGTCCAACAACTTTAACGCGCCGGAGCCCGTCACCCGCGCTGCCGTACTCTACTGCTTCCGCGTCATGGTCGAGGGCGACATCCCGATGAACGCCGGCTGCCTGCGGCCGATCCACATCATCATTCCGGACGGCTCGATGTTGAAGCCGCGCTATCCGGCCGCCGTGGTCGCCGGCAACGTCGAGACCAGCCAGCATGTCACCAATGCCCTGTTCGCGGCGCTGAAGGCGATGGCCAACAGCCAGGGCACGATGAACAACCTGACCTTCGGCAACGACAAGTACCAGTATTACGAGACGCTGTGCTCCGGCTCTCCGGCGGGCCCTGGATTCGACGGCACCGACGCCGTCCACGTCCACATGACCAACTCCCGGCTGACCGACCCGGAGGTTCTGGAGTTCCGCTACCCGGTCCTGCTGGAGGATTTCCACATCCGCAAGGGTTCGGGCGGCAAGGGCAAGTGGTCGGCCGGCGACGGCACCAAGCGCACCATCCGCTTCCTCGAGGAGATGGACTGCGCCATCCTGTCGTCGCACCGGACCATCGCGCCGAAGGGCATGGCAGGCGGCGAGGATGGTCAGCTTGGCCGGACCATGGTGCGGCGCGCCGACGGCCGCATTGAGGAGCTCGCCGGCTGCGACCAGACGGTTCTGAAGGCTGGCGAGGCGGTGATCGTCGTCACGCCGACCAGCGGCGGCTGGGGCGCGCCGGAGTAGGCGCTACAGCGCCCGCACGACCAGGCCGAGGCCGAGGACCAGCACGACGGCGAGCACGGCGACGCGGAACGTGGATGGAGACATCCGCTCCCGCGCCGCGGCACCGAGCCGCGTGCCGGCATAGACGAAAACGAGGCCGAGCGCCGAGACGACGACGGTTTGCAGTGTCAGCAGTCCCAGCCGTGACAGCCCGACGGCCATCACCACGGTCGAGAGCGTGAAGGAGCAGTTGAGCGCCTGAATGAACCGTCCCGGCGGCAGGTCGAGCGCCATCAGATAGGGCAGAACAGGTAGGATCTGCGAGCCGGTCAGACCGTTGACGACGCCGGTGGCGAAGCCCGACACCGGCGCTAGCCTGCGAGCCGCGGCCTGCGGCAGGACGAGGGCTGGTGTTGTGAGCGCATGGAGGCTGTAAAGCACCAGGATGAGCCCGAGTGTAAGCACTGCAAGCTGCACGTCGACGGTGTCGAGCAGCCACAGCCCGACGACGAGACCGGGCACGGTGGCAGCGTACATGGGCCAGAACTGACGCACCGTGGCGCGGAATTGTCCAACGCGGCGCATGATGAAGAGGTTGCTCGCCAGCGACGGCAGCAGAACCAGCGGCATCGCCTCCTTGAGGCCGACCGCAACCACCAGGAACGGCAGGCACATGGTCGAGAAGCCGAGCCCGGTCGCCCCTTTGACGAAGGCAGCGATCATATAGGTGGCGGCAATCAAAGCCAGCTGCCCTGGCCCGAACGCATCCGCGCCGGTCAATGTGTCCAGCATCTCCGGCCCCGCGCTGCCGGCCTCCTGACGGCATCGTTCAAGCCACGGCCCGCCGGTCCAAGATCATTGGCGCCGGATCGCTGGTGCCCGCGGCACAGACGGCAAGCGGAACAACGCCCGTGCAATCTGCAAGCGCACGACGAGGTCAGTAGCCTCCAACCTCCAGCATCCAGTTGAGAATCAGCCGCCAGTCGGTCATGCGGATCGGCGTGCCGTGGGTGCCGGTCTCAAACAGCACGAACTTCGCCGGATAGGACGGCACCGTCTGCTTGATGCGAGAGAAGAAGTCGGCTTGGCGCTTCCAGTCATAGACATTGTCCCAACTGCCATGGCCGAAATAGAGCGGAAGCCGCTTCGAGCGGAACGCCGCCGTGGACAGGAAGCTTTCGTCGTAGGTCGAGCCGAGCAGCAGCATGCCACCCATCATGGCGACCGCCTCGGGGTCCTTGGCCAGGCGCCAGCACAGAAATCCGCCCATCGAACCGCAGGCTATGAAAACCGGGGCACGGGGCGACTTCCCCCGGTAATGCTGCATGATTGCCTTGATGTCGGCCGCACCCCTGGCTTCGAAATCGGTGAAGTCGGGCGAGATGTAGAGCCCGCCATTGCGCGCCATCAGGTTCTTGATGCGGTTGAAGTTGCCTCCGAACATGAGGTCGTTCATGCCTTGGAAGCGGTTACCGCCCTGGCCATGGATATAAATCACGATGGCCTTGGCGCCGCTGTCGTTCTTTCCGACCCGGATGTAGCGCACGGTCCGGCCATTGGCCTTGAGCTCGAGATCCTGCTGCGAACCACGCGGATAGTAGGAGACGTACTCTCCGTGAACCTCGCGCTCCCACACCTTGTCGCGGCGATGGATGTCGCGGCGCTTGTCGTAGTCGACGATCACGAACGCGTCGCCCGGCTGGCCCGACAACAGACCCGGATAGTCGAACTGGCTGTCCTTGTAAGGCGCAAGCCGGTAGGCGGCGGCGCCCTCCGGCGCGGCGGCTGCCAGGACAAGGGCGGTGGCGAAGAGCAGCGGGCGGATCATGACAGCCTTAAACCGGGTGCGAACGACTCGGACGGACACGATTACGGCCGCGACGGTAACGCGGGGCAAGCGGCCCCGCAAACGAAACCGCCCCCCGCGTAACAAATGGCCTGCTCGTCGCGTCTTAACCGCCTTCGCGCGCGCTGCGCGCCATCTCGACGAGGCGCGGGCGAAGCTCGGCGAAGGAGTTGAGCGGTGGATCGAACGCAACCCGGACGACTCTGTCGCCGGCGGCGAGATCAAGTCCGTCGGGATCGAGCGCCGTGAGCGTCCATGCGCCGTCGCCGGCCCGGGCAAAGGCCCTGGCGTAGAGAGCGATCGCATCGCCATGATCGGCGTTCATGTGGGCGACGGCGCCCTCTTCCCGCTCGGCGAAGCCTTCGAGTCGGTCCGCGGCCACAACAAGGTCGCTGGCCATCAGCGCGTAGGCCTTGCCGAATCCGCCGTTGAGGCTGCCGCGCTCTGGCGTAACACGGAAGAACGAAAAATCATCGAAATCGGCGTAGAGCTGCGCCTTGGGATGGCGCGCGAGGTAGCGCCTGCGCACCCTTGCCTCAGTGTCGCTGCCGCGCTCGAGCCGGTCCGCGCGGCCGAAAAGAGTAAGTCTCGGATGTGCGAGAGGGTCGCCCTTTCCGGGCTCTCCGACAAGCAGCGAGCACCGAGCATCGGCGATGAGCGCCGCGGTGTGGCCCGCCAGCGTCGACACCAGCATCACCGGTGCACCGTCGAGATCCGTTGCGAGCGCAACGCGCGAGGCCAGCGGCACGCCGGTGCCCGGCTCGAGCGTCGCAAGGGCGCCGAAGCGGGCCGCACGAACGAGCTCCCGCGCCAGTGCGCGTGCCTCATTGTCTGTCGGGCGAAAGAGCGATGTCTCTTTGGCCATGGCCGTACCTGATCCGGATGTTAGGGATTGTATGGCTGGCCGGAAGGCGGGCTGGCCAAGCCATGGCGTAATCCTCGCGCGCATGCAAGGTCTTTTGACCCGACGCAAAGAGGAAAGATGTCGTAAGGTGTGAATGTCGGCAGCCGCGGCACTGTGTGATCACGCCTTATTGTCGGCATCCAGCGGAGTTAACATTTGAAAACACCGCGAGATGAACCAAATGGACAGCATGCGCGTTGGAAATGTGAGCGCTGAACCAGCGCTGAGAATTCCGACGAGTGGAATTCAGGAAAAGAAGGATGTGCACGACATGAAAGCCCCGCTCCTCAAACACCTGGCGGTTGCGGCGCTTGGCGTGGCGCTGGTCCTCCCCGCGGGCACGGCCTTCGCGGGCGGAGGCGGCCGGCCTTACTGGAAGAACACCGTCCCTGGCGTCGGTACCGTCCAGCGCGGCAACAACCTCTATCGCTACGACAACAACCGCGGACGCTGGTACCGTTCGGGCCGCGCCTATCGCGGTCACGGCTGGCACCGTCACCGGAACTGGAACAACAACGACGGCGCGTTTGTCGCCGGAGCTCTCGGTCTGGCGGCAGGAGCCTTGATCGGGTCCACCCTGGCCCAGCCACGCCAATACGCACCGGCGCCGGCCCGCGTGTCCTATCAGCCCTGGACGCCCGAGTGGTATAGCTACTGCAGCCGGAAGTACCGCAGCTTCAACCCGCGGACGGGCTACTACACCACGTACTCTGGCTATCAGCGCTTCTGCCGCTGATGCGGCCGACAGCCATTCGGGTCCGGAGAATTCTGAACGGGAGATGAACAGCGATCTCACGATGGGTTCAGCGCCGCAGGTCTACTTATGAGGCATTGTTGCTGAGACATGGGAACGGAAGGACCATTCACCATGATTGCCGATAGCCTCACCACGAAGCTGCTCGCGGTCACCATGGCCGGCGCGCTGGTGCTGCCGACAGCCTCGACCGCCGAAGCCGGCTCGCGCCATCGCCACGACGCCGGAGCTGCGATCGCGGCAGGAGTGATTGGCCTTGCTGCCGGCACCATCGTCGGATCGGCCCTTGCGGCGCCGCGACCGGCCGAGCCCGTCTATGTCGGGCGCCCCTATCCGGTCTACGCCCCGCCTCCCCCGGTTTATGCGCCGGCCCCGGTGTATCACCGCGAGGTGGTGGTCCAATACAGCCCGGCGCCCTGGTCGCCCGAGTGGTACCGCTACTGCACGACGAAGTACCGCAGCTTCAATCCGCAGACCGGTTACTATGTGACCTATTCCGGCACGAGCCGGTTCTGCCGCTGACGCTGGACAGCGTCAAAAGTTGTCAACTGCCAGAGAACAGGGCACCGGCGATCGACCGGAGCCCTGTTTTCGTATCGATCACTGGCAGACCCGGTATGTTCCGGCCTTGTTGTGGCGGGCAAGGTCGACGTGGAGGTGGTCCTGGTGGTGACGGTCACCGTCGGGGCCGAGCACCGTCGAGAATCTCCGGCACGCACCCTGATGCACGGCGCGCAGGAAAGCACCTTCCGCCGGCTGCCGCCAGCCTTGCTCAACCGTGATGACGCGACCGTCCGCCAGCCGGAAGGCCGAAACATCGAGGGCATTCGCGAAAGCGTGCTCCGACAGCGGCCCCTTCGACGAGCCGTTGCGACCGCGGCACGAATAGGACGCCGCGACCCTGAGCTCAGTCACTGGCTGGCCGAACACGGCATAGGCGCTCGGCTGGATCGTATCGGCAATCCAGGCATTGACCTCCGCCGTCGCCGGGCATCCCAGCACGGCGGGCGGATTGAGACCGACCATCCCGTCCTGCAGGGCAGACACGGTGAACGGGCGCTCCACCCCGCAAATGCCCGGGCCACGGATCGGTCGCGATGACCGGGTGTAGGCCGACGGCTGGACCTGACCGGAACGAAGACATGCAGTTTCGGCAGCACCCCGCCAGGCCTCGCGTTCCTCGCGATCCCACAGGGCACCGCATCCCGATAGGGCGAGGAGGACGGCCGCGGCCGCCAGGGGCAGAAGGGGACGCAATACCATGCGTCCAGCCTGCCGCGAGGGGCATAAGATTTCGTTAACGTTAGCCGGTCTGCAGTCCAGCTCGATTAAACTTTTCCAGTTTCGATCGAAATCAACGCCGGGGCACCTATTCGCAAATGCGGTAGGTGCAGGTCCTGCCGTGGCAGCCGCTGTCGAGATGGATGTGATCCTGGTGGAAGGCGTCGCCGGCCGGGCTCAGCACCGTTGTGAAAGCGGCACAGGCACTCTTGCGGATCGCCGCGAGAAAGCGCCCCGCCGGGCTCGCCTTGCCGAATTCCGAAGCGACGACGATCTCCCGGCCGTCGGACAAACGGAAGGCCGACAGGTCGATGGCATTGCCGTAGGCATGTTCGGATAGCTTGGCGCCGGCCTGGTTGTTGCGGCCGCGGCAGACGTAGCCCGCGGCGACCCGGACGCTGGCGAGATCGACATCGAACTCGGCCCTCGCCGCGGCCGCCACCTCAGTCGCGAGCCACACCTCGACCCGGCGCGCAAAGCCGCAGCCGACCGTCGCTTCCGGGGCAAGCGTGATCCTGCCGCCATCTCCGGCCGCAGCAAACGCCACAGGCCGCGGAATGGCGCAGCCGTTCTCCTCGTTGATCGCGGGCGCTATGGGCAGCCTCGCCGCGGCGAGGCCGCAAAGGCCTTCGCCACCTGTTTCAAGCTCCTCCGAGCCCGGAAGGCCCGGCGCCTGGCGATGTGGGGCCGGTCTGGACGGTGCGCGTGCGGTACCGGTTTTGGCGCCGGGCTGGTTGTGCTCCTGATCGTCTGATTTTGAAGCCCCCGGCTTTACAGACGGCACCTTGACGCCGGAAATGGCGCCGTCCGGTGCCGTGATTGCCGAAGGAAGCGCCGGCTTGGTGACAGGAAATGCCGCCGCCCGGTCACCGGGCTTGGCAATCGGCGCCGGCGGGTCGGCGCGTGCCCCAGCCGACGCCAACAGCGCAGCGGCAAGCACGCCGACGAATCCTCGGTGCAGCACCGTCTAGCCCGCCGTCATATCGATCGAGGCAAGGCTTTCGAGCGGGCCGCCGCCCCGCAAGACCGGCCGGTCCACCGTACGCAGCTTCGTCATCGTCATTTCGCACGTGTTGGCGTATCGGTCCATCGGTTCCTCCCATGTGGCCGTTCATTCAAGCAGAACGGATCGGGCGGGATGAAGGCCGGCCGTGGGGAAAAAGCCCTTCCCAGCGACGCTCATGGCACGAGCACCGCCGCACCGCTCAGCCGGCCGTCTCTCAGATCGGCCAGCGCCTCGTTGGCATGTTCCAGGGGATAGCGGACAATATGGGTGCGAACGCCCGCGTCCGGCGCAAGCACCAAAAAATCCTCGGCATCCCGGCGCGTCAGGTTGGCGACCGAGCGGATCACGCGCTCGCCCCACAGATCCGCGTAAGGGAACCCCGGAATATCGGACATGTGAATGCCGCCGCAGACGACAACGCCACCCTTGCGCACTGACTTCAATGCAAGCGGCACCAGGGCGCCCACGGGAGCAAACAGGATGGCCGCGTCGAGCGGCTCCGGCGGCGCTGAGTCCGAGCCGCCCGCCCAACTGGCGCCGAGGGAGCGGGCGAAGGCCTGGGCCTCGGCGTCACCCGGACGGGTGAAGGCGAACACCCGCCGGCCTTGATGGCGAGCGACCTGCACCACGATATGAGCAGCGGCGCCGAAGCCGTAGAGGCCGAGTCGCTCGGCGTCTCCTGCCATTTTGAGCGAGCGGTGACCGATCAGGCCCGCACACAACAACGGAGCGGCCTCAACGTCGGAGTAGGCATCCGGCAGATGAAAACAGTAGGCAGCGTCGGCGACGCAGTGGCTCGCATAGCCACCGTCCAGCGTGTAACCGGTGAAGCCGGGCGCGTCGCACAGGTTCTCGTGCCCGCTTCGACAGTGGGAGCAGTTGCCGCAAGTGTGGCCGAGCCAGGGGACGCCGACGCGATCACCGACAGCAAATCCAGTCACGCCGGCACCAATCTCGACGACGCGGCCGACGATCTCGTGGCCCGGTACGAGCGGCAATTTCGGATCCGGCAACTCGCCGTCGACGACATGTAGGTCGGTGCGGCAAACGCCGCACGCGGCAACCGCGATCAGCAATTGCCCGGGATTGGGCTGCGGCACCGGACGTTCGACCAATCTGAGCGGCTGCTCGGCCGTTTCGAGGACCATTGCTCGCATCATGGGTGGATGTCCTATCCGTCTGCCAGTTAAGAGTTCGACGCCTGAACGGTTCGTCGCCACCAGGATACGGCGATCGGGCGGCGCAAGCATTGACCCATTTGGGTCGAGCCATTTCCCTTTTCCTGAAGACGTCTTTAATCAAACACCAAGCGACAAACGGGAGGGGCCTCAATGCTGTCGGCGCTGAAGATTGCGAAGGATCTGGAGTCAGGGACGACCTCGGTCGATGCCGTATTCGACGCCATCGACGAGGCCATTGAGGCGCAAGAGCCGATCGTGGAGGCGTTCGTCTGCCGCGACCTCGCTGCCGCCCGCCGTGCCACGGCAACGGCCTCCGGACCGCTCCGCGGCCTTGCCCTCGGCGTCAAAGACAACCTTGACACCGCGGATTTCCCGACCGCCTATGGCTCACCAATCCATAATGGTCATCGTCCCGGGGCAGACGCGGCAGTGGTGGCGCTGGCCCGTCGCCTCGGCGCGGCGGTCCTCGGCAAGACCGTCACCACCGAGTTTGCCTATTTCCAGCCGGGACCGACGCGCAATCCAATCGATCCAGGCCACACGCCGGGCGGATCATCCTCGGGTTCGGCGGCTGGGGTTGCCGCCGGCTTCTTCCCGCTCGCCATCGGCACCCAGACCGGCGGCTCGGTGATCCGGCCCGCCGCGTTCTGCGGCGTCGCCGGTTTCAAGCCGAGCTTCGGCCGGCTCCCGACGGTCGGGCTGAAGATCTTTTCCTGGTCGCTCGACACGATCGGCCTGTTCGGCGCCGGCGTCGAGGACGTGGCGTTTGCCGGTGCGACACTGACCGGGCGCGACTGGCGCGTCGACGGAACCGAGCCTTCCGCGCCGCATATCGCGCTGGTGCGGACCCATCTCTGGGACGAAGCCAGCGGCGAAATGCGCCAGGCGCTCGAAACCGCAGGCGCGAGGGCCGCTGCGGCCGGCGCCAGAGTGAGCGATGTGGCCCTGCCCGGCCAGTTCTCCGATGCCTTCTCCGCCCACCAGGTAATCCAGGACTTTGAGGCTGCGCTCGCCCTTGGCTATGAGTTCGATCGGCACGAGACGAAACTGAGCCCGATCCTGCGCGAGACGCTCGAGGCCGGCAGGGCAATCGGACCCGAGGCATACGACGCCGCCCAGGCGACCGCGGCTCAGGCCCGCGCCGCGCTGTCGGAGCTGTTTTCCGGTTTCGACGTGATCGTCACCCCGTCGGCGCCAGGCGCCGCCCCGCAGGGGCTGGGATCAACCGGGTCTTCGATCTTTAACAGGCTATGGACCTTGATGGGTGTGCCGGCAGTCAACGTCCCCGGCATGCGGTCGACCGCAACCGGCCTGCCGCTCGGCATCCAGGTTGTCGCACCGTTCGGTGAGGATCGGCGCGCTCTTCTGGCCGCCAAGTGGCTGGAGGATGTGCTGCGGACTGAAGCGGGCTGACTGACCGACCGGCCGATGCCTATACGCCGCCGGCGGGTTGCCAGAGCTCGACCGGGTTGCCCTCGGGATCATGGATGCGCGCGAACCGGCCGACCTCCGAATCCCACTCGGCCCGGGTTTCGACGGCGATGCCGGCACGCTGCAGTTGATCGATCATCGCGTCGAGGTCATCGACGCGAAAATTGAGCATCCACTGCTGCTCCGGACGGCCAAAATAGTCGGTCGATTGCGAAAACGGCGCAAACACCGTGGCGCCCGCCTGCTGTCGCCAGACGCTCCTGTTGATGTCGTCGATGCCGAGGTGCTCCTCATACCAGGCGGCGAGCGCCTTGGGATCCCGTGCCCGGAAGAGCACGCCGCCAATGCCGGTTACCTTCTGTTTCATCGCCGTCCTCCCTTCCCCTTTTCAGCCCAAGGCAACGGTGCGACGTCTCAGGGAAGGAGTAAAGGGAACAGGCGTCAGCCCTTCAACTTCGCCTTGAGCGCCGGCAGAGCCTCGGCGACGTTCTCTCGCGTCATACGGGCATAGCGGTTCTGGGCATCGCGCACCGCCGTCATCGACATTTTCAAGCGCTTGCTGCGCATCCTCAGGATCCGGTCATAGCCTTCACGCGAGATGCCTGCGGCCCGGCACAGCACGATCAGGGCCGAATCGTCCGGCGAGAAGATCTGCCGAACAACCGAGTGGTGGGGCATGTCGACGACACGGGCAATCAGGACGCCGAGATCGACGGGGCTGTCCTGGCCGGCGACGGTGACGACCGCCTCATCCACCGGCATCGCGTTCGCCGCGACCTTTTCGATGATCTGCATCGTCCGCGCCCGGACACCGCCGAAAGCCTCGAGCTGCGCCTTGGCCTGATCGGCAACAAACTCGGCGACCGCCTCCTTCAGCATGGTGGCGCGGGCGCTGTCGTGGATGCGCTGGCGCAGGACCCTGGGCAGGAACGGCACCAGTCGGCGCGCCGCCTCTGCCGGCATATCGGGTCGCCCGGCAAGCGCAATCTGGATGTCGACGTCTTTTCGGGCCCGGGCGACCAGAAGCTCGAAGCAGCGGTCGGAAAGGTCGGCCCCCCTGTTGCGCACCAATGCGACCACCACGTCGGACAGGCCGCGATGGATGAGGACGGTTGCAAGCGCGGATGCGATCACGTCGCGGCGCGTCAGCGCCCGCAGATGGTCCTGCGACTGCGTCATCGCCACCGTGGCCAGATCCTGGTCGCTGAGTGCTGGCGTCCTCTCAAGCACCGGACCTGCGACGCGGATCTCGTCGACAGCCAGGCGCAGAAGAAGATTGGATGGGACCGACGGATGACGAGACACGCGCAGCGCCAGCTGCTCCCGCACGTCCAGTTCGAGCTCGTCGATCATGCGAACGACAACCTCGCCGAACAGAGCGCCGACCTTTGGCAGGTCCTTTTCCGCCGCCGCCAGGAACAGATCCGTCAGTCCGGACACCAAAGCCCCCCGGCTATCGGTCGATTCATCGCGAGCAAGCGCGGCCAGGCTGGCTAGATCCATTGCGCGTCATCCGTAGCATTCATCATCGCTCCAATACATTGATTGGGGATCTAACAGCGCGTTAAGATCAATGGATTTCGCATTTATCTCGGATTCCAAAAAATTTATTCAGTGAGATTTTCTACCAAAGGAGCGCAGAACAACAAAACACAAGGCAAGATTGCTATGGTTAATCTAAAGTTAAACCTGAATTTTATTAAAAATATTCTCAAATCTACGTAAAATTGACACGGCGCGACCAGAGCCAATTCCGGCCTTCGCTACAACGGTTTCCGCCTTCCACCATCGCAGTGCAGCAACTTTTCCGCTTCCCGTGTTGTTAATCGTCACTTAAACTTCACGATGCCGATCAGTAGGGAGGCCGAATCATGACCCTGGTCCGCAATTTGAATATGCTTGCGGTTTGCGCCGCATTCCTGTTCGTCGGAGCGATCGTGGTCGGAATTCTGTAACCCCGTTCCAAGGCAGGACCCGTCTGAAGACTGCGGCCATCAACCGATAGTCAATTCGCCAGAGCAAGCGTGACCCCATCCTCAAGCCGGGATGGCTTCAAGGGCGGCAAAACAACAGTCCCGAATACGAGTCGACAGCGCGGCTTCCAAAAAGGGGCATTCCGGGTCCTTAGGACGCGGGATGCCCTGATGTTTGGGTACGGCCGCTTGCGGCCGCGCAACCGAGAGAACCCTGCCCCGTCGTCTTTCCTGCCGTGCGACACGGCGCACTGATGCGCCACGACGGCTCGTACCCATCATTTACTGCGCCGGAAGCCTGACGACGAAGACGAAACCCTCGACATCCTTGCCGAGCTCGCGTCGAAGCACCGCCGGCGTCGCCGATAGGAAGGTGAGGCCGGCCGCTTCGGCCGATGTGCGCAAATGGCTCTCGCTGTGCGCGTAGCGTCCGGAGGTGTCGAGGCGGAAGCCGGCTTCCGTTTCGCCCTCAGCCAGGCTCTCGACCGTCGCGACCATGATACCGCCCGGCTTCAGCACGGCAGCGAGCGCCGTCATGAACTCCTTGAGCGGCCCGAAGTAACACAGGGTATCGACGCAGGTCCCAAGATCGAACCGGGTCGGCAGCACCTCCTTCAGGAAGGCCACCAGCTCGCCCTCGACCAGATAGTCGTAGGTCTTGAGAGCGGCGGCGCGCCTCAGCATTTCGCGCGACAGGTCGACCCCGGTGAGCTTGCGGGCGTGTTTGCGGATCAGGGGCCCGACAAGGCCGGTGCCGCACCCGAGGTCGACGACGTCGGCAAACGGTTCCCGGCCCGCCAACAGGCGGTCGACCTCTGCGGCCACGAGTTCGGGGCCGCGGTGCTGGATGCGCCGCAGCACCTCATCATAGCTTTCGGCAAAACTATCGAAGTGGGCGCGGACGTAGTCGTCGGTCGCACGCTCGACCTTCTCGCCGCGCATTGCCTGGAGCTGATAGCGGGCAACGGGGTCGTCGGGGCGTTCGGCGATATACTGCTCGAGATGCTGGATTGCCCGATCATTGCGTCCGAGCGCGCAAAGCACGCGGGCATGCCAGACCGGGTCGGGCCAGCGTTCGCTTCCCTGGTCGAGACAGGCCTCGAAGGCATTGGCCGCCTCCTCCAGCTTGCCCATCATCAGATAGGTCAGCCCGAGGTTGTGCCAGGCTTTGGTATGGCCGGGCGCCAGCGTGACCGCCTGGCTCAGCATCTCGACCGCCTCGTCCATCAACTCGGCCTTGCGCATCATCACGCCGAGGTTGCTCCAGGCATCGGCGTGCTCCGGGTTGGCATGGATGGCCGAACCATAGGCCCGAAGCGCCTCCTGGTCGCGGCCGAGGGCGACGAGGACATTGCCGAGATTGTTGTGGGCGGCAGAGTTGCCGGGCTGCAGCGCGAGCGAATGCTTGATCAGCGCAATCGCCTGCTCGGCGTCGCCGCGCTGGAAGCGCAACAGGCCGAGGTAGTGCAGGGCGTCTGGCTGTTCGGGATGGTCCGCAAGGATCGTCTCGTAAGCGGTCAGGGCCGCCGCGAGGTCGCCGGAGCGATGGACGGCGATCGCGGCATTGACGCGGTCCTGCAGTGACATCGGTTCGTCCCCCCGAGATCCGAGCTTCGAGAGGATCATACGCCGTGTTCTATTCCGCGGCCACCAGCAGCATCGGGTCGTAGTTCAGGATCGGCGACAACCACTTGTGCGCCGTCTCCACGCTCCAGCCCTTGCGCGCCGCATAGTCCTCGACCTGGTCGCGCTCGATTTTGCCGACGCCGAAATAATGGCTGTCAGGATGCGAGAAATAGAGGCCGGAGACGGCCGAGCCCGGCCACATGGCGTAGCTTTCGGTGAGCTGGATGCCCGTTCTGGCCTCGGCGTCGAGCAGGGCGAACAGCGTCGCCTTCTCCGTGTGGTCCGGCTGGGCGGGATAGCCCGGTGCCGGACGAATGCCCTGATATTTCTCGGCGATCAGGTCTTCGGCAGACAGCCTCTCCTGCGGGGCATAGCCCCAGAGCTCCTCGCGCACGATCTGGTGCAGGCGCTCGGCAAAGGCTTCGGCGAGCCGGTCGGCGAGGGCCTGGCTCAGGATCTTGGAATAATCGTCGTGCGCCTTGGCGAAACGGGCGGCCAGTTCCTCTTCGCCATGGCCCGCGGTGACGGCAAAGCCGCCGATATAGTCGGCGATGCCGCTGCCGTCCTCGGCGATGAAATCCGACAGCGCCAGGTTGGCGCGACCGCCTTCGGTGCGCGCCATCTGCTGGCGCAGGGTGTGGAGCGTTGCTCTCGTCTCCGCCCTGCCCTCATCGCCATAGACCAGAATGTCGTCGCCGCGCGCCGCCGCCGGCCAGAAGCCGACCACACCGCGCGCCTGAAGCCAGCGCTTCTCCACGATGTCGTCAAGCAGGCGCCGGGCATCGTCGAACAGCGCCTTGGCGGCCGGGCCGTAGCGGTTGTCGGTCAGGACGGCCGGATAGCTGCCCTTGATCTCCCAGGTCGAGAAGAACGGCGTCCAATCGATGTACGGAACCAGATCCTCGAGCGGGTAATCGTCCAACACCCGCGTCCCGAGGAACGACGGCCTTACCGGGCGGTAGCCGTCGAAGCCGGCGCGAAACCGGTTGGCGCGAGCCTCCGCCAGGGAAACCCGCGGCGTCGAGCCGCGCGAGCGGGCGTGGCTTTCAGCAATGCGGGCGTATTCCTCGCGGACTTCGGCGAAATAGGGTGCACGCGCGCCCTCGCTCATCAGTTTGGTCGCGACGCCGACGGCACGGCCAGCGTCGGTGACGTAGATCGCCTGGCCGCGGGAATAGTTCGGGTGGATCTTCACCGCGGTATGGATCCGGCTCGTCGTTGCGCCCCCGATCAGAAGCGGCAGGTCGAAGCCTTCGCGCTCCAGCTCGGCCGCCATGTGACACATTTCGTCCAGCGATGGCGTGATCAGGCCGGAGAGCCCGATGATGTCGACCTTCTCCTTGCGGGCGGTCTCGATGATCTTGGCCGCCGGCACCATCACGCCGAGGTCGATCACTTCGAAATTGTTGCACTGCAGGAGAACGCCGAGGATTTTCTTTCAGATTTCATGGACATCGCCCTTAACGGTCGCCATCAGCACCTTGCCGGCCGAGGACTGGCCTTCCTTGCCGGTTTCCCGCTTCTCTGCCTCCATGAATGGCAGCAGATAGGCCACCGCCTTCTTCATGACGCGGGCGGATTTCACCACCTGCGGCAGGAACATCTTGCCGGCGCCGAACAGGTCGCCGACGTGGTTCATGCCGTCCATCAGCGGACCTTCGATCACATCCAGCGGCCGCTTCGCCTTTTGGCGAGCCTCCTCGGTGTCCTCTTCGACGAAGTCGAGGATGCCGTTAACGAGCGCATGCTCAAGCCGCTTCTCGACGGGCAGCGTGCGCCAGGCGAGGTCCGCCTTCTTTTCCTTGCCGCCCTGGCCCTTGAAGCGCTCGGCGATCTCGAGCAGCCGGTCGGTCCCGTCCTTACGGCGGTTGAGAACCACGTCCTCGCAGCGCTCGCGCAGCTCCGGGTCGAGATCATCGTAGATCGCAAGCTGCCCCGCGTTGACGATCCCCATATCCATGCCGGCGCGAATGGCATGATAGAGGAACACCGAGTGCATGGCCTCGCGCACCGGTTCGTTGCCGCGGAACGAGAACGACAGGTTCGACACGCCGCCCGAGACATGGGCATGCGGCAGGTTTTCACGGATGAACCGCGTCGCCTCGATGAAGTCGACGCCGTAATTGTCGTGCTCCTCGATCCCCGTGGCCACGGCAAAGATGTTGGGGTCGAACACGATGTCCTCGGGCGGGAAGCCGACCTTATCGACCAGCACCTCATAGGAGCGGCGCGCGATCTCGATCTTGCGCTGCAGCGTGTCGGCCTGCCCCTTCTCGTCAAAGGCCATCACGACCACCGCGGCGCCATCGCGCCGCACCAGCCGGGCGTGCTCGATGAAGGCGTCCTCGCCCTCCTTCAGCGAAATCGAGTTGACGACGGCCTTGCCCTGCACGCATTTCAGCCCCGCCTCGATCACCGACCATTTCGAGCTGTCGATCATAATCGGGACGCGAGCGATGTCGGGTTCCGCCGCAATGAGGTTGAGAAAGGTCACCATCGCCTGTTCTGAATCGAGCAGGCCTTCGTCCATGTTGACGTCGATGATCTG
>CAYXAA010000008.1:0-158269 GCA_964462985.1 uncultured Hyphomicrobiales bacterium | reverse complement strand
GGAAAGGGGTGGTGCCGCATGCCGGACTCGAACCAGCGACCCCATCATTACGAATGACGTGCTCTACCAACTGAGCTAATGCGGCTTGCCAAGTGCGGGCGGGGTGCCCCGTCGTCTCATCGTGCGTCGCAGGGTCGAAACGTCTGCAACGCCCGACCCCGCTGGCAGCGGGGTCGTCGATGAGTGCGCTTGATAGCGGAGGGCATCGCGCGGCGCAAGAGGGAAAGCGGCCCGACAGGGATTGGACCCCACACCTCGCGTTGGCTCCGTCGCACGTCACGTCCCGCAGAGGAGCGCTCCCGAGCGGGTTGATGCGAAGCGCGCGATCGCCTCAAGCCCCCCTCCGGCTCGGCACCGCCAAGGGATCCACGATCAAGCCCGGACCGGCCGATTATCGCCTCAGTTGAAGAAGCGGTAGCCCGGTTGCGGCGGGGCTTCCGTGTCATCGCCCTCCGGGCCAGGGTCGTCGGGCATGTGCTTCAGAGGAAATTCGATCGGTTTTGCCCGTTCGATCTCCCTCGGCTCCGGCTTCGGGCCGTGCTTCGCCTGCGAACTGCCGTCCGGCTTCGTCGGTGCCACGTCCGGCGCGGGGCTATCCGAGGACGCCTCTTCCGCCCCGGCCGACTTCGCGTCGACGACCTCGACCTCCTCCACCGCCGCAGGGGCGGATCGAGAAGTAGCGTCGACTGCCTTATCGGGCTTGATGCCGTCGCCGCGGCTATCGTCCTCGCTCGTCCCTTCGGGGGCGGTTGCCGGCGTTTTCGCCTCGCCGGCAGGCTCTGCTTTCACCGGCTCTCCAGACCTTGGTTGATTAGGGTCGGCCGCAGGGCCGGAAGTCGTGGCCGGGCGCATTTCCGGACCCGCGGGCACGACGACGGCTGGTTCGACCGCCTCGGCCTCCGCTGCAGGCGGCAGCAGATCCTGCGTCATGGCGGTCGGGGGTGCTTCGAACAGGGCATCGTCGATCGCTTCCGGCTCGGCCGGCGGCAGCATGGTTGGAGGCACCTTCCATTCGAAGGCATCGATCTTGCCGCTCGTGGGCGACACCGGCGCCCACTCGGCCGCGGCGACACCATCGGCGACCCACGTCGGGTCGGCCGGCGCGCGGACGGCCCGTGCCAGCCACTCGCGTACGCGGCCGCGGTCACCGTGTTCGGCCTCTTCGAGATCGGCCATCAGCAGACAGGCGCGCCGGCTCGGCGCCGAACGCAGCACGCCGGTGAGTTCGGCCCGCGCCAGCGCGAAATCCCTCGCCTCGATCGCGGCCGCGGCGACGGCGAGCGCGCCCTCGCCATGATGGGCGCGCAATGCGGCCAGCGCCTTGACCCGTTTCAGCCGGTCGAGCGCGGAGTCGCCGGGCCGCGCATGGGCATAGGCATCGGCCAAATCAGGATGCGGCGAAAGCTTCCAGGCGGTCTCGAGAACCTTCATCGCCTTGCGCAGGTCGCCGCGCCGGGTCGACAGTCGGGCCGCGACCACTGCAGCAGGGACGAGGTCGGGCGCAAGACCATGCGCCTCAAGTGCGAGGCTGCGGGCGCGATCGGGATCGCGATCCTCGATCTCGAGCGCCCGCGCAGTCATCAGCACGGCCTTATGGCGACGGAACGTCTTCTTGTCGACGAGCTTGGAGGCATAGTGTGCCTCCAGGGTGCGGATCGCCGCCTCCCAGTCGCCGGCAACCGCCTGATAGCCGAGGGTGGCCCGTCCCGCCCAGGGAAGGCCCGGCACCAGGCGGCCTGCCTCCTCGGCATAGTGCCGGGCGGCCACCGGCTGGCCAACGCGCTCGGCCTCAATGAAAAGCCCATGCAGAGCGACGGCCTTGAGCTGAGGATCGGCTAGCATCGCATCGAATCGCTGCCGCGCCTCTTCGCGATCGCCGGAAAGCTGCGCGGCCTGGGCAAGCAGCAGGCGGGCCGCCGGCGCGCCGTCAAGCAGTTTTGCCGCCTCGTTGCCAAAGCGACGGGCAGCCACCGCATCGCCGACGCCCAGCGCGATCAGTCCTTTCGACAAGGCGTCGTAACCCCGGTCGCGGCGACGGCGGCGGAAGAAGCGCGCCGCAAGCTTCGGTGAGCGCAAAAGCGAGCGTATCAAGCCCCAGATGACCATGATCGCCAGGACCACGATCGCGAGCAGGAGCACGGTCTTGCCCAGCGAACCATCATAGCGGTAGCCCTCCCAGGCGACCGAGACATTGCCGGGCTGGTCGGCAATCCACGCGGCGCCGAGCGCCAGCAGGAAGACCGCGGCGATGAAGATCAGCACACGAATCATGACGTTGGCGCTCCCCGTTCCGGACGGGCCCGCAGCAGCGGGGCGGTGCAGGAACCTGTTGTCGAATATCGAGTCATTGGCGCGTTCCGCAGTCCATCACGCAACTTCGGCAGGCGCCTTCAACCGCCCGGACCGGAAAGCCCTCTCAGCACCTCGTCAGTGACCGAGGCAACCACGGCATCGGCCTCGACCCGGGCGCGGGCCTGACCAGCCCATTCGGCGCCGGCCGCCTTCACAGGTTCCGGTAACCCCTCATAGGCGGCGAGGGCGCCGGCAAGGTCACCGGCAGTGACCCGTGCCTCCATCCGCCCGAGCAGGTCGACCGGCGTGTTGCCTCCGCCGTCGCCGACATGGCGAATGCCGATGAAGGTCTTGGCGCCAGACAGGAACCGGTCGACCAGACTGCCTTCTCCCTCTTCGACGGGCACTTCGATGCGCGAGGCCATGGCCCGCGCAACAGCGGGAAAACGGGCAATGAGGTCAGCCTTGGTCGGCAATCCCGTGTCAGCATGGGCACTCAGATTTGTAAGGTCTGTTTCCTTCGGCAAAGCGGCGGCGACAGCAGAAAGTTCCGTCGCATAGGAGCGGCCCGCGTCGAGCGCGGCGGTTAGCGCCGAAACCGCAAGCGCCCGGGCCGCGGTTTCGCGCGCACCCGGCGTTCCGATGCTTTCCTCCAGCGGCCCGAGCCGCGTTTCGATTGCCGCTATCGAACCCTTCAAAGCGTTGAGCGCCTCGGTGGTGCTGGCCCTGGCCGACGATATGGTGGAGCTGAGTTCGGCGAGGTTCGCCTGAATGTCCGAGCGCGCGGCGCCGGCGTCGGTGAGCGCGGCTTCGGCAGAGGCGAGCCGACTGGTGAGGGTGTCGACCGACTCTGTCATGCGGGCAACGTCCGCCTTCAACGCTGCAACCGAATCGGCGACTTCGCCGGCCGCGGCTTCACCCTTTAGAGCGTCGACCTCCTGTTGGAGTGCCGCAACCCTCTTGCTCAATTCGGCCAGGCCAGCATCCTCACCGGCGCCGCCGGACGAGACCACGCTGCGCAACTCGGTCAGGCCGTCCCGGACCTCCGCGAGCTCGCGTTGAAGCGCGGGCGACCCGGCCGATCCATCGATCCTCCCCGATTGCTCGAGAGCTGCAACTCGCTCGGCAAGGCTGTCGATCTCCTGCCGGGTCGCTCCTGGGGTCCCTGCCGAGGCCCTGAGATCCGCGACGTGCCCCTCAAGTGAGGCGATTCGCGACTGCGCTGCCGACAGGGCGGCATGGATCTCGGCCTGGGCGGCCGTATCGACAAGCGGGAGATAGCCTGCGCGGTGCAGACCGTAGGCGCCCGCAAGCACCAGCGCTGCGCCGACGAAGGCCGCCGCGACCAGCCCCAGTGGCGAGCCGGCACTCCGCGGCACGTCCTGATCCTGCATCCGCGGCGGCGCTTTTCCCGCAGCCGCTGCGGCAGCCGAGCCGGTGCCAAACGTCTTGTCGGCTGACGTCTTCTCGGACGCCGTCGACGTGCTATCGGCAGTCGTTCCGGCTGCATTCGTACCGGTGACGCCAGCCCCGGAAGTGGGTTGATCTCCAATGGCCGTCGAACCAGTCGGACCTCTGGCGGCAGCGGATGCGGTCGACGCCATCGTGGAGCTCGCCTTGCCGGCGTCCGGCAATGCCGATTCCGACTTCGCTGTCTCCGATTTCCCGGCCTCCGTCGTATCCGCCTTCACCGCTCGCGCTGTTGACATCCCGGACGTCGCCGTTCCAGACGCCAAGGAGGCCGCCTTGGCGGCTCCGGACGCCGCTTTGGTATCCGCCCCGGGCTTGGCGGCGCGGGTCTCCGACTTGCGCGCGTCCGTTTGCCCGGTTGCCTCGGACGAGGGTTGCGGCGCGGCCGGGTCAGGCTTGGCAACCGGCTCTGACTTGCTCAGATCCCTCGCTTGAAGATCGATCGTAACCGGACGGCGTTGGCTGCCGGCAGACGCTCTTGGGCGCCCTGCGCTCGTGGAACGCCCGCTCGGCCTGTCCCCGCTCGGCCCGTCTTTGCCGGGTTTGTCCCTGTCGGTTGCCATCGCCTGTCCTCCTTGGCGGTGCCGCGCCCTCGTCCGACATACGCCGTTCGACTATATCGTCTCGCCGGCCGTCGAGGCACCACTGCGAAGGGCGCATTGTCGCACCGCGGCAAACGGGTTTCGCGATGGTCTTAACACGGCTTCTTGAGAAGTGCGAAGAGCCCGGCCTCAGATGGCTCTGCCGCGATGTCCACCGGGCCGAGCGTCTGCAACGGCCCCGCCGCCGCCTCCGAGATTGCGATGAATCGAGGCGACGACGGCGCCGGAATTCTGGCGAGCGCCGCAGCAAGTGCCGCCGCGCTGCGGCGGGAATAGGCCAATGCCGCGTCAATCCTGCCAGCGCCGATCTCCCTGGCCACCTCTAAGGGAAGCTCGCCGACCGCGACGCTCCGATAAACCTCGACCATACGACAATCGAGACCGTGGCGGCCGAGTTCTGCGACGAGATCGCCGCTGCGCTCAGCACCGGCGAGGTAGAGCACCCGTCCGGGTGGCTGGGCCGCGGCAATCGTCCTCACGAGCCGGTCCAAAGTACCTTCCGCGGCGATCACCTCACGCGCCCCCGCCTTCCGGGCGCGCTCTGCCGTTGCGGTCCCGACCGCAAAAACCGGCAGGGCGGCAAGCAAGGGCCACTCTGCCCGAGCCGCCACCAGCGGGACCGCGCGCGGACTGGTGACGGCGACGGATCCGATCCCGGCCAGAGAGATCGGGCCAGGATCGATCGGTTCAACCTTGAACAGCGGCGCAACCACAGGCTCGTGCCCAAGGGCCGCGAGCTTTGTGGCCGTCATGGAAGCTTCAGGCTCAGGCCGGGTGACCAGAACGCGCATGCGCCGGAACCGGGTTAGAGGGCGAAAAATGCCGGCCCACCCAGCGCCTTGAGCGCGCGGCCGGCGTCAGCACCGAGAGCGGCAGCATCGGCCGCACTCCCTTCACGCGTGGTCTCATGGCTCTCGCTGCCGTCCGGCTTCAGGATCATGCCGCGGAACCGAAGACGATCTCCATCAAGCGTCGCCAACCCGCCAATCGGCGTGCGACACGAACCATCGAGCTCAGCGAGGAAGGCGCGCTCCGCCGCAAGGCAGACCGCCGTATTCACGTCGTTGACGGCGGCGAGCAACGTGCGCGTTACGTCATCGTCCAGCCGCGACTCGATACAGATCGCCCCCTGGCCGACGGCTGGTAGAAATGTTTCCGTATCAAGAATCTCGGTGATGTGGCCGGCGAGGCCGATCCGCCTTAGCCCGGCACAGGCGAGAAGCGTGGCGTCGACCACGCCCTCCGCCAGCTTCTTAAGTCGGGTCTGGACGTTGCCCCGGAACATCACGACCTTCAGGTCAGGCCTCAGCCGCTTCAACATTGCCTGGCGGCGCAGGCTGGAAGAGCCGACAACGGCGCCCTGCGGCAAATCCTCGAGCCGCGCCACCCTAGGAGACAGAAAGGCGTCGCGCACATCCTCGCGCGGCAGGAAGGCGGTCAAGACAAGGCCGGGCGGCAGGATCGTCGGCATATCCTTGCAGGAATGCACGGCGAAGTCGATCGTGCCATCGATCAGCGCCTGTTCAAGCTCCTTGGTAAACAGCCCCTTACCGCCGGCCTCTGACAGGGGTCTGTCCTGAATGCGGTCGCCGGAAGTGCGAATCTCCACAATTTCGAACCGCTCCGGAGCGAGACCGTGGGCGGCCATCAACCGATCCCGGGTCTCATGTGCCTGGGCAAGGGCCAGTGCACTGCCCCGGGTGCCAATACGAATCTTTTCCGGCGGAGGTTTCGTTTGCAACAGCACACGTCCCGATGATAGGGCGTCGTGACGACAGGCGAAGCCGAATGACGAGCCCTGAAACCCTTTCAACCGCCCCATCGGGCGGCCGGCTAGCCGCTGATGCCGCGACACCCATGACCGTGCTCGGTATCGAGACGAGTTGTGACGAGACCGCGGCGGCGGTGGTCCGGCTCAATGCGGCCGGTGGCGGGCACATTCTCTCGAATGTGGTCCGATCGCAAGTGTCCGAACATGAAGCATTCGGCGGCGTGGTGCCGGAGATCGCCGCCCGCGCCCATATCAAGCTGCTCGACCGCATTGTCGATGCCGCGAGGCGCGACGCCGGCCTTGAGTGGCGCGAGATCGATGCCATCGCCGCGACCGCCGGACCGGGCTTGATCGGCGGCGTCATTGTCGGGCTGATGACGGCCAAGGCAATGGCGATGGCGCTCGGCAAGCCGGTCGTCGCCGTCAATCACCTTGAGGGCCATGCGCTGACCGCACGGCTGACGCATAGCCTTGGCTTTCCCTATTTGCTTCTTCTCGTGTCCGGCGGGCACAGCCAATTCCTGCTGGTGCGCGGTGTCGGCGACTACGTTCGGCTTGGAACGACCATAGATGACGCCGTCGGCGAGGCCTTCGACAAGACGGCGAAGCTGCTCGACCTGCCCTATCCCGGCGGGCCGGCGGTAGAGCGCGCGGCGGCCGACGGCGATGCGAAGCGCTTCGCGTTGCCGAGGCCACTGCTCGATCGCCCCGGCCTCGACATGTCCTTCGCCGGTCTGAAGACGGCGGTGCGCAACGCTGCCTACGAGGCGGCGCCGCTTTCGGAGCGGGATGTCGCCGACCTGTGCGCCAGCTTCCAGGAGGCAGTCGCCGACGTGATCGGCGAGAAAGCCCGAAGGGCACTCGCAGCTTTCAGTGCCGCATTTCCCGCCGCCGAGCCCGTGTTGGTCATCGCCGGCGGCGTGGCCGCCAACGCTGCGATCCGTGACCGGCTCGACACGATCGCCCGCGGGGGGCGTGCCCGCCTCGTCGCTCCCTCACCAAGCCTGTGCACCGACAATGCCGCAATGATCGCCTGGGCGGCAATCGAACGGCTCCGGCTCGGGCCGGTTGACGATTCTGACGTTTCGCCCCGCCCGAGATGGCCCCTGGATACGAAGACCGCGGGCGTGCTTGGGGCAGGGAAGAAGGGCGCGAAAGCGTAAGCGGGCTACCCGCCTTGCATCCGCGAAGCCGTCGGTTGCCGGGCCGGGCTCGCGGATCTGGTCGCCAAACCGTTTGTCGCCGCGGGCTCGTCCAGCAGGATCGGCTTCGAGAAATAATAGCCCTGGGCGAATTGGATCCGGGTCGCTGCCTGGAGGTAGGCGACCTCCTCGAAGCTTTCCACGCCCTCCACGACGATCGACATGCCCAGCGACTGGGCAAGGGCCTCGATCGCCTTGAGCACGGCCTGACTGCGCGGCCGCTGATGAACCTGCGGGACGAAGGACCGATCGACTTTCACCTCATCGGCCGTGATGTCGGCAAGTGCGGCCAACGAGGAGTAACCGGTGCCGAAGTCGTCGATCGAGACCCGTGCGCCGACCTCCCGGATCATGGGCAGGATCCGCTCCTGGAAGGCCGACTTGGCAATGAAGGCGTCTTCCGTCAATTCCACCATGAAGCGCCCGGGCGAACCGCTGTCGGCCAGCGCGCTCACAAGAGAACGCATAAAGCGTGGATCACCGGCCTGACGGGCCGCAACATTGAAGCTGATCGTGCAATCCGGGCCAAAGGCCTCGTTGACGAGATCGAGCGAGCGGATCGTTTCGGCCAGAATGAAGTGCGTGAGATCGTCGATCAGCCCCAGTTCGACGGCAAGTGCAACGAAATCTCCCGGTGCCTGAATCAGCCCATCCTCGTCGCGCCAGCGCATCAGCGCCTCCACGCCTGTGATGCGGCCGGTGCGAATCTCGACCTTCGGTTGATAGGCGCAGCAGACGCGGTGGTCCCGGATCGCGCGGCGCAGGCGCTGCTCGGCCCGTGACCTGGCTGCCGAAGCATGCTCGATGCCGTCGTCATAGAACTGAACCGAACCCTTGGTGCGTGACTTGGCCCGGTACATCGCTCGGTCGGCATTGGCACGCAGCGCAACGATGCTGGCGCCGTCGCGCGGGTAGAGGCTAACGCCGATCGAGGCCGATGGCATGATCTCATGACCGTCGATGAAGACCGGCTCCTTGATCCGTTCCGACAGCCACTCCACATCGCGGTGAAGGTCGTCAATGTTCCCGATCGGCGACAGCAGCAGGGCAAATTCGTCGCCGCTCAGCCGCGCCAGTACATCGGTCTGCCGCAGGCAGGCCTCCAGACGCTGAGCCAATCGCGACAGAAGTTCGTCGCCCACGTCGTGGCCATAGTAGTCGTTGACGAGCTTGAAACCGTCGAGGTCGATGAAGGCAAGCGCGAAGGGCTCTGCCGGATATTCGGCGATGCGGGCACCGACCGTTCTCTCGAGCAGCGCCCGATTCGGCAGCCTTGTCAGTTCGTCGAAGAATGCGCGCTGGATCAGGTCCTGCTCGCGAAGGTGCTGCACCGTCTCGTCGAGGACGAGAGCAATTTCATAGCAGACATCGTCCAGCGCGACAGACGACCGTCGCACTCCGATCTTCCGCTCAGAATCAGGCGCATCGATATGAACGCCGTTGTCGAAGACGAGCCGGCCCTCCGGCGAGGTCACCCGCAGACCGAACTCGGCGCCAGAGAGAATCCGGGCAAGCGGGACGTCGTCCGAGTCGACGAAGGCCGGAGCCGCGCCTGCGGCAGTGTCTCTTTCACGGAACGGCAGGGTTGCGATGCCGGGCATCTAGGCTTCTTCCTAACGAAGCGGGCCGGCGTAGCGGTCCATCACGCCGGTGTCGGCGGGGCGGCCCTCGGCAGCAAAGCTACGCAGCTCGCGCCGAATTGCGGCAAGGCTACCGTCGCCGCCGCGTTCCTCGTCCTCGACCTTGAGCCGGGCCGTATTCGTCGTGGCCTGGCGCCAGCGCTCCACCGTCGCTGCGACGATGTCTCCGCAGCTCGTGGAGCCTTGCCGCAGTCCCGCGTCGCAGCACCCGCCGAGCAGGCGCTCTGCAGGCAGTGTCTTGAAGGAGAAGCGGGCCGGCAGCGGCATCCCTTCGCCGATGCCGATCACCTCGCGCATGCCGAGTGAAGGCACGAAGGACAGCAGGCTCTGCGCCGCGTCCGAGCTGGCGGAACGCAGGATCGACTGGTCCTCGTCATTGGCCATGCGCATGAAGAACAGGGTGCTGCATTGGGAGATGATCGTCGGATCAATTTCCGCCGGGCGCTGCGTCACCAGGCCGAGGTAAACGCCGTACTTGCGACCTTCCTTTGCTACGCGCGACAGCGCACGCCGCGCCGGAGCGAAGCCGAGCGAATGGTCGCGCGCGGCATAGCGGTGCGCCTCCTCACATACGATCAGGATCGGGATCGCACCGTCGCTCCACATGCCGAACTCGAACGCCAGGCGCGAAATGACGCAAACGACTGCGTCCACGACCTCGCCGGGCAGGCTGGCGAGGCCGAGCACCGTCGGCCCGCTTTCCGGACGGTCGAGGCGGAAGAGTTGGTTCAACACCGCGACCATGATGTCACCGCCGACATTGGCGTTCTCGAACATGAAGGCATAGCGCGGATCGTTGCGGATGGACTCGATGCGCTGCAGCAGTCGGTGGTGCACCATGCGGGTGGCGCGGTTCTCCAACTTGCCCATGCGCTCGTCGATCAGTCCGATGAGGTCCTGGATCAGGTACGGCGCCGGCGTATCGGCGGTATAGCCGCTGCTCTTCGGCGTGCGGCGGGCGAGCAGGGAGCGTTCCCCCGCGCCCTTGTAGCCCTGGTACATGCCTTTGGCCGCGGGAATAAGCTCGGCCAGAATCTCGACTTCCTCCAGCACAGCCGGCTTTCCGCCATAAAGGACGTCGGTGATCTCCTCGAGATTGAGCAGCCAGAATGGCAAACGCAGCGTATCGCTGCCGATGACGGTGGTGTCCGCGCCAAGACTCCGGCCGTATTCATTGTGAACATCGAGCAGCAGCACCCGCACGTCCGGCCTGACCCGCTTCAACTCGCCGAGCAGCACCGCGACGCCGCTCGACTTGCCGACGCCAGTCGAGCCGAGAACCGCAAAATGCTTCGAGATCAGGGCCTCGGCATCGACAGTCGCCTCGATCGACCCGTCCTGATGCAACTCACCGACCGCGATGGCCCGTGCTCCGGCAGGCGCGTAGATCAACCGCAGATCCTCCCGTGACAACGTACTCGCTGCGTCGCCGATTGCCGGATAGTGCCGCACGCCGCGTCGGAATTGGGGGGGCTGCCCGCCAGAGTGGGTCAGTTCTCCGACCAGGTCGACGCGTGCAATGGCGCCATAGTCGCCTTGCGGGTCCGAAGCGCCGGGCGTGAAGACCTCCGAGATGATCCCGACCACCCGCGATCCACCGCAGTCAATGGCAACAAACTTGCCGATGGTGGCGCGGGCCTTGGCCTGCGCCGGATGCGGCAGCAGGCCGAGCCTGGCCTCCGCACCGCGGCTCGATAAAACGCGACCAAGCAGCCCCCCTTGCGGTGAGTCCGCATTCGCGGAAAACGGATGGCTCATGCGATCGTCTCCTCTCGAAGCAACCCTCCCCGCCGACTGGGACGAGATGCCCGGCCATTCGGAACCGATCAGCCGTCGGATCTTCGCTGCATGCCGATCCTACTCTGCTGACCCAGAGCTTTGATGCTCAATTGTTTCGACGATCGCTCTGCAAAATTTCCCTAAGGTTAAGTGCTGTCACGAAATTCGAGAGGTGGTAAACAGCGCGTTTCCGAGAGAAGACATCCTTTAGTAGAACCTGCAGTACTGAACGAGTCCGGCGGCGCCCGGCAAAGGTTGCTGGGCGACTCCCGGACAAGGCGCGGAGAGCCGGCCCCGGAGCGAGGAGCGGTCCTCTCAATCCGGAACCGGCCCGTTCCAGGCCATGGCCTCGATCTTGTGGCCGTCGGGATCCCGAACAAAGCAACCGTAGTAGGGGTCGCCGTAGTGCGGACGCGGGCCGGGCGCGCCATCGGGTTCGGCGCCTGCCTCGAGTGCGGCGGCATAGAAGGCATCCACCGTTGCATTGTCGGGGGCGAGGAACCCGAAATGCGTGCCGTTGCCCACGCTGGGCGCCTTGCCGTCAAACGGCGTCTGCACCCAGAACTCGGGAAACTGCTTGCCGTAGGCGACCGCTCCGGGATGCTCCATCAGTCGGCGGGCGCCAATCGTCGCAAGCACCTTGTCGTAGAACGCCACCGATCGCTCAAAATCTCTGACGCCGATCGAGACGTGGGACATGATCGTGGGTACGTCGTTGCCCATGGCGAATTCTCCCGTTGGCAGCGCCGATTCATCCACGCGCGGTCGGCACCTCGCCGACGTGCCGGAATGGCTGCCGTTATCGTCTGTGATAACAGCCTGCTGCTGACAACGTTGTGGCAACAGCGGACGAAGACACCTTCCCGGTAGCCTGTGCCGCATGGAGCTTGCCCAATACAGCATGTTGCGTTCGGCCGAAGGCTGTCAGAGCGCAGGTTAAGCTCGACGGTAGAGGTCGCGGACAAAAGCGCCCCGTCTGCGTACCGTTCGGCGCTTATCGCTCCTTCTTCTCGAGCGCGAACACGCCGCCGCGCCGGTTGGTCGCGCCCGCGCTGTCACCAAAGTCGAGGACGGGATAGTCCGCGACAAGGCGCAATCGCGAGCGCGGCAGGAAGGCACGCCAAGGATCGCCGATCAGCACATCGATGCCCGCGGCGTGGCAGCGGTCGAGAAAGGCGAGCACCCTTGCGGCCAGCGCCGCCTCATAGAACATGTCGCCAACGGTGATCAGATCCACGGCGGGCGGCGAATCGGCGATCAGGTCGCAGAGGACGGTGGTCACGGCGACGCCATTGGCTTCCGCGTTGAGGGAAACAGCGACCAGAGCATGGCGGTCGACGTCCGCCGCGGCAACCGTCGCGGCCCCGACCTTGGCAGCGGCGATCGCAACGAGACCGGAGCCGGTGCCGAGGTCGAGCACCCGCCGGCCGGAGACCGTCTCGGGCCGGTCGAGGAAGTGTCGGGCAAGTGCGAGGCCCCCGCCCCAGCAATAGGCCCAGTACGGAGTGGCGAAGTCCTCGTCTCCGGCCGCAGCAAGACGCCACAGCCCGCTCGCCGGCGTGGCGAGATGCAGCCGGAACTCCGGTACGCCGGGGACAGTCGCGAGCGGCAGGTTCGCGGCAATGAACGCTTTCGGGTCCGTAGGAGGTGGTGCAACGGACGGCGTGACTGCGACGATCATGATGGTTCTGCGTGCCGGAGGATGCGCTCACTGGTCTTGGCAGGCCAAGGCCAGCGTCGCAAGCGGAAAGCCAGTGCAGCCGGAGTGCTCTTGCGCCGCGGCCGGATTTTGCTACGAACGTTCGCGCAGCCGTTCCCCCTGCCGCAAACGTGGGATACTTCATGCGCGTCGTGCACAAGGCCTATGTCTATCTCACCTGCGGCGCCCGCCTGCTGGTATTCGACCAGCCGGATCAGCCCGCGGTCGGGCTGCAAGTGCCGGGCGGCACGCTCGATCCGGGCGAAAGCCACCTTCAGGGCGCGCGCCGTGAATTTCGCGAGGAGACCGGGCTCGAGCTTGCCGTCGCCCTGGACCATCTCACCGACCAGGAGGTCCTGTTCGACAACGAGCGCGGCCGCGACCTGCACTGCCGACGGCTTTATCACGCCCGGATCTGCAGCGCCCCGCGCGAGAGTTGGGAGCACTATGAGATGACCCCCTCGGGCGGCGGTGCCCCGATCCGCTTCCACCTACACTGGATCGACCTGTTCGGCCCGCTCGCTCGCGACGCCGGTCGGTTCTTCCTCGGCTTCGGGGATCCACTCGACGCGCTGCGGCAGCGTGTGGGAGCGGGGGGATGACAGCTTTCTCGCGCATCGCGGTTCTCGGCGGTGGCGCCTGGGGCACGGCGCTGGCGCTCGCTGCTGCCCGCGCCGGGCGAGAGGTCACGCTTTGGGGCCGAGATGCCGCCACGCTTCGCGCCGTCAATGACGAGCACCACAATCCCGCCTACCTGCCAGGAATTCGGTTCGACGTACCGCTCAGAGCCACAGACAATCTCACCGCTGTGCTGAAGCGGGCGGACGCGGTGCTCCTTGCAACGCCGGCCCAGACCACACGCCAAATGGCCGAGGCCATGGCACCGGCACTCCCGCTCGCAACGCCAGTGGTGCTTTGCGCCAAGGGCATCGAACGCGCGACCGGCCTGCTGCTGTCCGAGGTACTTGCGACCACCCTGCCCCAGGCTCGGGCAGCTGCCCTGTCCGGTCCGAGCTTCGCGACCGACGTGGCCAGAGGCCTGCCGACCGCAGTAACCGTAGCGGCCGAGGACGAAGCGCTGGCCGACCGGCTGACGGCGACGCTCGCAAGCCCGACGTTCCGCCCCTACGCCTCGACCGACCTCACCGGCGTACAGATTGGCGGCGCGTTGAAGAACGTGCTGGCCATCGCCTGCGGTGCCGTGGTCGGAAAGGGCTGGGGGGCTAGCGCCCAGGCCGCACTGACGGCGCGCGGCTTTGCCGAGCTCACTCGTCTGGGCGTTGCGCTCGGCGCCCGGTCAGAGACCCTGACCGGCCTGTCCGGCCTTGGCGACCTTGTGCTTACCTGCACGTCGGAGCAGTCGCGCAATTTTGCGTTCGGCGTTGCCCTCGGGCGCGGCAGTCCGGTGGTGGCGCTGGCCGGAGGCAAGCTCGCCGAGGGCGTTCACAGCGCGGCGATCGCCGTTGATCTCGGCCGGCGCCACCGTGTTGACCTGCCGATCACCGCGGCCGTTGCGGCCGTTCTCGACGGCGCGCTGGATCTCGACACTGCGCTGGCGGCGTTGATGACTCGTCCCCTCAAGCGCGAGGACGGCTGACGGCGCAAGTTGCGCAAGCTACGGTCCATATCACCAAGGAGAACCTGATGCTTTATGCCCTGATCTGCACAGACAAGCCGCACTCCCTCCAGGTGCGACTCGACAACCGGCCGGCTCATCTGGAGTTCCTCAAGGCCATGGGCGATCGGCTCAAGGCCGCCGGCCCGTTCCTCGACGACGACGGTGAGATGACCGGTAGCCTGCTGATATTTGAAGCCTCGAGCCGCGACGAGGCGCTCGCTGTCGCCGAGGAAGACCCATACGCTCGCGCCGGCCTGTTCGAAACCGTCGAGATTCGCCCGTGGAAATGGGCGATCAACAACCCGGAGGTGTGAAGCCTTGCGCTATTGGTTGTTCAAGTCCGAGCCGTCGACCTGGTCCTGGGACATGCAGAAGGCACGAGGCGAAGCCGGCGAGGAGTGGGACGGCGTGCGCAATTACCAGGCTCGCAACAACATGCGGGAGATGCAGATTGGCGACCGCGGCTTCTTCTACCACTCAAACGAGGGCAAGGAGATCGTGGGCATCGTCGAGGTCTGCAAGACGGCGCATCCTGACAGCACGACCGACGATCCGCGCTGGGAGTGCGTCGACATCAAGGCGGTGCGCGACATGCCGAAGCCGGTTACCCTGGCCGCGATCAAGGCCGAGCCAAAGCTCAAGGACATGGCACTCGTCACCTCGATGCGCCTCTCCGTCCAGCCTGTGACAGCGGAGGAATGGAAGATCGTCTGCGCAATGGGCGGCCTTGACGATGATGGATAGGTAGACAGCTGGGCGGGCCGGACGGAGTGTGCAAGAATCAAACAATGCCCACCGGTCTCGACCCCGCTGCCTTCGTTCTCGCTGAGACTGTGGTCCACGCCGTGCCGCACGCGCCGGAAATCCGGCTGCGGCTCGCAGACGAGGCGATGGCTCTGTGGCAGAAGACCGAGGAGGATCTCGGCGAGATGGGCCTGCCGCCGCCGTTCTGGGCCTTTGCCTGGGCCGGCGGCCAGGCGCTCGCTCGCTACATCCTCGACCATCCCGATCTCGTCGCCGGCAGGCGGGTATTCGACTTCGCCGCCGGATCCGGTCTGGTGGCAATTGCTGCGGCGAAGGCCGGTGCAGCGACGGTGACGGCGAGCGAGATTGACCGTTTCGCACTGGCGGCGATCGGAATCAACGCCGCGCTGAACCGCGTCGCGGTGTCCGTGACCGAGGACGACGTGACGGCGGGCGGAGCGCCGGAGGCGGATATCCTGCTCTGCGGCGATGTCTTTTACGAGAAGCCGATGGCGGAGCGGGTGCTCTCCTGGCTGGACCGGGCTCTTGCAGCCGGCGTCTCTATTTACATCGGTGATCCGGGCCGCAGCTACCTGCCGAAAGAGCGCCTAGAGTTGATCAAGACCTATGAGGTGCCCGTGATCCGGGCCCTGGAGGATGCCGCCGTCAAGCGCACTAGCGTCTTCCGGCTGCGCAGATAGAGGAAGCTGCAACTCAAGTCGGCCCCAGCCCACAAATCGGGCTTGCGCCTCACGCATTCCGGGCGTCAGATGCAGCCTTCCCACCATGGCCGCGCCGCGGCCCGCCATCCGACCCATTCGAGGACCCCGATGCCGATCGTCAACCGCTTCGCCGAACTTGCCGAAAACATCACCGCCTGGCGGCGCGATATCCATGCACATCCTGAGCTGCTCTACGACACGTACCGCACCGCGGCCCTGGTGGCGGACAAGCTCAAGGACTTCGGCGTCGACGAGGTGGTGACGGGAATCGGCAGGACTGGCGTCGTCGGCGTGATCCACGGCCGCAGCCAGGCCTCCGGAAAGGTGGTCGGCCTGCGCGCAGACATGGACGCACTGCCGATCGAAGAAATTACCGGCAAACCCTATGCCTCGACCGTCGCCGGCAAGATGCACGCCTGCGGCCATGATGGGCACACTGCGATGCTGCTCGGTGCCGCACAATATCTCGCCGAGACGCGCAACTTCAACGGCACGGTCGTGGTCATTTTCCAGCCGGCGGAGGAAGGCGGGGCCGGCGCAAAGGCGATGATCGACGACGGCCTGATGGACCGCTTTGGTATCCAGGAAGTTTACGGCATGCACAATATGCCGGGTGCGCCGGTCGGTACTTTCGCAATCCGGCCAGGCGGCATCATGGCAGCGGCCGACCGCATCACGATCGAGATCGAGGGCCGCGGCGGCCATGCCGCCAAGCCGCATGAGACTGTCGACACCATTCTGGTTGGCTGCCAGATCGTCAATGCTCTGCAGTCAATCGTCAGCCGAAATGCGGATCCGCTGGAATCGCTCGTCGTCTCGATCACCCTGTTTCAGGCCGGCTTCACTGACAACGTGATCCCGCAAACCGCGCTGCTGCGTGGCACCGTGCGCACTCTGAAGCCGGAGCTGCGCGATATGGCGGAAGAGCGTCTCGGACATATTGTCTCGACCGTGGCCGCCGCCTTCGGAGCCACGGCGAAGCTGACATATTCGCGCGATTACCCGGTCACCATGAACCATCCCGAGCAGACCGAATTCGCCGCCGCTGTCGCCCGACAGATCGCAGGCGCCGACAATGTTGACACGTCAGTGCCGCCGACGATGGGTGGCGAGGACTTCTCCTTCATGCTGCAGGAGAGACCGGGTGCCTTCATTTTCGCTGGAAACGGCGACAGTGCCGCGCTGCATCACCCCGCCTACGACTTCAACGACGATCTGATTCCGGTCGGCTGCTCCTATTGGGTGAAGCTGGTCGAGACGGCCATGCCGGCCTGATCTTCTTACCGAACGTCCGTGACAGCCTTGGAGCCTCGAATCCGCGTCTTCGACCGCGCAGACCCGGCCGACCACGCATTTGTGATCGGCTTGTCGCCGCGGCTCGCTGCAGTGGCCGAGCTCGACTGGCACCCGATCGCAGACGTTCTCAGCTTCCAACGCGGGTACACGGCGGATCTTTTGGCAGAAGGCGGCACAGCCTGCATCGCGCTGATCGCCGAAGACAGGGTCGGCTGTCGCCTTGGCTTTGCCATCGCTCAGGAGCGTGCCGACGAAATCACCGGCGAAGCCTGCTGCCATCTCGCGTTATTGTGTCTGACCGAAGCCGCCGAGGGACATGGCATTGCTGCGGCACTCATGCGTGCGGTCGAGGCCTGGGCCGCGGCACAGGGCCACCGGCTGATGACGCTTGCGGTCTTCGCCAACAACAGCCGCGGCCGTGCCTTTTACAAGCGGCTCGGCTTCTTTGACGACACGCTGACGATGACGCGGCCCCTCCGGTAATCCATTCATGGATATCATCTTTTCAACCCTGCTGCCGGCCGACGTCGGCCCGCTGTTTGCCCTTGTTCTGGTCATCGGCAGCCTCTTCACCTCGGCAATCACGGCCGCCTTCGGCCTTGGCGGCGGCATCGCAATGATGGCCCTCCTGGCTGGGGCTCTACCACTCGCCGTGGTAGTGCCGGTTCACGGCGTCATTCAGCTCGGATCAAATAGCGGCCGCGCCATCGTGCAACGCCGGCACATCGTCTGGCGGATCGTGCTGTGGCTCGGCGTCGGCGCCGTGTTCGGCGCCTGGATCGGCGGCTATGCGGTCGCCGGCTTGCCCGACCGGCCATTGAAACTCGCCCTCGCCCTGTTCGTTCTGTGGTCGGTCTGGGGTGCCAAGCCGAAGTTCCAGCGCCTGCCGGCCTATGCGATCGGCGTCGCCGGAGTTGCCTCCGCGGCGGTTTCGATGGTGTTTGGGGCGACGGGCCCGCTGGTCGCTGCACTTCTCAATCCGCTGATCAAGGATCGCTTCGGCCTCGTCGCAACGCATGCTGCTTCCATGGTGCTCCAGCACCTCCTCAAGATCGCCGTATTCGGCCTGCTCGGTTTCGATTTCCTGCCCTGGCTGCCGCTGATAGCCGCAATGGTGGCGACGGGCTTCATCGGTACGCTCGCCGGCACACACCTGCTGCGCCGCATGCCGGAGACGATGTTTCGCATCGGGTTCAAAACGGTGATGACGCTGCTTGCTCTCGACATCGCCTATCAGGCCCTGGCCTGACGGCCACCCGTTGCGTTGCATCCTTCTGGAGACGAGCGCAACGCTGGGGTACATGCCCCGTGAGCCGGGGATTCGCCCTTCGGCTGGAGCCCCCCTCAGTCGATCGAGGAGACTTTAAGTGACCGCACCTGTGACCCCCGCCGACATTTTGGCTGCTCATGAGCGCATCGCCGCGCATGTGCGCCAGACGCCGGTCATGAACTCCGGAGATCGAGCCTTCGGTCTCGACCGCGCCATCAGCCTCAAGCTCGAGCTGTTCCAGCACGCCGGCTCGTTCAAGGCGCGCGGCGCCTTCAACAATCTCCTGACGCGCGACATCCCGCCGGCCGGCATTGCCGCTGCCTCGGGCGGCAACCATGGTGCCGCCGTCGCCTATGCGGCCCGTGCGCTTGGTATCGGCGTCGACATCTTCGTGCCCGAGATCTCCAGCCCGGCCAAGGTCGCCAAGATCAGGGGCTACGGTGCCCGGCTCCATGTCAGCGGCAACGCTTATGCCGAGGCGGCCAACGCCTGTGCCCGTCATCGCGCCGAGACCGCCGCCCTTGACATTCACCCCTACGATGCCGCGGAGACCATCGCGGGCCAGGGCACGATCGCCTTAGAATGGCAGGCACAGGCTCCGGATCTCGACTCGGTGCTCGTCGCTGTCGGCGGCGGTGGGCTGATCGCCGGCATCGCCTGCTGGTACAAGGGCAGGGGCAAGGGCAAGGTCAAGGTCGTGGCCGTGGAACCCGAAGGCTCCTGCGCCCTCCACCGCGCCATGCAGGGCGGCGGCCCGGTGGATGTTCCAGTGGCGAGCGTCGCCGCCGACAGCCTCGGCGCCAAGCGCGTTGGTGACATCGTCTACGCCCAATGCGTCGATGCGGTCGCAGACACCATACTGGTCGACGATGCGGCGATCGTCGAAGCCCAGCGCCGGCTTTGGCGCGAGGCGCAGATCGCCGCCGAGCCGGGCGGCGCAACCGCGCTCGCCGCGCTTGTCTCCGGTGCCTACCGTCCGGCGCCGGGCGAGCGCGTTGGGGTACTCGTTTGCGGCGGCAACGTGGATCTGTCGACATATCCGACCTGACGAGAGGTCTTTCGGCATCCTGGCGCGACTTGCCAAGGAGCGGACGAACCGCTAGCACACGGCCGAAGCACCGGCTCATACAAACGGAACAGAACACCCATGGCGACCGAGCAGCTCCTCCTTCTTCCCGGCGACGGCATCGGCCCGGAGATCATGGCCGAAGTGAAGAAAATCATTTCCTGGTTCAACGCGCGCGGGACCGTCACTTTCGAGACCGAGGAGGATCTGGTCGGTGGCTCGGCCTATGATGCCCATGGCCAATCGATCAGCGACGCTACGATGACAAAGGCGCTGGCCGCCGGAGCAGTGCTGTTCGGTGCCGTCGGTGGCCCGAAGTGGGACGGCGTGCCGTACGAGGTGCGGCCCGAAGCCGGACTCCTGCGCCTGCGCAAGGAACTCGAACTCTTCGCCAATCTGCGCCCGGCAATCTGCTATCCCGCGCTTGCCGATGCCTCGTCGCTGAAGCGCGAGGTGATCGAGGGGCTCGACATCCTGATCCTGCGCGAGCTGACTGGCGGCGTCTATTTCGGCGAGCCGAAGACGATCACCGACCTCGGCAACGGCCAGAAACGGGCAATCGACACCCAAGTCTACGACACCTACGAAATAGAGCGCATTGCCCGCGCCGCCTTCGAGCTGGCCCGCACCCGCCGGGGCAAGGTCACGTCGATGGAGAAGCGTAACGTGATGAAGTCGGGCGTCCTGTGGAACGAGGTCGTCACCGCAACACACAAGGCCGGATACGAAGACGTCCAGCTTGAGCACATGCTCGCCGACGCCGGAGGCATGCAGCTGGTGCGCTGGCCGAAGCAGTTCGACGTCATCGTCACTGACAATCTGTTTGGTGACATGCTCTCCGACGTGGCCGCCATGCTGACGGGCTCGCTCGGGATGCTGCCGTCCGCCTCGCTCGGCGCACCGGACGCCAAGACCGGCAAGCGCAAGGCGCTCTACGAGCCTGTGCACGGATCCGCGCCGGATATCGCCGGCCAGGGCGCGGCCAACCCGATCGCCATGATCGCGTCCTTCGCCATGTGCCTGCGCTACTCCTTCGGTCTCGTCGTCGAAGCCGACCTGCTCGACAAGGCAATCTCCAGCGCGCTCGACAAGGGCCTCAGGACCAAGGACATTGCCTCGTCGGGATCGACGGTCGTCGGCACCACCGCGATGGGTGACGCCATCATCACCGAGCTTGATGCTTTGAGCGACTGAGGAGCATCTGCGGCGGAGCCACGTTTCACGTCGCCTCCGCCCCGGGTCAGACCATGACCGACCGGATCAAACCCTTCCTCGGCACCTGGCTGCTCGATGTCGACGAAAGCGAGTTCGACCAAGGAGCGTTGCCACGTGCCGGATCGTGCCGGATCGAAGAACGATTCGGCCTGATAAGCTTCAAGGTCGCTATGACCGAGGCCACTGGCGAAACGGTGAAGGCCGAGTTTACCGGTGTGCCGGACGGCCGCGAGACGCCGCTCATCGAAAGCGGGCTTGCCGATCGGCTCGTGCTCTATTTCGCCGATGACCGTACGCTTGTGTCCGAGGCGCGGCGCCAAGGGGCAACCCTGATGACGGCGCGGCGCACGCTCTCCGAGGACGGTCAGATATTGACCATCGAGCAAACTGTGCAGGTACCCGGCCAGGGACCTGTCAGCAACAGCGTGGTTTATCGCCGGGCACAGTAAACGCCGCCTCCAGCGTCGGACACCTCCTCCACGAGCGGCTGGCGGCCGTAGATGCCCCCTCGTTTGAAAATGGGGCTCAGCGCATTCAGGAAGCCTATGCCTAGTGCAGCTTCTCGGACTGGCGCCGGCGCCAAACAAGCTTCAATTTATTGATTTACTTGGAAAATTGGTGGAGCCGAGGGGAATCGAACCCCTGACCTCTGCAGTGCGATTGCAGCGCTCTCCCATCTGAGCTACGGCCCCGCCCGAAGGCGTGAGCGGCATTTAGGTCATGGCCCGCTGCACTGTCAAGAGCCAGACCGGCGGCATCAGATAGGACGTTTTCGCACGCTGAGACGCTTGAACGTCAGCAAAAGCGTTGGATGCAACCGCAGGCGCCGCCTTGCGGCGGGTTCTTCCTGCGGCTACATCAGGGCCCGTGACTTTGCGACACGACCAGAGCGAGGCCCTGCCGATCCATGCGCGCAATTCTCGACGTGATTCTCCTGGTGCTGAACCTGTACGTATGGGTGATCATCGCCAGCGCAATTTTTTCGTGGCTTTACGCCTTCAACGTGGTCAACCCGCGCAACCAGTTCGTATCGATGATCGGCCAGGCCCTCTACAGCCTGACCGAGCCACTGCTGCGGCCGATCCGGCGTTTCCTGCCTGCCTTCGGCGGCCTGGACCTTTCGCCGGTGGTGCTGCTCCTCGGCGTGTTCCTGGTCCAGAACATCATCATCCGCTACATCTATCCGAACGTGTTTTGAGCCGGCGTGACCGAGGCGGCCAGCAAAGCCTGGGAGGAAACGGCGGGAGGTCTGCGCGTCTTCGTCCGTCTGACTCCAAAGGCTGCCCGCGATGAAATCGGCGGGCTCGGCCGGCTGTCCGACGGGCGCGCGGTGGTGCTGGCCCGGGTTAGGGCGATTCCCGACAAGGACGAGGCCAACAAGGCGGTTTGTGCGCTGTTCTCGCGTGCGCTGAAGCTGCCCAAGTCCGCGGTTCGGCTGGAGAGCGGTGCGACGGCACGGTTGAAGACGCTCGGCATTGACGGTGACGCGACGACGCTTGCCGCACGATTGACGACGCTCTGCGTGCCCAAAACGGTAGTCTGAGACATCGCACAACATCGATCGTCCGTTGTGGGCGTCGCGAGACGATTTCAGCTTTGGGAGAATGACGCGTGACAGCTTCCCTCATCGATGGCAAGGCGCGGGCCACCACCTTGCGTGAAACGGTGCGGACCACAGTGAAGGCGCTCGAGGCCGCGCACGGCGCGGTGCCCGCTCTCGCGGTCGTGCTCGTCGGCGATGATCCGGCAAGCCGGGTCTATGTCGCCAACAAGGCGCGACAGACCGTCGAATGCGGGATGCGATCGATCGAGCATCGCCTTCCCCAGGACACCACGGAAGCCGATCTGCTGGCTTTGGTTGAGACCCTTAATGCCGATCCGGACGTCGACGGCATTCTGGTGCAGATGCCGCTACCGAAACAGATCGACTCCGACCGCATCGTGCTTGCAATCGATCCCGCCAAGGACGTCGACGGTCTGCATCCGATGAATGCGGGACGGATCGTCCTTGGCAAGCCGGGCCTCGTTCCCTGTACGCCGCTCGGCTGCGTCATCCTTGCCCGCGAGGCGATTGGCGACTTGTCGGGTCTGGAAGCGGTCGTGCTCGGCCGTTCGATCCTAGTCGGCAAGCCGGTGGCACTCCTGCTGCAGAACGAAAACTGCACGGTCACCATGGCCCATTCGAAGACGCGTGACATCGCGGCGCTGTGTCGCGGCGCTGACCTTGTCGTTGCCGCCGTCGGCCGGTCGGAGATGGTGCGTGGCGACTGGATCAGGCCGGGTGCTACTGTGATCGACGTCGGCATCAACCGGGTACCGGCGCCCGAAAAAGGCGAAGGGGCCACCAAGCTGGTCGGCGACGTCTGCTTCGACGAGGCGGCGGAGGTCGCTGGCGCGATCACCCCTGTCCCGGGTGGCGTCGGCCCGATGACCATCGCCTGCCTGCTCGCCAACACCGTTCGAGCCGCCTGCCGCCGCCGCGGCTGGCCCGAGCCCGCGTTGTAAGCTGCTCGATCGAGCCGAGTTTCAGACGGCCGAACCCAGGCACTGCGGTGCCGGTCCTGCCGCGGGGACGTTCAATCCTCCAGCTTGCGCGCCTCGTCCGGCAGCATGATCGGAATGCCGTCGCGGATCGGATAGGCAAGCTTGGCGGCGCGCGAGATCAGTTCCTGCGCCTTTGCGTCATACTCCAGCGTGGTCTTCGTCAACGGGCAGACCAGAAGCTCAAGCAGCTTCGGATCGATTGGTCGCGTGGCTTCCCCGGACATGGCTCCCTCTTCGTCTGTCATTGTTCGGTGTTGAACCAGTAATCGCTAGATTGGGGGCGAGAAAACCTCGACAGGCCGACCCATTCCCAACTACCAGCCAACTCATGGGCGCTGGCGGCATTCAGGTGATGGGCCTGATCACTGCAGCGTCATGCCATCATCGGAGCCTCGGCGCGCAAGCTCGACCTCGGTCAGGGCCACCAGGGTCTCAGCCCGCGTCCGCAGATCCGGAGCCTCGAGCAGCGCCTGCTTCTCCGCCGGGCCATAAGGACTCATCATCGACAGCGCGTTGACAAGTACCTCCGTCGAGGCTTTGCCGATACTCTCCCAGTCGGCTTCCAGGTCGTTGGCCTCGAGATAGGCCCTGAGGGTTCGAACGAGAGCCTCGCGGTCAACCTCAGCCTCCCCCAGGCCGGTCGTAAAGTCCTCGGCAAATCGGGCAAAGGAAACGTCGCCGACCCGATAGGGCGTAGCCTCGTCACGCTCCGCGACAAGGTCGAACCGCGCAATTCCGACCAACGTGATTAGATAGCGTCCGTCTCCTGTCTCCTGCCAGGCGACAATTCTGCCGGCGCAGCCGACGGTGCACAACGGCGGGTGCGGCACATCATCGACGCCGGCCATGGCGTAGTCCGGCTGGATCATGCCGATCACCCGGTCTCCGGACAGCGCAGCGTCGACCATCGCCAGATAGCGTGGCTCAAAGATGTTGAGCGGCATCCGGGCGTGGGGCAGAAGCAGTGCGCCGACGAGGGGAAACAGCGGCAACCGCTGCGGCAGGTCCCCGGGTCCCTCGTATGTGGCGTTGCCCGCGTTCATGGCGGCAGTTCCCTCACCACGGACGGCAACGGCTGTCCGCCCGGATCAGCGGACGTTCAACCGAAAACCGAAACATTCCAACAGCCGATCGATCCTGAAGTGCTTGAAAATTGTCCAAGCGACGGAATGAGACCGAATTTCCGCCCATGGCGCTGAGGTCAGGAAAACAGCACGGACGACAGCTTGCGCCTGCCATATCCCGTCGCCGGGTCCTTCATGCCCCAGGCATCGAAGAACTGCAGCAGTTGCTTGCGCGCGCCATCTTCGTTCCAGCCGCGGTCGCGGCGCACGATCTCGACCAAGTGATCGACCGCCGCCGTCTTGTCACCGCGCGCGGCAAGCGCTGCAGCAAGGTCAAACCTCGCGGCGTGATTGTCGGGATCGGCCTCTACCGCTGCCTGCAGTTCGGCAAGATCGCCAAGCTGCTCCGCCTGCTCCGCAAGCGCAATTGCCGCCTTTGCCGCGGCGACGTCCGGATCGTTTGCCGCCGCCTCCGGCACCATCTGGAGCGCTTGACGTGCCCGCTCCAGGTCGCCCAGACCGAGATAGCAGCGCGACAGCCCGGCGATTGCCTTCGCGTTCTCCGGCTCGCTGGCCATCACAGCACCATAGAGCTGGGCTGCTCCGGAATAATCCTTGGCCTCCCGAGCCGCATCGGCCTCGGCCAAGAGCTGTTCGGCATCCGAAGCACCGATCGGTCCAGCAAGCCGTTCGATGAAGGCCTTGATCTGGCTTTCGGGCTGAGCGCCCATGAAGCCGTCGATCGGCTGGCCATTTTTGAATGCGATGACGGCCGGAATTGACTGGATCCCGAGCTGCCCGGCGACTTCCGGATATTGGTCGATGTTCATCTTGACCAGACGCACTGCCCCTTTGGCAGCGCGCACGACCTTTTCCAGCACCGGTGTCAATTGTCGACATGGTCCACACCACGGCGCCCAGAAGTCGACCAAAACCGGCTGGTGGCGCGACGCCTCGATCACGTCAGCCATAAAGCTCTGCGTGGTCACGTCACTGATAGAGTCGCCGCCGGACGCGCTGGCGCCATTGCCTTGGCTCGGCCCCGTTCCTAAGGAGCCGCCGATCGAAAAACCCTGACCGCTCATTCTGTTTTCCTCGCCGGTTCGGCCGCACCGGACAATGCCGGTGCGGTCGGGACGCAATGGCCGCCGAGCGGAGTCCCGCAGGTCCCATCGCGATCCTGTCCATGGGTCGGGAAGTTGCGGGCCGACCCTTCGAATACTGTCCGTCCGCTCTCCCGTTGCGTCCGCCCTAACATGGGTCACAGCATCGCGAAATACAATTCGGCGGTTCAGTCGGCCTCTGCCATGCCGACGGTGAGAATCTGCGGCTGGTGGCCGCAGGCCGCGACGAAGCGAAGGAGGTCGTCGCGGCCGATCGAAGTCGTCGCCGTGTTTTCGAGCGGATGAAAGTTCAAGATCTCGTGGCGCATCAACGCCGTATCAAAAACCGGCGTTACCCGATGGGCTTCCCGGTCGTTGATCAACGCGAATGGCGTGACCGATCCGGGGGCGACGCCGAGCACCTCCATCAGAAGGTCAGCGCTGCCGAACGACACCCGTCCCTGCGCGCCGATAACTTGGTGGATTGACTTGAGATCGATAACGGTGTCCTGCAACGCGACGACGAGAAAGAGCTTACCCTTTTTGTCCTTCAGGAACAGGTTCTTGCTGTGGCCGCCCGGGATGCGCTCGTGAAGATCGGAAGACTCGGCGACGGTAAAGACCGCTTCATGCTCATGAGTGGTGCTCTCGATCCCGAGGTTCGTGAGAAGGGAAAACAAGTCGTCACGGGTAGCCGGCATTGGTTGCTCTCGTTCGCTGTGTCTGAGCTTCGATCGCCACCCCAGAGGGTGCGGTTGCGCGGCGTGCACAATACAGCCCGTGCCAGCGACGCCAAGGCGTATCGTTGCTGGCCGAGCATCGGCGCGGGCGTCCACTGCCAGCCTGCCGACATGCGTCGCCTGAAGACGTCTCGTGGCGGTGAAACCGGGCCTTGGGCCGGCAAGGCTCCTCGATGCAACGCCTTGTCCACACCCGGTGCTGCAGGACAAAAAACCCTGTTGCATTCTCAAACGGCTTGGTCCATATACGGCCCACTTCGCCGCCGGGACGGTTCGGGGCGGTGCGAATACTGGTTTGCGGGTGTAGCTCAGGGGTAGAGCACAACCTTGCCAAGGTTGGGGTCGTGGGTTCGAATCCCATCGCCCGCTCCAGTTTTCTTGGTGTACGACCCGGAGACATAGGTAACAGTTCGTACCTAAGAGATGGGTAACCCTTTTCGCTCGAAAGGGTTCTCGCGTATTTCCCCTCTGCATGTCTCATCGTCGAAATAGCCCAGATCATAGTCAATGAAGCCGACGGTTCGTACGGATCGTCGAATTGCGTGATATCGCCGGTTGTCCGGCGAAAACCTGGCTGCGATTGATCGTCTTGCGATTGTGACAGATGTGCCCGCAGGCAGTCACGGTGGCGGCCTTGCCGTGAAAAGAGTAGTGAGTTCCGGCAGTCCGCGATAGTGCGCGGCAATGGCTGTAGTGCTCGCAAGGACAGGTCCTATCGAGCGCCTGGTGCGGCGGTCGTCGGTGTTGAACTCCTTGACGAAGTCGTCGACCTTACCCTGGTGCTTCAGGACTTGGCGCCGGCCGGCTCGGTGGTCGCCAGCGCGCCTCTGAGATGGTGTACGCTCATTCAGAAGACGCCGGACGAGCTCGCTGCGCCAAGGTGGTCGCGACCGAGCCAGAACGGCGGCTGGGAGATCGGTCGCCACCGCACAGCGTTCTTTCCGGTAGTGCCGACGGCTTTCCCTCGTGGCTGCGGCCTCGGGCAGCGCCTGGCTGACCACGACCAAGGTGGGGCGACGTCGCCGACGCAACCCGATTGCAGCAACGCGGACCTTCAGCACTTGCCCAGCCCTTCGCGGTACCGCCGCCCGACGTATGACTCTGTCGCCAGAAGTAAAACGACGGGCATTGCCGGACCGGCGTGAGCGTGATGGCAGGCCGGCGCGTGCGCATTGTGTTTGACCGGTTCGGCGGCCGGTCATGCGCTGTCCAAACGTCCATCACTGCATCAGATCTTCATGGCGTTCGAGATTCTTGTTGCAAATAGTTCTCAGTTGCATAATGTCAGGAACCGATCGGAGCCTGCCGGATTGTGTCCACGGGTCTGCGACGCCAGCGGTGCAATCGCCGGCCCCGGCGTCAGGAGTGTCAAATGGCCGACAGAGCGAGACGGATGGTGCTGAAGACCGGCGGCCTGGCCGGCATGGTGCTGGTGGGCCTAGCTGCAAGCCTTGCACCGATCGCTGTTTCAGCGGCGGTCGCGGCCGACAAATTCAAAGCAGTGACCACCTTCACCGTCATTGCCGACATGGCGCGAAACGTCGCCGGAGATGCGGCGGTGGTCGAATCGATCACCAAGCCCGGCGCGGAGATCCACAACTACCAGCCGACACCGCGCGACATTTTGAAGGCCCAGGACGCAGACCTAATCCTGTGGAATGGCCTCAATCTCGAACTTTGGTTTGAGAAATTCTTCCAGAACCTCAGCGAAGTTCCCGGTGTTATCGTATCGGATGGGATCGAGGCGATGGGTATCGTCGAAGGCCCTTACAGCGGCAAGCCCAACCCGCACGCTTGGATGTCGCCCGAAAACGCACTTGTCTACATCGACAACATCCGCGACGCCTTCGCGCAGCACGATCCGGACAATGCCGAGATCTACAAAGCCAATGCCGAAGCCTACAAGGTCAGGGTCTCCGCCATGATCGCGCCGATCAGAGCGAAGCTCGACAGCATTCCGGAGGATCGGCGCTGGCTCGTCACCAGCGAGGGCGCCTTCAGCTATCTGGCGCGCGACTTCGGGCTGAAGGAGCTCTATCTCTGGCCGATCAACGCCGACCAGCAGGGCACGCCGCAACAGGTGCGCAAGGTGATTGACGCTATGCGTCGGCACAAGATCCCTGCAATCTTCAGCGAGAGCACGGTATCCGACAAGCCCGCACGGCAGGTCGCGCGGGAAACCGGAGCCCATTATGGCGGCGTACTCTATGTGGATTCCTTGAGTGAGGCCGACGGACCGGTGCCCACCTATGTTGACCTGCTGCGTGTTACCTCAGACACGATCGCCCGGGGTCTCGCCGATGGAGTGAAGGGCCAGACGCAATGAACGTCACCCAGCGGCCAGTCGCGGAAGCGGCAGCGCGCACCAGCGCGGTCCCCGAGGTATCCGGCCTGTCGGTCAAAGGCGCGACCGTAACCTACCGCAATGGTCATACGGCGCTGCGCGACGTCACCTTCGAGATTCCTGTCGGCACCATCACCGCTCTCGTCGGGGTCAACGGCTCGGGCAAGTCGACGCTGTTCAAGGCGATCATGGGCTTTGTCCGCCTTGCCGGTGGCGAGATCTCGGTGCTGGGCCAAAGCGTCCGGAGCGCGCTGAGGCAAAACCTCGTAGCGTATGTGCCGCAGGCCGAGGAGGTCGACTGGAATTTTCCGGTGCTCGTCGAGGACGTGGTGATGATGGGCCGCTACGGCCACATGGGGTTGCTTCGGATCCCGAAAGCGGCAGACCATGCGGCGGTCGAGGCCGCGCTCGCCCGCGTCGGCATGACCGACTATCGCAAGCGTCAGATCGGGGAACTTTCCGGCGGGCAGAAAAAGCGCGTCTTCCTCGCCCGCGCCCTTGCCCAGAACGGCCGGGTCATCCTGCTCGATGAGCCCTTTACCGGCGTCGACGTCAAGACCGAGGAGGCGATCGTCGAGCTTCTGAAGGCGCTGCGCAACGAAGGCCGGGTGATGCTGGTCTCGACGCACAATCTCGGCAGCGTTCCAGAGTTCTGCGACAGGACGGTGCTGCTCAAGGGCACCGTACTCGCCTACGGTCCGACGCGGGAGACCTTCACCCAGGCCAACCTGGAACGGGCTTTCGGCGGTGTGCTGCGCCATTTCGTTCTGCCCCAGGCCGGCGCTGGCGAGGCCCGCCCGGTCGGCGTCTTCACCGACGATGAGCGTCCCTTCGTGCTTTACGACGATCCGGGTTCTGCCGAGAGCCCAGGGAAGGAGGCGGAGACCAACCAGTGACCGCTGCGCTCGCAGAGCCCTTCACCTATGACTACATGGTCAATGCCATGTGGGTGAGCGCCCTCGTCGGCGGCGTGTGCGCCTTCCTGTCGGCCTATCTCATGCTCAAGGGCTGGTCGCTGATCGGCGATGCGCTGTCGCATTCGATCGTCCCAGGCGTGGCGGGCGCCTACATGCTCGGCCTGCCCTTCTCGATAGGCGCCTTTTTCTCCGGCGCACTGGCTGCCGGCGCCATGCTGTTCCTCAATGAGCGCACAAAGCTCAAGGAGGACACGATCATCGGCCTGATCTTCACCTCGTTCTTCGGCCTCGGCCTATTCATGGTGTCCTTGTCGCCGACGTCGGTGAATATCCAGACCATCGTGCTCGGCAACATCCTGGCAATCACGCCGGAAGACACATTGCAGCTCGTCATCATCTCGACCGTGTCGCTCGCGGTGCTCGCGGTAAAATGGAAGGACCTGATGGTCACCTTCTTTGACGAGAGCCATGCGCGTTCGATCGGGCTCAACCCGCCGTTGCTCAAGCTTGTGTTCTTCACGCTGCTGTCGGCCTGCACGGTGGCTGCGCTGCAGACCGTCGGCGCGTTTCTCGTCATCGCCATGGTGGTGACGCCAGGTGCCACCGCCTATCTGCTGACGGACCGCTTTCCGCGGCTGATTTCCGCCAGCGTCGCGATCGGGGCCGGCACAAGCTTTGTCGGCGCCTATCTCTCCTATTTCCTCGACGGCGCTACGGGCGGCATCATCGTCGTGATGCAGACGCTGCTGTTCCTCGCAGCGTTCTTTCTAGCGCCCAAACACGGCATGCTCGCCGCGCGTCGGCGTGCCGCTGCGCTGGAGTCTACGCCGTGACCCTGGTCGAGACACTCACCCTGCCGTTCCGGTTCGAGTTCATGGTGACGGCGATCATCATTTCGGTGTTGATCGCCGTGCCGGCCGCGCTGCTGTCTTGCTTTCTCGTGCTCAAGGGCTGGTCGCTGATGGGCGACGCAATCTCCCACGCCGTGCTGCCCGGAGTGGTGTTGGCCTATATCGTCGGCCTGCCGCTCGGCATCGGCGCTTTCGCCGCGGGGATGACCTGCGCGCTCGCGACCGGCTATCTCCAGGAGAATAGCCGCATCAAACAGGACACAGTGATGGGCGTGGTCTTCTCTGGCATGTTTGCCCTCGGCCTCGTGCTCTACACCAAAATTCAGTCCGACGTGCACCTTGACCATATTCTGTTCGGCGACATGCTCGGCGTCGGCTGGGGCGACGTCACAGAGACCGCCTTCATCGCTGCCGTCACGACTGGGATACTCGCGCTAAAATGGCGCGACTTCCTGATGCATGCCTTCGACCCCGCTCAGGCAAAGGCGGTCGGCCTGCCGGTGCGTTTGCTGCACTACGGGCTGCTGTGTCTGCTGTCGCTTACCATCGTCGGTGCCCTGAAGGCAGTCGGCATCATCCTCGCCATCGCCCTCCTGATTGCTCCCGGCGCCGTCGCGTTTCTCGTCACCCGGTCCTTCGGCGCCATGCTCGTCACCGCCGTGGCCATCGCGGTGTTGGCATCCTTTGTCGGAGTTTATCTGTCGTTCTTCATCGACAGCGCCCCTGCCCCGACGATCGTGCTGTTGATGACGGCGGCTTTCGTCATTGCCTTCGTGCTGATTTCGTGGAGAAGCGCTCGAACGACCACAGGGCAAACGCCTTCGCAGGAACAGCAGCTGTCCGGCCCTACCGTCCGAGCCCCGGACTGAAGCGGGCGACAAGTTCGTGGCGTGCGCCAGGGTAGGTCAGGAACACGTGGGTGATCGGCGTTCCCGCCTGCCAGGTGCGGCGCTCGACAGTCAGCCCGGCCTCTCCGCGCTGAGCGGCAAGCAGGCCAGCCACGCGCTCGTCCAGGACCGCGGCCCGGATGCGGTGCTCCGCCTGTGTCCAGGGAATGTGTGACAGCAGCCATGTGCCAGGCGGCTCATCAGCGAAATCGGCCTCTCCTGCGTCCGGCACGTGGGCGAGGTTTATCAGCCGGTCCTCGAGCACGAAGGGCAGCTGGTCAGCATAATGCACCGCCTCGAAGACGAGTACCGGCGTGCCGTCCGCCACACTGAGCCGCTCCGCATCCGCCCGCTCCGCGCTGCGTGTCTTTTTCAACAAGGTCTCGTAGCGATAGGCGCGCCCGGACGCGGCAATTTCGGCCTTGATGTCCTGGATCTCGAGAATGCTTTCCTGGCTGTGGGGTTGGGCAACGAACGAGCCGGAGCGGCGTCGGCGCTCGATCAGCCCGGCCTCGGCCAACGCCGACAGCGCCTTGTTGACCGTCATCCGGGAGCAGCCGTAGTGGGCGACAAGTTCGTGCTCCGACGGCACTCGGTGGCCCGGCGCCCATTCTCCGGAGACGATCCGCGCTTCGAGGTCGCCGCGAATCTCCAGATAGCGCGGCAGTCCGTCCGCCTTGGTCACCACGCTCTTCCGACTCCTGTCGCCGCTTCCCGGTCCATCATTGTTCCGTCAAGCGTTTCACCGTTTCGAGATAGCGCGCCATCACCGCGTCACGGGCGATGTGCCGCCCCTCATCGACAACCCGGCGCCCGCGCGAAAACACCGTGCGGATTGCGGACTTCCCGGCCACGAAGACATAGGCGTCGAGCCAGAGATCACCGTCCCGTCCTGCAATGTCGGGATTGTTGTCGTCGAGCACCACGATATCGGCGCGCCGCCCCGACGCGATCGCTCCGCAGGACTGCCCGAGTGCCTGGGCGCCGGCGGCAAGCGCGGTATCATAGAGTCGGCGCCCTGTGGATTCGCCCGCAGTCGTTGCGATCAGGTTGCGGCCTCGGTGCTTGAGGCGCTGGCTGTATTCGAGCTGGCGAAGTTCTCCCGGTGCCGAGATCTGGATGTTGGAATCCGTGCCGACGCCGAACCGGCCGCCGGCGACCAGGAATTCGCGGCCGGGAAATATCCCGTCGCCGAGGCTCGCCTCGGTGATCGGGCAGAGGCCGGCGACCGCACCGGTCGCAGCAAGTCGCTCGACCTCCCTCTCGGTCAGATGTGTCGCATGGATCAGGCACCAGCGCCGGTCGACCGGCACATTGTCGAGCAGCCAGTCGACAGGCCGCCGTCCGGACCATGTCAGGCATTGCTCGACTTCGCCGATCTGCTCGGCAACGTGGATGTGGATCGGCCCGTCTCCAATCTGGGCCCTGGACAGCACAGCGTCGAGGCTCTCCGGCGTCACTGCGCGCAGCGAGTGCGGCGCGATGCCGAGCACGGCGCCTGGCAATACGTCAAGCTTTGACCTTGCGCCATCGACGAGGCGCAGAAAGCCGTCGGCATCGTTGAGGAAGCGGCGCTGACCCTCCGCCGGTTCCGCACCGCCGAAGCCACCGTTGGCATAAAACACCGGAAGCAGCGTCAGACCGATGCCGGTTTCAGCCGCCGCCTGAACGATCCGGCCGGACAACTCGGCTAAGTCATCGTAAGTCACCCCTGCCGGATCGTGGTGCAGATAGTGGAATTCGGCAACGGCAGCAAACCCGCCTTCCAGCATCTCCATCATCGCGAAGGCCGCGATCGCCTCGACGTCGTCGGGGTTGAGCTGTCCGAGGAAGCGGTACATCACCTCGCGCCAGGTCCAGAAGCTATCGTTCGCCGGTCCGCGGCGCTCGGCGAGGCCGGCCATTGCCCGCTGGAACGTATGGCTGTGCAAATTGGCCAGCGCTGGGATCGCGATGCCGGGGACGCGCTCGGCGCCCTCCGGCGGCGTAATGTCGGACTTCACATCACGGATTTGGCCGTTCTCGACCGCAACCGCGACGTTCCGCGCCCAGCCGTCCGGCAGCAATGCATGGTCGAAGAATAGCTCTGGCATCGACTCCTCTCCGTTTCGCCTATTTTGTATAGACAATTAAATCGGATTTCAATTTACTGTCTGACGAGACCGTTCGGCCGAGCGTCGGCCCTGCCGAGCTGCCCGGCAAGGATTTTGGCATGGACTTTCGGCAAGGAGGATGCCGATGCGCTGCGACAGGATCTGGCGAAACGCCCGCCTCGCCACGCTCGACCCTGCTCTCCCCGGCCTCGGCGAGATCGAGCGTGGTGCGGTGGCCTGTGCCGATGGCCGGATCGCCTTCGCCGGGGCGGAAAATGCGCTGCCCGGCAGCTGGAGCGCAGGCGAGACGATCGACTGCGAAGGCCGCTGGATTACGCCCGGGCTGATCGACTGCCACACCCATCTCGTCTTCGGCGGTGACCGCGCGGCCGAGTTCGAAATGCGGCTCGACGGTGCTTCCTACGAGGATATCGCTGCGGCGGGAGGCGGAATCGTCTCCACCGTTCGTGCGACGCGGGCCGCGTCAGACGGCGATCTCGTCGCCAGCGCGCTTCCCAGGCTCGACACACTGATTCGCGAGGGTGTGACCACCGTCGAAATCAAGTCGGGCTACGGACTCGATCTCGACGCCGAGGCGCGGATGCTGCGCGCTGCCAGGCGACTGGGCGCGGAACGGCCGGTCTCGGTCGCGACCAGCTTCCTTGGGGCCCACGCCCTGCCGCCCGAGGCCGGCGGCGACAAGGACGGTTATATCGGCGAGGTGGTCGAACGAATGTTGCCGGCTATAGCAGCGGAAGGACTTGCCGATGCGGTCGATGCCTTCTGCGAGGGCATCGCTTTCTCGCCTGAGCAGGTCCGCCGCGTGTTCGAACAAGCGAAAGTGCTCGGCCTGCCGGTGAGGCTGCACGCCGACCAGCTCTCCGATCTAAACGGTGCGGCTCTTGCAGCGGACTTCAAGGCATTGTCGGCCGACCACCTCGAATGCACGAGCGAGGCCGGTGTCGCCGCCATGGCCGCAGCCGGGACGGTCGCCGTGATGCTGCCGGGTGCGTTCTATACGCTGAGGGACACGCGCGTGCCGCCGATCGACGCGTTCCGCAATGCCGGGGTACCCATGGCGGTTGCAACCGACTGCAACCCCGGCACCTCGCCGCTGACGTCGCTCCTGCTCGCCATGAACATGGCCGCCACCCTGTTCCGAATGACCGTGACCGAATGCCTTGCCGGCGTGACCCGCGAGGCCGCCCGCGCCCTCGGCCGCCTGGGTGAGGTTGGCACGCTGCAGCCGGGCAAGTGGTGCGACCTGGCGATCTGGGACATCGAGCGGCCGGCCGAGCTCGTCTATCGCATCGGCTTCAACCCGCTACACGCCCGCGTCTGGAGGGGACAATGACGGATCTCATCACGCTGACGCCTGGCGCGGTGCCGCTTCAGGACTGGCGCGCGATCTATGCTGGCGCCGCCTGTCGGCTCGATCCGGGGTGTCGCCCGGCCGTTGAGGCGGCCGCCCGCACGATCGCGACGATCGTCGACAAAGGTGAGCCGATCTATGGCGTCAACACCGGCTTCGGCAAGCTCGCCAGCGTCCGGATCGAAACGGCCGACCTGACGCGGCTGCAGGAGAACATCGTGCTCTCCCATTCCGCCGGCGTCGGCGAGCCGCTGCCGGTTCCCGTCGTCCGCCTGATGATGGCCCTGAAGCTCGCCAGCTTGGCGCAGGGCGCCTCCGGCGTGCGCTGGGAGACCGTGGCCCACCTCGAGGCCTGCCTGGCAAAAGATATCATCCCGATGATCCCGTCCCAGGGTTCCGTCGGTGCCTCTGGCGACCTGGCGCCGCTCGCTCATATGACGGCCGCCCTCATGGGCGTCGGTGATGTCTTTGTCGGCGGGGAACGTCGCACTGCCGCCGAGGCCCTGGCCAAAGCCGGACTTGCGCCTCTGGTGCTTGGTCCGAAGGAGGGCCTGGCGCTCCTCAACGGCACCCAGGTGTCCGCGGCCCTTGCGCTCGCGGGCCTTTTTGCCGCCGAGGCGGCGTTCCAGGCTGCGCTCGTCACTGGCGCCTTGTCGACCGACGCCGCCCGCGGCTCGGACGCGCCGTTCGACCCCAGGATCCACCGGCTCCGCCGCCATCGTGGCCAGATCGAGGTGGCCGCGAGCCTGCTCGAGCTGATGGACGGCAGCGCCATCCGCGCCTCACATCTTACCGGCGACGATCGGGTGCAGGATCCCTACTGCCTGCGCTGCCAGCCCCAGGTCATGGGCGCCTGCCTCGACCTGCTGCGCCAGGCGGCCGGCACGCTGGCCGACGAAGCCAATGGCGTCTCCGACAATCCGCTGGTCTTCGCCGAAGACGGCGCTGTCATTTCCGGCGGCAACTTCCATGCGGAGCCAGTCGCCTTCGCCGCCGATACCATCGCCATGGCGCTGTGCGAGATTGGGTCGCTGTCCGAGAGGCGCGTGGCAATGCTGGTCGACCCCGCACTCTCCGGCCTGCCGGCGTTCCTGACCCCGAAACCGGGCCTCAACTCCGGCTTCATGATACCCCAGGTGACCGCGGCCGCGCTCGTCTCGGAAAACAAGCAGCGTGCCTGGCCGGCCAGCGTCGATTCGATCCCGACCTCTGCCAACCAGGAGGACCATGTCTCCATGGCCGCCCATGGCGCCCGGCGGCTGCTGGCCATGGCGGAGAACGTGGCCAACATCGTCGCCATCGAGCTCGTGGCCGCAGCTCAGGGGTGCGACTTCCATGCGCCGCTCGTGTCGAGTCCGAGGCTCGAGCGGGTCAGAGCCCGGTTGCGGGAACGGGTCCCGCATCTCACCGACGACCGGCACATCGGCCCGGATCTGTGGGCCGCGGCCGACCTCGTGCGCTCCGGCGCGATAGCGGCTGCGGCCGGGTTTGAGACCTTGCCGCAGATCACGGAGGCGGTGGCATGAACCCGGTCGAGGTCTTCCGCGGCGACTCCCCGGTCATTCTCGGCCTGCCGCACACCGGAACCTTCGTACCGCCGGCGATCTTCAACCGGCTGACGCCGCTCGGGCAAACTCTGTGCGACACCGATTGGCACGTCGAGCGGCTGTACGACAATCTGCTGACTGGCGCGACGACGGTGCGGGCCACATTCCACCGCTACGTGATCGACGCCAACCGCGATCCGAGCGGCACCAGCCTTTATCCGGGACAGAACACGACTGGCCTCGTGCCGGAAACCGACTTCGACGGGTTGCCGCTGTGGCTACCGGGCGAAACGCCAGGTCCCGACGAGATTACCGAGCGCAGCGTGCTCTACCACGCGCCCTACCACGAAGCCCTTGCCGCTGAGGTCGAAAGGGTGAAGGACCGCCACGGGATCGCGATCCTTTACGACTGTCATTCGATCCGGTCGGTGATTCCTTTCCTGTTCGACGGCGTTCTGCCCGACTTCAACATTGGCACCAATGGCGGTGTGACCTGCGCGCCGGGAATCGAGGCTGCGGTCGTTGAAGTCTGCCGTGCCGCGAAGGGGTACAGCTGCGTTCTGAACGGCCGGTTCAAGGGCGGCTGGACCACGCGCCACTACGGACGGCCGGAAGCGGGCGTCCACGCAATCCAGATGGAGCTTGCCCAATCGACCCATCTCGAAAACGAGAGCCTTCCCTTTGCCTATTCCGACGTGAAGGCCGCACGGCTGCGTTCCCATCTTGCTGCAATTCTTGCTCGTCTCGAGCGCCTGGTGCTCGACGGCAGCCTCTGACCTTCGGAGACCATCATGTCCGATCCCCGCTACAATGACCGCACCGTCCGTGCTCCGCGCGGCCCGGAACGTTCTGCCAAGAGCTGGCTGACCGAAGCGCCGCTCAGGATGATCATGAACAACCTCGATCCGGATGTGGCCGAAAAACCGCACGAACTGGTGGTCTACGGCGGCATCGGCCGGGCGGCTCGGACCTGGGCCGATTTCGACCGCATCGTCGAAGTGCTGAGGACACTGGACGACGATCAGACCCTGCTGGTCCAATCCGGCAAGCCTGTCGGCGTGTTCCGCACCCACGCCGATGCGCCGCGCGTGCTGATCGCCAACTCCAATCTCGTGCCGCACTGGGCCACCTGGGATCATTTTAACGAGCTCGATCGCAAGGGGCTGATGATGTACGGGCAGATGACGGCCGGCTCCTGGATCTACATCGGCTCGCAAGGCATCGTTCAGGGCACCTATGAGACCTTCGTCGAAGCCGGACGACAGCACTACGGCGGCGACCTCTCCGGGCGATGGATCCTGACGGCCGGGCTCGGCGGCATGGGCGGCGCCCAGCCGCTGGCGGCAACCATGGCCGGCGCCTCCTGCCTGGCCGTGGAATGCCAGCCGAGCCGGATCGAGTTCCGCCTGCGCACCGGTTATCTTGACGCCATGGCCGACAGCGTCGACGAGGCGCTCGCGATGGTCGAAAGATCCCGTGCCGAAAAGAAGCCGCTTTCCGTCGGCTTGCTCGGCAACGCCGCTGAAGTCCTGCCGGAGCTCGTGCGCCGCGGCGTGAGGCCGGATCTCGTCACAGACCAGACTTCGGCGCATGACCCGCTGAACGGCTATCTGCCGAAGGGCTGGAGCCTCGCCGAGTGGGAAGAGAAGCGTACGTCCGATCCGGCCGCGGTGGTGTCCGCCGCCCGCCGCTCCATGGCCGAGCATGTCGAAGCGATGCTCGCCTTCCACGCCGCCGGGATCCCGACTGTCGACTACGGCAACAACATTCGCCAGGTAGCCTTCGAAGAGGGGGTGAAGGACGCTTTCGCCTTCCCCGGATTCGTTCCGGCGTATATCCGGCCGCTGTTCTGTCGCGGCGTCGGCCCGTTCCGCTGGGTGGCGCTGTCGGGCGACCCGGAGGACATCTACCGCACCGACCAGAAGGTGAAGGAGCTGATGCCGAACGACGCGCATCTACACCGCTGGCTCGACATGGCACGCGAGCGCATCCGTTTTCAGGGCCTGCCGGCGCGGATCTGCTGGGTCGGGCTAGGTGACCGCCATCGACTCGGGCTCGCCTTCAACGAGATGGTGGCAAAGGGTGAGTTGAAGGCGCCGATCGTGATCGGCCGCGACCATCTCGATTCCGGCTCGGTCGCCTCGCCCAACCGTGAGACCGAGGCAATGAGGGACGGTTCGGATGCCGTGTCTGATTGGCCGCTGCTCAATGCGCTGCTCAACTGCGCCTCGGGCGCGACCTGGGTCTCGCTGCACCACGGCGGCGGTGTCGGCATGGGCTTCTCCCAGCACGCCGGCATGGTAATCGTCTGCGACGGCACCGAGGCGGCCGCAAAACGGATCGAGCGCGTACTGTGGAACGACCCGGCGAGCGGCGTCATGCGCCACGCCGACGCCGGCTACGACATCGCAATCGACTGCGCGGCCGAACATGGTCTTGACCTGCCGAGCCTCCGGCGCAATTGACAGAACGGCGCCGCCACGAGGGAAGGATTGGCGGATTTTGTCCGCCAATTGTCCTGGCCATGCCTTTCGCGAGAAGATCTCCTGTCTAAGATGGACGTCATGTTCACCGAACGGAGACATGAAATGTCCTCTTCCGACACCGCGCTCCTCGTCATCGACGTCCAGGAATCGTTCCGCCACCGTCCCTACTGGAGCGAGGTCGACCTTGCCGCCTTCACCAGTCGCCTGCAGGCTCTGATCGACGGCGCCGCGGCGGCCGGCATTCCAATTCTTCAGGTGTTTCACATTGAGGACGAGGGGCCCTTCGCCAAGACGTCCGGTCACGTGGCGACGCTTTCGCCGATCTCGATTGCGCCAACCGCCGTCTTCGAAAAGCGCCGCCACAGCGCACTGGTCGGCAGCGGCCTCGACGTCTGGCTGACCCGGAACGGCATCCGCCGGGTCCTGGTGTCGGGCATTCGCACTGAGCAGTGCTGCGAAACGACGACCCGGCACCTGTCGGATCTCGGCTATGCGGTCGACTTCGTTGCGGAGGCGACGTTGACGTTTGCCATGACCGGCACGGGCGGTCGCGTCTGGAGCGCCGAAGAGATCAAGGCGCGGACCGAGTTGGTGCTCTCCGGTCGCTTCGCCCGTATCGTGACCGTCGACGAGGCGCTGGCATCACCCGTGCAGCCGCTCGCCGCATGAGCCAGACCAAGCGGGACAGAACGGGGATTCACGAGATCCCCGTCTTCGTCGTGGTGCCGCCGCGGGTGCTTCTACTCGACGTCGCGGGACCGATCGAGGTGCTGCGCAAGGCCAATCTTGAGCAGGATCTGGTTCGCTTCGTTCCTCATTTCGTCGGCCCGGCGGCGACAGCCGCAAGTTCGATTGGGCTTGCCGTCGCCGGCATCGCGCCATTGCCGGATGTCGTGCCCGAGGGCGCTCTCGTCGTCGTCTCCGGCAGTGCTGCCGTGCCGCTCGGGTTTGAGCCGCCGGACCAAGAACGCGACCAGGCGCAGGAGGCGGAGGTCGTTGACTGGCTGCGCAGGGCGATCCGCCCCGGCGTCCGCCTCGTGACGATCTGCTCCGGTGCCCTGCTCGCCGCTCGCGCCGGCCTACTCGACGGCCACGACTGCACCACGCACCACGCCTGCTGTTCCGAACTGAGAGACCTCGCTCCGCGGGCACGCGTACTCGAAAACCGCCTTTACGTCGAAGACGGAGAACGCCTTAGCAGCGCCGGAATCACCGCGGGTATCGATCTGATGCTGCATTTGGTGGCGGATTACGCCGGCCCGGCTGCGGCGGTGGCCGCGGCACGTTATCTGGTGGTTTATCTTCGCCGCGGCGGCGCCGATCCACAGCTCTCGCCCTGGCTGGAGGGCCGCAACCACATCCATCCGGTGCTGCACCGCGCGCAGGACGCGGTCGCCGGCGACCCGGCGCGGGACTGGACGCTGGCCGAACTGGCGGCAGTGGCGGCGACAAGCCCGCGCACGCTGTCGCGGCTGTTTTCCGTGCATGCCGGCATGAGCGTGACCGAGTATGTCAACCGGCTTCGCATCGCGCTCGCCCGCGAGCTGCTGTCGGAGGGCCGTATCGACGTGGAGACCGTCGCCGAGCGCTCCGGCTTTGCCTCGGCCCGGCAGTTTCGCAGAGCCTGGGGTCGGCTCGAATCGGTGCCGCCAAGCCGCTGGCGCCGTGGCCTCACCCAATCCGCCGCCTGCTGACCAATCAATGACGGCTCGGCGGCGGGGCGACCACCAGCGAGCCGTCCTTCAGAAAGCCTGGATGTTGGAGCGCGGCAGGTTTCAGCCGGCGCTGCCGCGCACCAGCGCGGCGGTGATCTTTGCCACATGCGCGCCCTGGAACCTGGCCATGCCAAGCTCGCGCTCGCTTGGTTGACGCGAGCCGTCACCTGCCGCGATTGTGGTGGCGCCGTAGGGCGAGCCGCCCGTGATCTCATCAAGCGTCATCTGATCTGCAGCCGAATACGGCAGGCCCACGATGATCATGCCCTGGTGCAGGAGTGTGGTGTGGAATGACAGGATCGTGCTCTCCTGGCCGCCGTGCTGGGTCGCCGTGGAGGCAAACACAGAGCCGACCTTGCCGATCAGCTTGCCTTGCGCCCACAATCCGCCCGTCTGGTCGAGAAAGTTGCGCATCTGCCCCGCCATGTTGCCGAAGCGGGTCGGTGTGCCGAAGATGATCGCGTCATAGTCCGCGAGTTCCTCCGGCGTTGCGATCGGTGCCTCCTGGTCCAGCTTGACACCGGCTTTCTCGGCCACGTCCTTCGGCATGAGTTCTGGCACGCGCTTGACAGTCACCTCCGTGCCGTCGACGGAGGCCGCACCTTCGGCAATGGCCCGGGCCATCTGCTCGATATGGCCATAGGACGAATAGTAGAGGACGAGAACGCGGGTCATGTCTGCTGCTCCTATTTGGGCTCAATGCGGCCGCGCAACAGCGGCTCGACTTAATGTATGGCCCGATTGGCGGTCCGCCGAGACCGGCAAGCGGTGAAAGCAGCGTTCACCGCTCGAGCACCGCCCAGGACGGCTGGTTCCCTCAGCTGTTGACCACGAACTGTACCTTGTCGGCGGCAACCCGGGCTCGAGTGTATTGGAACGGCCGTTCGTGCGTGTCGACATTGACGCTCTCAACGACCAGCACGGGTAACCCTGCCGCCAACTCCAAAACCGCGCCGTCCTCCGTCCCAACCAGTTCGGCCGTAATCCGCGTTTCACGCCGACGATAGTCGGCAATTCCGGCGCGTCGAAACGCCTCGGTCAGCGATCCTGTCTCCTGGAAGTCTCCGACAAGGCCCGGGAACCGGTCCCGTTCGAACCAGGATGTGCCGACCACCACCGGAACCGCGTCGACGACTCTAACCGTTTCCAGCCGGATCAGGGGCGTGCCGACGGCGAGGGCGAGCCAGCCGGCAATCAGCGCGTCCGCTTCCTCGACCTCCGAGCCGATCAACCGCCCCGACGGCTCGCGCGCCTGGCTGGCGATGATTTCCGAGAACCGCGTCCGCGGCCCGATCGGATAGGAGATTTGCCCGCCGGCGACAAAGGTGCCTCGGCCCTGGTCGGCCCGTAGCAGGCCCTCGGCCGTAAGCGCCGCAATCGCGCGCCGTACTGTGTGGCGGTTGACGCCGAAGCGCTGCGCCAAGTCAGTCTCCGGCGGCAGCCGGGCAGCCTCTGCGAAACGGCCGGCGAGCACATCGGCGCGCAGACTTTCCGCAATCTGTCTCCACAGCGCGACGCCGACTCCACGTTCGATCGGCCGAGAAGGAAGGGAAGTGGTCATGGCAACGTCATAAACAGGGAGTACATAAATCTCAAATTCGTCTATACAACTAGACAATGTGTCCGCCTGCAGATGAATCCTTGCATCGCTAGGCCGCCCCCGGTCCCAAGAGGTCTCCATGTCCGAGTCCGCCCCATCCGAGTTCGCATCGACGACAAACGCCGAGCGACGGGAGGTGATGGCCCTCCTCGCCGAAGCCGACCCAGAAACCCTGGCCAATGGCTGGAATGCTCTCGCGGCGCGGCCCGCCTATTCTGTCGTGCGCGCGCCCGAAACCGGCCTGGTCATGGTCCGCGGCCGCATCGGGGGCTCGGGCCAGCCGTTCAACCTTGGTGAGACCACGGTAACGCGCTGCGTCGTGGCGCTGTCAACGGGCGAAGCCGGCTACTCCTACTGTCTTGGCCGCGACAAGACGCGGGCGCTGTTTGCCGCGCTGTTCGACGCGATGTGGCAGCGCGAGGATACCCGACACGCCATCGAGGGAACGGTGATCGCCCCCTTGCGCCAGGCAGACGCCCAGCGCCGAACCGTCCGCCGCGCCGAGACCGCCGCGACGAAGGTCGATTTCTTCACCATGGTCCGGGGAGAGGACTAATGTCGTTTGCCACCGGAGTGCAAAACCCGACGAAAGCGCCGTCCGCCGGCTTCGCCGATCCTGTCCGCGATGCCCAAGGCTGCTTCCGCGCTATCATGAACGCGCTGGCCCGGCCCGGCACCCTGCAGCGCATCGATCCGGGCGCTCTTGAGCCGCCGGCACCGCTGACGCCGACCGCTGCTGCGGTTGCGCTCACCCTCTTCGACTATGACACCCCGATCTGGCTCGACCCGTCCCTTGCCCGCTCCGCCGCTGTCGCGGCCTTCCTCCGGTTCCACACCGGCGCGCCGATCGTCGCCGATGCACTCGAAGCCGCCTTCGCTCTTGTCGCCGACCCGCTCCATCTGCCGACTTTCGGCCATTTCTCACCCGGGACCGCGGAGTATCCCGACCGGTCGGCAACACTCATTCTCATGGTCGAGGCGCTAGGCGAGCGAGCGGACGTCCGCCTATCGGGTCCCGGCATTCCAGGAGAACGGACCTTCTCCGTCAGGCCGCTGCCGCCGCAGTTCTGGCAGGAGGCGATCGAGAACAATGCCCGCTTCCCCTGCGGCGTCGATTGTCTGTTTGTGGCGCCGTCGGCAGTCGCCGCCTTGCCCCGCTCCACCCGCATCGCCGTCAGGGAGGCGTGAGCCCATGTATGTTGCCGTCAAGGGCGGTGAAAAGGCCATCCGCAATGCCCACCGGCTGCTCGCCCGCGATCGCCGCGGCGACCGTTCCGTTCCCGGCCTGACACTCGCCCAGATCGCCGAACAGCTCTCGCTCGCCGTCGCCCGCGTCATGGCCGAGGGTTCGCTCTACGACACCGAGCTTGCAGCACTGGCCATCAAGCAGGCCCGCGGCGATCTCATCGAGGCGATTTTCCTGCTGAGGGCCTACCGCACGACGCTGCCGCGCTTCGGCTATTCGGCGCCGATCGATACCGCGGCGATGGAGGTCCGCCGCCGGATCTCCGCGGTCTTCAAGGATCTGCCCGGCGGACAGTTGCTCGGACCGACATTCGACTACACCCACCGGCTCCTTGATTTTGCGCTCGCCGCCGAAGGCGACGCCGAAGTCGATGGCCCTGCACTCGGCACGGGCGGTGACGCACAGATGCCACGCGTAACCGATTTGCTTGCCGGTGACGACCTGATCGAGTCCGAAACGGCGGCCGACTTCGGCGGGACAATCGGTGACCTGACGCGCGAACCGCTCGACTTTCCCGCTGACCGCGATCTCCGGCTGCAGAACTTGGCGCGTGGCGACGAGGGCTTCCTGCTGGCACTCGGTTATTCGACCCAGCGCGGCTACGGTCGCACCCACCCCTTCGCCGGCGAGATTCGCATCGGTGAGGTCGCCGTCGAGTTCTACGCCGAGGAGCTTGGCATGACCCTGACGCTCGGGCGGCTCACCGTCACCGAATGCCAGATGATCAATCAGTTCAAGGGATCGGCCAAGGCACCGCCGCAGTTCACCCGTGGCTACGGGCTGGTGTTCGGTCAGAGCGAGCGCAAGGCGATGTCGATGGCCCTGGTCGATCGCGCCCTGCGTGCCGACGAATTCGGCGAGGAGCGCACCGCGCCGGCCCAGGACGAGGAGTTCGTGCTGTCGCACTCCGACAATGTCCAGGCCACCGGCTTCGTCGAGCATCTGAAGCTGCCGCACTACGTCGACTTCCAGGCCGAGCTTGGTCTGGTGCGCAAGCTGCGCGCCGAGTTTGACGCGCGCCGGGAGGCAGAAGTCCGGAAGGAGGCAGCGGAATGAACTCCGACGACGTTGCCCCGATCCGCTCAGCCGCCATCATCGCCGAAAAGGGCGCTGCCATCGCTCCGGTTCATTCGAAAATGTCGGACGAGATCCTCGAGGCCCGCAACCGTCCAGGCCCACGGACGGGGCACGATCCAGGGCGTCGCCAGGACACCCCATCGGCACCTGCTCCGGTCAACGACAGGGCCGCCCAAACCCGCTCACTCAGACCGCAAGCGAGCACAATTCATGACCGAAGCCTATAATTTCGCCTATCTGGATGAGCAGACCAAGCGGATGATCCGCCGCGCGATCCTGAAGGCGATCGCTGTCCCGGGATACCAGGTGCCTTTCGCTTCGCGCGAAATGCCGATGCCCTACGGCTGGGGCACCGGCGGCGTCCAGGTCACCGCGTCCGTGCTCGGTCCCGACGACGTCCTCAAGGTGATCGACCAAGGTTCTGATGACACCACAAACGCCGTGTCGATCCGCCAGTTCTTCGAGCGCACCGCCGGCGTGGCGACAACCACCGCCACGGCCGATGCCACGATCATCCAGACCCGGCACCGCATCCCCGAGGAGCCACTGACGGAGAGCCAGATCCTGGTCTACCAGGTGCCGATCCCCGAGCCCCTGCGCTTCCTCGAGCCGCGCGAAACGGAAACGCGCAAGATGCATGCGCTCGAGGAATACGGCCTGATACACGTCAAGCTCTATGAGGACATCGCTCATCACGGCCACATCGCCACCACCTATGCCTATCCGGTGAAGGTGGACGGCCGCTATCTGATGGATCCGTCGCCAACGCCGAAGTTCGACAATCCGAAGATGGACCACATGGCGGCGCTGCAACTGTTCGGCGCCGGCCGCGAGAAGCGGATCTATGCCATTCCACCGCATACCGATGTGGTCAGTCTCGATTTCGAGGATCACCCGTTCGAGGTGCAGCGCTTCGACCGGCCCTGCGCCCTGTGCGGCGCCAATGATGTCTATCTCGACGAGGTCGTGCTCGACGACCGCGGCCAGCGGATGTTCGTCTGCTCCGACAGCGACCACTGCGAGACCCGCCGCAGCAAGGGGCACGTCGGGCCGATGGCCGCCGACCCCGCCGTGCGCGACCTTACCGCTCCCTCCGGAGACCAGGCATGAACACGCCACATGACGAAAGCGAGCCGCTGCTGCGGGCAAGCGGCCTGACCCGGTTCTACGGCGACCGGATCGGCTGCCGTGACGTTTCCTTCGAGCTGTGGCCGGGCGAAGTGCTGGCAATTGTCGGCGAATCCGGCTCGGGCAAGACGACTCTGCTCAACTGCCTGTCGACACGATTGCCGCCAACGGCCGGTGTCGTCGAGTACCGCATGCGCGACGGCAAGATGCGCGACCTGTTCCAGTTGACGGAGGCGGAGCGCCGACTGCTGATGCGCACCGACTGGGGCTTCGTCCACCAGAATGCCGCCGACGGACTGCGCATGGGCGTGTCGGCCGGCGCCAACGTCGGCGAGCGGCTGATGGCGGTTGGCGCCCGAAACTACGGCACGATCCGCGAGACCGCCCTCGACTGGCTCGGCCGCGTCGAGATCGATCTCGACCGCATTGACGACCGGCCGCGCGCCTTTTCCGGCGGAATGCGCCAGCGCCTGCAGATCGCGCGTAATCTCGTCACCGAGCCACGGCTGGTGTTCATGGATGAGCCGACTGGTGGCCTCGATGTTTCGGTGCAGGCCCGGCTGCTCGACCTGCTGCGCGGGCTCGTTGCGGATCTCGGTCTATCCGTCGTGATCGTTACCCACGACCTTGCCGTGGCCAGACTTCTGTCCCACCGCATCATGGTCATGCGTCACGGCAAGGTGGTGGAGAGCGGGCTGACCGATCGGGTCCTGGACGATCCGCAGGCCCCTTACACCCAGCTGCTGGTCTCGTCGATCCTCCAAGTCTGACCGGCTTCCACTGCGAAGGAACGAAGATGCTTACACGTCTTTGCCTCAACGAGGTCGGCAAGTCCTTCACCATGCATCTGCAGGGCGGCCTCAGGCTGCCGGTCGTCTCCGACGTCAGCCTTTCGGTCGCCGCCGGAGAGTGCGTGGTGCTCGGCGGCCCGTCAGGCGCCGGCAAGAGTTCGATCCTGAAGATGATTTACGGCAACTACGCGTGTGACGAGGGCCAGATCCTCGTGACGGAAGGCGATCAGATCATCAACATCGCCGCTGCCGAGCCCCGCCGCATTCTGGCGTTGCGCCGCCGCACTATCGGCTACGTCAGCCAGTTTCTGAAAGTCGTTCCCCGCGTGCCGGCCGACCGGATCGTCGCCGAGCCCCTGATGGAGCAGGGCGCGGAGGAAGTCGAGGCGATGGCGCGCGCCCGCGGCCTGCTCGACCGGCTCAATGTTCCCGAGCGGCTGTGGAGCCTGCCGCCAGCGACATTTTCCGGCGGCGAGCAGCAACGCGTCAACATCGCGCGGGGATTCATTGCCCATTATGGGGTACTCCTGCTCGACGAGCCGACCGCATCGCTCGATGCGGCGAATCGAGCGGTCGTGGTATCGCTGATCCAGGAGAAGAAGGCCGACGGTGTTGCCCTGCTCGGTATTCTGCACGACGAGGATGTCCGAGACCGCATCGCCGACCGCGTCATCGACGTCACACAATTTTCGGCCGCAGCCGCGTAAGGTCCCGATGACGGAAGCGTTCCGCCCCAAGATCGCCCAGACGGTGGTACATCCAACGGCGCGGCTGCGCGAGGCGACGATCGGCCGGCGCTGCGAGGTGCTTGCCAGCAGCCGAATTGAGTATTCAACGCTCGGCGACTATTCCTATCTTGGCGAGAATTGCGACGTGGCCGATACCGATATTGCCCGCTTCGTCGCAGTCGCGAGTAATGTCCGGATCGGCGCGCCAAACCATCCGATGGAGCGGCCATCCCAGCACAGATTCACTTACTGCCCGGAATATTATGAAGCCGCCGCGAGCCGCGACCACGACTTCTTCGCCCGTCGTCGCTCGAACCGGGTAGTGATCGGTAACGACGTCTGGATTGGTCACGGCGCGATCGTGCTGCCGGGCGTCGTCATCGGCGACGGTGCAGTCATTGCGGCCGGTGCGGTGGTCAGCCGCAGCGTCGCTCCCTATACGGTGGCCGGCGGCGTGCCGGCGCGGCCGATCCGCGAGCGCTTTTCCCGCGACATCGCGACCCGACTTGCCCGCATCGCCTGGTGGAACTGGCCTGACGACGTGCTGTTCTCCAGGCTGCAGGAGTTCCAAAACGCTGATATCGTGGGCTTCTGCGATCGCTACGATCCGGGCGGGGGTGCCGACGAAAACCGTCATCAACCCGACACGGCCCTTTCCTAAACCCAACGCACCTTAGATCCGAATGAGACGCCCGAACAGGCGCACGAGGCACGCCGGACCCCCAAATGCGCTACGCCATCTACTACACGGCTCCTGCCGACCACCCACTGACGCAACTCGGCGCCCGCTGGCTTGGCCGCGATGCATTTTCCGGTGAACACGTGGTGCAGCCGCGACTCGAAGGTCTGACGGAAAGCCGGTTCGACGCCCTTACAGCCGAGCCGCGCCGCTACGGCTTCCACGCGACGATGAAACCGCCGTTCGTCCTTGCCCAGGATTTCAACGAGACTGACCTGCGCGAGGCATTTAAAGCGTTCTGCGAACGCATGCCTGCCTTCGACGTGCCCGGGCTTGCAGTGACCCGGCTCGGCGCGTTTCTGGCGCTGACCCCCAGCGCTCCGGTCGAGGCACTCGACGTGCTGGCGGCCTCCTGTGTCGAAACCTTTGACGCGTTCCGCGCCCCGCTCACCAGGGCGGACCGCGCACGCCGTCTCGCCGGTGGCCTGACGGCCCGCCAGATCGAGCACCTGGATCGCTGGGGCTATCCTTATGTCTTCGACGAGTTTCGTTTTCACATGACCCTGTCCGGTCGCCTGACCGATCCGGCGGAAGCGGACCTTATGTTCGGCCACGCTCAGATCTTTTTCGCCGAGGCGACCGGCCGACCCCATCGACTCGCCACGCTCGGCCTGTTCGTCGAACCGGCTCCCGGCGCCGATTTCACCGTTCTCGACATTCGCCCGCTCGGCCGCGTCGCGGCTGAAACCGACCGGAGCACCGTTCATGGCTGACCACGATCTTCTCTACACCAACGCCAGACTCGTGCTGCCCGACGCCGTGGTCGACGGGGCTCTTGCCGTCCAGGGCGGTGTGATCGCGCGTATCGACGTGGGTCCGACTGCAGTCACCGGTTACGACTGCGAAGGTGACTATCTGCTGCCTGGCCTCGTCGAACTGCATACCGACCATCTCGAGACCCACTATGCGCCGCGCCCCAAGGTGCGTTGGAACCCGGTGTCCGCGGTTCAGGCCCACGATGCCCAGATCGCCTGCGCCGGCATAACGACGGTGTTCGACGCGCTGAGGGTCGGCATGGACGAGGAAGCCGACCTCAAGGCGGAAGACATGCGCGGCCTCGCCGACGCAATCGAGACCGGGCTTGCCGAGAATCGGCTGCGTGCCGACCATTTCATCCACCTGCGCTGTGAGGTTTCCGCGCCCGACGTGCTCGATGCCTATCGCTATTTCGAGGAGGACGCCCGCGTCCGCCTGATCTCGCTCATGGACCACACGCCGGGCCAGCGCCAGTTCACCTCGCTCGACGCCTACAAGACCTACTACCAGGGCAAGAAGGGCTTCTCCGACGCCGAGATGGCCGCCTATATCGAGAGTCGCCAGACCCGGACCGCCGACCTCGCGCCCGAGCATCGCCGCGCCATTGCCGACAAGGCCCGCGAGCGCGGCATCATCATCGCGAGCCATGACGACGCCACCGCGGAGCATGTCGCGGAGGCGGCTGCACTCGAGACGCGGATTGCCGAGTTTCCGACCACGCTAGAAGCAGCCAAGGCGTCGCGCCAGGCTGGCATGAGGGTGCTGATGGGCGCGCCCAACGTGGTGCGCGGCGGCTCGCATTCCGGCAATGTCTCGGCCCGAGAGCTCGCCGAGGCCGGCTGGCTCGACGTGCTGTCGTCGGACTATGTTCCCGTCTCGCTCCTGCAGGCGGCATTCCAGCTTGCCGAGGACATTGCCGAGATCTCGCTGCCCGAGGCGGTTGCGATGGTGTCGAAAACCCCGGCGGAGGCTGCAGGACTTTCGGATCGCGGTGCGCTGATCGAAGGCCGCCGGGCAGACCTCGTCCAGGTCCGACTTGTTGGCGCCATACCGATCGTGCGCGGCGTGTGGCGTCTGGGTCGCCGGGTGGCCTGAGGTGACGGAGGCGGCGGCAAAAGACATTCTGGAGTCCACGATCGACGCGGCCTCGCCGACGGAACGTCCGCGCGGGCCCGGTCTCTTCGTCGCCGTGGTCGGACCGAGCGGCGCCGGCAAAGACAGTCTGCTCAACGAACTGCGCCGGCAACTGGCCGGTAACGACGCGTACTATTTCCCGCGCCGTCTGATCACGCGGCCGGCCGACGGCGCAACGGAAGATCATGACAGCCTTTCGGTTGAGACGCTTGAGGCCATGATCGCCCGCGGTGACGTTGCGCTGTTCTGGCGGGCTCACGGCCTGGCCTATGCGCTTCCCACCGATGTCGACCGCAGTGTTGCCGATGGGCAGGTTGTGATCGCCAACGTGTCACGCCGCGTCGTGAGGGCGGCACGGCAGAGATATGCCCGCGTCCTCGTTCTCGTTATCACCGCGCCGATCGCCGTCCTCGCCGAACGCCTCGCCGCTCGCGGCCGCGAGAGCACCGAGGAAATCCGCCGCCGACTGCAGCGCGCCGACCTCAGCTTCCCAGCTGATGCGGGGCCTATCGTCACGATAGAAAACACCGGTACAATCGACGCGGGCGCCGCCGCGATGCTCGCCGCGATCAACACCGCGGCGAGGACGCTCGGGTAGCGCGGCCCCGGCCGCCGCTTGCCTACTGCTGTACCGGCTGTTGCTGTTCCGGCTGCTTCTTCTTCCCGCCAATGCCGAGCGAGCCGAGGAAGCCCTGCGGCAGACCGAAGCCTTGTTCGACGGCATCGAGCACTTCCTTGTCGTCGACCTCGCCGGCGATCACTTTCTGCACGTCGATCTTCAAATTGCCACCGGTCGCCTGCTCAACCGCCTGGTTGGCGGCCTCGGCGAGTGCCTTGTCAGGCTTCTGCTTGAGGGCCTTGACGAGACCCCCGCCGATCTGATCCAGCTTCTTATAGGCGGCCTCCGGATTCTTGAGGATCCCCTCGATGTCCGGATAGATCTGCGGCTTTGTCCAGGACCCGCGCACGATCACGGGGACGCCAAGTCCTTCCAGGTTGCGGGTCTCGCCCTTGCCACGGGGCGTCGGCGCCTGACCCTCCAGTGTTGCCACGACCTGCGGCTCGAAACGCCAGTCGAGACTCTTTTTCGGCATATCCGTCGTACCGGAGCCGGTCACACGCACCAGCGGCCCGGCCAGCTTGAGGTCGTTGGACCGAGCAATACCGTCCTCAATTTCGAAGCTCGCGGTGAGAGCGCTGAAGTCCGTCTTCTGCGCTGGATTGGCCGCCCAGCCGAGCAGCGTCTTGATCGTTAGACCGCGCACGATCTGCGGGATATTGATGCCGAGCACGGCACCATCGGCAAAATCGAGCCGAGCCGTGCCATCAAGTGCTGAGATCAGATCTGCCTGGCTGGCGCCGGTGCTTCGAAGGTCAACAGTGACAGCGGCCTGCCCCTCAAGCCATCCGATCCCGGCTACGGCGCCGAGGAAAGGCCTCGCATTGAGACCGCTGAGCTCGAAGGAGCCGGCCACCGCCGGCACGCTCGCGGCGCCATCCAGCCGCACCTTGCCGCGACCCTTGCCGCCGTATAGCGTGAGCTCCGTAAGGTCGGCGTTCAGCACGCCGTCCTTGATCCCGACCAGCAGCCGGCTGGGACCCGTCACGATCCCATCATAGGTCACGCTTTGCGCCGACAGCGTCAGATCGGCGTCAACGGCCTTCAACCCCGACAGGCTGATCGGGTCGCGGCTCCAGCCGGCATCGCCGCCGGCAGCGCCCGGAACGCGGTCTGTTGCCTGTCCCGCACGCCCGCCTCCGCCGCCCGATCCCAAATAGGGATCGAGGCCAAGACGGTCGAGCGCAAGCGTGGCCGTTAGCTTCGGCCGGTCGGAGAGTACGATCTCGCCAGAACCCTTGCCCGTGATTTCATCGAGCCGGATCGAGGCGTCGTCGAAACCGAATCGCTGCTGCGTGGCCGAGAGCCGACCGGAAATGCGAAATGCCTCAAGTCCGCCACCTGGCGGAAGGGGGCGCCCGAACCAAGCGGCAAGGCCGCGCAAACTGCCGGTCTCGAGCGAAACCTTGCCGTCGATGCCGCCGCTCATCGCCAAGGTGCCGTCAAAGCCGAGGCCGAGGCGCCGACCCGAGAGGCCAAGGTTCACGGGCGCGGCCAGCCCGGCTAAGAGCGGCGCAGGGCTCGCTGAACCTTCGAGCGAGAAGCGCTCGCCGCGCCAGCCAAGGGAGCCGGTTACCGTAACGGGACGTTCGAAGCCATCGAAGGTCACGGTCGCGGCGATATCACGGATCTCGTCCGCTGCGGGATCGCCGCCAACATGCTGGGCAAGGCCGAGTTCCGAAATATGCCCGTCCGCCAGGTCCGCCTTGCCACGCACGTCGAGAGTGCCGAGCAACGTGGCCATGTCGGCCCCCGCCCCTCGGACCACGAGATCGAGCCCAATTCGGCCTCCTGCCGGCCGTGGCCTACCGACGAGCACCAGCGCCTTCGCCAGGTCGACGTCGGCTGCCGCGATGTGGGCAGCGAAGGTCGGCATTGACCCGGACAGGTCAACCTCGCCGCTTCCCTCGGCCTTGGCGCCTGCGAAATCGGCGGTGAGATTGGCGAAGGTAACCTTCTCCGGCGCAATGGTGAGATCCGTCGCAACCACATAGGATCCCGGATCGGCCGGCAGGTCGACCTTCAGCCCCGCAAGCAGCCCGGCGACGGACGGCCCCTCGGCCTTAACCGAGACTGTTCCAGCAGGAGCTGCCGACAGTGTGCCCGTAATGTCGACCTCACTGTCGAGCGCCTCGATCTTCAGCGCGAGCGAACTCGATCCACCGTCCGCGAGCGTGAGCGGCGCCGCGACATCGCCGGAGAGCTCAACTCTTATGCCGGCCACCGTCGCCGCGCCAGATATGGTCGCAGGACCAGTCAGGGCGGGCAGTGACAGATTGAGATCGACGTCCTCTGCACTATGGCGCGCACCGCCGCGCAGATCGGCATAGGTCAAATGTCCGTCGACGATCGTGATCCGGTCGACTCCGATGCGGGCGAGGTTCGAGCGGTCTGGTTCGCCATCGCTGCTGGGCACAGCAGCAGCCGGCTCTGGCGCAGCTACTTCAGTCGATGGACCGTTCGCCGCTTCGGCTGCCTCGGTCGCCTGCTGCCAGCGATCGAGGGGAAACTTGCGGCGCGGCGCCCAGCTGGTACGTCCGTCCGGTCCGATCTCGAGCAGGATTTCGGGCCGATCCAGCGTGATATGGGTCAGCTTGACGGAACCGCCGAATAACGTACCCCAAGCAAGACCGAAGTCGATCGAGCCAACCCGGATGAACTCCACGCCGTCGGCGCCGGCTTCGCCAGACACGCCGACATCGGCTGCAGTGAGTCGAAAGCCGGGCAGCAGCGACAGTCCGACTGGACCGTCCAGACGCAAACGCCAACCGGTCGCCTTCTCGATCTCGGCCACCACCTGTTCCTTGATCGCCGCCTTCGGCAATAAGAGCGGCACCGCAAGAACGACGATCGCCAGAATCAGCAGCAGGCTCGCGAGCGAGATGATCAGTCGCTTCAAGGCGTGCCTCCCTGATCAGGCCGCAACGGACGGAGATCGCCCAGTCGTGAACGGCCGATCAATTTCCAAATCAACCTGCGGCAGATGCGAGTATCTAGCAGCAGAAAACGTGCTCACTTCCAAAGCGTAAAGACAACGCGCCCGCGTCCTGCAGGGCGCCGTGTGTTCCGCGAACGCGAAGCGCCCGTCTGTCGACGCGGGTCGCCTATGATGATGGTCCCTATGGAACCAATCCTGATTCGGCATACCGAATGATCCAGATCCATGAGACCATGACAAGTTTTCATCGTGGCGTCACCTATCCCGCCCAGGCTTGAGGTTCAATTCGGGGAATTGTCGACGCATGCCCAGCCCTGCCGCCAAATCACCAGGAACACTCCTGGTAAAGCATGGCGGGAACGTGACCTTGAGATACCGCGTTCTAAATGCTGTAAATGGATGAGCGCTCGGCCATCTACCGGATCGGTAGGAAGGGCCGGACAGGCCTGGCGTCACGGCGACTTCCGCAACGGGTGGGTAACAATGCTTACGTCGTTAAAGCGATTTCTGAAAATCGTGACCCTAGGCGAGGACGACAGACTTTCGTTTGCCGAAGACGATCATCGGCTTGCCGTTGCGGCCTTGCTCGTTCACACCATCTCTGTCGATGGCATCGTTGACGACTCCGAGCGCGATGTCCTTAGGAACGTTCTTCAGAAGGGCTTTGATCTTTCGGAGGAGGACACCAGGGAACTGATTGAGGAGGCCAACCGGCGCGACAACGAAGCCGTTGACCTTTACGGGTTCACCTCGGTCCTGAAGCGCAAGCTTCCGCCAGAAGAACGGCTGAAGGTTGTCGAGATGATGTGGGAACTCGTCTATGCAGATGGTGTCGTCCACGAATTCGAGGACAACACCATCTGGCGTGTCGCCGAATTGCTCGGCGTATCGTCCCGCGACCGTCTCAGCCTGCGCCGCAAGGTCGCCAACGAGCAGGCCAATGATGAATCCGAGGCCGCCGGCGACACATAGCCCGACGATTGCGGCTTCTATCGCATTGCAACAGAACCTCGACCTGCGCCCCGAACACGTTATAGTCGGCGCATGCTGTTTCCCGATCCGAAAGAAGTCGCCAGCCGCCCGAAAGTCCTGATCGTGCTCCATCAGGAGACTTCGACGCCCGGTCGCGTCGGTCTGGAGCTCGTTAAGCGTGGGTTTGCCCTTGATGTTCGCCGTCCTCGCTACGGCGATGCTCTGCCGCATACGCTGAATGACCACGCCGGGGCCGTGATCTTTGGCGGTCCGATGAGCGCGAACGATCCCGATGCCTACATGCGCCGTGAGATCGACTGGATCGGGGTGCCGCTGAAAGAGGGCAAGCCATTCCTCGGCATCTGTCTTGGCGCTCAGATGATGGTCAAGCATCTGGGAGGCCGGGTCGACAGCCACGAAGAGGGCCTTGTCGAGATCGGCTATTATGATCTAACGCCGACCGCGGCCGGGCAGCGCCTGATGAACTGGCCGCAAAAGGTCTATCAGTGGCACCGCGAGGGGTTTGATATTCCAGCCGGAGCCGACCTGCTCGCGTCTGGCGAGACCTACCCTAACCAAGCCATTCGGGTCGGGGCGGCCGCCTACGGCATTCAGTTCCACCCGGAACTGACCTACCACATGATGGTGCGCTGGACGACGCGCGCCGCCGCCCGCATGGCACTTCCCGGTGCCCGGAACCGCCGAGACCATTTTGCCGGGCGCTTCGTGTTCGACCCGCCCGTAAAGCAGTGGCTGGAGGATTTTCTCGACCTGTGGATCGGTCGTGCGACGGCCTCGGTGGAGTCCGCACAAATCGCCGCGGAGTGATCCCACATGACTGAGATTGTCCGTTGCGCGGCACGTCCGGCAGCCTTGCAGTTGCAGGCGGCGCCCTTCAAAGCGGCGCTGTGGAGAGCGCGCGTCCGCGCTGCTTGACGTAAACGATGAGCCCGGCGTGGATCGCGACGGCCACGGCGAGACCGATTGCGTGGAACAATACTGGGCGCGCCGTTTCGCCGTTGATCACGACGCTTGCGGCAATTGCTGCCGGCACAAACAGGACGATCCCGGTTACGAGACCCGGATTGTAGCGCTTCAGCACCACGAAGCCGCCCACATGGGCGAATGTGTTGACGAGCAGAAGGTAGACGCCGATCAGCCCGAAGCCCGGTTCGGCGTAGGCGGCGAGATAAAGCGCCGCGACAAGGACGCCCCAGACCCCGACGACATTGACCACCATCGTCGCGAAAGGCGAGAGCACTTCACGCCCGCCGCCGATATGGGTGTTGACGAAGGCACGGAACCGGTCGCGGTCGTGCTCCTCGTACTGGTGCAGCATATAGACGACCAGCAGGACGTAAACCGACGCCGCTGCTGGCGTCATCGCAGGCAGGACCAACGGAGCCAGAGCAATCAGAAAGACGGCGGCGACAATGCCGTCGTAGACCCAGTCGCGAACGAAGCGCTGCACGTCCACGGCACCCTCCCCAAAAACAGCATGACTCGTCAAATGGAAGCGCACAGCAATTCAGATGCTGGCTGCTTGTGCGGGTATATGCAACTCTTCCGTGTCCAAGGAGTTCAGTTGGCGCGGTTGCGCACCCTCCAGTGATATGCCTGCGACCGATGAGCCGCGGATTGCCCTATTCTGCGAAAACAGCCAGCAAATCCTTGGCATCGACCTGTACACCCGGAGCCGCCAGCACCTCGGCCAGCGTACCATCGCGATCGGCGTGGAGCACGGTCTCCATTTTCATGGCCTCGATCGAGAACAGCACGTCGCCCGATTTGACCCTCTGACCGGGCTTCACCGCCACGGTCGAGATCACACCGGGCATCGGCGCTCCAACATGAGCAGGATTGCCTGCCTCCGCCTTTCGCAAGGCGGCCCTGCCGGTTGCCCCGTGTGCCCGGTCCGGAACCTTGACGTTGCGCGGCTGGCCGTTCAGCTCGAAGAATACCTTGACCTGGCCATCCTCGTCCGGCTCGCCAATTGCCTGACAACGCACGACCAGCGTCTTGCCGGGCTCGAGGTCGACCATGACTTCTTCGCCGGCTGGAAGACCATAGAAGTAGATTGGAGTCGGAAGGACACTCACCGGACCGTAGGTCCCCTTGGCCTTGGCGAAATCGACGAAGACCTTCGGGTACATGAGGTAGGAGGCAAAGTCCGTATCCGAGATCGGGCGACCAACCCTCTCCTCCGCCTCCTTGCGACGGGTTGCAAGATCATCGGGAGCAAGAAGCGAGCCGGGGCGGACGGTGATCGGCGTCTCGCCCTTCAGCACCTTTTTCTGCAGCGCCTCGGGCCAGCCACCGGGCGACTGGCCAAGGTCGCCGCGCATCATCTGCACCACACTGTCCGGGAATGCGACCTCCTTGGCTGGGTCGAGCACGTCGGCGACCGAAAGTCCCTGGCTCACCATCATCAGCGCCATGTCGCCAACCACCTTTGACGATGGCGTCACCTTGACGATATCGCCGAACATCAAGTTGGCGTCGTGGTAAGCCTGTGCCACCTCGTGCCAACGGGTTTCAAGACCAAGTGAACGTGCCTGCTCCTTCAGGTTGGTGAACTGGCCGCCCGGCATTTCGTGCAGATAGACCTCAGACGCGCCGGAGCGCAGATCGCTCTCGAACGCCCGGTATCGGTTGCGCACCGCTTCCCAGTAGAACGAGATCTCGCGAATGACTTTTGGATCAAGGCCCGTATCGCGCGGTCCGTCCGCGAGCGCGGCGACGATCGAACCGAGGCAAGGCTGCGACGTGGTGCCCGACAGCGCATCCATTGCAGCATCGACGGCGTCCACGCCCGCGTCCACGGCCGCCAGCACCGTCGCCGCCGAGATGCCCGAGGTATCGTGCGTGTGGAAATGGATCGGCAGCCCCGTTTCATCCCTCAGCGCAGCGAACAGAGCCTTTGCCGCCGCCGGCTTCAGGAGACCGGCCATGTCCTTGACGCCGAGAATATGAGCCCCGGCCTTTTCGAGATCCTTTGCCAGCGCGACGTAGTACTTGAGATCGTATTTCGCCCGGGCCGGATCGAGCATGTTACCGGTATAGCAGATCACGCCTTCGCACAGCTTCCCGGCCTCGATCACAGCGTCCATGGCAACACGCATATTCTCCACCCAGTTCAGGCAGTCGAACACGCGGAAAAGATCGATGCCGTTCTCGGCCGCTTGGCCGACAAAATAGCGGACGACATTGTCGGGATAGTTGGCGTAACCGACGCCGTTGGCTCCGCGCAGCAGCATCTGCAGTAGGATGTTTGGTGCCCGCTCCCGGATCAGGGTGAGTCGTTCCCACGGATCTTCCGTCAGAAAACGCATGGCGACATCGAAGGTCGCCCCGCCCCAGCACTCGAGCGCGAACAGCTGCGGCAGCCCACGCGCGTAGGCCCCGGCGATCGCCGCGATGTCATGGGTGCGCATGCGCGTCGCGAGCAGCGATTGATGAGCATCGCGCATCGTCGTATCGGTGACGAGTACGCGACGCTCCGCCTTCATCCAGTCGGCAAATCGCGCCGGGCCGAGTTGGTCGAGCAACTGCCGTGTACCATTGCTGATTCCGTTGGAATAATACGGCACGCGCGGGGCAGCGGCATCTGCCGGCGGCAGCGGTCGACCTCGAGTTTCGGGATGGCCGTTGACCGTCACATCCGCGATATAGGTAAGCAACTTCGTAGCGCGGTCCTGACGCTTGACCTGCTCGAACAGCTCCGGCGTTTCGTCGATAAACCGGGTTGTATAGGTGTTGGCGCGGAAGGCCGGGTGACCGATGACGTTTTCCAGGAACGGCAGATTGGTGGCGACCCCGCGGATACGGAACTCGCGCAGCGCCCGATCCATCCGCTGTGCCGCCTCTTCGGCCGTGGGAGCCCAGGCCGTGACCTTCTCAAGCAACGGGTCGTAATAGCGCGTGATGACGGCGCCGGAGTAGGCAGTGCCGCCGTCCAGCCGGATGCCGAAGCCTGTGGCTCCCCGATAGGCAGTGATGCGGCCGTAGTCGGGAATGAAGTTCTGCTCGGGGTCTTCTGTGGTAATTCGGCACTGCAGGGCATGACCATTGAGGCTGATCGCGGCCTGCGTAGGCACGCCGCAGGCCGGGTCGCCGATCCGAGCCCCTTCGGCGATTCGGATCTGCGCCTTGACGATGTCGATACCAGTGACCTCCTCGGTCACGGTATGCTCGACCTGGATGCGGGGATTGACCTCGATGAAGTAGAGCGCGCCGGTGTCGGAATCCATCAGGAACTCGACCGTGCCGGCCCCCTGATAGGCCACGGCACGGCCGATCTTGAGGCCGTAGTCGCAGATCTCAGCACGCTTCTCCGGCGTGAGGTACGGAGCGGGCGCCCGCTCCACCACCTTCTGATGCCGGCGCTGAATCGAGCAGTCACGCTCGAACAGGTGGACGAGGTTGCCGTGGCTGTCGCCCAGGATCTGGACCTCGACATGACGGGCGCGTTCGACCAGCTTCTCGAGATAGACCTCGTCCTTGCCGAAGGCGGCCTTGGCCTCGCGCCTTGCGGCGGTGACCTCGCGCAACAGGTCCGCCTCGTTGCGAATAACGCGCATGCCTCGGCCGCCGCCGCCCCAGGACGCCTTCAGCATTACCGGATAGCCGATCCCGGCGGCGAGGCGCTTGACCTCTTCCAGGTCGTCGGGCAGCGGCTCGGTTGCCGGCATGACCGGCACTCCGGCCGCGGCGGCGAGATCGCGCGCCGCCACCTTGTTACCAAGCCGGCGCATGGTGTCCGGCTTCGGTCCGATGAACACAATGCCGGATGCGGCGCAGGCTTCGGCGAATTCAGGACTCTCCGAAAGAAAGCCGTAGCCGGGGTGAATGGCGTCGGCGCCGGCGTGGCGTGCGACCCGAAGGATCTCTTCGATCGACAAATAGGCCTCGATGGGGCCGAGCGGTTCAGCGAGATGCGCCCCCTTGCCGACCTGATAGGCCTCGTCGGCCTTGAAGCGGTGAAGTGCCAGCTTGTCCTGCTCGGCGAAGACCGCGACGGTCTTCATCCCAAGCTCATTGGCGGCGCGAAACACCCGGATTGCGATTTCCGACCGGTTGGCAACGAGAACTTTCCGAATGGCCAAGTGACTGCTCCCCCGCTGTCCGATGCTCCCCAGCACCCGCTCAGGACTTCTACTAAGGTCATATCGGCTTTGGAAGGGCATCGCTGCAGCGCAGCATACAATCCTTTCGCGGCAAACCGGGCGAGCAGCGTCCCGTGATGGTACGAACCGGTTAACGACCGAGAACATCTCGTTGTCGGGCGCCGGCAGCAGATTTCGATATCTCGTGTGTAGGAGCCGCGAAAGAGCTAGATGTTTGGAGAACAAACCGGAAATGGCGGAAGGTCGATGATTCGTCCATGAGTCGTTTCCGGTCCGCCCCACGTGTTGCCCAAGATCACCGAAATCAACATCGCCTCTTTACGGAAACTTAGGACTTGACGGCAACAGCCCGATTCTGCGACCACGAAGGTGAAGTGGCTGCAAGATTCTGATCTGACTCATTATTTCGGGCCAGGCTAGGCGTTTTGCACAAGATCTCGTAGGGAACGAAACCTGAATCTCAGTGAGTCGCCGATTCGGTCGGGCTTTGTTCCAGACTCGTTCTGTTCCTCTTCCGGAGCGCTCGTCGGCCTCTTCAGCGCCATCGGCGACACGAACAACGTCCCGGACGCGACCGCACCAATCCGTCCAGCGGCAAAAGAAACGGCGACAGCCGATCAGGGTCTATGCTACGAAGCGCGCCCGGAAGGCGGCGCATCGCCGTCGGGTGGATGGATCGCAACACATCGACAAGAAGATGGTTCTGACAGGAAACCTGCCGCCCACCGTTCGCGCCCGTACTGTGACCGCAGTTCTCGGCCCGACCAACACCGGCAAGACTCATCTGGCGATCGAGCGCATGGTAGCTCAGCCCTCGGGGCTGATCGGCTTGCCTCTGCGGTTGCTTGCCCGCGAAGTCTATACACGCCTTGTCGAGCGTCTCGGCGACCAGGTCGTGGCGCTCATCACCGGTGAAGAGAAGATCGTTCCGGCGAAGCCGCGATTCTGGGTTTCTACGGTCGAGGCGATGCCGCTTGATCTCGGTACCGAGTTCGTTGCCATTGACGAGGTCCAGCTTGCCGGCGATCTCGAGCGCGGCCATGTCTTCACTGATCGCATTTTGAATCTGAGGGGACGGTCCGAAACCCTGCTGCTCGGCGCCGCGACGGCGCGCCCGCTGCTGGAGAAACTCATTCCGGGCCTCAACATCGTCACCCGCCCACGGATGTCGGTGCTCAGCTACTCCGGATCGAGGAAAATTACCCGCTTGCCCAACCGCTCGGCGGTCGTGGCCTTTTCAGCCGGCGAGGTCTACGCCATCGCCGAACTGGTGAGACGCCAACGCGGCGGCGCCGCCGTCGTGCTCGGCTCTCTCAGCCCGCGCACTCGCAATGCCCAGGTCGAGCTGTTCCAGAATGGAGACGTCGACCATCTCATTGCCACCGACGCAATCGGCATGGGCCTTAACCTGGACGTCGACCACATCGCTTTCGCCGGCGACCGCAAATTTGACGGTTATCAGCATCGCCGGCTCACCCCGGCTGAAATGGGGCAGATTGCGGGCCGCGCCGGACGCCACACGCGCGACGGAACGTTCGGTGTCACCGGCCGGGTGGATCCGTTCGAGGATCCGCTGGTGGAAGCGCTCGAAACCCACCGGTTCGATGCGCTCAAGGTGTTCCAGTGGCGCAACAGTCAGCTCGACTTTTCCTCGCTCGACGCGCTGCGCCAATCGCTCGACGAACCGCCACGGGAAGAGGGGCTGACCCGCGCGCCGCCGGGTGAGGATCAGGTTGCCTTTGAACACGCCGCGCGCGAACCGGCAATTCGCGACATCGCCACTCGCCCCGATCGCGTCCAATTGTTATGGGACGTCTGCCAGGTTCCGGACTACCGCAAGATCGCCCCGGCCAATCATGCCGACCTTGTGACGGGCCTTTATGGCCACTTGACGCAGGATGGGGTGGTTCCTGACGACTGGTTCGCCCGCCAAGTCGCCTTTGCGGATCGCACGGACGGTGATATCGACACGCTGGCCACCCGGATTGCCCATATCCGGACCTGGACCTTCGTGGCAAACCGGGCGGACTGGCTGAATGACCCTGCTTATTGGCAGGGCGTTACCAGGGGCGTGGAAGACAAACTTTCGGACGCCTTGCACGAAAAGCTGATCCAGCGATTCGTCGACCGGCGGACCAGCGTACTGATGCGACGGCTAAGAGAGAACGCGATGCTCGAAGCGGAGATCACGCCTACCGGAGACGTGCTCGTCGAGGGGCAGCATGTCGGCCACTTGCAAGGCTTCCGGTTCGCTCCGGATGCCGGTGCCGAGGGGCCGGATGGCAAGGCCGTGCGTGCGGCGGCCCAAAAGGCCCTCACGAGCGAATTCGAGGCCCGGGCGGACAGACTGTCGCGCGCGCCGAACGAGGAGTTCGTTCTCGGCTCCGACGCTGCGCTGCGTTGGAACGGCGAAGTCGTGGGGCGACTGGTAGCAGGCGAAACAGCGCTGACGCCGAGCATTCTCGTTCTCGCAGACGACACGCTGTCGTCTCCGGCACGAGACAAGGTGCAGGACCGGCTGGCCCTGTGGCTCCGGGCCCATTTCGACACGTTGCTGAAGCCGCTGCGCGATCTGGAAACCGCGGAAGGCCTCGAGGGACTTGCCCGCGGCGTCGCATTTCGCCTCGTGGAGGGGCTTGGCATCGTCGAGCGCCAGGACATTGCCGAAGAAGTCCGTCAGCTCGATCAGGTGATGCGTGCCGGGCTGCGCAAGCTTGGCGTTCGTTTCGGGGCCTATCATATCTATGTCCCTGTGCTGCTGAAGCCCGCGCCCAGCCAGTTGATTGCCTTGCTTTGGGCCCTCAAGCACGGCGAGCTTGACATGGCGGGCCTGTCGGAGTTGCCCCAGCTCTCCGCCTCGGGACGCACTTCCATACCGGTCGACCCGGCGATCGAGCCGGCTCTCTACAAGGTGGTGGGTTTCCGCGTGTGCGGTCCTAGGGCGGTGCGGATCGACATCCTGGAGCGGCTTGCGGACATCATTCGGCCACTCGTCGCCTGGAGGCCCCTGGAGGAGGGCGTGACCCCGCCAGAGGGTGCAATTGCAGAAGGAGGCGGCTTCACCGTCACGGTTGCAATGACATCGCTGCTTGGCTGCGCCGGCGACGATTTCGCTGCAATCCTGAAATCGCTCGGCTATCGGCTCGAAAGCCGGGAAATCCCGCGTCCCGTCGCGGCGACGGAAAAGCCCGAACAACGGACTGCCGACGCTGCGCCCGTCGAGCAGAAGGAGAGTCCCAACCACGCAGAGGAAATCGAACAGACCGCCCCAATTGCGGCCGCAACACCTGCGCTCGCAACTGCAGGCGACGTCATCGATGCTTCCGAAGGCGGGGGGGAAACTGTTGCACCGGCTGCGCCAACCCACCTGCCGATCGACGCGGTCGCCTCTGCATCGAACGAACCGTCCGATGGAAAGTCCGAGGACGAGATGGAAACGGTCACCATCGAGATCTGGCGGCCCGGGCGAATCGACCGACGCGCACGCCCGCGTGGGGGAGAGGCCCGTCATGGCAACCGCGGTCCGCGTCAGGGCAGGCGCGACGATCGCCGCGGTCGCGGCAAAGGCAGCCCCGCGTCCGCGGGCGACGGCAGCCATGACACTGCGTCCGCTCCGGCCGGCGAACAGAGCCGCACCGGTCACACCGGAGAGGCTCGCCCGTCGGGTTCTCGCGGACAGGACGCACGCGCAAGAAAGGGCGGTCCGGGCCGCGGCCCGCATTCGCCCGGCGGTCAGCGCCGGCCTGCGTCCGCCAAGGAGCGGCAGTTCGATCCCGATTCACCTTTCGCCAAGCTGCTTGCACTGAAGGCCGACCTGGAGCGTGGCGGCCGCGACAAATCGTAGCGGTTCAACGGGCAGGCCGGACGGGCTTGAGCTGTCGCTTTGCAGTGCTATTTGCATGATAGGCCTCTTGGAGGGGTCGATCCGGAGGGGCGGGACGTCTTTGCAGACGACGCAGCGCATTGACAAATGGCTCTGGCACGCACGCGTGACCAAGACACGAGGTCTTGCCCAGAAACTTGCGGTGTCGGGTCATGTTCGCGTCAACCGCGAAAAGATCGACGCTGCGAGCAAGGTCGTCCGACTCGGTGATGTTCTTACGATCGCACTGGACCGACGCGTCCTCGTGCTCAAGGTGGCAGCGATCGGCGGGAGACGTGGACCAGCTGCCGAGGCTCGTCTCCTTTACGAGGATCTGTCGCCGCCAGCGAATCGGAACGATGCGGGCGCCACCCCCGCACCGCGCGAGACGGGCGCGGGTCGCCCGACAAAACGGCAACGGCGCCAAATCGACGCACTGCGTGGCGGCAGCGAATAAACCGGCTATGGGCCACCTGTTGGTATGAGATTGTTTTCAATGCGGATAAAGGAAATCTTCGTGCTCCTTTTTCGGCGCGCGTCAGTCAGGCATGACCTTGCGGGCGCGGTGTAAACCCGTTACCCAATCGCATCGAAATGCTAGCGTTTCGGCCGGCATCCGAACGAGGCGTCGTCGCAGGCGGCCATCCCAAGTGAAATTGAGGTCGATCAAGGGCTCGGCCGGCGCTTTCCCGGCGGCTGCCGTGGAAACAAGAGGATCACGATGACTTACGTCGTCACTGATAATTGCATCAAGTGCAAGTACACCGATTGCGTGGAGGTCTGCCCCGTAGATTGCTTCTATGAGGGCGAGAACATGCTTGTGATCCATCCGGACGAGTGCATTGATTGCGGCGTGTGTGAGCCGGAGTGTCCGGCCGAGGCGATTAAGCCGGACACCGAACCGGGCCTCGAACAGTGGCTCGAGATCAATGCCGACTATGCGTCAAAGTGGCCCAACATCACTGTCAAGAAGGACCATCCACCGGACGCGAAGGAGTTCGACGGCGTTCCGGGCAAGTATGAGAAGTTCTTTTCTCCGGAGCCCGGCGAAGGCGACTGACCGTATCCTCTTTCCGCCAGATTGGCCCGCGCCGCCCTGGTCGCGCAGTTGCATAAGCTTTGTCTTTTTTAAGTTTTGTGCTATATATGTGAAACAGTCGTTGGACGTTCGGTCTCCTTCCTCCCAGTGGAGGTTTTTTTATGGTCGCAGTCCGCTGTTGGATTGTGCCGGCGGCGCCCGCCGCCCTACGTCGCAAAGCAATGAGCGCCGAGCCCCTACGCGACTGATCATCGAACAACGCCTGTTCCCTCGCATCATCTCGCGAATGATGCTCGGTGGAACCGCGTTTCACATGGCATGAAGCATCGCCGCCGGCGGTGACTTCGCTCGGCCTGCATGGCCGACAACTGCGCAGGAGTTTGTGAAAAATATGGCCACGTCCGTCAAGAAAGCCGCGCAGCGACAGGGTTTCAAGACCGGTGAGTACATTGTCTATCCTGCCCATGGCGTCGGGCAGATCACGTCGATCGAAGAGCAGAGCGTGGCCGGCTACGCGCTCGAACTCCTGGTGATCAATTTTGAACAAGACAAGATGACACTCCGCGTACCGGTGGCAAAAATCGCGTCCGTAGGGATGCGAAAGTTGTCCGACACGGCAACCGTAAAGAAAGCCCTTGAAACGGTGCGCGGTCGCCCGCGCGTAAAACGGACGATGTGGAGCCGTCGGGCCCAGGAGTACGAGGCCAAAATCAATTCAGGTGACTTGATCGCGATCGCCGAGGTGGTGCGCGACCTCTATCGCTCGGAAAGCCAGCCCGAGCAATCCTACTCCGAACGCCAGCTCTACGAAGCTGCGCTTGATCGGATGTCGCGCGAGATCGCCGCAGTGAACCGGTCGTCTGAGACCGAGGCGATCCGTCAGATCGAGCAGAATCTTGCCAAATCAACCGGCCGCAAGGCTGTCGCCACTGCCGAGCAGGAAGAGGACGCCGAGCAGGAAGAGGCTGCATAGATCATTCGCTGATCCGGATAACCTGCGTGGAAATGGCACGCAGGTTGCCGTTCTCGAAGATGATTTTCCGTTGAACCTTCAATCGAACTCGATTGGAGGTTCAACGGTTTCTGGAACGGTTATCGCCCATGGCCGCCTGCATTTTTTTGGCGGCGCAGGAAGGCAGGTTTGGCGTCCGCAACCGCGGAAGCACGGGTTTGGCGGCTGCCGAAACAGCGTTGCTCAACCTGCGCGTCAATCCGTGCGTGGCGCCCGCCCGGTTCTGCATGGCCGATACCGGGCAAGGGGCAAATCCCTGATCCGACAGTCCGCGTCGCTTGTGGGTGGCTCCGGCCGGCATCGCCTAGCGCCTGTCGGGCGGATGGAGATTGCCTGTCTCGTCAAGTGCGTCAAGGCATGCATCTTGCGGCAACCGCGATTTGCGAAACCCATACGGATCGCAGCCGCGACAGGTGCTCCACTCGCGCCCGCCGTGGGCATTCGGGAGTTACCGTCGGCAGCGCGCCGGCACACACGGTGGGTTCTGGAGCCGGGCAATTCTATGGCTGTCAACCCATCAATATATCTGATGAGTACACACAGAAACTTGTATTGGCGCTGATGGATTTTGCAGCGCATGATGGGGTCAATGGCCTTGCGTTGAAGCAACTCCGACGCAGGGCGGTCGTGAGTAGTACACCCTCCCGACACGACACGATTGTGTGCGGGAAACGCATTTGCCACGACCCTGAAATCGTGCGCTTGCCCCAAACCAGCGAAAGGGCGGGCCATGAATGGAACCGGCACCCACCGAACAGGTTGGATGGCTGCGGAATGGCAATATGGCACCCCGAGTGATCGGACATCGGCGTCACGGAGCAAACCGGCGACCCTCGCCTGGGATCGACCGGACTCGGGAATGCAATCGGTTGGCGAGACCTGGAGCGATGATATCGCTCGAAAGCCGCCTCATCCTGGGGCGGGAGAGTCCAGGTCGCTGAGAAAAGCGCGGAGGTCACGATGACCAGATCTCAGGCGATTGGAAGTCGACGGCAACTCGTGCGGGCAGCGATGAACGCGCCCTATCTAACCCGCGAGGAAGAGCACGATCTTGCCCTCAAGTGGCGAGACAACCAGGATCAGGCTGCTCTTGACAGACTGGCACTCGCCCATATGCGGCTGGTGATTGCAGTCGCAGCGAAATACCGCAATTTCGGCTTATCGATGAACGACATGATCCAAGAAGGCCATGTCGGACTGCTCGAGGCCGCTTCGCGGTTTGAGCCGGAGCGCGAGGTACGGTTCTCCACATACGCAACGTGGTGGATTCGCGCCTCCATCCAGGATTACATCCTACGCAACTGGTCGATCGTTCGCGGCGGGACTTCGTCGACGCAGAAGGCGCTGTTCTTTAATCTGCGCCGTTTGCGGGCAAAGTTGTCCAGCGGCACGGTCCAGCTCAGCGAGGACGAGCTCAACCAGCAGATAGCCGACGCGATTGGCGTAAACTCTGCCGACGTGGCGCTGATGAGCGCGAGGTTGGCTGGACCGGATACATCGCTCAACGCCCCTCTGACCGAGGCGGATGGAGCAAGCGCCGACCGCCAGGACTTCCTCGTGTCCGACGATCCGCTTCCGGAAGAAGCGGTTTCCCAGACGATTGACACCGAGCGGCGAATGCGTTGGCTGCAGGCCGCCCTGTCCGTGCTCAGCGATCGTGAGTTAAAGATCGTGCGGGAGCGTCGCCTGACTGAAGAGGGCGCGACCCTTGAATCCCTGGGCAAGACGCTGGGCATCTCCAAGGAGCGTGTGCGCCAGATCGAGAACCGGGCTCTCGAAAAGCTGCGTGACGCATTAATGAAGTCGCAGCCTGACAAGATCGCCTTCTCTGGCTGAACACCCCGCATCTTACAACATCCGGAACCCCGCCGCCGCCCGAATTCGAGCGGCGGCTTCTTTTATGGGGCGCTCAAGCTGCCGACCTCAACTGGCGACGGTCGGATCTTGCGACCGGGAAGCACCTGTCGCCGTCCACGTAGAGGCTTGACCCCTCAGTCGACCACCAGCTTAAGCAGCGTTCCGGGAGGAATGGGTGTATTCGGCGCCACCTGGTTGAGGATCGAGAACAACTCCAGGCGCCGCGAAGGCTCGACGCCGCTCATGCCCACGGCAAGTTTCTCCGGCGTATCACCGGCCTCCGCCCGAATGGTTTTGATCCGCAGCGGCCGAAGGCGCGCCCGTTCGGTCGGCGACAGCTGGCGAAAGCTTGCGACGGTCTCTTCGTACGCGCGCGTGAACGCATCGTCCGGTTTGCGAGTGGCGAAGATGAAACGATAGCCCGTCCGCCCGATCCGGATCACCGCGATGCGGAACGACCAGCCTTCCGTCACGGCCGAGGCCGTCACCGCCGGCAGGCCGCCTATCGTTTCGTCGCGGACGCTTGCCTCGATCAGACCGTTGATCCAGCCGCTGGTCATGTAGCGCTTCGTCGATTCAAAACGGGTCAGGTCCGCACCATCGAACCGCATGGCAACGCCGTGCGCATTGCTGGCGAGAACGGCCTCGGGTGAGTTCTCCAGAACGAAGCCAGGCGGCACGGTGAAGCCGATGCCAAGCGCCTTGTGGAGGAAGGCGCGTCCACGCACAAAGCCTTCGAGCGGGTCGTCGCCATAGAGCATGCCGTCGATTTTCGACAGATAGGCGTCACGATCATGCTCGCCGATTCCCGGGGCGCCGATCTGGCGGGCCGAACGCACGGCAAGCCGGATTCGTTCGGGCGTCGACGGGTGCGATGAGAGGAAGTCCGGAGCGGTGGAACTGTCTCCGGCGGCATTCTGATAGGCGGCAAAACGACCCATGGCCTGCAGGAAACGCGCGGCGGCATAGGGATCATAGCCTGCCCGCGCCAGCGTCCGGACGCCGATCTCGTCGGCTTTCAGCTCCTGCACCTGAGAAAAGCGTGCGAAAGAGAGCTGGGACGAGATCAGCGCAGCACGGGCCTGGTCGGGATTGCGAACGACGTTCGACAGAACCTTGTTGGCAAGCTCGGTCGCCTCGGCCCGCTGCTGGCGCTCGATGGCGTGATTGGCGGTTACGTGCGCCATCTCGTGCGCGAGCACGGCCGCAACTTCCGACGTGTCGGTCGCGAGGGCCAGCAGGCCCCGCGTGACGTAGAGGTAACCGCCAGGGAGAGCAAAAGCGTTAACAGCCGGAGAGTTCAGGATCGTGATCCGATAGGTCTGCGTCGGATCGTCCGACGCCTCAACCAGTCGGCCGACCACCTGCGCCACTGCCCGCTCGGCGCCGGCGTCCTCGTAGACGCCGCCATAGGTGGCGACGACTCGCGGATGTTCGCGTGCCCCGAGTTCGGCCGCCAAACCCGGTCGCAATTGGCCAGGCGCCGGCGTTCCAATCGAGATCGGACCCGAGCCCGACAACTGGCACCCGGAGAGGGCAAGGGCGACCGCTACGGCGACAACCCGGCGAAGCAGGGCGGAAGGGGCGACCACGCGCAAAACAGTCATTGGCGGACGCCAGGTCCCATGGCGAGCAGTTCAAGTTGCGACGGATGTTCGAGCACGATTGAAGGGCCTCCCCGTAGGTCGACGATCCCCCGCACCCGCACTTTCGCCCCACGCAATGACGTCGGATCGATCCCGGCAGTATAAAACGCAGTTGCGTGAGTCATGGCAATGGTCGCGGTGAAATCGCTCGCGAAATGGCGGCCGAAGTTCAAATAGTGTGTCTTTCGTGTTTTACCCAGCGACAGCACGCGGCCTTCCACGAGTGCAAACTGTCCGCCACGGTTGCGGAGCGACGGATCGCCGACCCAGAACACGGCAAGCTCACGCCAGCGGCCGCGCTTCTGGCGTCGCGCCTCGGCCTCGATCTCGAGCAGCGGCTCAAGACAGTCTGGCGACGATATCTGCGGGTCTACGGCGGCACGACCGGCCGCCACCCAGTTTGCAGCGAGCCAGGCCCCCCGCTCCGCGTCTATCACGTGGCCGATAAGTCGCCCCCAGCGATCAGGATCCGGACGGGTCCGATAGAAGCGGATCCGTCGTGGCGTGATGAACTCGCCTTGCTCGCCGGGCAGCAACCGCACGTCCGACTGCCGAATCGAACCGCCTTCGGCGAGCGTCAGAACCCCGCTCGCATCTATCGACGCCACGGTGGCCACCTCACTGACCAAACCGTCGAGGCAGGCCGATGGAGCACCTGCCCAAGCCGGAATCGCGGCGGCGCTCGCGGCCACCGCTGCGGCAATAAGCCGGCAGTGGCCGGCGATCCTGCGAATGGTCACCATAGTTGCTCTACGTTGCGCCACGCCTACGTCTCACCAGACGAATCCGCCGTTCCGTGCCGATTGCCAAGGCCGACAGCGAGAGAGGTCCGGCGGCGTTCTTCCTTCTGCGGTCCGACCAGTCACCTTGGTGGTGATGACGAGGCAGTTCAAGCAGAGTGGCCATTTTCGGCGACGTTCGTTTCCCCTAATGTTGGCAGCATCGAGGCACGAGCACGGAGTGCCGATCCCCGCGCCCTGCTTCTGCAGCCGCAGCGCTGGCGACCGGCCGGGACGAAATCACTGTTTGAAATGGCCGCGGCGAACCGGTATTGACGAAGGGCCCAGCGCGTCATCGAGGCCCCGTAGCTCAGCAGGATAGAGCATCAGATTCCTAATCTGAGGGTCACAGGTTCGAATCCTGTCGGGGTCACCATCCTCATATGTTCCGTCGCGTGCATAGCCGGGCGACGGCTTGTCTGGCTTGATGGCGTATCGCCGATGCGGCTCACTCCACCTCGAAGATCGTCATTAGTACGCTCGTCGCGCGGCGCTCTCCGGTACCGACGAAGATTGTCCGGTTGAGCCACGCATAGCGCGCATCGCCGGTCTCGAACCTCGGATGGGTGCGCATGTAGTACTGCGCCTTGTCGACCAACTCACCGCGGGCGAGGGCTGCAATCACTTCCGGAGGTCCATGGCGGAAGCCGAAATTGCGGATGTCGATCGTCGCCCCATCGCTGGTCTGGATGGAGTAGCGGGTGTCGAGTTCGGCCGAGCCATCGGCGAAAACGGTCTGCCAATCTGCGCCGAGATCGAGGATCCGCCCGGAAAGGCGCTCGCCCGTGACTGTGCCGCCCACGATCGGGATGATCCGCCGTTTGCCGCGTGGTGCGGTGCCGAGTTCGATCGGCGGCCCGAGATCCACGGTGAGATCGCAAAGATGACGCAGACGGGGCGGTTGCGGTGGCACGGCGACCTCACTTCATTGTTGATGGCAGGAACAGCACCAGTGCCGGGAAAAGGGCCAGGATGATCAGCCGCAGGATGTCGACGGCTACAAATGGCAGGACGCCACGGAATATCGTCTGAAGGCGAATATCGCGGGCGATCGAGTTGATAACGAAGACATTCATGCCGACCGGCGGCGTTATCAGGCCCAATTCCACCGTCATCACCACGATCACCCCGAACCAGATCGGATCGAACCCGAGATGAGTGACGACAGGGAAGACGATCGGCACCAGCAGGATGATCATCGCCATCGCGTCGAGAACACAGCCCATCACCAGAAAGAACGCCAGTACCAGGGCCAACGTGCCGTAGGCTCCGAAGTCGAGCCCGACCAGAAAGGCGGTAATCTTCTGCGGCGTCTGGGTCACCGCGAGGAAATAGCCGAACAGGATCGCACCGATCAGGATGGTGTAGATTGCGACTGACGTGCGGAGCGCCTCGATCAGGCTCTCCATGATCGAACGGAACCCGAGCCGGCCGCGCAGCACGCCGATCAGTGCCGTGAGCACCGAGCCGACGGCCGCCGATTCCGTCGCCGTCACAATACCGAAATAGATGCTTCCGATGATGGCGACGAACAGCAGCAGCACCGCCCACACGCCACTCAGAGACCGCACCGCCTGGCGCAGATCGAAAGCCTCTCCCGGGGGCAGCGATCTGGCGTAGGCCACCCGGACCGTCAGCATGTACATGAGCACCGCAAGCAAGCCGGGAATAATGCCGGCTATGAAGAGCTTCCCGACATCCTGCTCGGTGATGTAAGCGTAGACCGCAAGCACGACGGAGGGCGGGATCAGAATGCCCAGCGTGCCGCCGGCGGCCACGACACCACTCGCGACATCATCGCGGTAACCAAAGCGCTTCATTTCCGGCAGCGCGATCTTGCTCATGGTCGCCGCGGTTGCCACCGAAGAACCGCAGATCGCGGCAAAGCCGGCGCAGGCGCTGATCGTCGACAGCGCCATACCGCCGCGAAAGGCGCCGAACCAGGCATGCCCGGCGCGGTACATTTCGCGTGACATGCCGGAATTGGTGGCGAGCACGCCCATCAGGATGAAGAACGGGATCAGGCTGAGATTGAAGTCGGCGACAGTACGCACCGGCGACTGCGCGAGCAGGTTGAGCGCAGGACCGATCCCGGTGATTGCCGCGAAGCCGCCGACGCCCACGAGACCCATGGCAATCCCGACCGGAACACGCAGCGCCATCATCACGAACAGGATGGCGAAGCCGGCCAGGGCGACGACGTCACTTTTGCTCATCGAGAGAATTTTCCTGAACCGGAGCGTCGTAGTGGTCGAGGCTGCCGCGGCCCGTAACGATCAGGAGCACACGGGCAAGAACCGCCGGGATGGAGACAATGACCCCGGCCCAGATCAGCGCCAGAAACGGCCAGGCCGGCAACCGGAGATCGAAGGTCGCCTCGCCGCTGGCGTAGGCGCTCATCACCCGATGCGACATCTTCCACGCCAGCAGGACGGTGAAGAGCAACAATACACACCAGGCGAACAGATCCGTGGCCCTGCGCCAACGCGGCGGCATCAACTCGGCCACCATGTCCACCTTGATGTGCGAACCGCGGTAGCCGACACTGGCAAAGCCCCACATGATGGCAGCGGCGATCAGGAATCGCGACAGGTCGAAGGCTTCGGGTACCGGGCTCGCCATCACGTAGCGACCGAACGCCGACACCACGATCAGGAGGGTAATCGCTGCCAGAATGACGCCCGCCACCTTCTCGATGGCGAGCGAGATTGAATTGAGCACTGCGATGATGCGCATGTCGGGACTGTCCTGGCTACGCGGACGCTCGATCGGAACCGGTTCGACGTCGCGAGGCTGATCGCTGTCAACGTTTCAGAGCAGTCCGTCTACGCTCGACAGGACGTCAGCTGCTCCGCTGCGCTTCGCGGTGTCGGCCCCCGCTCGGTATATCCCGGAGGCCGGGCGGCGGCCGAGACAAGCCCGGCCGGCGGCCACGGGTCAGTACCGGGACTCGTTGCGCTCAAGCGCATCGATGTAGGACTGGTAGATCGCTTCGGGATCCGCGCCCTTGGCTTTCACATCCGCTCGCCATTGGTCGAGCAGCGGAGCGGCGGCGTCACGCCACAGCTGAACCTCCTCCTCGGTCGGCTCGTAGATCGTGTGGTCCTCGGAATCGATCATCTTCTGCCGGCCCGAATACTCGTCGTCGGCCCAGCCAATGGAGAACTTTTCCGACCACTCCGGCGTGCAGTGATCATCAATGACCTTCTTGTCTTCCGGAGAAAGACCCTCGTAGACGGCCTTGTTAAACAGAAGCATCTGCGACGACAGGTAAAATGGCATGTCGAGATGATATTTCGTCTCGGGATCGATGCCGAAGATATAGATCGAGTTCCAGGGGAACGTGATCGCATCGGCCGTGCCCTTGGCAAGCGCCTCCCGGGCTTCCGGCGCCGGCACTTGGACGCTGGCCCCTCCGAGCAGATTGATGAAGCGTGCCATGGTGGCATGCGCGGGCCGGACATTCAGGCCCTTGACGTCGGCCGGCACCTTAATCGGCTGCTTCGAATGCATCGTGCCCGGATCATGCGGGTTGATCAGGCAGAAGTGGACGTCGCTCATCTCTGTTTCAGCGATCGGCGCATACCATTCGTGCAGCGCCTTGGCGCCCTTCTTCGCGTTCGAGGCGTGGAAGGGGATTTCGGCGAGGCTGTAGATGGGAAAGCGGCCGGCCTGATAGCCCGGATTGGTGTAGGTGATGTCGGCGATGCCGTCGCGCGCCATGTCGTAGTGGTCGGGAGCTGCGCCGAGCTGCTGGGCCGGGAAGATCGTAATGTTGATCCGGCCGTCCGACGCCTGTCTGATCGATTCGATCCAGGGCTCCATGCCAGTTGTCTGCGCCGGGTGGGTTGCCGGCACCCAGTGCGAAAGCCGGAGCTCGACGTCGGCCGCAACGGCCGGGTTGAGCCCAATGCCCAGCAAGGCAGCACAGGCCGCGATCTGAACTCTTCTCATCGTGTTTCCTCCCCAAGGCCGCTGCTCTTGTTCGTGGCCCAACGAGCCGTATCCGGCCAGCAGCTCTCGAAATGTTATAAGGATGAACATTTTTTGCAAGGCAGATCATGGTCGCATCCGCGATGTCCGACGCCAAGCCGGCCGGGATTGCTCATCGTCGGCTGGGTTCAGGTTCGAGCAAGCCGAGACCGCACCAACCTTCCCGGTGGTATGGACCTCTCCCTCGTCTGTTGGGCGACCCTCTGGCTGCGCCATCTCACTCCGTCATCCGCCGTTCCCAGGTTTTTTCGGTCCGAGCCATAGGAACTTTACGCTGGCGTCGTTCAAAGGATTGCATTCTCGCGAAAGCGAGCAATAGGAGCTTCCGACATGAGACTTTGCACAGCCTTCGTCTTTGCCATCTCCGCGGCTGCGGCCCTTCCAGTTCAGGCGGCAGGGCTTTCACCCGAGGCGCAGGCGATTGTCGCCCGGGTCAAGGCCGACACGAACATCAATGCCGTTTGCAAGAGCAAGAGCGATCTGGAGGGCGCAGTCCGCAGCGCCACGATGGCCTTGCTTAAGGCAGGCACACTGTCCGGTCGCCCTCGCGCCCAGGCCCAAGAGGCAGGAAATTACATCGCCACCAACTGCGGTTCGCTCTGAGATGAGATCGGCTGTGCTCCGTCGGTCGGCCGCGGCCTTCGGAGTGCGGCGCCTGCACGCCGCAGGGACGGCGTGGGGCCTTGCGAACCCGTCTCGTTCCGTGCACGACGGAGGCATGGCCGGCGCAGACGGCCGCCGGAAGACGGGCGATCGGTCGGGGGCTATGGGGGAAGATGACGATCAGTCGTTGATGGGCGCGATTGCGCAGGGTGATGAACGTGCCTTTTCTGCGCTGGTCGGGCGGCGGGCGGCAGGCGTGCGGGCGATCGCCTATCGCTTTACCGGCAATGCCACCGATGCGGAGGATATTGTTCAGGAGGTGTTCTGGCGGGTATGGAAAGGCGCGGCCGGATGGTCACCGGATCGCGCCAAGCTCTCGACATGGCTCTACCGGATCACAATGAACTGCTGCATCGACTGGAGCCGGCGCGAGAAGCGCCGGCCGAAAGGGTCGGAGGCGGCCTTGTTGGAGATGATCGATCCGGCTGCCGGTCCCGACCGGATCTCATCGGCCCGCTCCGTGCTCAAGGCGGTGCGGGAGGCGCTGCTCCAACTGCCGCACGCCCAGCGCTTCGCCCTGCTGCTGTCCCTTGTTGCCGGACGGTCTGCACGCGAAATCGGAGCGGCGATGCAGATTTCGGAAGGCGCGGCCGAGCAGCTTCTGGTAAGGGCCCGCCGCACATTGCGGGACGCGGTTCGGGACATTGAATAGGAGGCGGCCGTGACCCTGGACGAGTTCGAAACGACGCTGCTGCGCCTCGGAGCCCGGATCGAGACCTGGCCCGAGCCGCTGCGTGATGCCGCGCTTGCTCTTTTGCGCGATGGGCCGGCGGCACAGGCTCTGCTCGACGAACTTGCCCGGATAGAGCAGGCGGTGCGGGACCTAGACGGTGAAATGATCGTGGTGCCGCGTTCGACGCAGGACATCACGGCGACCGTGCAGCAGCGCGACCGCGCAGAGCGTCGCCGTAGCCGCTGGATGACGGGGGCGCTGCTTGGCAGTGGCGCCGTCTTCTGCGGTGCGGCGGGCGCATTGGTCGGCGCCTTCATCGTGGTCGGCCTGCTCGGAAACCGGATCTACGGAACGGCATCGCTCGATCTCATGCTGTTTTCGGGATTGGGTGGCTGACCTTGAGACGCCTGCCGAACACCGCTTGGATCGCCATCTTCTGCGTGGGGGCCTTCGCGGCCGGTCTGTCGGCCGTCGTCACGCTCGGCATGATCGGGCCGTCAGTGCCGCGAGCGTGCATGCCCGGCGAGCACTCGTTCCAGGCGCCACGCACCTTCAAGACCGCGGTCCGCGACCGGCTTCGGGCGGAGGGTGACGTCATCCGCGCCCATGCGCTCGCCTTTGCCACCGCGCGGCGCGACGCGATCGAAATGCTGACGAAGCATCCCGACGACCCGCAGACCCTCGAGCGCGCAACGACACAGCTCGCAGAGGCGACCAATGCCCTGCAACGCGTGGTTCTGACGGCCATTGCAGAAGTTTCCTCCGCGGCCCCGCTGGATGACGGGGTCATCGGGACGGATCCCGCGGCCGCGGCCGACTGCATCGCATCAGTCCTCGGGGTAAACTGACAGTGAGGCTCACCCCGACCTCCGGTTCTGGGGAGGTCGGGTGGTCGCTGCGCTCACTGCGAAGGTGGTGATCAATTGGGAGCGCCGCCGGAACTCACACCACGGTCAGCTCGACGTCGATGTTGTTGCGTGTGGCGTTGGAGTAGGGACAGACCTGATGCGCCTTTTCCACCAGCGCCTGTGCTTCCGTACGGTCCACGCCCGGCAGGGCAATCTCAAGCGCAATCGTCAGGCCAAACCCCCCTTCTGAGCGCGGTCCGATACCAACGGTCGAGGTGACCGTGGCATCGGCGGGAACCTTCGGCCCCCCGGCCTGGGAGGCGACGAACTTCATTGCTCCCAGAAAGCAGGCAGCATAACCCGTCGCGAACAGCTGTTCGGGGTTGACGCCTTCACCACCGGCACCGCCGAGTTCCTTCGGGGTCACCAGCTTGACGTCGACGGCGCCATCGAGCGTAGCCGAGCGGCCATCGCGGCCGCCGGTGGCGCGGGCGGAGGTCTGATAAAGAACATTAACGGGCATGTTCTGTCCTTTCGATGAACGGGATCTAGCGACCCGTGGCAATATTAAATCGTGCACGACTTCTTCGTGCGCGATTTAACTGGGGTGCACACTCCCTTTTGTCAACGCTTGCGATCAAATCGCGCGCGATTTATTTTATGTGGTCCTTTGCCTCAGAGTTGAACTCGCCACCATTCCGAGCGTCGAGGCTAGCGGTCTGAAGGGACAGCCATAGCCAATTGGGAGACAGAGTAATGGCCCCCCCGGCGCTAAAGCCCGCCGACCTGCTTTGCTTTGCCGTCTATTCCGCGGGCCATGCCTTCAATCGGGTCTATAAGCCGTTGCTCGACCACATCGGCCTGACCTATCCCCAGTATCTCGTCATGTTGGCATTGTGGTCTAAGGACAATCAGACGGTCGGCGAACTCGGCCGAAGTCTGTCGCTGGAATCGAACACGCTGACTCCCCTCCTGAAGCGGCTGGAAGCAATGGGTCACGTCACTCGGCGCCGGGACCCGTCCGACGAGCGCCAGGTCCGCATCGCCCTCACCGAGCGGGGCCGCTCCCTGCAACAGGAGGCGACGCACATCCCTCAATGCATTGTTGAGGCAACCGGTCTCCCGCTTTCCGAACTGCAACGACTGCAGAGTGAAGTCACGGCTCTGCGAGATGCGCTGGAGCGCCATGCCAACCCGGCTACGACAGAGTGATGCCAGCTATCGAAAGTCGTCGCCTCGCGATCTTCCAGCCTTTGCGGCATGATCCGTGACACCGACCGGTTGGCGCATCAGGAGGAGATCGAATAAGATCGCCACCGATGCGCCGAACCATGCCGTTTCGTGCGTTCAAGGGAAAGGCTGATCCGGCGAGAAGGCGCACTGAGCGCACATTTTGTGGCGGCTGCCCACACGAGTCGCTAAAGGAAGGCCATGGGCGACACCGCCGAGGAAATCGAGCTCAAGCTGGCGCTGACCGAGGCCGAACTCAAGGGGCTCAAGACGACCGTGGCGCCGGTAGGGTTTGAGGTGGGACGGCCGGCAACACGAAAACTCGTCTCAATCTATTACGATACGCCCGAGGGAGCGCTCGCCCAGAGGAAGTGGGTGCTACGCGTTCGCAAGGTTGGCCGCAGGTATGTGCAGACAGCAAAATGCGGCCCAGGGGTTGTAGCGGGTCTGTCGTCGACGCTAGAGGTTGAGTGCCCGGTGCCTGGACCGGACGTGCGCCCCGAGTGCATTCCCGACGAGGGCGTACGAACCAGGCTTGCCGAACTGGTCGGCTGCTCTCCGCTTGTCCCGGTGCTGGAGACCCGTATCCGCCGCACGACACGGATCTTCTTTACCAACGGCGGAGACACGGCCATCGAGCTGGCGCTAGACGCCGGGGAAGTAGTGGCGGACGGCCGCAGCGCGCGGGTGATGGAAGCAGAACTCGAGCTGAAGTCCGGTCCCGTGCACGCGCTGTTTGACCTCGCGAAGAAGCTGATAGGCCCGATGCCCGCCCGGTTTTCGACTTTGACCAAGGCGGAGCGGGGCCAGGTGCTGCGTGCCGGCGGCACGCCAGATGCGCCGCCCGGACCCAGGACCGCCGGCCCAGTCGCCATCGTTGCCGGTGAGACGGCGGAACACGCACTGCGCGCCATTCTGCGCTCCTGTCGCGACCAGATCGCACACAACCGCACCGCGGTGTTGGAAAGCGAGTTGCCGGAAGGTCCCCATCAGCTCAGGGTCGGGCTGCGCCGCCTCCGCACTGCACTCAAGATCTACCAGCGGTTGCTCGAAACCACTTCCCGCAAAGCCCTGGACGATCAGGCGGCAAGGTTGGCGGCGCTGGTTGGACCACTGCGGGATCTCGACGTGCTGGCCGGTGACATCATCGCTCCGCTTACCGGCATGATGCCCGATCAGTTCAAGCACGACGACCTGCTCGCAGCGATTGCCGAACAAAGGGTAGCCGTGCGCGACTCGATACGGGAGCATCTGGCGGAAAAGGCGGTTAACGACTTTATCTTTGACCTTGCCGCTTACACGGAAGGGCGAGGCTGGCTCGCGGCCGATGACTTCAATCAGACCGCGCGACTCGCTCAGCCGGTCGAGGAGTTTGCCGCCAAGGCCCTCAACAAGCGCTGGAAGCGGGTGGCGAAGTATGGCGCCAGTATCGAAGCCTTGACGATCGAAGAGCGTCATTCGATGCGCAAGGCACTGAAAAAGTTTCGCTATGGGCTAGAGTTCTTCCGACCGCTTTATCACGGAAAGGATGTCAAGCCGTTCCTCTCCCGGCTGAAAAAGCTGCAGAACCTATTCGGCTATCTCAATGACGTCGCAATGGCCGAAAAACTCGTTGACCTGCCGGTATCCGACAGGGGCGGCGTTGACCCGATCGGCCTCGCCGCGGGTTTCGTCATCGGCTGGCACGGGGCCGAGGCGCGTCATGCCTGGAAGAACGCCAAGGCCGCGTGGGACGACACCAGGAAAATCGAAAAGTTTTGGCGGTGAGCAGCCGTCACAATGCTCAGCGACCCGAAAATTGTCGGCCACAAGGCTCTTGCGGCAGTGGACTTCGAAGCTTCTGTCGGTTCGCCCGAAGCTGGGCAAGCTGGCCGAGGCTGCTTTGCCTCGCCCGCGATTGATGCTAGGGCAGTCGCGGCCGCCGAATAGGCGGCCATCCGGCTTTGACCAACGCGACCGGTATTTCCATGCCCTACCGCCTGCGCATCGCATTGGGCAGCGTCGCCGTCGGCGTCGTCGTGTTGGCGCTGAAGGCGTTGGCCTACCACCTGACGGGATCCGTGGCGCTCTATTCCGATGCGCTGGAATCGATCGTCAACGTCGCCTCGTCCCTGGCGACAGTCGGCGCCGTCTGGCTCGCGGCCAAGCCGGCCGACAGCAACCATCCCTATGGTCATGGCAAGGTAGAGTATTTCGCCGCTGTCTTTGTCGGTGTGCTGATCGTTCTTGCCGCACTATCAATCGCCCATGAGGCGTGGTTCGCCTATGTGGCGCCGCGACAGATCGATTATTCCCCGGCAGGTCTCGGAGTTAACGGACTTGCCAGCATCGTGAACGCCCTGTGGGCATTCGTATTGCTGCGCCAGGGCCACAAGCACCGGTCGGCCGCTCTGAGGGCCGACGGGCGGCATCTCGCCGCTGATGTTGCGTCGTCGATTGGCGTTCTGCTCGGCGTAGGGTTGGCGCTGGCGACCGGCTGGCTCTGGCTCGACCCGCTTCTTGCCGGACTGGTCGCGCTGCACATCCTGTGGTCTGGCTGGACCTTGGTAAAGGAATCTGTCGGCGGCCTGATGGACGAGGCAGCCGCTCCTGAGATTCAGGACAAGATCCGCGAGCTCATCTCCGCCACGGCGGCCGGCGCGCTCGAGGCACACGACCTGCGCACACGGCCGGCCGGACGCGTCACATTTGTCGACTTTCACCTCGTCGTGCCCGGCGACATGACGGTGCGCGACGCACACGACATCTGCGATCGCATCGAAGCCAGGATTGCCGCTGACGTTCCCGGCGCCCGCACCACGATTCATGTCGAGCCGGAGCATAAGGCCAAGCACTCGGGCATTGTCGTCCTGTGACAGAACTCCTTCCGCGATTCGACGTGAAGGAAGGCGGCGGGCAGTCCAAATAAAGAGGGCCCGGGCTCAAACCCGGACCCAATTTTGCAGCCATTTGTTTGGTCGAGCTGGAAGAGATTACAGCCGCTGGCTGCCCTGTCCGAACTCCGGGTAGGCCTCGACACCGATTTCGATCTTGTCGAGTCCAAGCGCTTCACCCTCGTCGGACACCCGAATGCCGACGGTCGAAGCCAGGATCTTCCACACCACGAATGAGGCAATGAAAACGAAGACGCCGTAGGAGACGATCCCGACGATCTGGGGCCCGAAGGAGGCATCACCGTTGGTGAGCGGCACGGCCAGGGTACCCCAGATGCCGGCGCACAGATGCACCGGGATGGCACCGACGACGTCGTCGATCTTCAGCTTATCGAGCAGAGGTACGGCGAAGACGACGATGGCGCCGCCGACGCCGCCGATGACGACCGCCATGAAGATCGACGGCGTAAGCGGTTCCGCCGTGATCGACACCAGGCCGGCCAGCGCGCCATTGAGTGCCATGGTGATGTCAACCTTCTTGTAGAGGACCTGCGTCAGGATCATCGCGACAACGACGCCGGTCGCCGCGGCCATGTTCGTGTTGACGAAGATCCGCGACACAGCTGAGGCGTCGGCCATCGAACCGAGCGCAAGCTGCGAGGCACCGTTGAAGCCGAACCAGCCGAGCCACAGGATGAAGGTGCCGAGCGTGGCGAGCGGCATCGAGGAACCGGGCATCGCTATGACCTGACCGCCGGCGCCGTACTTGCCCTTGCGCGCACCGAGGATCAGAGCACCGGCGAGTGCGGCCCAGCCTCCAACCGAATGCACCACCGTCGAACCGGCGAAGTCGGCAAAGCCCATGGCGTCCAGCCAACCGGCGCCCCACTTCCACATACCGGCCATCGGATAGATGAAACCGGTGAGGATCACCGTGAAGATCAGGAACGGCCAAAGCTTGATGCGTTCCGCCAACGTGCCGGAGACGATGGAGGCGGTGGTGGCGCAGAACACCAACTGGAAGAAGAAGTCCGATGCCGCGGCGTAGCTGCCTGGATCGTCATCAATCGGCGGAATTGCCTTCGGCAGGAAGGAACCGATGTAACCACCTTCGGCCCCTCCGTACATCAGGTTGTAGCCGAACAGCCAGAACAGCAACGAGGCGATCGAGTAGATCGAGATGTTCTTCAGGCATTGCATGGAGACGTTCTTGGAGCGGACGAGTCCGGCTTCGAGCATCGCGAAACCGGCAGCCATCCACATCACCAGAAAGCCACCGAGCAGGAACAGCAAAGTGTTGAAGATATAGGCCGTATCGGCGGCAAGAGCGTATTCGGGGGCGGCCGTCGGCGCAGCCGTTTCCTGCGCCAGTCCAGGCGCCACGCCAAGCAACAGCAGTCCCGCCGACAGTCCGGTCAGGGTGATCAACTTCTTCATCGGTTTTTCCTCTTGGTCGGACGCTCGGATCAACCTGCTTTCGAGCTTGCTGGAAGGCAGAAAGTTGATCGGTCCAAAGCGATAAAGCATCTCGTCAGCGCTCGTTTGTGCGCCGGTGCTCTAGAGTGCTTCGGCGTCGGCTTCGCCGGTGCGGATGCGCAGGACTTGGTCAATCGAATAGACGAAGATCTTGCCATCGCCGATCTGACCGGTCTTGGCGGCCGCAGCGATCGCCTCGACGACGCGGTCGGCGGTGTCTGCCGCAACGGCGACCTCGATCTTGAGCTTTGGCAGGAAGCTGACGGCATATTCGGTGCCGCGATAGATCTCGGTATGCCCCTTCTGTCGCCCGTAGCCCTTCACCTCCGTGACGGTGAGCCCCTGAATGCCGATACTCGTGAGGGCCTCGCGCACCTCCTCGAGCTTGAACGGCTTGATGATAGCCATCACGATTTTCATGCTCGGTTCCCGTTCCTCTGTTGTCGCGGCCGTCGTGCAGGGCAGAAGCCGGCCGGATGCCGGTCCTCTTTGCTTTTGCCCGTGCGCCAAGGCCTAGCCGACACCGGCCACAACTTTTCAAGGTTCGTGCCAATTTCAGGAAAAGGATCGTTGGCGGATTGGAAAACCCGTCGGAGGAATGGAAAACCGTCAAACGGTTACCGGCTGGCGGCGGCCCATTGTGGCTCGATAGCCGCCACCCAAGCACGAAAGCAAACAGCAATTGATGAAAATATAGGCTAACCCTGGAGGAAAGATCTGCCTAAAAATTAGGCGATACCCCCTGGAAGCAACTGTCCGATAGTCGATTGTGCTGTGGATCCCGTTCCTCAGCCTTTAAAGCCGCCGTCGTCTAGATAGGCCTGCTCGGCCGCCGTCGTCTCACGGCCGAGCAGGACATTGCGATGCGGAAAACGGCCGAACCGACGAATGGCGTCAAGGTGGATCAGCGCATAGAGATATCCTTCCGGGTCACCCAGCCGGCGAAACAGGTCGACCGAGCGCTCCTGGTCGGCGAGATCTTCGCTGTGCTCGAACGGAAGATAGAAGAACATGCGCATGGGCTTTGGATAGGCGCGATCGAAACCGGCATCGACAGCGCGTGCGGCGACCGCAAGCGCCTTTGCATCACCCGCAAAGGCCTCGGCGCTGCCCCGCCGGGCGTTGCGCGTGAACTGATCAAGCAGGAGCAGCAGTGCAAGAGCCCCGTGCGGGGTCTCGGCCCAGTCGTCGAACTCCCCGGCCAACGCTGCATCGATTGCGGCCCCGAACCGCTCCCGGATCTCGGCGTCGAACGCCTCGTCACTGCCGAACCACTTCTTCAGGCCGGCCGACCACCAGAAATCGAGGATATCGAAAGTAGAAATGCTGGACATGGCGGGCTCCGGATCAATGAGTTCACGAATGCGGCGGACTGGAAGCGAGGGCTGTTCAGCCGTTATAAGGGCAACGGGAGAGAGTAACCCAAGAGCGAGAAAAACGCGTGACAGAAACGGACCTCCACCTCGATCTCAAGGGATTGAAGTGTCCTTTGCCCGTCCTGAAGACGCGCAAGGCACTCGCCGGCCTCGATCGTGGCGCCCGGATCTCGATCGAGACCACCGACCCGATGGCTGCAATCGACATCCCGCACTTCTGCCGCGAGGCGGGCCATCATCTGCTGTCGCGAGAATCCGACGGTCCGCTTGGTCGCTTTGTCATAGAAAAAGGCTAATGCATCGACCTCTCGTGCCATTCACGCATTGGAATTGGCGAACCGCTCGATCGAGCGGGCGAGCTTAAGATCGAGCGCCGTCAGGCCACCGGCATCGTGGGTCGTCAACGTAATCGTCACCGTCTTGTAGACATTCGACCACTCCGGATGGTGGTTCATCGCCTCGGCCTTGAGGGCTACCTTCGTCATAAAGCCGAAGGCCTCGATGAAATTGCGGAAGACAAATGTCTTCGTAAGTGCATCACGTCCGCCGGCAAGCGTCCATCCGTCGAGCTCCTGCAGCGCCGCGGAACGCTCCGCTTCAGTCAATCGTTCGGCCATCGGTGGTTCCTTCCCTGTGCTGTTCCTGTCCGGAAGTAGGACAGGCGCGCATCGGGAAAAGGAAGACGTCGCATGTCGGCTGACAAGATGGCGCCGAACCCGCGCGCTATCCGGGACACTGCTTGGACGACCTTGAACCCGAAGCGATCATTCGATCGGTTTGAGCCAGCGCATCCTTGTCGCCGCATTTGAATGCCAGAGTGCGTGGCATGTCGTGGGTCAGTGAACGGAGGCAGGACATGAGTGGACTTAAGATCGAGCGTGACGCCTGGGTGCTGGTCGGCGATGGCGAAAAGGCTCTGGTCTTCCGCAACGAGGGCAGCATCACCCGCCCGAACCTCCAGGTTATCCAGGTGCTGGAGCACGAAAATCCCCGGACCCGCGATCAAGGCACGGACCAACCGGGCCGCTATTTCGATGGAATGGGCCCCAATCGCAGTGCAGTCGAGAACACCGATTGGCATCGGCTCGAGAAGACGAATTTCGCCAAGGAGATCGCGGAGGCACTCTACAAGGCTGCACATGCGGGGCGTTTTTCCCGGCTGATCGTGGTCGCTCCACCCACGACTTTGGGCGATCTGCGAAAGGCATTCCACAAGGAGGTATCCGAACGCATAGTCGCCGAAGTCGACAAGACATTGACCGGCCATCCACCTTATGAGATCGAACGCATCCTCGCGACAAAGGCCTGACCGGATCTCCGTTGACGCCGCTGCCCTAGCGAGCCTTGTCAAGATCTCTGGGACCAGAACGCGAGGCTGCCGTCGTGAGACGTGCGGCGCTGCGCCTGAGCCACAGGCCGGCTGTCATCAGCGCCCGATCGAGGACATTGTCTTGTAACCAGACAGGTGGCCGCTCGATCGTCACGCGGTAGACCGCAAGGATCAGGAGAAATGTGATTCCCCAGGAAAGCAGCGTATCGGACAGGAAGTGGCCGCCGAAGGCAATTCGCGTGGCGGAAAGCACCAGGCACAAGGTGAGTGCCGATGCCGCAACCGCCGGCCGCCAAGTGAGCGGCGCGATTAAGGCAAGAGAAACGAGCCACAGGCTCGACGATGCCTCACCGGAGACGAAGGAGCAGTTGGACGCACAGTGGTCGGTGATCTGCCAGACCCGGACATAGGGATGATCGCCGCCGAAATACTCGACCGCGTTCGGACGTGGCCGCCCCCAGTGGTCTTTCAGAATCGCATTGACCACCAGACCCGGACCGAGCGCGAGGCTCGCAAGCAGGAACAACGGCCGGCTCAACGGCACCACCGGACGCGCCAGCGGGAACAGAAGCTTGGCGACAATCACGGCGCCCGACGCGATCGCGACCAACCGGACCAGATGCGGCCCCAGATGACGCAACCGGATCAGGAACGGATCGCCGGCGGCAGCAAAGCCCTCCTCCGGGGAATAGAACAGCGCCGAGACCGCGCGATCGAGGCCTGGCAAGAGCAGGAACGTGACTGAGACGACAGCGATATAGATCGAGGTCGCAGCGAAGGGGTGGCGCCTTGCCCAGCGCCAAACCGCTTTCGCCCCTCGCGCCGATCGGCTAAGGAAGCCGGATGGCTGGGGACGGCCTTGGCCCTGAGCGTCTTCCCTCATGGCCGCCTACCTAGCCGATACGCCGGGACTTGCCAATCGGGAAGAACCTCGTGGCCACGGGAGGAATCATGCAACGGCCGGTGCTGGGCTTCTGGTTCGAATTCGGCTCGACCTACAGCTATCTCGCCGCAATGCGCATTGAGGCCTTGGCGCACGATCGCGGTATCTCGCTCGACTGGCACCCATTTCTACTCGGTCCCATTTTCAGGAAGCAAGGCTGGGAAACCTCGCCCTTCAATCTGCATCCCGCCAAGGGCGCCTATATGTGGCGCGACATGGAACGAACCTGCGAGGCGCTCGGCCTCCCGTTCCGCCGCCCTGATCCGTTTCCGCAGAACGGGCTGATGGCAGCCCGGATTGCCCATGTACTGCGTCGGGGGCCGTGGATTGGTGCCTTCGTGCGCGCCGTCTACGCGGCAGAATTCGGCGAAGGTCGCGACATTTCCGACCTCTCCTTGCTTGCCGGGCTTTTGACCGACTCTGGCGCCCCGGCGCAGGATGTGCTGGCCGAGGCAGAAAGCACGGAGGCCAAGATCGGCCTTCGTGCTGCCGTTATCGAAGCCGAGGCGCTCGGCATCTTCGGGGCACCCTCCTTCGTGACGCCGGATCGGGAGCTGTTCTGGGGCAATGATCGGCTTGACGACGCCGTCGACTGGGCCCTGCGCACTGTCGTATGATGGTGTCGGGAAGCGGTTGTTGCCTCCCACCCGACCGCAGGCCTCCCCGAGCAAACCCACATGACCTTTGTGCCCGATCTCAGCGTCCTCGCTGCCTATACGACAGCCTGCGTCATCCTCACAATTACGCCCGGTCCTGACATGACCCTGTTTGTCGGCCGTGCCCTTTCGGAAGGCCGGCTGGCAGGCTTGGCATCAATGCTCGGCGCCATGGTCGGCTCGCTGATCCATACGATGCTGGTCGCCTTCGGTCTGTCGGCCCTGATCGCCGCGTCGGCCTCCGCCTTTTTCGTCGTCAAGATCGTCGGTGCGCTTTACTTGATCTGGATCGCCGTTCAGACGCTGCGCCACGGCTCGGCGCTCACCGTTTCGGCAACGGACCATAAGCGGCAGACTCCTCTTTCTCGCGTGTTCATGGCCGGCCTGCTCGTCAATCTGCTGAACCCGAAGATCGTGCTGTTCTTCCTGACGTTCCTGCCGCAGTTCGTCGCCGCCAATGATCCTCATGCCTCCGGTAAACTGATCTTTCTCGGCGTATTCTTCGTCGTCGTCGCCGCACCGCTAACCATCCCCATGGTGCTGATGGCGGACGTCTTTTCCAGAACACTGAAGCGCTCGCCGCGGGCGATGAAACTATGCGATTGGCTGTTCGCAGGCATTTTCGGCAGCTTCGCCGTCAAGATCCTGCTCACCAGCAGGGGCTGATGCTTTCAGCGATCATTTTGCGATGGCGTTTTCCAGCGTTCGGTGCAGGGCCTCCGGATCGATCGGCTTCATCACGACAGCATCGAAGCCTTTTGCCTGGAGGTGCCGTGCGCTCGGCTGAGCGGTCGCGGTCACCGCGATGACGCGCAGGGACGTGCCCTGCGGCAGCGCGCGAAGGGCATTGAGCGTAACGAGGCCATCCATGTCCGGCATATGCAGGTCGAGGAGGATGGCAGCGTAATCCCCTGCTTCAGCACGCGCCACCCCGGCCGCACCATCCCCCACGAGCTCGGCCTCGAAACCGAAGGCTGAAACGAGCGCGCCGAGCAGCCGACGGTTGGTCGCATTGTCGTCGATCACCAGCACACGTTGAATCGGTTCCCTTTTCGTGGGGTTGCAAAGGCCGGCGGAGGCCGCAACACGGGCGTCAGAAGATCCCGCGGCGGCGAACTGGGCCGGACTGTTGACCTCATCGAGCGGGAGCAGCGGCATGACGATCCGAAACGTACTGCCCTGGCTTGACGTCGCCGCGAGCTCGAGCGTGCCCCCCGCCGCTTCGGTGAGCCGCCGGGCATTCCAGAGCCCTATACCTGTCCCGGCAATCCCTACGGACGCGGCTCCGCGGTGATGGGGCATGAAGAGTGCTTCCCGATCCTGCAACGAGACGCCGCTCCCGGTGTCGGTGACGTCTATCTGGACGGACGGCGGCCGCGAAGTTTCGGCAAGCTCCGCCCTCAGCGTGATCGTACCGTCCTTGGTGTATTTCATCCCATTGTCGAGCAGCACGCCCAAGGCACGGTAGACGGCAAGCGGTTCGAGAATTTTTCGGCCGTCGAGTCGTGGATCGACACGCTGCTCGAACGCGAGCCCCTTCTTCCTGATCTCGAGCTCGAACAGATCGGCAACGCTCTTCAGCAGATGCGGGACATCCGCTGACGGCGCGCAGGCGTCCCCACCGGAGCCGAGCATGGTGCCGGTCATTGCGATCAGGGCGTCGGCTGCTTCGATCAGGATCCGTAGTGCCGAACGCTGTGTCATTGATAGCGGCTCGCGCCCAATCATCTCGGCTGCGGTCCGCATAGCCGACAGCGGTGTCCTAAGATCATGCAAGAGAGCGTCGAGTCGCGTCTCGTTGCGCTCCAGCTCGCCGTCGTCCCCGTCCGCCATAGTGCAAGCCCCGAATCGGCAACCGAGCGACCTTACACCATTCCCGATAGGGCGCGCGGTGTTGCCGGCGCAGCCGCGCCGTGCCACTAAGGTCGCAATGATTCACCAGATCCTGACGGTCGTCCTGCCGGTGTTCGCCCTGATTGGCATCGGCTATCTCTCCGCCCGCAGTCGGCTCCTCGACGCTTCGATCGGCGATGCTCTCGGCGATTTCGTCTTCACCATCGCCATTCCCGTGCTGATTTTTCGCACGTTGGCGACGAGTTCGCTCGACGACGTGTCGCCCTGGGGCTTCTGGTTCGCCTATTTCTCCGGCGTTGCCGTCGTCTGGACGCTCGGCACCATCGTGGTTCGCCGCCTCTTCAAGCGCGAAGCCCGGGCCGGCGTGATCGGCGGCATCAGCGCTGGTTTCGCCAACACCGTCCTCGTCGGCATTCCACTGGTGACCGCGCTCTATGGCGAGGACGGTTTGGTGCCGATCTTCGTGCTGATTTCAATCCATCTGCCATTGCTGACCGTGGTCTGCGCCTTGCTGATGGAGCGCGCCGCGGTACAGGACGGGACCGGATCGGGCCGATCCGTTGCGGCGATCCTCGGGACGGTGGTCCGCAACCTGATCGGCAATCCGATCGTGATCGGAATTCTCGCCGCGGCCGCATGGCGGCTGGCCGGCCTGCCGGTCAGCGGCCTCTTGGCCGACGTCCTGTCGAAAATCGCGGCCGCTGCCGTGCCCGTAGCGCTGTTCTCACTGGGGATGAGCATGGTGCACTATGGCGTGCGCGGCAATCTCGCGCCCGCAGTGATCCTGAGTGCACTGAAGACCTTGGTAATGCCGGCTGTGGTCTACGTGATTGCCGCGAAGGTTGTGCATCTGCCGCCGATGTGGGTGGGCGTCGCGACACTGACGGCGGCCTGCCCAACCGGCGTCAATGCCTTCCTGTTTGCCAACCGTTACGGGACTGGTCACGCCATCTCGGCCAACTCCATCACGTTCACGACCGCCGCGGCTGTTTTCACGACGGCGCTTTGGATGATGTTTCTCGGCCTGTGAAGCTGGTTCTCAGATCGGCAATCCGACCATCCGGCGAATGTCGGCAGGCGTGGCCCCGGCCGCCCTGAGCGCGGCAAGGGCGGTGTCGCCCCGCGACTTCGACAGCTTGCGGCCGTCACGGTCAAGGATCAGGCGGTGGTGATGATAGGTGGGAGCGGGCAGGCCAAGCAGCGTCTGCAACATGCGGTGCACACTGGTCGACCAGAACAGATCCACCCCCCGCAAGACGTGCGTGACGCCCTGCAGCGCATCGTCCACGACGACGGCGATGTGGTAACTCGTCGGCACATCCTTGCGCGCCAGCACCACGTCGCCCCACGCGGCCGGGTCGGCGACGATCGTGCCCGTCTCGCCCGCGGGACCCGCCCCTTCCTCCTGCCATGTGATCGCTGTGCCAAGCCGGTTCAGCGCCGCCGCCATGTCGAGACGCACCGTGTGCGGCGCTTCGGCTGCGTGACGGGCCGCGATCTGCTCTGCCGAAAGGACGGTGTCATCCCCAGGGTAGAGCGGCGCACCATCGGGATCGCGTGGCCAGCGGCGGCCGCCGGCCTCGGCCTCGGCAACCGCCGCCTTGATTTCGGCGCGGGTGAGAAAGCCCGGTCGGGTCAGGCCCATGTCATCCAGGCGTTCGAGAGCCGCGGTATAATCGGAAAAATGCTCCGACTGGCGCCGCACCGGCTCCTCCCATTCAACGCCAAGCCAGGCAAGATCCTCCAGGATCGCAGCCTCGAATTCCGGCCGGCACCGCTCCTGGTCTATATCCTCCACTCGGAGCAGAAATCGGCCTCCAGCCGCTCGGGCGGTCTCATAGTTGAGCAGCGCCGACAGGGCATGACCGAGATGCAACTGGCCGTTCGGCGACGGAGCAAAGCGGAAAACCGGTCTCGGAGAAGGTGTAGCCATCGATTGTAGACGGGGTGCAAATCGGGTTGACGGGTCCGGCATCCGCCACCGTTCATGAGACAGTGTCAAGAGCCGGCCGCAGAACGCCGGCGGGAGTATCAGGGATGCGGATTATCGAGACCGCCAAAGACCTGGCCGAGGGCATTGCCGCGCTCGCGCGAATCGACCCCCGCCTCGAGCCGGTCATCGCTGCGGCCGGCGAGGTGCCGCTGCGCCGGCGCGCTGCCGATCTTGCCGGCCTCGCCAACATCGTCGTCGCCCAGCAGGTATCAGTGGCGAGTGCGTCGGCGATCTGGGGCCGGGTGGAAGCTTTGATCGATCCCTTTACCACGGCGACGCTGCACCGGCTGAGCGATGCGGATCTCGCCGGAGCCGGGTTGTCGCGTGCGAAGATCCGCACCTTCCGTGCCATCGCTGAAGCAATCGACGGCGGGCTCGACCTCGCCCGTCTCGCCGGCCGCCCGGCAGCGGAGGCTCATGACCGCCTGACGGCGATCAGCGGTATCGGTCCCTGGACTGCAGACATCTATCTGCTGTTTTGCGCCGGCCACCCTGACATTTTTCCCTCCGGGGACGTCGCGCTGCAGACCGCGGTTGCCAAAGCCTTCGGCCTGGCCGAACGCCCAAAGGCCAAGGTGCTCGACGGGGTCGCCGAGGTGTGGGCGCCATGGCGCAGCGTCGCCGCGCGCGTGTTCTGGGCCTACTACCGCGCCTGCGCCGGCCGCGAGACGCTGCCGGTGTAAAGCTGGAAAGAGTGCCTGCGCCCCGCTCCTCTCGCTCGGGGGGCCATCGGTCAGCCGTTGGCGATGTATTGTCCGCCGTTGATCGTCAGCACGGCGCCCGTCATGAAGGCCGCCTCCTTCGAAGCAAGATAGTTCACGAGGGCCGCGATCTCCTCAGCCTTGCCGAGCCGGCCGACCGGAATCGATCCGATGATACCTTCCAGCACCTTTTCCGGCACCGCCGCCACCATGTCGGTGTCGATGTAGCCGGGGCAAATGCAGTTCACCGTAACGCCCTTCCGCGCGTTTTCCTGCGCGAGTGCCTTGGTGAACCCGATCACGCCCGCCTTGGCAGCGGAATAGTTGGTCTGACCGAGCTGGCCCTTCTGGCCGTTTATCGACGATATGTTGATGATGCGGCCATGGCCGCGCTCGCGCATGCCATCGATCACCGGCCGGGTCATGGAGAACATCGAATCGAGATTGGTTCGGATCACCTCCGACCACTGCTCGTAATCCATCTTGTGAAACCAGCCGTCGCGGGTGATTCCAGCGTTGTTGACCAGAACCTCGACGGCGCCGAGTTCGGAAACGACCTGGGCGACGCCGTCCTGGCAGGCCTTGGGGTCGGCCACATCCCACTTGTAAACGTGGATCCCGGTCTCAGCCTTGAAGGCCTCTGCCTTCTCGACATTGCCGTGGTAGGTCGCGGCCACCGTGTATCCGGCCGCCTGAAGGCCTTTCGAGATCGCGGCGCCGATGCCCCGCGTGCCGCCAGTTACGATCGCAACGTTGCTCATGGTCGTTTCCCCTCGCTAGCTCAGGCGGGGCTTCGCTCCGCCACCCCTTGCCTCGATGGCGCGACCAATCGGGTCCCGCCATGATCTGGCTCAAGTCGGCTTCAGATCAGCCGGAGTTCAATCCGAATGTCTGAACGCCGCGCGCTGATCAAAAGCCGGAGCAACCTGTCTGCGTCCGACAGGACACAGGTGGCTTTAGCGCTCAACGCACATCGCGATGCCCATGCCGCCACCGATACACAGCGTTGCGAGCCCCTTCTTGGCATCGCGGCGCTTCATCTCGTGCAGGAGCGTGACGAGAACACGGGCGCCAGACGCACCGATCGGATGCCCGATCGCGATCGCGCCGCCGTTGACGTTCACGATATCCGGATTCCAACCCATGTCCTTGTTGACGGCACAGGCCTGGGCGGCGAAGGCCTCATTGGCTTCCACGAGGTCGAGGTCGTCGACTGACCAGCCGGCCTTCTGAAGCGCCTTGCGTGAAGCCGGGATCGGACCGGATCCCATCACCGCCGGGTCTACTCCGGCCGTTGCCCAGGAAGCGATTCGGGCGAGCGGGGTCAGGCCGCGCTTCTCGGCCTCCGCCGCGCTCATCACCACAAGCGCTGCGGCGCCGTCGTTGATGCCGGAAGCATTGGCGGCGGTCACGGTCCCGTCCTTGGTGAAGGCGGGCCGCAACTTCTGCATGCCTTCCAGCGTCGCACCGATGCGGATGTACTCGTCATCCTCGACGACGCGGTCGCCCTTGCGCTCCTTCACGGTGACCGGCGTGATCTCCTCCTTAAAGCGGCCAGCCTTCTGAGCGGCCTCCGCCTTCTGCTGCGAAGCGAGCGCGAAGGCGTCCTGCTGCTCACGGGAAATCTGCCATTTTTCGGCGACGTTCTCCGCAGTCTGACCCATGTGGTAGCCGTTGAAAGCGTCCCACAGGCCGTCCTTGATCATGGTATCGATCATTTGCATGTCGCCCATTTTGACGCCGGCGCGCAGGTGGGCACAGTGCGGCGACATCGACATGCTTTCCTGGCCTCCGGCAACAATGACCGAGGCATCTCCACTGACGATTTGCTGCATGCCGATCGCAACAGTCCGAAGGCCCGAGCCACAGACCTGGTTGAGGACCCAGGCGGTGGTGCTCTCGGGTAGGCCGGCGCGGATTGCAGCCTGTCGTGCCGGGTTCTGCCCCTGACCGGCGGTCAGAACCTGGCCAAACACCAGTTCGTCGACCTCGGCCGGGTCGACCCCGGCTCTCTCCAGGGCTGCCTTGACGACGATCGCGCCGAGCTCGTGTGCCGGCATATTGGCGAAGGAGCCGTTGAAGGATCCTACGGGCGTCCGCGTCGCGCTGACGATCACAACATCGGTGGATGCGCTCATTGTTGACCTCCGATTCACCTCCCCGGGTCGGCGCGCATTCTCCCCTTTATCCTTCGATGAATGCGCCCGGCTCCATTGGACTAGAGACGTTTGACCAGTCTTAGTCAACCGGAACGCCGAGCATGACAGTGGGCTGCCCGCTAGTCATTGGTCGAAGGGTCTGGCGCAGTGCGAAAAAGCGGTGGTACGGTCCGCCCGAGTTGGCTTATCGTGGGCGCGAACAACGGACGGTCGGTTCCGCGAGCGCTCCGTCCGGACGGCGGCAATCCGTATGCGTGCAAGGGAGACGCCGTACCCCGGCTCCGGGGCGCACCCCCTCCGCCGACGGCGGGATGCCGGTTCCGGGCCTGGGTCCAAAGGGGGAGATCCGATCGTGAGAAGAACACGGACTAGTCCGGACCCGGGAAGCGAGATGGCCAAGACGCGCGAGCCAACGATCATCAAGAAGTACGCCAACAGGCGCCTCTACAACACCGGCACCAGCACATATGTCACGCTGGAAGATCTGGCGGTGATGGTGAAGAACGAAGAGGACTTCACGGTCTTCGACGCCAAGTCCGGCGAAGACATTACCCATTCAGTGCTGACCCAGATCATCTTCGAGCAGGAGAACAAGGGGCAGAACCTGCTGCCGATCGCCTTCCTGCGCCAGCTGATCCGCTTCTATGGCGACAGCATGCAGAACCTGGTACCGAGCTATCTCGAGTTCTCGATGTCGACGCTCGCTCGGGAACAGGACAAGCTGCGTGAGCAGATGACCCAGGCGCTCGGAGCCACCGCCTTCGAGGCGATGGAGGAGCATGTCAAGCGCAACGCCGAAATGTTTGATCGAGCGATGCGCATGTTCTTGCCGTTCGGCTTCACCCAGCAGGACGAAAGCCGCTCGTCGACCGCCCCTAAGAGCGAATCCTCCAGCAACGATGACCTGGAGGCGCTGAAGAAGCAGCTCTCCGAAATGCAGAAGAAGATCGACGCTTTGGCGGGAAGCAAGGAATAGAGGTTCTGCAGCGACGGCGCTCGCGGCCGTTCACGAGCGCCGACTGGCAGCCGCTTGACCAAGTCACATGACGCCGGCGCCGAGGATCGTTCCCGGCCGGCCGTCATGTTCGATCTGCACGAGAGCGGCGCAACGATCCGCTTTCGCCTTGGTGAGTTCGCTCATCGGCAGGCGATAGAGGGCATGTCCGCCATCCCACATCCCAACGGCCCGCACCGAGCGCACGACATTTGTATAGGTGATGGTGCGACCGGTGTTTTCGCCGCGCGGGATCGGCACCGTTTCACGGTCGTCGATGAACACGAAATAGACCGTGGCCATCGACGTTCCGGACGGAAGCGTGCCATCGACAGTGGCATCGACATGGTCACCGCTCTTCTCCAGCGCGACGGAAACCGGCAGGGTCGGGGCCGCCTTGATCGCCTGTTCGATCGCCTGTTTGTTGCTGCCCACGACGTGAGCCTCGCCGTTGACAACCAGTTGCGGGGTGTAGATCGAGCGGTCACCACGACCTTCGGCATAGGCGCGCTGCCGGTCACTGTTGGCCGGAGAAGCGAGCGTATCCTTCCAGCCGAGGTAATCCCAATAATCGACCGGATAGGTCAATGCGAGTACGGACGGCCGCTTCGCGAACTCCCCCAACAACCGGTCCGCCGGCGGGCAGGATGAGCAGCCTTGGCTGGTAAAGAGCTCGAGTACCGTCACGGCATCTCCGGCGACGGCAGGCCGCCCCATCAGGAGCAGGGCGAGCAAGTGACAAACGACGAGTGTCGCAGGCGTCGATTTGATCATCGGCTGAGCGAGAGCCCCATCTGGAAGCTGTGGCTCAACCATAGAAACGCCGCCGCCTCAAGGCGAGTCACGAGCGGGTGAACCTATCATTCGGATCCCCATCTAAGGGACGATGACCCGGTAAAGCACCTGCGATCTCACGACTGCGACCCAGACAGGATGGATTCCAGCTGCGGCAGGATGACACTGTGATAGCTGCGTTCGGACATTGGGCCGATGAACTTGTAACGGATCGTGCCTTCGGCATCGACGATGAAAGTCTCCGGAACGCCATAGACACCCCACTCGATCGCCGCGCGGCCGGTATCGTCGGCGCCGACACGAAGATAGGGATTGCCGAACCCTTCGAGGAAATCGCGCGCATTCGCGGGCTTGTCCTTATAGTTGATACCGAGCATCTGGATCCGTCTGTCGCGCGCCAGCTCCATCAGAAAGGGGTGCTCGTCGCGGCACGGCACGCACCAAGAAGCGAAGATATTGACGATGCTGACCTTGCCCAGAAGGTCAGCACGGGAAAAGCCCGGTACGACATCCCCTCCCGACGTCAGCTCTGGCACAGGTGCCAGGGTGAATTCTGGCGCCGGTCGGCCGATCAGCGCCGAGGGCACCTCCGATACATCGCGGCCACTGAGCAGCTGCGCCAGGAAAAGAACCACGAGTGCAGAGAAGACAATCAGCGGCAGCAGGGCAAGAAGCGGCAGCCGTCGCCGGGCCGGCACGGAGGCCTGTTCGCCGCGATTCGCAGCCGAATCGCCTGCGGTGGAATGATCGGACATCGCTTTCCTATCCGTCGTGGCCAGCCGAGCGGCGCGTCACACCGCGAGCTTCCAGATCCTGGAGCTGCCGTGACAGGCGGCCGCGCTCTGCCCGGACCCAGAAGACAAGCCCAAGGATCACGGCCGCCGTGACCGCATAGCTCGCGACTATGAAGCCGGCATGGTCACCTAGATCGATCATTGCCTCACTCCGCCGCGTGGACCGTTGCGACCGCAGGCGGTGCGGCGGCGGCACGCATCTGAAGGGTTCTGAGCCGGCGGCGCAGGATCTCGTTGCTCATCGCCATCAAATGCAACGCCAGGAACAAGAAGGTGAAGGCGGACGCCATCACCAGAAGCGGCCACAGGATCGAGGGATGAATCGTCGGCCCATCGAACCGCACCACACTCGCGGGCTGATGCAGCGTGTTCCACCAGTCGACGGAAAACTTGATGATCGGCAGGTTGATGGCTCCGACCAGGATCAGCACGGCGGACGCCCGCGCAGCCCGGGTCGGATCCTCCAGAGCGCGCCACAACGCGATCAGGCCGAGATACATCAGGAACAACACCAGGACCGATGTCAGCCGCGCATCCCACACCCAATAGGTGCCCCACATCGGCTTGCCCCAGAGCGATCCGGTCACGAGCGCGACGAAGGTGAACGCCGCGCCGATCGGTGCGGCGGCCCGGGCCGAAACATCGGCGAGTGGGTGCTTCCAGACCAGCGTGCCCAGCGCGGACCCCGCCATCAGCGCGTAGCAGAACATCGAAAGCCATGCCGCCGGCACATGGATGAACATGATCTTGACGGTGGCACCCTGCTGATAGTCGTCCGGGGCGACAAAGAAGGTCAATGTCAGTCCGGCCACGAAGGTGGCCACCGTCAAGCCAACGAGCCAAGGCAGCAGCCGGCCGGCAAGCGCCAGGAACCGTGTCGGATTGGCAAGATCGATGAGAGCCATGGAACCGTTCTAATGTTTGCCGGCGGGCTCTTCAATGCGGCGAAATGCCGGGAAGCGCCTTGATGGTCGTCAATCCGGCGGACATCAGTCTCCAGCATAGCGCAGCGCGGCCGCGGAAGCGATCGGGCCGACCACCGCGGAGACAAGCGTCAGCGCAAGAAGCACAAGAAACGGGGTCCGGAACGGCGTTGGCCCGGTGATTGCGGCATCCGCAGCACTGACGCCGAAGATGAGCACGGGAATTGCAAGCGGAATTACCAGCACCGAAAGCAGCAAGCCGCCGCGGCGGAGGCTGACGGTGAGAGCCGCCCCGACCGCGCCGAACAGGGTCAGTGCCGGGGTGCCGGCGAGCAGCGTTGCGGTGACGGCGACGATGGCCGCCGGGTCGAGGCCGAGGAAGATCGACAACACGGGGGCGGCCACAACCAGCGGCAGCCCGGTGCCGGCCCAATGCGCCAGGCATTTCACTAAGACGACCAACTCGAGCGGCCTGCCCGCCATCAGTACGAGGTCGAGTGAGCCATCGTCGCGGTCCGCCTGGAACAGCCGGTCGAGCCCGAGCAGGGTCGAGAGCAATGCGCCGACCCAAAGCACGGCCGGACCGATGCGCGCGAGCAGCTTGAGATCAGGTCCAACGCCGAACGGAATCACGGTGACCACCGCAAGGAAAAACAGCACACCGATCAGGGCACCACCACCGATTCGGGCGGCGAGCGTGAGCTCCCGCTTGAACAGCGCTCCAACCCAGCCCGTCACGATGCCGGTTCCATGGCAAGCCGCCGCGCCGCCGGGAGGCCGAGCAGCTGATGTGTCGCCGCCAGGATCAATCCTCCGGAGGCGCAATGCCGGTTCATGAGTGCCACCAGCCCTGCCTCGGACGAGGCGTCGAGTGCAGCAGTCGGCTCGTCGAGCAGCCAGATCGGCCGCGGTACAACGAGCAGGCGCGCGAGCGCGAGGCGGCGACGCTGGCCGGCCGATAGATAGGCCGCCGGCAGGTCGGCGGCATGACCGATGCCGAGCGTGTCCAGCGCGGCGTGAGGTGCAGAAACCGGTTCATTGCCGCCGAGCCCGGGGACCGGCCGCATAAAGTCGCGCCAATAAACAAGGTTTTCCAGCACGGTGAGGGCCGGCTTGAGCGCGTCGAGATGGCCAAAATAGTGACAATGTTCACTGATCTCGCGATCGGTCTCGCCGCCTTCCAGGCGCAGGTGCCCCTCTACCGGCCTCACCAGCCCGGCAATCACACGAAGCAGGCTCGACTTGCCAACGCCGTTTGGGCCGGAGACAATCAGGGACTCCCCGGCGGAAATCTCGAACGAAAGGCCTGTGAAGACACGGCGCCCACCGCGGTCACAAGCAAGAGATTGAACGATCAGTCGCAAGGGCGGACGCATGGACGAAGCGGTTCCGATGGCGCGGGAGAACAGCGGCGTGCCGGCCCCGGACCAGCCTTCGGTTTGCCCCAGCCGCCGGGCCCGATCAAGTCGCAAGGAATTGTTGACCATACCCGGTGAACCAATCGAATCGGTCCGAGGAGCATTGCCGTGCTCCCATTCTACTGCGCGTCGAAGCCCCTGCGGTTGCTATGTGCTGGCACGGCCCTAGAAAACTTAGTATACGGGCGCCAACCCGCGCACCGGCACGGGGCCGGCCGGAGGGTGCCCGAGCCAGCCCCCGATAGAGCCGCCCCGTCCGACGCGGCCCGACCGGCCCGTTTCCCATTCTCGATGCGACCGGCCGGACCCGAAACCCGAGACGGCCCTTCCGGCGCCGTTGGACACGACGAAAAAGGGGATCGCCAGCCGTGACAACATCGCTTGACAGTTTCAAGGCCAAGAAGACCCTTCAGGTGGGTGACCGGACCTACACCTACTTCAGCCTGAAGGACGCCGAGGCCAATGGGCTTCCCGGAGTTTCCAAGCTGCCCTTCTCGCTGAAGGTGATCCTGGAGAACCTGCTGCGCTTCGAAGACGGTCGCTCCGTCACGGCCGAAGACATTCGCGCCATAGCCGACTGGCTCGACAACCGTGGCACGGTCGATCGCGAAATCGCCTATCGTCCCGCGCGTGTGCTGATGCAGGACTTCACCGGTGTGCCGGCCGTGGTCGATCTCGCCGCGATGCGTGATGCGATGAAGACTCTGGGTGGCAACCCTGAAAAGATCAATCCACTGGTCCCGGTCGACCTCGTGATCGACCACTCGGTGGTCGTCAATTTCTTTGGCTCGCCCTCCGCCTTTGCCAGAAACGTCGATCGCGAATACGAGCAGAACGGTGAACGTTACAATTTTCTGAAGTGGGGTCAGAACGCGTTTGACAACTTCCGCGTCGTGCCGCCGGGAACCGGCATCTGCCATCAGGTCAACCTTGAGTACCTGGCGCAGACGGTGTGGACCAAGGAGGAGGACGGCGAGACGATCGCATTCCCCGACACCTGCGTGGGCACCGACAGTCACACCACGATGGTGAACGGACTTGCCGTTCTTGGCTGGGGCGTCGGCGGCATCGAGGCCGAGGCCGCCATGCTTGGCCAGCCTGTATCAATGTTGATCCCCGAAGTGATCGGCTTCAAGCTGACTGGCAAGCTCAACGAGGGTGTGACCGCGACCGATCTCGTGCTTACCGTCACGCAGATGCTGCGCAAGAAGGGTGTCGTCGGCAAGTTTGTCGAATTCTACGGCGACGGCCTGGCCCACCTGACCCTCGCCGATCGCGCGACCATCGGCAACATGGCGCCGGAGTACGGTGCCACCTGCGGCTTCTTCCCCGTGGATGAGGAAACACTGAAGTACCTCACCTTCACCGGTCGTGCCGACGATCGCGTCGCCCTCGTCGAAGCCTATGCCAAGGCTCAGGGCATGTTCCGCGAGACCGGCAGCGCCGATCCGGTCTTCACCGACACGCTTGAATTGGACTTGTCGACCGTAGTGCCCTCGCTTGCCGGTCCAAAGCGGCCGGAGGGGCGGGTTTCGCTGACCGATGCCAAGCAAGGCTTCATTGCGGCAATGGAGAGCGAGTATCGCAAGGCGGCAGAGCTTGACAAGCGGGTCCCGGTCGACGGCCGTGACTTTGACCTTGGCCATGGCGACGTCGTGATCGCCGCCATCACGTCTTGCACCAACACCTCAAACCCGAACGTGCTGATTGGCGCCGGTCTGCTCGCCCGCAACGCGCTGAAGAAGGGGCTGAAGACCAAGCCGTGGGTCAAGACCTCGATCGCCCCGGGCTCGCAAGTCGTCGCCGAATACCTCGACCGATCCGGCCTGCAGAAGGATCTCGATGCGCTCGGCTTTAATCTGGTTGGCTTCGGCTGCACCACTTGCATCGGCAACTCCGGCCCGCTGCCGGACGAAATTTCAAAGGCGGTCAACGACAACGGCCTGGTTGCAGCCGCGGTACTGTCGGGCAACCGCAACTTCGAGGGCCGGGTGTCGCCTGACGTTCAGGCGAACTATCTCGCTTCGCCGCCGCTGGTGGTGGCCTATGCCATCGCCGGCTCGGTACAGAAGGATCTCTCGAAGGATCCGCTGGGGACCGATCCGGACGGCAATCCCGTCTATTTGAAGGATATCTGGCCGTCCAACAAGGAGATCGCTGATTTCGTCGGCACTTACATTTCCCAGGAAATGTTCCGGGAGAAGTATGCCGATGTCTTCAAGGGTGATGAGCGCTGGCGCGCGATCGAAGCCGGCACCGGACAGACTTATGGCTGGAATCCCGGCTCGACCTATGTGCAGAACCCGCCCTATTTTGAGGGCATGGATATGACGCCGAAGCCTGTGGAGGACATCGTCGGCGCCCGCATTTTGGGTCTGTTCGGCGACAAGATCACCACCGACCATATCTCGCCGGCCGGCAGCATCAAGGCGGCAAGCCCGGCAGGCGAGTACCTGACTGAACACCAGGTCCGGCCACAGGATTTCAACCAGTACGGCACCCGTCGCGGCAACCATGAAGTGATGATGCGCGGCACCTTCGCCAACATCCGTATCAAGAACAACATGGTGAAGAACCCTGACGGGACGGTGGTCGAGGGCGGCTACACCATCCACCAGCCCTCTGGCGAGCGGATGTACATCTACGATGCGGCGATGCGCTATCGCGACGAGGGCGTGCCGCTGGTCGTGTTCGCCGGCGTCGAATACGGCAATGGCTCGTCGCGCGATTGGGCGGCCAAGGGCACCAATCTGCTCGGCGTCAAGGCCGTGATCGCCCAGAGCTTCGAGCGCATTCACCGCTCGAACCTGGTCGGTATGGGTGTGGTGCCGCTGGTGTTTGAGGAAGGCACCAGTTGGGCCTCGCTCGGCATGACCGGTGCGGAAACGGTCACGATCAGGGGCCTTGCCGACGTCAAGCCGCGTCAGAAACTTGACGCTGAGATCACCTTCGCCGACGGTACCATCAAGACTGTACCGCTGCTGTGTCGCATCGATACGCTCGACGAGCTCGACTATTACAGGAACGGTGGCATCCTGCATTATGTGCTCAGGAAGCTCGTCGCTGCGTAAAGGGAACGAGACCGTTGACGAGAGAAAGGGCCGGGTTACGCCGGCCCTTTTTGCTTGCTGCGAGGCCCTTCGAACGCCGGCCGACGTCGGATGCGGTTGGGTTCCTTCTTTAGCTCGACGATCCTGTCGGTTCGGCGATGGGCTCCGGTTTCACCGCGTGAGCGCGCAACTCATGTAAACCGTGCGAACATGACGCCGGCTGTGATGCGACCGCTCGAACAGAAGAGTGCGTCATGGGCTTCGAGGCGCTCGGACAGAAACGTCTTGCCGCGCTGCGCTCCACAGCAGCGGCCTGCCCAGGAAGACTGAAGCTCCGTCGGCTTCAGCTGCCGCTGTTTCCCATTCTTCCTTCGGAGGTGCCAGGCTCGGCCTGGCCGCCAACCATAGCGGCAGAGCGATCGCGGAAGATCTTGTAGCAGCACCCGGCATCGGTCTCAGTGGGCGTTGAATCCGACGGCACGTTGGCGCCTTGATGACCGGACTGTATCCGTGGCTGGCGAGACTGATCACGATCTTCCGGTGACGGGTTTGGGGTTCTGCTCACGCAAACAGTCCTTGCAGATACCAGCGTGGCGCGGCGGTGCCGTCGTAGAAACCTTCGCGATAGAGCCAGAAACGGCGACCGGCCTCGTCTTCGACACGAAAATAATCGCGGTCCGGTGGGGCTTGCGGCTGACAGATCTCGTCTTCCGAAGTCTTCTCTTCCGTTCCGCTGGCCGCCGTTGTCCACCAGGGTGGCGCGATCCGTTCCGGTCCCTCGCAGGCGGCGACTTCATAAACGGCGCGGCGCCAGCGGAAACGTAGCGGCGGCCCATCCGGGATCATGGCAACCGCATCGACCGGCTCGGCCGGAACGATCAGCCGCAGTGGCCGGACCAGGGGTGGCACCTCCTCGTCCGACTGTCTCCCAGGCAGCCCGCAGGCATCACCGATCCAGGCCAGTCCCTTGTCCCTGCCCCGACGGAGTGCCTTCGGCTGCACCCTCGCCGCCGGCACCAGCGCCTGGCGCGTCTCTGGCAGGTGGCGGTCCTGCGGCAAGAAACGAGCGACCTGAGCGAGGCCGAGCCGGGCGCCGAGTCGGTCAATCAGATCGGCAAGATCGTCCTCATGAGCGGCCGAACCGGTCATGTCAGTCTGCGTTGGAGAAAATCCCTGTGCCTCCAGCACGCCGAGACGGATCAAGTCGAAGCCGAAACCGGCATCGATCTCTTCGTCGAATCCCCTCAGTTTTTCGGCAAACAGCCCCAGAAGGCGCTCGGGTGCCCGCAACGGCCTGCTGGTGCCGACCACGATGCGGCGGACGACGCCGTCGGCGCGAAACAGCACGAGTTCAAAGGCGCGCCCACCCTCACCGCGCCGCTCCAGCGCCTCAGCCAGCCCGCGGCCAAGCGACAGCAGCACCGCCTCGACGGCCTTTGTCTCGGAGATCGGCTCGAAGAAGCGACGCTCGACGCTGAGATGCGGTGCGGCGAGCCGTGGCGAAATCGGCTCGTCGGCATGCCCGAGCGCTTGATCGAGGCGGGTCAGCAGGTCCTGACCGAAGCGGGCGGCAAGCGCGGCGCGCGGTCGGTCCAGCAGATCCTCGATGCGCTTCAGCCCGACCTTCCGCAAGGCCGCCGCCGTCTCCGGAGTGATACGAAGCGCTGCCACCGGCAGCGGTTCGAGCGCAGCCCTGGCTCCGCCCGGCGGAACCACCGTCCAGGTGTTCGCCGGGTTACCAAAGTGAGCAAGCGCCGAAGCTGCGCCGGCGGTATCGGCCACCGCAGCGCGTACGGCAAAACCCTGCGCGATAAGCCGCCGGCAGGCGTCGGCGACGAGTCCTCGCTCGCCATCGCCGGTCTCGTCAAGGCCGGCGAACAGATGGGCGCAGCCGGTGATGTCAAGCAGAAGGCCGTTGCTGGTCCCGCTGCTGCCGTCGAGCGCGACCAGCGGCGTGTAGCGGTCGCACCAGTCGGCGAGGGCGGCAAGCAAGGCGGCGTCGGCGCCAGGATCCGCTTCCTCGACGATGAGGTCCGGCACCCGCCCTCGCGCGTCGGCCAGAGCTTCTCCGGGACGGATGCCGCGCGACCGGGCTTCCCGACTTACGGCGACGAGCCGGTCGGCATTGCCCACTCGCGCCGTAACGACCAGCGGCAGACGGTCAAGGTCGATCGAAGGCGACGACCTAACCCGCCAACAGCGCAGAATCCGGTCTATCGGCAGCATCGGAAACCACAGGCTTACGATCCGTTGCCGCGGTGAAGCATCGATGCGCATGGTTCCACTCCAGATCTGCCGTCCCGGGCCTCCCGTCCCTGTTCTTCTCCAATGCGATCCGCCACCCAGGCTCCCCGAGCAGAGCATCTCGCCGCCTGCTCTCGACTTGGATGCCGCGGCGGGGGATAATGCGAAAGCGGGTGATGGCCGCACTCGGGCCGCCGGGTGTGGCGTGACGCAGCAGGAAACCGGTGACGCGGCTTTCCCTGATCCTGAGCGCCAGCCGTCGCGTCGCCGTCAGATCAAGCGGTTTCGGGTCGCCGTGAATCTCGCCGACGACGGCGCCGAGCGCCGGCGAGCGCAAACCCTCTTCCATCGCCCACAGGCAGTCCTCGATGCGGCGCGGCTTCACGATCAGGAGGCGCGACGGGTCAAGGCCGAAGTGAGCAAGCCCTTCGGCATAGGGTGTGCCGCCCTCGCGTGGAACCCGCGGGTCGAGAATCCACAACACCTCTCCGTCCGCTGCACTCCCATCGGTCGCGGTTTCCAGCCGGGCAAGAACGGCGGCGAGAAAGCCGGTCAGAACACCGCCGTCTCGGGTCTCGCCGCTCACCATCTCGTGGAGAGCTCCAAGGGGCAGACCGGGGCATGTGAACAGCTTGTCGATGGCGGGGGTTCCGAACAAAAGACGGGCCGGCCCCTGCTTGGCGGAAACAGGGGCCGGCGCGAGCCGCGCCTCGGGGCTGAGGCCACCCTCGAGTGCCGCAATGCGGCGGCGCAGCCCGGCCAGGGCAACATCGGACCGATGGAGGCTTCCCGGTCGAGACATCGCCCCAGCGTTAATCTCGCGTTCGAATTCCCGCCACTCAAGCGGCACTGATGGAGATGGCGTCGGAGCCGGGCACCGAGCGATCAGTTCCGTTTCCGTAATACGCTGCCGCATGGCTGCGACGGGTCCGACCGTTGGACGGTCTCGCCCGGAAACGTCCTGATCCTTGACGAGAACCGGGCCGACTGGTGCTGCTGCGAAGCGCATGACGGACTCTTTTTGTTCCTGTTATGTTCTAATAGATTCCGTCAGTCGCCCAGAGAGTCAAGGGGCGTTCCGTCGACTGTCTGCCGCCATCGAGACATCGGGTCCGGACCCGGAGCGAGAGGGCAATCTGCAGGACGAAGCACGGAAAATTAAAATCCTTTAGGGTATCGTGAACTGCAGCATCCTGCGTCCGGACACAGGCAAAGTTCCATAGTGCTATGGGATCGAATAGCTTTCCGACCTCGGGCCAACCGTCCGACGCTGGTGACCCACTGCGACAGAGGCGGACCGAGAGCGGAGCAGTCCGCAGGTCCCCCGGCATGAGGAGTTGAGGTCGTTGCGTCTGTCCCCTCTCACCTGGGCCGAGCGCATCCTTCCCGCGCCCGTCTTCGGGCGGGCACGACCGATCTTTGCCCGGCTGGAGGACCTTGCCAACGGTATCGAAGACCGCAATGGCGCGCAGCGCATCGCCCTGATCATCTTCACCATCCGCGTGCTCGGCGCCGTGCTCGCCTACGGCTCCCAGGTGGCGCTTGCCCGGCTGATGGGTGGCCACGAATACGGCATCTTCGTCGTGGTCTGGACGCTGGTGGTGGTGTTCGGCATTTTCGCCCCGCTCGGCTTCTCCTCTTCGGTGCTGCGCCTCATTCCCGAATACCGCTTCCGCGGCGATCATCGCCGCCTCAAGGGGCTGCTCATCGGCAGCCGGCTATTCGGCCTCGCTGCGGCCAGTACGATCGCCGCCATCGGCTGCCTCGGCGTCTTTCTTTTCCGCGATTTTGTCACCTCTTACTACGTGCTGCCGATCTATCTTGCTGCCATCTGCCTGCCGCTCTTCACCATCGGCAGCATCCAGGACGGCATCGCCCGCGCTTACGACCGGCCGCTCGTGGCCATGCTGCCGACCTTCATCTGGCGGCCACTGGCGATTCTCATCGGCATGGTAGGGGCCGTTCTGATGGGAGCCCCGGCAACGGCCGTCACCGCCTGTCTCGTCGCCATCGCCGCAACCTGGGGTGTGGCCATCGTCCAGGCCCTGCAGCTCGGCCGCCCCTTACCAACCGCCGAACGGCAGGCGCCTGCCTTCGATTTTCGCCATTGGCTCGCGATCTCGATGCCAATCCTGCTGGTCGACGGCTTCTTTCAGCTCATCACCAGCGCCGACGTGATCATGGTCAGCTTCTGGCGCCCACCCGGCGAGGTCGCCATCTATTTCGCCGCGTCCAAGACGCTGGCGATCGCCCATTTCGTCTATTTTGCCGTTCGATCGGCCACCGCACACCGCTATTCCCTGCTTTATCATGCGGGCGATCGGACGGGCCTTGCCGCCCTTGTCGCCGACACCACCCGCTGGACCTTCTGGCCGACGCTTGCCGTCGGCCTCGCCCTCATGGCCGTCGGCGCGCCGCTGCTCGAGCTGTTCGGCCCCGGCTTCGCTTCGGGCTATCCGCTGCTCGCCGTCTTGTTCATCGGCGTGCTGGCCCGCGCTTCGGTCGGTCCGGTGGACGCCCTGCTCACCATGGCCGATGAACAGAAACGCTGCGCCGCGATCTATGCAGCGACCTTCGTGCTCAACGTCGGGCTCAATGTCGCGCTGATTCCCGTGCTGGGCATGACCGGAGCGGCGCTCGCCACAGCAGTGGCTATGGTGTTCGAGGCGATCGCCCTGTTCCACCAGGCCAGGCAGCGCCTCGGCGTCCACACCTTCGTCTGGCGGCCAGCCGAAGCGTCCGGTAGCGCATGACCGGCCTCGAGGTAATCACCGTCGATCCAAAGGCCGACAGCCTGCAGTGGCAAAGGCTGGCCGACCGGGCGCTTGAGCCCAATCCCTTCTTCGCCCCCGCCTTCCTCCGGGCCTATCTCACTCATATGGAGAGGCGGCCCGTTGCCATCGCCGCTGTCCGAGACCGCGGCAACGACCACCTGCTGGCGCTCGCACCATTCGGCCGCCGACGCATCGGCCTGGTGTGGCCGGCCACCGTCGCCTGGGCCACGGCCTATGGTCCGCTCGGCACGCCGCTCGTGGCGCCGGAGGCAACAGCGGCGACGCTAGATCTCCTGTTTCGCTACGTTGTCGGCCCTGCGGGGCTTGTCCTTTTGCCCTATCTGCGCACCGACGGCCCGGTCCACGACCTGATCCAGGATCTCCACGACACCAACGGCTGGCGGCTTGCCATGGCACGGCCGCAAATGCGGGCCGGCCATGTTGCGGCTCCGACCGGCCAGGAGCAGTACGACCGCATTGGCGGCAGCCGGCGCAAGGAGATCGAGCGACAGCTCCGGCGCCTCGCTGAACTCGGCACAGTCGCCTTCGCGAGCCTTGGCGATGTAGATGCCACAGAGATTGCCGGCGCCTTCGAGGATTTCCTGCACCTTGAGGCCCGAGGTTGGAAAGGCAGCAAAGGCTCGGCACTCGCCGCCGACCCGCGCCGCGCCGCCTTCGCCCGCGCCTTCATTGCGACTGCGGCCGCCCGCGGACAGGTGCGGATTGACCGGCTCACCCTCGACGGCCGGCCAATCGCCATGCTGGTGCTTCTGCGCGATGGCCACAGGATCCTGTCTTGGAAGATCGCGTTTGACGAGGAGTTTGGCCGTTTCTCGCCGGGAGCGCAGATCACGCGCTATGCCATGCGACGCAACCTTGCCGACCCGGAGTTCACGGACGCCGATTCCCTCGCTGTCCCCGACCATCCGATGATCACGCCGCTGTGGCGCGGCAAGGTGCCTTACGCAACTGCACTGCTCGGCCGCGGCGCCATAGCATCGCTTTCGATTGGTGCTGCCCGGCTCGATCTCTCCGCCGAACACAGGCTCCGGCGCGGCGTGAAGGCCGCGCTGCGACGGGGGCGGTATCGTTAATTGCTGGCTGTCTTCACGATTGCGCAGCTCCCGATCCAACCTGGGCGGACGGGGGCTTGCAATCTCATTCGCTTAGTCGGGGCGTCGAGACAGCGCAAAAGCCCGCAACAGGCAAGCCGAACAGGGCGACAAACTTGCCTCACTCCTCAGTCACGCCTGCCTCCGCGATCGCCCGTTCGCGCAGGATACGTCGGATCACCTTGCCGGTGGTGGTCATCGGCATGCTGTCAACGAAGGCGATTTCACGCGGATATTCATGTGCCGACAGTCGGGTTCGGACCCAGTTGCGGATATTGTCGGCGAGCTCGGCCGAAGGCTCGGTGCCCGTCATCGGCACGATATAGGCCTTGACGATCTCGGTGCGGATCGGATCCGGCTTGCCGACAGCGGCAGCGAGGGCGACCGCCGGATGGGCAAGCAGGCAATCCTCGATCTCGCCCGGACCAATGCGATAGCCGGCCGAAGTGATGACGTCGTCATTGCGACCGACGAAATGGACGTAGCCCTCTTCGTCCATGAGGCCCTGATCGCCCGTGGTCATCCAGTCACCCAGAAATTTTTCCCGTGTCGCCTCCGGGCGACCCCAGTATTCAAGAAACATCACCGGATCGGGCCGGCGAACTGCGATCTGGCCGAGTTCACCGGCTGCCGCCGGCATGCCATCGGGCCGCAGGATTGCGACATCGTGGCCGGGAACTGGCTTGCCGATCGCCCCGGCTCGGCTGACGCCGATCGCAGCGCAGGAGGCGAGCACGGCGTTGCATTCGGTCTGGCCGTAGAACTCGTTCACCTGAAGTCCGAGCGCGGCCCGACTCCACTCATACGCCTCCCGTCCCAACGCCTCGCCCGCCGATCCGATCGTGCGCAGACTGAGCGCAAAACGTTCGCGCGGCCGGTCGACAGTGCGCAGGATCTTCAGCGCCGTCGGCGGGATGAAGGCGTTGCGCACACCGAGATCGGCCATCAGCGCAAGCGCTTTCTCGGGATCGAACTTTTCGAGCTTGTGCGCCACCACCGGCACGCCACAGGCCAGTGCCGGCAGGAGCGCATTGAGTAGGCCGCCGGCCCAGGCCCAGTCCGCCGGAGTCCAGAACAGGTCGCCCGGCTGCGGCAGGAACTCCTGCACCATCTGGATCCCGGGCAAATGGCCTGGCAGCACGCGATGGCCATGCAACGCTCCCTTCGGCGGGCCGGTGGTGCCGGAGGTATAGATCATCATCGCCGGATCATCGGCGAGTGTGTTCTCAACCTCGAACCATTCGGCCCCGGCCTCAATCAGACCCGTGAAGGAGATTGCCCCGTCCTCGGGGCCGTCGACGGAAACGATCAGCTTGAGGTCGGGCAGCAGGTCGCGGATTTCGCTGAGCTTGGCGAGGCCGGCGCGGTTCGTGAGGACCGCCTTGGCTCCGGAATTGGCGATCCGGTATTTCAGCGCTTCGACGCCGAACAGCGCGGCGAGCGGCACGGCGATTGCTGCCAGCTTGTAGGTCGCCAGATGCCCGATCAGCGTCTCCGGTGATTGCGGCAGAAGCAGAGCGACCCGGTCGCCGCGGCTGATCCCATGGGCGCGCAACCCGTTCGCGAGCCGGTTCGACAGCCGGCGCAGCCGCCCATAGCTGTAGCGTTCGTTCCGGCCATCTTCGTAATGGTGAAGGAGGGCAAGGCGATCAGGATCGGTGTCCGCCCAGCGGTCGCATACGTCTACGGCGATATTGTAGTGCGCGGGCACCTGCCAGCGAAAGCGGGCGACAAGCGTGTCGTAGGTTTCGGCGACGAAAAGCATTGTTCTTGTTTATCGGATGGGCAGGGCGCGGCCCGCGACCGCGGAGCTTGCCACATCTTCTTGCATTGCAACAAGAGTGATAGTTGCTGGCTCTTGCGCTTGGTCACCCATCGCACTTGCGGCACAGAGTTCGGCCAGGCCACGACCTTTGTCACTGGCGGAGGGCTCAAAGCTGGGCTGCAATCGCCGCCTTGTCGATGATCGACCACACTTTCCGAATCCGCGTGACGGAAAACTCGTAGAACACGTTTTCTGCAAACATGATGCGCTTTCCGTTGACGGGCAGGCCGAACAGCATGCCATGGGGCGTGCAGTCGAAACGCAGACGGCTTGCGATCCGCGGCGGCTCGGATATAAGGAGTTCGATCTCGAAGCGAAGATCAGGAATCGCGTCAAAATCGCCTTCGAGCATATTACGGTAGCCTGACAACCCGACAGGCTCACCGTTGTACTCCACCGCGCCGTCGACAAACAGACCGAGCCGATCCCAGTCTTGTCTGTTCAGGCAATCGATATATCCGCGGTAAATCCTACCCAGCTCGTCCGGGGTCATGGGTGTTTCCTATTTCCAACTCCTGATGATCCGTCACACCTCGACCCCAGCCGAGTTCTGCACGCGGTAATACTTTAATGCCTCGTCACTGCCGCGGCCCAGCCATGACCAGTGACCAGAACACCTTGTACTTCGAGCCCGGCACATAGGCTGTCGCGATTCCCATCCGCGTCGCCCGAGAGTCGAGCAGAACCGCATTGTGCTTGGGTGAGTCGCGCCAGCCAGAGAAGGCCTCGGCGAGGGTGCGATAGCCGGCACTGACGTTCTCGACCGCGTGTGTCTTGGTTTCACCCTCGGTGGCGAGCCGTGCGGCGAGGGTGTTGCCTGGCGCGAGTGAGGCCTTGACGTCGCCCGCCGCCGCCATTGCCGCTGCCTGCCGCTGGGCGATCCGCGTCAGCACCGGATCGAGGGTCACGCGGCCGAGGCCGTTGTTGGCGCGGTAGCTGGAGATCATGGTCGCCGCACTCGCCTGATCGACGGTAGCAGACGGGCTGGAGAGGTCGCGGTAGAACGGCGGAGTTTCCACGGGGCCGGCCGAGCAGCCGGCGAGAAGAAGGGCGACGGCGAGGCCGCCGGCAATATGGGGGGCGCGCCAGAAGCGTGCGATCATATGGGGTCCTTTTCGAAAGGCTGTGGGCCGGGGGGAAGCGGTCCGCGGTTCGACCGGGTACCGTTCGCGCGCAGGATGTCCGCAAGCTTGTCGATGTCGCGGATGTGGAGATCCTGCTGCGGGAACGGTATCTCGATTCCTTCTTCGCACAAGCGTTTCCAGACGGCAAAGCGCAGTTCGGACGCAACTGTGAGCGAATAATCCACATTGCTGAGGAAGCAGCGGAGCTCGAAATCAAGCGAGCTGGCGCCGAAATCCATGAAGAACACCGCCGGCGCCGGATAGGCGAGAATCTTCGGGTGCTCTCGGGCGCAGCCGAGCAGGATCTCGCGTACCTGTTCCGGATCGGCGGCATAAGAAACGCCAACCGGCACCGACACCCGGCCCATGGTGTTGCCGTGCATCCAGTTCTTGACGACGCCGGAGATTAGGTTGGAGTTCGGAATCATGACGGCTGCGCGGTCGAAGGTCTCGATCTCTGTGGCACGCACATTGATACGCCGCACGTATCCCTGCTCGCTGCCAACCACGACCCAGTCACCGACCTTGATCGGCCGCTCCGCAAGCAGGATCAGGCCGGATACGAAATTGTTGACGATGCCCTGGAGGCCGAGACCGATACCGACGGAGAGCGCACCGGCGACGATGGCGATGTTCTGCAAGCTGAGCCCGGCAGCCGACAGGCCCAGCAGCGCGGCGATGATGTAGCCGACATAGCCAAAGGTGGTGGAGATCGAGCTCTTGAGTCCGACGTCGAGGCTTGTACGAGGGAGCAGGCGATTCTCCAGCCAGCCCTTGACCGCCCGTGTCAGCCCGATCACGACAATCAGGATGGCCAGCGCGCTAATCAAGCCCGACGGCGATACGGTGATCGAACCAATCTGCAGTCCGGACAGGACATCGCGCGCCATGCCGCTGACGTCGCCGGTGGAAAAGCCCCAGGGCAACAGGATCGCAAACACGGCAAGACCCAGCAGGATCAGTCGCAGGAGACCGCTCAGGATCACGCCAAGCTGCTCGACCGTGCTGGCGCGCAGCGCCATGGAGCCGTTCAGCATCCGACCCAGCGGCGATTGGGCGGTGAACAGGTCAACGAAACCGGAGTCGACGACGCGCAGCAGCAGGTGCATCACCAGAAAAATCGCAAGCGACCAGACGATCTGCACGGCGAGAAACCAGCCGAGCCAGATGCGGCCGAGCACTGGTGCGGCCACGGCCACGATCGCAGTGATCCAGAACAGGGACACAACCCAGGGCCAGACCAGTGAGCCTCTCGGCGAAGAACCCGTCTGAGCGCTGCTCCCTGCGCCGTCGTCCGTTCCACCATTGTCCAGCATCATCCGGCGCAGCACCAGAACGGTGGCAATGCCAATTGAAACGGCGAGAAGGCCGCTGAGCAGTTCCTTTGCGGGGCCGTTCGCCGACATGACCCGCAGCAGCCCGGAAATCGTGAAGGCCAGCGCGAGCAGGATCGCCACCGCAGTGCTGTAGCGCATCAGGTGACGCACTGCCTCGTCGCTCACCGGCAGCAGCCGCCATCCGGGCCGACCCGGCGCAAGTATCGCCCAGGTGAGACCCCGGACAAATGTATAGGCCACGATGCCGGTGAACACCGAAACCATGGCAGTATCGATCCGGCTGGGAGACAGGTCGAGGGCGTTGAACCCGAGGAAAATCGCGGAGGCGACGACGAGAGGCAGTACGGACGACAGACAGACGATAGCGAGCGCAGCGACCGAGCGCCGGACCTCTGACGGCTCCGTCACGTCCTCCGGACGATCGGCCCAGTTCGCCAGCCGGCGGCGGATCGGCCAAACCAGCACGGCCGCCGCAATGAGGATCACGGCCGCGACCGCAACGGCCGGCGGCACAGCGCGCTGGGCGATCAGCCTCAGCCAATCGCCGAGCAGCAGCGTGGTACCCTTCAGCATGCCGGGAACCTGCAGGGCGGCGGCATTCCATAGCGAAGGATCGAGCAGACTGTGGGTCCGGGCAAAAAGCTGCCTCTCCAACAGGTTGCGGCGGGCGGCGGCGATCCGATCAAGGAGATCGTCGGCCTGCAGCTGCAGCACGTCCGATTGCTTGATGAAACCGGTAAGCCGCGAACGCATCTGCGACAGCTCGCGGCGCTGCTTTGCCAGGGTGTCGGACTCCTCGATCGTGCCATCCTCAGGCAGGGCCAGACTGGCGAGCCGCTGTTCGATCGAGGTCAGCATCGGGGTCAGCGCATCGACCAGGGTGGCGGCTTCCGTCTCGATGGCGAAGATCTGCGTCTGAAGTACTGTAAGCTCGGCCGATTTCAGGAGGTCGCGCTGCAACGCCACCTCGATAGCGGTCAACCGCGTCTCCCAGCCGGCGATCCTCTGCTCGACCGCCTCGGCAATCTCTGGTTTGATGAGCGTCGAGCTGCTCAGAAGAGCGTTAAGGTCGTCGCGGGCGAATGAACCCGGGTTCGGTTGCGCTTGCGCCATTGTGATGGTGGCGGAGACTGTCGGCGCCTTGGTCGTTGGCCGCTCAACTGAGCCGTCGAGCTGCAGTCGTCCAACCGCGTCCTGGCTGAAGGCCGGTGCAACGGCGAGATAGAGCAGCCAGCCGACCGCTGCCAGCCATGCAAGCCGCCAAACCGATCCGGAGTCGCTTCGTCGCACGCCGAATCTCCCTGCCGCCTTCGCCCGTGCCGTTTATCCGCTCCCCTTAGGCATAGGGCAAGAGCGCAATGCGGCGGAAGATTCGGCGAGCGCAATCCCCGTGCGCGTCCCGGTCGGATGGAGCGCCTCATCTTCAAGGAATCGTGCCGCCCGACAACAAGCCGGGCCGCAGCACGGCCCGACAGCGTCCATTATCGAACGCGCACAACCTTATCCGTGAGAATGGTCTACCGGCTGGCACTCGCCTCCAGCACATCGTCGAAGGTTCTCAGACCCGTAGTCGGCGCGCTGACAAGCACAGCCATGTTGCCCGGCGCATGCTGGTTCTTCCACATCTTGGAATGAGCCTTCGGAATTTGTTCCCAGGGGAACACCTCCGACATGCAGGGGTCGATCCGCCGGTCGATTACGAACTTGTTGGCTTCCGAGGCTTGTTTGAGGTGCGCGAAGTGCGAGCCTTGGATGCGCTTCTGCCGCATCCAGACGTAGCGGGCATCGAAGGTGAGGTTGAAGCCCGTGGTGCCGGCGCAGAACACCACCATACCACCGCGCTTCACCACGAGTGTAGAGACCGGAAAGGTCTGCTCGCCGGGATGTTCAAACACCATGTCGACGTCATTGCCCTTGCCGGTGATGTCCCAGATCGCCTTACCGAACTTGCGAGCCTCCGACAGCCAGGCGTTGTACTCTTCCGAGTTGACCTTCGGCAGTTGCCCCCAGCAGGCGAAGTCCTTGCGGTTGATTACGCCCTTGGCGCCGAGTGACAGCACATAATCGCGCTTGGTCTCGTCCGAGATCACACCGATGGCATTGGCGCCGGCCGCGGCGGCGAGCTGCACACCGAACACTCCGAGGCCCCCCGAAGCACCCCAGACCAGCACATTCTGGCCCGGTCGCAGTTGATGCGGTGCATGGCCGAACAGCATACGGTAGGCGGTCGCCAGTGTCAGCGTGTAGCAGGCCGCCTCTTCCCAGGAGAGGTGCTTCGGCCGCGGCATCAGCTGCTGCGACTGTACGCGGGCAAACTGGGCGAAGGAGCCATCCGGCGTCTCATAGCCCCAGATACGCTGGGTCGGCGAGAACATCGGGTCGCCGCCATTGCACTCCTCGTCGTCGCCGTCGTCCTGATTGCAATGCACCACGACCTCGTCGCCGACCTTCCAGCGCTTCACCTTGGAGCCAACGGCCCAGACGATGCCGGCAGCGTCCGAGCCTGCAATGTGATAGGGGTTCTTGTGAACGTTCAGCACCGAAATCGGCTCGCCGAGCGCCGCCCACACGCCATTGTAATTAACGCCGGCCGCCATTACGAGGATCAGCACTTCATTGCTGTCCAGCGTCCAGGTCGGCACCACCTCCAGCTGCATTGCCTGTTCGGGCGGCCCGTGTCTCTCCTTTCGAATTGACCAAGCGTACATCGACTTCGGCACATGGCCTAGCGGCGGAATCTCGCCGACCTCATAGAGATCCTTCAACTGCTGAGCGGCATCCGGTTTCTTTCCCGGGATCCGGTCGTCGTTCGCTTGCGCGGCAGCACTCATGATCGCTTGCGTCCTTCCCGTCGTCTTTTCAAGAGCTCAACCGCTCCGGTTGGCACTCCGGCGGCCATTTTGCGTCGCATCATGCGATGCAGCCCTCCACGTGGCCGACGCGAAACTATCGTGCGAATTTGCGGACCTCTTCTATAGGACTATTGCTTAACTTGCCGAATTCCCCAAGACTGTTTTTGCATTGCACACCAAAAGACCGCCCATTGGGGGGCCGCGCCACCTAGGCAAAGGACGAAGATCCACGAGGGTGCAATTGCGGAAAGCATGCGGATTAAGATGGCAGAGCGCCGCGTTGCAGCAGTCGCCGGAGGAATGGACATGAACGAGACGACCGTCGACAAGCCAGAACGCGATCGTCCCTGGATTTTCCGTACCTATGCAGGCCATTCGACGGCCGCGGAGTCAAACCGTCTTTACCGGGCGAACCTCGCCAAGGGCCAGACCGGGCTCTCCGTCGCCTTCGACCTGCCGACCCAGACCGGCTACGATCCCGACCACGCGCTCGCTCGCGGAGAAGTCGGCAAGGTCGGCGTTCCGATCGCCCACCTCGGCGACATGCGGACGCTCTTCCATGAGATCCCACTCGAGCGGATGAACACGTCGATGACGATCAACGCAACGGCGCCCTGGCTGCTGGCGCTCTATGTGGCGGTCGCCGACGAGCAGGGAGCGGACCGAGCCAAGCTTGCCGGCACGACGCAGAACGATCTGATCAAGGAGTATCTTTCGCGCGGGACCTATGTATTCCCGCCCGAGCCGTCGATGCGCCTCACCACCGACGTCATCGCCTGGACCTACACCGCTCTGCCGAAATGGAACCCGATAAACGTTTGCTCCTACCATTTGCAGGAGGCGGGGGCGACGCCGGTGCAGGAACTGTCCTATGCGCTTGCCACAGCGATCGCCATCCTCGACCGGGTCAAGGACAGCGGCGCGATCGCGCCGGCGGACTTTCCCGCTGCGGTCGGACGAATCTCCTTCTTCGTCAATGCCGGCATGCGCTTCGTCACCGAGCTCTGCAAGATGCGCGCTTTCGCAGAGCTGTGGGACGAGATCTGCCTGAACCGCTACGGCGTCCAGGAGGAGCGCTTCCGCCGCTTCCGGTATGGTGTCCAGGTCAATTCGCTCGGGCTGACCGAGCAGCAGCCGGAGAACAACGTCTACCGCATCCTGATCGAGATGCTGGCAGTCGTGCTGTCGAAGAAGGCTCGCGCGCGTGCCGTGCAGCTGCCGGCGTGGAACGAGGCACTTGGCCTGCCGCGGCCGTTCGACCAGCAGTGGTCGCTTCGGATGCAGCAGATTCTCGCCTATGAAACCGACCTACTGGAATACGGTGACCTCTTCGACGGCTCTCATGAGATCACCGCCAAGGTCGAGGCACTCAAGGAGGAGGCGCGCGCCGAACTCGCCCGCATCGAGGCTATGGGCGGCGCGGTCGCCGCGGTCGAGTCGTCCTACATGAAGCAGGCGCTGGTTGACTCCAATGCCAAAAGGCTCGCCGCCATCGAGGCAGGGGAGCAGATCGTGGTCGGCGTCAACCGCTGGACGGACAGCGAGCCGTCGCCGCTCGCCTTCGGTGACGGTACAATCCTGACCGTGTCCGAGCATGTCGAAGACGCGGCGATTGCCGGCGTGACCGCCTGGCGCGCTGCCCGCGACGCCAAAGCCGTCGAGAAGGCCGTTGCCGATTTGCGCCGTGTCGCCGCAGAGGGTGGCAACATCATGGAAGCCTCCATTGCCGCCGCCAAGGCGGGAGTGACGACCGGCGAGTGGGGCGCGACATTGCGCGAGGTCTTCGGCGAATACCGCGCGCCGACCGGCGTAGCCAAGGCCGCACGCGACGACGGCGCCGATCTCTCCGCCGTGCGCGACCGCGTCGAAGCGGTCTCGCGCAAACTTGGCCGGCGGCTAAAATTCCTGGTCGGAAAGCCTGGCCTCGACGGACATTCCAACGGTGCCGAGCAGATCGCGGTCCGCGCGCGCGACTGCGGCATGGAAGTGGTTTACGAGGGCATCCGCCTGACCCCAGCGCAGATCGCCAATGCGGCGCTAGAGGAGGGCGTCCACATTGTCGGGCTGTCAATCCTATCGGGCTCGCATCTGGCACTGGTGCGCGAGGTCATGGAACGGATGCGAACGTTCGGCCTCGATGACGTGCCCGTAGTCGTCGGAGGCATCATCCCCCCGGAAGACGCTCTTGCGTTGAAGGCGATGGGCGCAGCAGCCGTCTATACACCGAAGGATTACCAACTCACCGACATCATGGCCGATGTGGTCCGGATCGTAGAGGCCAAGGCGGAACAGGCAGCATGACGGGACGAGGTTGCGGTCGTCAGAAAGAGCTCATGTACCTGCCAGCAGAACCATGTGCGGCCTCATGCACCGCTGACATCGAATGAGATGAAAGGTTCTGCCAATCGGCTGGGCCATCTTCACTGGAAGCTCAGCACATTTTGCGCCGTCTGCTCGCCTGCCGGCCTAACGTTGCGTTCCCTAAGCCACAACCTCCACTGCGACTTCGAGCCGTAAAAAACGTTGCGGTCAACGTTGCCCTTGATGCCGGGAACCCTCCCTTCCGCGGTGTACTGCCAGAACATCCAGTCGTCGCGGTTCTCGTATTTGTGGCGAGGATGACTTGCGACGGAACGCAGCCAGAACTGGTGCGCCGGCAGCATGTTCACCAGCCGGTCGCGATGAAAGTCGACAGAGGAGTAAATCACCGGCGCCTTGCCGTAGTGCTTCGTCAGCGCCTGGATGAAGATCTGCATATCGCGAATGATTTCCCCGCGCGGCGGCCGCTTGCGACAGGTTTTGGAATGGGCGTTCCATTCCATATCGAGGACCGGAGGTAACGCACCGGGATCTACGGGCACGTTCTGAATGAACCACGCGATCTGCTCCTCGACGGGTCGGCAGAAATACCAGAAATGATAGGCCCCGCGGGGGATGCCGGCTGCCCTCGCTCCTTCCCAGTAGGAATGGAACTTGGGGTCGAGATAGTCGCCCCCCTCCGTTGCCTTGATCCAGACGAATTCGACGCCACTGCGCCGAACCTCCTGCCAGTCGATTTCTCCCTGATAGCGCGACACATCAATGCCATGGATGGGAAAATCGTCCGGAGTCGGGTCCGGGAACTCGAACCCCGCGCATGCGGCGATCGCAATGACCATGAGAAAGGCAAACACTCGAGCAACCATTCTTCAATCCGACAGCCGGCCCCCACTCGGCCGCGAGACTAATCGAAATTCTTAACGAGATACTTACCATAGGGAAAACGCCAGCGGAGCGACTTGCGCTGGCTGGGCAGCGGAATCGTGACCCATGTGATGCGCGTCACGCCCCCGTCCACAGGTTTCACCACCCCGGACCGACCGTCGAGCTTTACTTTAGGGGGCATCATCTTAGAAGCAGATGGTGCAGTCGCCGATCTGCCCCCATCTTCGGAGCTCCGCCATGTCCATCCAGCGCATCGAACCCGGCCCCCGCATGAGCCAGGCAGTGGCGGCCGGAAATCTGGTCTATCTTGCCGGGCAGGTCGGCGCACCCGGCCAGAGCGTCGCCGAGCAGACCCGAACCGCTTTATCCGAGGTCGACCGCCTGCTGGCGAGCGCTGGCACGGACAAGTCACAGATCCTACAAGCAACGATCTGGCTCGCGGACATTTCCGATTTCAACGAGATGAATTCGGTTTGGGACGCTTGGATCGATCCTGCCAACCCACCGGCGCGTGCCACCGGCGAGTCCAAGTTGGCCACGCCGAACCATAAGGTCGAGATCATCATCGTCGCGGCCCGCTCCTAGCGCGCGACGCCGGTCGCGGCTGCCCTCGGTATTGCGATGCCGCAGCTGGAAAGAGGGCCCGCCGCTCGGCTCTTCCCTGCCTTTCCGGAAGTCTCCATGTCCGATCGCCTGACCGTCGCCACCTGGAACATCAACTCCGTTCGGCTCAGGCTGCCGATCGTAGAAAGATTCCTGATCGAGCACGCGCCGGACGTGTTGTGCCTGCAGGAAACCAAATGCCCGGACGCCAACTTTCCCGCCGGCGCCTTCCGCAAGCTTGGCTATGAGCACATAGCGATCAACGGCCAGAAGGGCTACCACGGCGTTGCCACCCTGTCGAAACGTCCGTTCCTGCGCGAGGCGCGACGCGACTATTGCGGCAAGGGCGACTCGCGCCATGTCGCGACAGACCTCGCTTTCGCCGGTTCATCGGTAACGCTGCACAATTTCTACGTGCCCGCCGGCGGCGACGAGCCTGATCCGGACATCAATGCCAAATTTGCTCACAAGCTCGCCTTCCTTCGCGAGATGGGAGACGAACTCACCGCGGCAGCTCGGCCGTCGGTGATTGTCGGCGACCTCAACGTCGCTCCCTATGAACACGATGTCTGGTCACACAAGGCGTTGCTGAAAGTCGTCAGCCACACCCCGATTGAATGCGATCTGCTCGAAGCTGTACGTGAGGCGGGTTCCTTCGTAGACGTGATGCGCCGCTTCGTGCCGATGGAGGAGAAGCTCTACACCTGGTGGAGCTACCGCGCAAAGGACTGGTCGGCGGCCGACAAAGGCCGGCGCCTCGACCATGTCTGGGCCACGTCGGATCTGGCTTCAACCGCAACGGTGATAGCGGCCCTCCGCGACATTCGCGGCTGGCCCCAGCCCTCGGACCACGCTCCGGTCATCACCACGTTGGAAGCATAAGGAGACGGTTCAGATCCGTCCGGGCCTCACGATCACCTTGCCCTTGACGCGCCGCGCCGCGATTTCCTCCAGCGCAGCGGCCGTCTGCTCCAGCGGGTAGACGGCGTGGATGTGAGGCTTGAGCCGGCGGCGACGGACCCAGTCGAGCAACTCCGCGATGCTGGCGCGATGATGCTCAGGCTCGCGCAGCAGGGCCTCTCCCCAGAACACGCCAAGCACATCGCAGCCCTTCAGCAGCACGAGATTGAGCGGCAGTTTCGGGATCTCGCCCGAGGCGAAGCCGATGACAAGATACCGCCCACGCCAGCCCGTTGCCCGGATCGCCGCCTCGGTGAGGCTGCCCCCGACGGGATCGTAGACCACGTCGACGCCGGCCCCATCGGTCAGACCCTTCAGCGCAGACTTCAGATCGTCCCGGGCGTAGTTAACACAGTCATCGGCCCCAAGCGTACGAGCGAATTCGAGCTTGTCGTCGCTGGAGGCACAAGCGATGACGCGGGCGCCCAACAGCTTCGCAATCTCCACCGCGGCCTGGCCGACGCCGCCGACGGCCCCCAGTACGGCGACCGTCTCGCCGGGCCGGAGATGGGCGCGGTGCTTCAAGGCGTGCAGCGTCGTGCCGTAGGTGACGGTTAGACTGGCAGCCTCCTCGAAGCCGACCTCATCGGGCAGGTGAATGAGATCACCTTCGCCAGCCACCACCTTCTCGCGCGCCGCCCCCCATTTCAGATACCCCATGACCCGATCGCCGGGCTTGAAACACGCGACACCGTCGCCGACGGTCTCGACCTCGCCCGCCATCTCGGCGCTCGGCGAAAACGGCAGCGCCGGGCGGAACTGGTACTTGCCCTGGATGATCAGTGTGTCGAAGAAGTTGAGCGCGGCCGCGCACACCCTGACGACGACCTCGCCAGTCCCGGCCACCGGCTCATCGATTTCCCGCAGAATCAGAGACGACGGCGGCCCGAAGTCTTCGCACAGAACAGCTTTCACGGCGACGTTCCCATACCGCTCGACTCCGGTACCATATCGTGTCAGTCGGGAATAGACAGCGTAGAGCCGGTCACGAGCGCCTTGCCGCTCGCTCCCGGCGACGCTATTCCGGCCGCATCAACGGCAAGGATCGACCATGCACATGCGCGGCTATTTTGCGATCGGTGCCGAGGGACTTTCGAAGCAAGGCAATCTCGGCAACCTGATGCGCTCGGCTCACGCCTTCGGCGCGAGCTTCTTCTTCACGGTGGACGCCGATCAGCGCCTGCGAAAGGCGCCGCCCACCGATACATCGAAGAGCACCGACCACCTGCCGCTGTTTCACTGGAACAGCGTCGACGAGATGGACCTTCCGCACGGCTGCCAACTGGTCGGAATCGAACTTACCGAGGACGCCATCGACCTTCCGAGCTTCGGCCATCCTTTACGGGCGGCCTATGTCCTTGGCCCGGAACGCGGTTCCCTGTCGGCCGCCATGCAGGCTCGGTGCACCCATATCGTCAAGATCCCGACCCGGTTCTGTATCAATGTCGCCACTGCCGGCGCAATCGTGCTCTATGACCGCTATCGCGTCCATGGCCGCTTTCCGGCTCGTCCGGTTGCTTCTGGTGCGCCAACGGAACCAGCGGCCGTCCACGCCCACGGTGGGCCGATCTTTCGCAGTGGCCGCAAACTGCCTGGCGCTTGATCGAATACCGGCGACACGCGATCCGATACGTGAGGAAGCACGATTTTCCGAGCACCTCATCCCGATAAAAAATTTCCGCGCGATGTCGGCTCGTCGGGAGCAGCTTCGTCCTTGCGGCAGTGAGGCCGCAGCGGCCCGCATCACAACGGAGGCGAGACAATGCGCGTGATGGTTCTGGTGAAGGCAACGGCGGACAGTGAAGCGGGCGCTAAGCCCACGCGCGAGTTGTTCGAGGCCATGGGCAAGTACAACCAGGAATTGATCAAGGCCGGTATCATGGTGACCGGCGATGGACTTCGGCCCTCGTCTCAGGGTAAGCGCATCGCCTTCAACGGAGCTGACCGCACCGTCTACGACGGTCCGTTTTCCGCCACAAGCGAGCTCGTCGCCGGGTTCTGGCTGTGGGAAGTGAAGGACATGGATGACGCGGTCGCATGGGCGAAGCGCTGCCCCAATCCGATGCCAGGTCCGAGCGAACTCGAGATCCGCCCGATTTTCGAGGCGAGCGACTTTGACGAGTTGCTGGAGCTCGAGCATGAGCCGACTGATATGGTTCGGGGCCAAGAGAGCCGCTGACAAGCGGTCACCTGCGAGCGAAGTGCGTCGTCCGCAAGGCCCCGAGCCGAACGGACGGCGACGGGTTCGGTCTCGTCATGAGAAGCAGCAGCGTCCGGAGCTGCAGGCTACCGCCGTGATGCCAGGAGCAACCGGACCGCGGTTTTCGCCCTATGCCGCTTCGATCGCGATTGCGGCCGACTGGATAATCGCCGCGAACCGCACGGCAGTCTGGATCTGTTCCACGGTCATGCCGGCCTTGCGCAGGACGTCCTCATGGGCATCGATGCACGCGCCGCATCCGTTGATCGCCGAGACAGCGAGCGACCAAAGCTCGAAATCGAGCTTGTCGACCCCGGGGCGACCGATCACGTTCATCCTGAGCTTCGCTGGCAGGGTCCTGTACTGCGCGTTGGAAGCCAAATGGACAAAGCGGTAGTAGACATTGTTCTGACCCATGATGGCCGCAGCCGCCTTGGCCGCAGCCAACGCCTCTGCAGACAGATGCACCGTCGCTTCCGCAATCAGGGCGTCACGAACAATGGCATTGCGCGCCGCGATCCCGCAGGCGACGAACAGGCCGTATTTCTGCTGAGCGCCGAGGGTCTCATCGGCCGCCATCGATGACAGGTTGAGACGGACATCCTTTGCAAAGTCAGGGATGGCTGATTTCAGGGACTCGATCGACATGTGACACTCCTGAAAGTCGGGTGCGTGCCGCGCCTCATACCAATTCTTCACCGCATGAGCTTAGTCGGACCAGCCGGCGCGCTTCCTGCGGCGATCGCCGGATCAGACCTGGTAATGGCGATGGAATGGATTGGTGGATAACCATCAGCCGGGCTGGGGTCGACGTCGCCCCAGCCCGGCGATCTGACAGGCAATCTACGCCTTACGCCGCCAGCGTAGCGCCGCCGACTTCGCGGTTGCAGGGGCAAAGTTCGTCGGTCTGCAGTGCATCGAGGACGCGCAGCGTATCCTTCGGATTACGGCCGACGTTAAGGTTTGTCGCGTAGACGTGCTGGATCGTGTTCTCGTTGTCGACGATGAAGGTATACCGATAAGGCACTCCGTCGGGCGAGCGCACGCCGAGGCCGTCGACGAGGGAGCCATTGGTGTCGGCGAAGGACCAGATCGGCAGCTTGTCGAGGTCCGGATGGTCGCGGCGCCAGGCAAGTTTGACGAATTCATTGTCGGTCGAGCCGCCAAGCACGACGGCATCGCGGTCCTCGAATTCCCCAGCGAGCCGGGCGAACTCGGCGATCTCGGTCGGGCAGACGAATGTGAAATCCTTGGGATAGAAGAAGATCACCTTCCACTTGCCCTCGAAGCTCTTCTCCGTGATCGTCTCGAAGGCGCTCTCGCCGTTTTCCTCGTGGTGGTTGAAGCCCGGCTTCACACCGGTCACGCTGAATGCGGGCAGCTTGTCTCCGATTCCAAGCATCGTCGGTCTCCTGACAGTGGGACGCCGCGCGCAGGGAGGTGCGAGGCGAGCGGCGTCTTAAAGGGGGATAGCGATCATTGTGCATCGCAACAGCACCGGGTTATGCAAGGATCCGGCGGCCGGTCAATGCAAAAGTTCATGACATCGCGGCCCCGAGCCAAACTGTCGCGGCGAGGCAGAATGCCTGAAAGCCGCGGCCAGCCGCCACTTAGCGGCGGCAACAGCGAGAAAGAGGCCGCGATGCCATCGACGCTTCCGCCGATGCTGTATTTTGTCGCAGGGTTCGAACAGAGGCTACTGCCATGCCGCGCCGTGCTCCGCCGCATACCGGTCCCAATGTCGCGCCAGAACGTTGGGACGATGCAATGAAGCCGCGTCGAGGGCGAGGAAGGCGACTCGGCCGCGTTCTCCTGCGCGTCGTGCTGGCGATCATTTTGGTGCCGCCCGCATTGACCCTCATCTATGCGGTCGTGCCGCCGGTGAGCACCCTGATGCTTGCCCGCTACGCCAGCCTGCTGTGGGTCGACCGGCAGTGGAAGCCGCTCGAGGAGATATCGCCGAATCTGGTGCGCAGCGTGATTGTTGCCGAGGACGCCCGGTTCTGCGAGCACAATGGGGTCGACTGGGAAGCTCTCAACCGTCAGATCGAGGCCTTGAACGAGGGCGATGACCCGCGCGGCGCCTCAACGCTGACCATGCAGTTGGCCAAGAATCTTTTCCTATGGCCCGGCCGCAGCTATATACGCAAAGCGCTTGAGATACCGCTTGCCCTGATGCTAGATGCCATGCTGACCAAGCGCCGGATCATGGAACTTTATCTCAACGTCGCCGAATGGGGCGAAGGCGTCTTCGGCGCCGAAGCGGCCGCACAGGCGTGGTTCGGCAAGCCGGCCAAGACACTGACAGAAACCCAAGCGGCCCGCCTTGCCGCCGCCCTGCCGAGCCCCCGCACGCGCAATCCGGCCAGTCCGTCGGCCGGCCACCGCAGGCTTGCAGGTATCGTGCTGCGCAGAGCGCAAATGTCCGGTCCGTACGTGACCTGCGTGCTGGGACCATAGGGAACTGTCGCTGCGCCACGGCACGCTCGGTCTCCTGGCCCTCCAACGATGGCTTCCCGCTCTCGTCCCGATGGGTCCATCGGCCTAAGCCTGAGCAATATTTCCATAGGGGTCCGAGCGCAGCGCGTCGCCCGACCGGCAGCGCTCGAACCGCGGAGGCGATGCATCCGGGCAACACCTTAGGATTTCATATGTCGATTAGCATTTTGGTGGCTTCTGCCGTGTAGGGGTTGTGATGCTACGGTCATATAGAAGACGTAGCGGACTTCGACTCGCCTTTAAGGATTCGCCGATGATGAAGCGCACTTTTCGGGCCGGCTTGCTGCTTTCGACAGCGGCCGTGATGGTGGCCAGCGCCGCCTCCGCTGACGAGCGCCCGATGCCTACGCGGCAGTTCGTGCTCGATCTCGGCATCGGCGGGTCGGTACAGCCGAAATACGACGGCGCCGATAATTATCTGCTCTATCCGTTCCCGATCATTTCGGTCGGGCGATTCTATGTCCCTGGCCTCGGACAGGTGGTGGATGGCGCCACGACCAAGCGCGGCTTCTTCTTTTTTCCTTCATTCAATTACATTGGCGAACGCAAAGCTTCCGATGATCCGGACCTAACCGGCACCAATTCGATCAACTGGGCCCTGGAACTTGGCGTCGGCATCGGCTACCGCCATGACTGGCTACGCGGCTTCGTCGAGTTGCGCCAGGGCATCAACGGCCACCACGGCCAAGTCGGCCAGTTCGGTCTCGACATCATCACCAATCCGGTCGAGCGGGTCGAATTCAGCTTTGGTCCGCGCGTCGCCTTCGCCTCGGAAGATTACATGGATCGGTATTTCGGCGTCTCGACGACGGAGGCGGTAGCATCCGGCGGTGCCCTAACGCCCTACGATCCCAGCGGTGGCTTCAAATCGGTGGGGATCGCAGCCCGAGCCTCCTATGCTTGGACCGACACCGTGTCACTCCATCTTCAGGGCCGCTGGGACCGTTTGATCGGCGATGCCGCCGACAGCCCGATTGTCAACAAAGGAAGCGAGGACCAGTTCTCAGCCGGCGTCGGAATCAGCTACCGGTTTTCGTTCGATGTGTTCTAAGTGCGGTCTCAATCGACCGGGTTGCAGATGACCGCCGCCTGCAGGCACCGAATGCTCAAGAATCCGAGCAACCGGAAATGCGGGAGTGGCAGAACCACTGAAGCGAAATAAGCGCGCCGCCTAATCGCAAGGCTTCAGCGTAATTCCCGGCGGCAGACGGGTCGACTCGTCGCCGCAGGCGTCGATAATTCGGGTCGCCGTCAAGCCTTTGACATCCGTGAGATCGGCTCCGGCCAGTCTTGTGCGGCGCAGCAGGGCGTTCGTCAGGTTCGCCTCCGTCAGATCAGCACCCGTCAGGTCCGCGCTCGACAGGCGCACACCGCTCAGATCCGCCCTGCGGAACTTGGCCCCGACAGCGCGAACCCGGTCGAAATCGGCGAGCATCAACCTGCTCTCGGAAAAGTCCGCCTCCATCAAGTTGGCGCGCTCGAAGTCGATGCCGTCCATCTTGGCGCTGCGGAATACTGCTCGCGTGCCGGACGCCCGGACCATGGTGGCGCCGCGTAGGTCGGCCTTCGTGAAGTCCGCATCGGAAATCTGCGCCTCGCCGAGATCGCTGTCGCGCAGATCGGTTTCGACAAATGTCGCTCCGTTCAACACCGCCTTTTCGAGATCGACACCACGCATCGATGCATCAGTTAGGTCAGCACCCGTGAGATCGACCCGTTCAAATTCGCCGCGCCGGAGGTCAGCGTCACGAAGATCCGCGCCCGCCAGGATCGCCTCTTTGAAATCGGCTTCGCGCAACACGGCCCCTCGCAGATCGGCGCGATCAAACCTGAGGCCCCGAGCTTCTGAAAGTCTGAGGTCGCAGCGAGGACAGGAACCCGTCGCCCGCAGCGTCTCCATCGGTGTGGGGTCGGCGACGGCCGCGGCTACGCCATATGCGATGAGAAAGCTGCACAGATGCAGGGCAAGACTTCGAGCGACCATTGCGCCTCCCCGGCGGTCCGTCAGTGCTGTCTGCAACATGTAGGCAGTTTTACCCGCTGACGGAAGGGCCGAACGGGACGTTTATGGCGCGCCGTCAAGTTCCTCGCAGTCCTCGTGCACTCCGCTTACCAGAGACCGTAACGGTGATTTGATTGAATGAGATGACGGACTTCGGCAAAAAAAGATTCCATCGGTGCTCAGGGGATCCATTATGAACAAAGTCATTTCCGCCGCGGTCGTCACATTAACAGCGGCCATACTGGCGCTATCTCTGGCAGGACAGGCCACCGCCGCGACCGTCGTCGCCAAAATCGACCTGTCCCAGCAGCGCATGAAGGTCTATGTCAACGGTGTCGCGAAACATTCATGGCCGGTCTCGACCGCCAGACGAGGGTACCGCACGCCAATCGGCACCTTCCGGCCCGGCCGCATGCATGTCCGCTACTTCTCAAAGAAATACAACAATTCGCCGATGCCGTGGTCGGTGTTCTTCCATGGCGGCTATGCCATCCACGGCACCAACGCGCTGAAGAGCTTGGGCCATCCTGCCTCGCATGGCTGCATTCGCCTGCACCCGGAGAACGCCCGGCTGCTGTTCACGCTGATCAAGGCTAACGGCAAAGCCAATGCGCGAATCGTGATCACGCGCTAACCTTTTTTGCAGGATCCTGCCGGTCAGCCCTTCGCAAGCGATCGAGGCCGGGCTACCTTTAGCTGCAGGATCTGGTGGGACGGGGAAAAAAGGCGGGGTCGCGCTTGCCCTTCTCCCCCGTCCACCGATCGCTGACGACGCACAACCTGACGATCAGCGTGCCAATGATGGAGCAAGACCCTTGCCAAATCGTTGGCACGCTATCGTTACGATATGTGGTAAAAGTGCGGCGCCCCTTCGCAAGATATTGAAGCGTTCAGGCTTTGCTAACCTTCAACGCCTCGCAATTCGCATGGCGATCCGCGTAAACCCCCTAATGAACCTCTAACGTGCAGCCACACTGGCATTAGCACGAAGGCCGTACCCGCAGTCGGGGCGAAGCCTCTTCGGTGGAGATGCATCACAACAACGTAGTGCCGTTCGGCATCGACTTCGGAACGACGTCAAGCGCCCAGGAGGCCAACCGGCCGAGGTATTGCGATGAGTTCAGGTGTGCCGGTGCTCCCGCAGCGCCTCAACGTAGAACCAGCGGCTGCTGCGTTTGCGAAACAGGCTGAGTTCGCGGTGGCAGCGCAAAGCGCCCTCGGCGATGTAGCGAGCGACGAATAGCACCGTTCCCGTCATATCCGTTGGTCCGCCTTTCTCTGTCTGCAGCACGTCAAGCCCGATCCAAAGACTTTGCTTCGCCCAGGTGGCTGTGCCGGCGGCATCGAAACCCTTCTGGTACTTCGGCCACAGAGTCGCCTTCAGGTAGTCGATGTCCCGAAACACATAGGCGCTGTAGCGCGATCGCATCAGCTCTTCGGCCGTTTCCGGCACTGCTGTCCCGGATAGAAACCTGCCACAGCACATTGCGAGCGAGCGTTGCGAGCCGCAGGGGCAGTTCGGTGCCGTCATGGCGCTTTTCAAAAGTTTCAATTGGTCAATTCCGTTTTCTGACTAACTCCCGCCTCCGTTTGCCGCAACAATGAAGCCCGACCCATTCTGGCCATCACGGTCGGATATTGACTTTCGGATGGAGACGCCAGCCCGATGCGCATCGCCAGTTTCAATCTGGAATCCTTCGGCGAGGAGCGGCTCCGGCCAGATGGTCTGAAGCCCCGCATTGCGGCGTTGCGTCCGGAGCTGGTCGCGCTTGGTGCCGACGTCTTGTGCCTTCAGGAGGTCAACGGTCAGCGCGAGACGCCCGAAGGGCCGCGCCTGCTGGCGGCTCTTGATGCCCTTCTCGACGAGACACCCTATGCCGGCTACCACCGAGCCGTCAGTCACCGCATCGATGACAGCGGACCGGCCGACCGCCACAACCTCGTGGTGCTGTCCCGCTTTCCGATCGCGTCGGCACGCTCGATCTGGTTCAGCCGCATCGAGCCGCCGCTGTGGCGTCCGCCACATGCCAAACCGCCCTTCGCTGTGCCTGAGCCACTCGGTTTCGATCGCCCCGTGCTCCAGGTCGAGATCGCGCTAACCGGTGCAGCCGCGGAAGGACGCAAGCTGCACATCTTCACGGTCCACCTGCGCGCGCCGGTCGCGGCCGCCTTCCCCGGTGGAAAGGCAACAGCCGACCGCTGGAACAGCGTTTCGGCCTGGGCGGAGGGCCTGTTCCTGTCGGCGCTTAAGCGCAACGCCCAGGCCTTGGAACTGCGGCTCGCCCTGGAGGCGATTTTAGACGGCGAGGCGGAGCCGTTGATTGCGGTCGCCGGCGACTTCAACGCCGACGACACGGAACCGGCGATCCGGCTCGTCGCCGCCGATCCGGAGGAGACCGGCTCGCCTGCCTTCGCAGCCAGGCGCATGATCGTGCTTGATGATGCGATTCCGGACCGGGCCCGTCACAGCGTGCGCCATCACGGCGTCGACCGCATGCTCGACCACATCCTGGCGAGTCCGGCGCTCGCAGAGCGGCTGCGCTCGATCGTCGTCCGCAACCACGACCTTGGCGATGAGGTGGACGAGGCTGGCCGCCGCGAGGGATCCTATCACGCCGCGGTGGTTGCCGAGTTTCAGCTCTGAGGTGCTTCCGCTGGTTGCGGCCATGCTGCTCCCGGAAAAAATCACGCTCGAGGCTAGCCGCCGCGGTTCTTGCGCGTCACATTTCTGCAATCCGGATCGGATGGATCCGGGACGGATGATCGGAGCTGACTATGATCCATCGCCGCCGCCTTGTCGTTGCGAGCCTGGCCGCGTGTCTTGCGCTCACGCCTTTCGCCGCCCGAGTTTCCGCCCAGACCGCACCAATCCTCTCCAGCATGGACCGGTTCCATCCGGTGGTCGCCGCCTCGGGCATGGTCGTCTCGCAGGAGGAGCATGCCACGCGGGTCGGCGTCGAAATCCTGAAAAGGGGCGGCAATGCGGTGGACGCTGCAGTCGCCGTCGGCTTCGCGCTTGCCGTCACTCTGCCGCGAGCCGGCAACCTCGGCGGCGGCGGCTTCATGCTCCTCCATCTCGCTGATTCCGGCGAGACCCTGGCACTCGACTATCGCGAGATCGCTCCCGCTGGCGCCTTTCGCGACATGTTCCTAGATGCCGATGGCAATGCCGACCCACAAAAGTCGCGCTACTCTGGCCTTGCAGTCGGCGTACCCGGGACGGTCGCGGGATTGGCCGCCGCCAAGGCACGGTTCGGCTCCGACGCTGTCAGTTTTGCCGATCTCGTCGCACCGGCGATCGCTCTCGCCCGCGACGGCTTTGCCGTTTCCGACGACCTAGCCTGGTCGCTGGAACAGGCGAAGGACCGGCTCGAAAGGGATCCACAGGCCCGTGCGACGTTCTACAAGCCGGACGGCGGCCTCTACCGGCCGGGCGACATCTTGAAACAGCCGGCTCTGGCGGCGACGTTGCAAGCGATCGCCGAACAGGGAGCGGACGCCTTCTACAAAGGTCCGATCGCCGAAGCGATTGCAGAGACGGTGCAGGCTGCCGGCGGTTCGATGACGACGCAGGACCTCTCCGGCTACGAGGCCGTGTGGCGCGAGCCGATCACTGGCGACTATCGAGGCTACACGATCCTGTCGATGCCGCCGCCCTCCTCCGGCGGCGTCCATGTCGTCGAGATTCTCAACATGCTGGAATCATTCGACCTGTCAAAAAGCGGAGCCGGCTCGGCCGAAACGATCCACGTAATGGCCGAGGCCATGAAACGCGCCTATGCCGACCGCTCGGAGTTCCTCGGCGACCCCGACTTCGTCGACGTGCCGGTGAACGCGTTGACGGACAAAGCCTATGCCGCCAAGCGCATGGCCGACTTCTCGCCTGAACGGGCGACACCTGCAGCGAGCGTTAAGCCCGGAGATCCTTTTCCGCCAGAAAGCGATCAGACCACGCATTTCTCGGTGATGGACAGCGCCGGCAATGCGGTCGCCAACACCTATACTCTCAACTTCTCTTATGGCGTCGGACTGATGGCCGGCGACACTGGCGTGCTGCTTAACAATGAACTCGACGATTTCTCCGCCAAGCCCGGCGTTCCCAACGCCTACGGCCTAGTCGGTGGAGATGCCAATGCGGTAGCGCCGCGTAAGCGGCCCCTGTCGTCGATGAGCCCGACGATCGTGCTGAAGGATGGTAAGCCGTTTCTGGTCACAGGATCGCCCGGCGGCAGCCGCATCATCTCCACCGTGGTGCAGATGCTCGTCAATGTGATCGATCACGGCATGAACGTCGCCGAGGCGACCGCCGCACCTCGGATGCATCATCAGTGGCTGCCGGACGAACTCAGGGTGGAGGACGGCCTGTCGCCAGACACGCTTCGCCTGCTCCGCGACAAGGGCCATGCCGTCGAGGTCGGCTCGACGTCGGGCTCGACCCAGTCGATCCAGGTCGTGGAGGGTGTCCTCGCCGGAGCGTCCGATCCGCGGCAGCAGGGTACATTGGCCGCCGGCCACTGAACGTCCGTACAGCAGCTCAGCCTGTCGGAACAATGAGCGTCTTGCCCAAACGGGCGAGCGAAAGGAAATCGGATCCGCAAGCGGTACCGAGTTCCAGGTTCGTCACACTGCCGGCGCCCGCGGCGGCTCGGAGAGATGGCCCGTCTTGATCCAGAGCCGGCAGCCGTTTGACCCGGCGATCGCCTCAAGCCGCTCACCCTTCGGCAGTCGGAGCCACGACTGCGGCACGAAGGTCTCGCCGCCTTCTCTGAGGGAACCTTCCAGAACCAGGAGTTCCAGCCCGCCCGGCGCCTCGAGTGTGACCTTCGTCTGCGACTCCCAAATCTCGATCCTGACATCCTCACGGTCATCACGGTGCAGCGGAACGACCTTGACCCCCGGCCGCCCCGGGACTGCAAACGCCGGTGCCGTGTGACTGTCGACTTTGACCTGTGTCCGGTCATCGGGATCGAACTGCCATAGTTTGACGAAGATGATGCAGCCGCCCTCCGAGCCTGGTGTATGGCGTGAGGTCGGAGGGTTCCGAACATAGGTCCCCGAGGGAAAGACGCCGTGCTCATCCTCGAACACGCCCTCCAGCACGAGAAACTCCTCGCCGCCAGCGTGGACGTGCGGCGAGAAATGGCTCTTCGGAGCGTAGCGCACGATGGAGGTCGCACGCGCAACCTCACCGCCGATCCGGTCGAGCATCCGGCGTTCGACGCCCTGCATCGGCGACGGCACCCAATCCATCGCCCCGGCGTGAACGGTGACGCGCGCATCGAAATCCGCATTGATCTGCATACCGCCCTCCCGACTGGCCCTGGTGTGGCCTGCCTCGGTCAGATAGCAGCACGGCCGGCTCGGGCAAGGGAGCGTGCGACGGTGCCACCCCGAAGGCAGAGGAGATTCTCGCGAGCCCGTCGGACGTCGCTGCGACCAACGTAGGCGCCGGGGAATAGTCCAGCACGACCTCGATTCCGGGCACCGTGACCGCGGCGATTTCTTCGCTGGTCCGGCCGAATGCCATCGGGCCGGCCCGCCGCAATTCATCCCAATCAGGGACGGCCGGTCGGTTACGAAACAGTCTTCATCGCCGCCTGTTTGGGTCACCAAGCGTTGTAGGCGAGATATTTGCCGGACATCTCGATCTTTACCCTGTCGCCCTTCGGGCTTTCGACCCGTGACACGGTCATGTCGAAATCGATCGCCGACATGATGCCGTCACCGAATTTCTCATGGATCAGCGCCTTGATCGTCGGGCCATAGACGCCAACGATCTCATAAAGGCGGTAGATGCACGGGTCGGTCGGAACGGTCTGCTGCCACACTTTGGTGGGGCTCTCCTGAAGAACCAGCGCCGCTTCTTGAGGCAGACTGAGAGCCCGCGTCAGCGCTTCGGCCTTATCGGCCGGCATCGCGTTCATGCCCATGGCGGCTGAATGCGTCCAGACCGGCGACATCGAGATGGATTCTGCGATCCCCTCCCAGGTCAATCCGGCCTGCCGTTTGGCCGACAGGATCATCTCGGTCACATCTTCGCGCGTCATGGTGCTCATGTGGGTATCTCCGCTTTGAGGATCACTGGGGCGCAAGCAGCAGGAGGCCGAGGATCAGCACCGCGAGCGCGAGAAGCCCGGAGACTGCCTTCCAGAAGGCGGCGGGGTCGCGCTCGACCAGCGGAGTCTGGCGACCGGGTACGAAGGCAGGATTGGGTTGGCGCAGGTCGGTGAGAAATTCGCTCATCGCCTCGTAGCGCTGTCGAGGAAGCGGATGCACCGCCTTGCGCAGAGCGCCATCGACCCAGTCGGGCACGCGCGGGCTGAGACTGGTTGCCGGTACGTAGGCGACTCGGGACTGGGCTCGAGCAGTGCTGGCCCGAGCCATACGATCGCCGTAGGGCAGACGACCGGTGAGCATCTCGTAGGCGATCACTCCGAGCGAAAAGAGGTCCGAACGTTCGCTGCCGCCGTGACCGAGAAGATACTCCGGCGCGGAATACTGCACTGTGCCGAGCATCTCCTCAGGGTCGAGTTGCGGCAGCGCCTCCACAACGCCGGCAACGCGCACCGACCCGAGATCGATGATCTTTACCGTGCCACCGCGATCAATCATCACGTTCTCGGGGCGCAGGTCCTGATGCAGCATCTCCTTGCGATGAAGGGCTCTGAGTCCCCGAATCATCTGCTCGACGATGTCCCGCACTGTCTCCAGATCGGGTCGCGGATTGTCCGTCATCCACTGCCGCAGAGTCTGCCCCTCGATGTATTCCGTGACGAGATAGAGGCTCCTGCGCTCCTTTGGAGCGGGCGCAGGTCTGATGAGATGTGGCGAGGCGACGCGCCGGGCGATCCATTCCTCCATCGCGAAGCGGCGCAGATAATCGGGATTTCCGCGCAGGTCGAGCGATGGGATCTTCAGGGCGACGCGGTCTCCGGTCCCGGAGTCCACCGCGAGGTAGATGTGGCTACGGTTGCTCGCATGGATCTGCCGCAGGATACGGTAGCCTTCAAAGGTGCACGGTGCCTGGGGCAGGGCCGGCGGCGGCAGCAACTCGGCATCGCCCAGCACCGCAGCCGCATCGGCCGGCGGCAGGGCTTCAACGCGCAGGATCTGGATGGTGAGGTTGTCGTCGCTACCGTTGGCGAGCGCAATCGAGACGATGTCCCGCGCGGCCGCATCGAGATCATCGGCCCCGGCGACGCGTGAGGCAATCTCGCACGGCGGAACATGGTCGTGGACGCCATCTGTCGTCAGCACGAAGATGTCACCGCATCCGAAGTCCATCTGACGATAGTCGATCTCGGCCGACGCGGCGAGGCCGAGCGCACGCGCCAGATAGCTTTCACTCGGCGTCAGCACGACGCGATGGTCGTTGGTCAGTTGCTCCAGACTGCCGCCATCGAGGCGCCAGACACGGCTGTCCCCGATGTGAAAAAGATGCGCCTGATCGCCCTTCAGCACGATGGCGGCGAAGGTGGTGAGATAGCCGCAATCGCGGTCGGACAAGCCGGCGCTTCTGCCATTTTGGGCATGGAGCCAGGAGTTCATCGCCTGAATCACCCGGCTTCCCGCCGCCTTCACCGTCCAGGCGTCGGAGGTGCAGAAATAGTCCTCTAGGAAGCTCTTGACCGCCATTTCGGCGGCGACATGACCGACGGGACTCGACGACACGCCGTCTGCAATCGCAAGCGCCAGTCCCTTCAGGGTCAAGGACCGGCCCTCCGGTACCAACGCGCCGTGAAAGTCCTGGTTGCGGGGCTTACGTCCTGCGGCGGAATGCTGGCCGATCGCAACTGACAACGCGCCCACGCCTTGGCCAAGGTCGTGCGAGCGACAGGAGGCGCTGCTGGCCTCTACGGCGGCTCTCTGTCGTCTGAAATCCTGGAGCATCCGGCTCCCCCTGGGAAGTGGCCCCGCACGTCGCGGAACCGCCCTCCGGGCTTACTCGGCCGCCACTGCCACGCGCTGCAGGGGACGCGGCCGCTGCGGCGAGGTCTTGTAATGGGTGGCGTACATCATTGCTCCGACGAAGGTTAGGCCGCCGACGAGATTGCCGACCACGGTCGGGATCTCGTTCCAAAGAAAGTAATCGGCCCAGGTAAACTCCCCACCGAGCATGATGCCGGAGGGGAAAAGGAACATGTTCACGATGGAATGCTCGAAGCCGAGATAGAAGAAGACGAGTATCGGCATCCACATCGCAATCACCTTGCCGGACACGCTGGTGGACATCATCGCCGCGACCACGCCGGTCGAGACCATCCAGTTGCACATGACGGCGCGGATGAAGAGAGTGAGCATGCCCGACGCTCCTGCGGCGGCGTAGCCGAGCGTTCGTGATTCGCCGATGACGCCGATCTTCTGGCCGACAGCATTCGGCGCCTCGCTGAAGCCCATCGTGAAGGTGATCGCCATGAATACGGCGGTCGTCATGGCGCCGGCGAAGTTGCCGATGAACACCAGACCCCAGTTGCGCAGCACCCCGCCAACGGTGACGCCCGGTCGTTTGGCGATGAGCGCCAGCGGCACCAGGGTGAAGACGCCGGTCAGGAGATCGAAGCCGAGCAGATAGAGCATGCAGAAGCCGACCGGAAAAAGCAGGGCGCCGATCAGCGGCTCTCCGGTATTGACGGTGATCGTCACAGCGAACGCGGCGGCAAGAGCGAGGATTGCGCCTGCCATATAGGCCCGGATCAGCGTGTCCTTGGTGGACATGAAGACTTTCGCTTCTCCGGCATCGATCATTTTTGCCGTAAGTTCCTGGGGCACGACATACGACATGCTTAGTCCTTTCTCGGTCGGGAGGATTCAAGCGGCGGCGAGAGGGCGAGCGAGGTCCAGTTGGATCATTCGATTCTCGACCTGGATCGGGAAAGTCGGCGTGCTGCCTTCATCGGCGCCTTGCGCCAGGCCGGTCTCCAGCGAGATCACCCAGTTGTGCAGCGGACAGGTGACGCAGCCGTCATGGACAATGCCCTGACTGAGTGGGCCATTTCGGTGCGGGCACTTGTCTTGGAGTGCGAAGATCCGGTCGTCCGCAGTGCGGAACACGGCGATGGTCACGTCGCCGGCCCTTATGCAGCGGGCTCCGCGCCGCGGGATGTCATCAATCGTGCCGATTGCCACCCAATTTCGTGTCACAGCGCTCATTCCGCCGCCTCCTTGAAGTCGATCGTCGCCATCGGGTTGAACTCGTGGTTGTCCTTGCCCGAGACGCGCTCGGACCAAGGGTCAACCTGGGCAAATTTCTGGGAGAAGACGAAGCGGTCAAAGTAGGCCTTCCGCCTCACCGCATCTTCCAGGATCTGGCGGCGGACCTCGTCGACGCCGACGCGTTTGGCCCACTTGTAAATGCGCTCCAGATAGCGCGCCTGCTCGCGGTACATCTGAACCAGAGCGGCAATCACCTCGATCGCCTCATCCTCGGTCTTGACCAGACCGAGCACTTCGGTGCCCTTGATATCGAGACCGGCAGCCCCTGCGAAATGAATCTCGTAGCCGCTGTCGACGCATATGACGCCGACGTCCTTGCAGGTGGCTTCGGCGCAGTTACGCGGGCAGCCGGACACGGCCATCTTGACCTTGGCCGGCGTCCACGACCCCCACATAAACTTCTCTATGCGAACGCCGAGACCGGTGGAATCCTGCGTTCCGAAACGGCACCACTCGGAGCCGACGCAGGTCTTGACCGTCCTCAACCCCTTTGCATAGGCGTGGCCGGAGACGAAACCGGCTTTGCCGAGTTCAGCCCAGACGGCCGGCAGATCTTCCTTTTTCACGCCCAGCATGTCGATGCGCTGACCGCCTGTGACCTTCACCGTCGGAATGTCGAATTTTTCGACAACGTCAGCGATCGCGCGCAGTTCCTGTGCGCTGGTAACGCCGCCCCAGATCCGGGGTACGACGGAATAGGTGCCGTCCTTCTGGATGTTGGCGTGCACCCGCTCGTTGACGAAGCGCGACTGGTAGTCATCGGCATATTCACCCGGCCAGTCGCAGACGAGATAGTAGTTGAGCGCCGGCCGGCATTTGGCGCACCCGCAGGAGCTTTTCCACTGCAGCTCCTGCATCACGGCCGCGATCGTCTTCAGCTCCTTGGCCTTGATCAGCTGGCGGACATCGTCGTGGCCAAGGTCGGTGCAGGTGCACATCGGCGAGACGGCGGCCGGCTTGTAGGCATTGCCGAGCGTAAGGGCCATCAGCTGCTCGACAAGGCCGGTGCAGGAGCCACAGGAGGCCGAGGCCTTGGTATGGGCGCGCACGTCGTCGAGCGAGGTCAGGCCTTTTTCCGTGATTGCCGAGACAATCTTGCCCTTGCACACACCATTGCAGCCGCAGATCTCCGCCTCATCCGGTAAGGCTGCAACGGCCGCTGTAGGGTCCAGCGGCGCGCCTCCCTGATAGGCTTGGCCGAAAATCAGGGTCTCGCGCATCGCGGAGACGTCGGCGCCCTTCTTCAGCATGTCGAAGAACCAGGAGCCGTCGGACGTCTCGCCGTACAGCACAGCACCGAGGATGCGGTTGTCCTTCAAGACCAAGCGCTTGTAGACGCCGGCGGAGGCATCGCGCAGCACGATCTCCTCCCGGTCGTCTCTGTCGGCAAAATCGCCGGCGGAATAAACGTTGACGCCGGTGACCTTGAGCTTCGTCGCCGTTTCGACCGGTCGAAAGGCCGCATCCTGCTTGATGAGTGTCTTGGATGCCACCTTGGCCATGTCGTAAAGCGGAGCGACGAGGCCGTAGCAGATGCGCTCGTGCTCGACGCACTCGCCGATGGCCAGGATGTCGGGATCCGAGGAGACCATCTGGTCGTTGACGACGATGCCACGCTCGACATAGAGCCCAGCATCGACGGCAATGCGCACTTCCGGCCGGATGCCGACGGCCATCACGACGATGTCGGCGGGGTAGATCGTGCCGTCTTCAAGCAGTACGGCTTCCACGCGGCCATCGCCGAGAATGGCCTTGGTCTGGGCCTGGCAACGGATTTTGATTCCGCGCCCTTCCAGTTCCCTCTGAAGCAGGTAGCCGGCCGCGGGATCGAGTTGGCGCTCCATCAGGTGGTTCATCAGATGGAGTACCACCACCTCCATGCCACGCAGCCTCAGCGCCGCCGCCGCCTCAAGGCCGAGAAGGCCGCCACCGATGACAACCGCCTTGGCGTCGGGCCTTTGCGCCGCCGCCACCATGGCCTCGACGTCGTCAAGGTCGCGAAAGGCACGCACGCCTGGCAGGTCGCGTCCGGCGACTGGGATGACGAAGGGGGCGGAGCCGGTGGCGATCACCAGCTTGTCGTAAGGGGTTTCCCCGCCCTTGGAGAAGACCACCTTCGCCCGGCGGTCAATTCTGGTGACCGTCTCGCCGAAGCGGCAGTTGACGCCATTTGCCGTGTACCAGGCGTCGTCGTGGGTGACGATCTGGTCAAAGGTCTTTTCGCCGGCAAGCACCGGCGACAGCATGATACGATTGTAGTTGCCGCGAGGCTCGGCACCGAACAGGATCACATCGTATGCGTCGGGATCGGCTTCAAACAGATGCTCCAGCATGCGGCCCGAGGCCATGCCGGCGCCGATGACGACGAGTTTCTGCTTCATGAAATTACTCCGCTGGAGCTAGGCGCATTCCCATCCTGCGGGCGACCAGCGCCGTCCGCGTGGCATTGAAATCGATTGCAGCCGTCTGCGCTGGATTGATGCCGCGCTCATCGGCGTCACCTAACTCCAGCAGCGCTTTCAAACAGGCGCGGAGTCTGGGACACGCGTTCAAAGGATCCCGCAGCCGGCAGAGTGGCAGCGGTCGATGCGATTGCTGTCCTGATCATCTCTCTCCAGTTCCGTGTCGGCAGCCGGGAGGCACTCCGGTGGCTCTCGATACGGAAAAGCCGCCAAACAGTCTCGCTGTCCGGGGAGGAAGGCGGACAAATGAAGACGTCTGGCGGCTTTGCCGTTGGCGCGCCGTCTTTGGACGCGTTACGTCTGGTTCCCTCTGGTCCCACGAAAAGGAAAGCAGAATGCGTGCCAACGAGGTGACGAGAGAATAGTCTTTTAATTTTCAATGGTTAGTCGAGGTGACCTGCAGCAGCAGAAGAAGGAGGGCGCCAAATTCATCGTCAGGCCACCGCGGCAATCGCACAATTTTTATGCACTGCACAATAGTGAGCTGCTGCTATCGACGAGCAAGAGGCTGTCGGCGGCCGCTTCAGCCTGCTGACCAGAGGATAACTTCCATATGGAGCGCGGCTATTGCGGCACTCGCATACCGCAAAATTTTCCCCGATCCGCTCTAGCCTTTTGCCCGCGCATTCGCTATAAGCGCCGCCATTCCTGCACGCTGCGTGGACCCACGCCCCGGGCGAAACCGGTCGGGGGTTGGCGGTATTTGCACGACGGAGACAACGACAATGGCCGTTCCGAAGAGAAAAACGTCGCGCATGAAGCGCGGTTTTCGCCGCTCCGCGGACGCCCTGAAGCAGCCGACCTATGTCGAGGACAAGGATTCGGGCGAACTGCGTCGCCCTCATCACATCGACCTCAAGACCGGCATGTATCGGGGTCGTCAGATCCTTCAGCCGAAGGACGGCGTCTGATCGCATTCAAGTTTGACGGAAGGGACGGGCCGGCCATCGTGCCGGCCTGTTTGCTTTTGAAGCGCTTCCTCTGGAGGGAGCGACGGCGCAGAACGCGTGACGCCGGGACAGTTTCAGGTGGGCCGTAAGCCCCTCGCGTTCACCCCCTCGGCGACGACACCGTTCCGACGTTATAGTGCGGCGAGAACCCACGAACCGTCCGGAGGCCGCGATGCCTGTCATCGTCTCTCTGCCGCTCACGATTGCACCGCTGCTCGTCTATAACATTATCGCCTTTGGCCTGTTTGGCGAGCTCCCGGGCGACCCATGGATCGCGCCGGTGTTTACCGTCGAACTGGTGTCCGGCGCCCGCTTCACGCTTGTCGTCGGCGATTTGATGATTCTGGCGGCGCTGGTGTTGCTGTTCTTCGAGATCCTGAAGGCGACGCGCGTTGGCGTCGTCTCGCTCGCCGACCACATTTTATCGACCCTGGTGCTGATTGCCTATGTGGTTGAATTCCTGTCGGTGCCGCAGGCCGCGCATTCAGTATTCTTCATCCTTTCGGCGATCGCATTGATCGACGTTGTTGCCGGATTCTCGATCACCATCACCGGCTCGCGGCGAGACGTCGCGTTCGGCCTCGGCGACCGCTCGCCCTGACGGCAGGAACCCGCGCCTCAGCCGGCTGGCACGGGCAATTCGCTGCTCGGCGCACCAAAGAGAAATCCCTGCAACGCATCAACCCCAAGACCGCGCATCAGGCGTGCCGTGGCATCATCCTCGATCCATTCGGCGACCGTGGCGACGCCCCGCACCTTAGCCAGTTCGACCAGAGCGCGGACGAAAGCAAGATCCTCCCGGTCCGTCGGGGCGCGGCGCACGAAGGCGCCATCGATCTTTACGTAGTCAAGGTCAAGCGCCCGTAGCGTTGCGAAAGAGGTGTATCCGGCGCCGAAATCGTCGAGCGCGATCCGCACACCAACGGTCCGAAGCCAGGTTGTCAGGTCGCGCAGCTGATCGAGATCCTCGATCACCGCGCCTTCCGTAATTTCAACGATCAGGCGAGGTGCGAGTGCTCTGGCGTCGAGTAGATCTGTCTTGAAGCGTGCAACCCAGCTCGGATCGGCCAACGTCCGCGGGGAAATATTGACGGAGAGCACGACATCACGCCGTTCGGCCAGCATGGCGAGCGCTAGTTGTAGGGCACGACGGTCGAGCATTGGCACGTAGCCAAGCTGTTCGGCCGCCGGCACCACCTCGGCGCCGCTGAGCAATGTGCCGTCGCTGCACCTCAGCCGAGCGAGGGCCTCGTGGAACAGCGGCGTGCCGGTATCGGCACCGAGGACCACCTGGTAGCCGAGCTCTATACGATCCTGCGCCAGTCCGCGCAGCGTCTCGTCGGCGACAGAGATCGCCTTGCGGCGACGGTCGACCCGACCCGCCGAGGGCGTCCAGATCCGGAAGCGGCCGAAACCCTTCCCGCGGATCTGGCGCAGCATCTCGGCGGCTCGCGACACCGCCTCCCGGGCGGAACCGGCGTGAGTAGGGAATGCCACGGCACCCACCGAGACGGCGGCGGCCATCAGGTGTCCGCCGAGGCTGATGGGTTTGCCAGAGACGGCACGCACGAGCCGTGCGGCGGCGTCCTCGACCTCCCGTGCGGCGCAGCTCCGAAGCACCACGGCAAACGTGTTGCCGGAGACGCGAGCGACGAGGTCGCCGCCGCGCAAGGATCCCCGTAGCCGATCGACAACCTCCAGGATCATAGAATCGCCGGCCGCGAGCCCATAAGCCTCGTTAATGAGACCGAGGGCATCGATCGAGAGCGCCAGAAGACAACCTTCGCGGCCCGACTCCGCCGCAGCCGCAATCTGAGTCTCGAACAGCGCCATGAAGCGGTCGCGGGCGAGCAACCCGGTCTGCTGGTCACGCTCCTGCGGCTCGGCCGGCAACTTCTCGACCTCTGACAACCGCCGCAGCGTGCCGCAGGCACGGACCGGACGGCCACGGCCGTCATCGAACCAGCAACCGATGTCCTCGAGCCGGACAGCTCCGCCCCCGGGAACTTGCAGACTGTAAATGGCGCGGTACATCATGCCGTTGCCACCGTCCCAGCTCCCACCCTGAAAAATGGCAGCGCGGCGGCCGCCGGACGTGTCATCTAGCGTCGCGGCGTCATAGGCGGCACCAGTTGCAAATGCCTTGAGGTCCGCAACTCCGAGGACGGCTGCCGCGTTGTCGCTCCAGCGCAGGCGGTCGCTGGCGATGTCCCAATCGTAGAGGGCAGTCAGGACGCCGGATAAAATATCGGAGGCGCGGCTGCGGGCGGTTCCGGCGCCTTCAGCTGCGGCTCGGCTTCTGTCTGCGCCAGCTCCGCCCGTCTCCGGCTCGGCGGTGATATCCCGCACCATCATCGCAGCCGCAACCTCAATCCATCCCGGTTGATCCACAAAGCGCCGTGGGCGCCTCATTCCCATCACTTATGGCATTGGTTAACAATTTGTTACTTGGTGGCATGCGGGTTGCTTCTATATCGATGTAAACACGGTGCATGTCCCGAGCTGGGACAACCTCAGGGGTAAGGCTTGCAGATACTCCCGATTCGGCACAGCGAGATGCCCCACCCCGGCGCACGAAGGCCGGCGCCGCGAAAACTTGCCGAATCAGCCAATGCGCACGCTGCGGAGAGGCGGACCGCGGTCGTCGTGGTCGAACCGCCGGCGGCGGCAGAACCTCCGGCCGCGTCTCCGGCGCGCTACCGGCCCAATGCGGCTTTTCTCGCTCATCTGATCGCCACCCGAGACCACGCACCGCAGACCCGGGCACGATGCCGGGCGAAACCGGGCGAAGCGACAGCACTCTATCGGACAGCCGCTGCGCGCCCGCGACACACGGCCGCGGGCGATAAAATCTCGGTCACGTCCTGATTACCAGCTGCCCTCAATAGCCGAGCGCGCAACCGTCCTTGCGCGGATCAGAGCCACCCGCCAGTGTGCCCCGGACACGATCGAACAGGATCGCCTGGGCACCGCCGATCGGCTCATCGACACGCACGACGTCGTGTCCAAGCGCCTCCAGACCATCTACGGTTGCCTGTGGCACGTGTCGCTCAGCCTGGAGCTGATGGGTCATCTCGTTGAAGAACATGCGCGGCGCATCGATTGCCTCCTGCACGTCCATGCCGAAATCAACAATATTGGTGAGAACATGGGCGTGACCGCACGGCTGATAGCCGCCCCCCATAACTCCATAGGAGAGATGCAGCCGCCCGTCCTTCATCACCATCGCCGGAATGATCGTGTGCAACGGCCGCTTGCCGCCATCGATGCAATTCGGGTGGCCGGGCTCAAGTCGGAAGCAGGCGCCACGGTTCTGCAAAAGCACGCCCGATTTCGGCGCACATATTCCGGCACCGAAACTATGGTAGACAGAATTGATGAGCGAAACCGCCAGGCCTTCTTCGTCGACCACCGTAAGGTAAATTGTGTCGGACCCGGGTCCGAGCAGCGCCGGTGGAATGTCGGCGAGCCGGCCCTTCCGGTCGATCCGCGCGGCCAGCCGATCAAGATAGGCATCGGAAAGCAGCTCTTCCGGGCTGTGCGGCATCGCCGCCGGATCGGCCAGGAACCTGTCGCGGATGGAATAGGCAATGCGGCCGGCCTCGAGCTCAAGATGGAATCGCTCCGCGCCGAACGGATCAAGACCGGTCAGGTCGAAGCGCTCGAGCAGGCCAAGCATGACGAGGGCAATGAAGCCCTGCCCGTTCGGCGGGAGTTCGGCGACGGTCAGGCCGCGGTATTCCTTGGTGACTGGCGCAACCTCCATCGCTTCCATGGCCGCAAGGTCGTCCAGTGTCATCAGGCCGCCTCGGGCGGCGAGCGTGGCGACGATATCTTCCGCGACCGGCCCGGTATAGAACGCCTCGGCGCCGCGCTCGGCGATCGCCGTCAGCGTGTCGGCAAGCGGCGCATGACGGACCACGTCACCGGGCGCCGGCGCCTTTCCGTCGAACAGGTAGGCTTGAGCCGCGCCGGCGTCAGCGGCGAGCTTGGCGACAGCCCGCTCCCAGTCGTAAGCCACTCGCGGCGCCACCGGATAGCCATTGCGGGCGTAGTCGATCGCCCGCTTCAGCACATCGGCGAGCCTGCGGGTGCCATGGCTGGCGAGCAGTCGTTCCCAACCGCGCACCGCGCCGGGCACTGTCACGGCATGGACCGAATCGGGCGCAATCCGGGTCTCGCCCAGCGACATCAGCCGCTCCGCGGTCGCGGCCGCCGGTGCCCTTCCGGAGCCGTTGAGGCCGGTGAGCGTGCCGTCGGGCCGGGCGATCACGGCGAAACAGTCGCCGCCGATGCCGGTCATCTGCGGCTCAACCACGCATTGAACGGCCACGGCCGCAACGGCGGCATCGACCGCGTTGCCGCCGGCCTGAAGCATCTCGATCGCCGCCGCCGTCGCAAGCGGGTGAGACGTGGCCGCCATGGCCTTCGGCGCGTAGACTGTGGATCGACCTGGGGCGTGAAAATCGCGCATCTCCGACCTCTTTCTTCATTCATGTTTTCCGTTCCGGCCGGGAACGATTGTTTTTCTTGACGTGGTGCTGTGCCGAATGGCCGCGACCTGATAGGTCACCCCGCATCGGAGTGACTCACTCTCGATGCGGAAACGCTGACCTGTTTCAATGTGCCGGCGCATCCAAGTACCGGTAAACAGGATGCACGGTCCAGGTGGTAGGTTAACAAGGCTGATTTAAAGGGATTAGCGCAGATGAGCAAATTCACTCTCGCTGCAGCGGAAAGAATCGTTGCTGCTGCCTATGCCAAGGGAAAAGAGCTCGGACTGAAGCCCCTGACGGTCGCCGTACTCGATGCGGGCGGCCATGTGGTCGTGCTGTCGCGGCAGGACGGCTCGTCGATTCTCAGGCCACAGATCGCAAGCGGCAAGGCATTCGGGGCGCTGGCCGTTGGCGCAGGCACGCGGTTTCTTGACGCGGCAGCACAGACAAGGCCACATTTCATCACCGCACTCGGCCAGGTTAGCGGCGGTTCGATCGTACCGGTGCCCGGCGGCGTGCTGGTTCGTGAAAGCGCCGGCGGCGAGGTGCTCGGGGCGGTCGGGATCTCCGGCGACACCTCGGACATGGACGAGGCCTGCGCCATCGCAGGCATCGAGGCGGCTGGCTTTGCAGCCGACGTGGGCTGAGATCAGAAGGTCGGCGCAGCCGCGGCCGGAATCCGGTCGCCGGGAATGACGTCGCGCACAATCGGAACGGCGTCACGCTCCCGCGAAAGCAGGAGCTGGAACACCATGTTGGAGCCGTGCAGGAAGCCGAGCTCGACCGCAGAGAGATAGAACTCCCACATGCGGCAGAAGCGTTCGTCGTAGATCTCTGCCGCTTTCGCCCGGTTCTGCTCGAAGCGGCGGCGCCAGTCCCGAATGGTGTAGTAGTAGTGAAGGCGCAGCACCTCCATATCGCAGACCCACAGACCGAGTCGTTCGGTCGAGGCGAACACTTCCGACAGCGCCGGCACATAGCCGCCCGGGAAGATGTACTTGCGGATGAAGGGGCCGGTGGTGCCCGGCGGCGTCATTCGGCCGATCGAGTGGATGACGGCGTAACCGCCCGGCTCGAGTGCCCCACGCACCTGCATAAAATACTGGTCGAGATGGCCGATACCGACGTGCTCCATCATGCCGACAGAGACGACCCGCTGATAGCGGCCCTCGTGCTCGCGGTAGTCCTGCTCGACAAAGCGGACCCGGTCGGCGAGACCGGCATCGGCAACGCGCTGCCGCGCGATGGCAATCTGTTCTGGCGAGACATTGAGTGAAGTGACATCCGCGCCGGCGCGGGCCATTTCGATGGCGAGCGACCCCCAGCCGCCGCCGATCTCCAGCACCCGCGTGCCGGCCTCGATCCTGAGCTTGGCAACGAGCCGGGCCAGCTTGGCGTGCTGTGCCTCCTCAAGGCTGTTGTCGGGCGTCGGATAGAAGGCGCAGGAATAATTCAGGCCCTCGTCAAGAAACAGGCGATAGAGTTCCGTGGAGAGATCGTAGTGGTGCCGCGCCTGCGCCTTTGCACGGGCAACATCGTTTCTCTGCTGACGCCGACGCATCGCCTTCCAGGTAGTCCGCAGCAGCCCTTGTACGGGGTGGGCGCCAAACGGGGCGCGGTTGACGGAAAACAGCAGGATGAAATCGTGGATGGTCGAGCCGCCCTCGAGCGTGAGCGTACCGTCCATATAGGCCTCGGCCGCGACCAGCTCCGGGTTGAGGAACAATTTCCAGGCAAGGCTTTTGTCGTGGAGCCGAATGCTCACGCTCGGCCCGCCTTCTCCCGAGCCGAAGTCGTGGGGGGCTCCGGCGGCGTCGATGACGCGAAGATGGCCGCGGCGGATTGCCGAGCGAAGCAGGTGAGAAAGCGCGCGCATGAACGGCTCCGAGGCGACGGGCGTGCGGACGGCGGCATTCGGCCGCGATGCGGCACAGCCTATGTCAGGACCGCGCCGCGGAAAACCCGTTTTGGTTACCGCGAAGCGGTCGCGGCGATTGACGCAGCCAGATTTCTTCGGCACGGAGACCTGACTGCACCGTCCTGATGCTGATGTCCTGCCGTGACCAGAGAACTCAAATCCCGCCTTACCCCTGACATTGCTGCGGTAGAAACCGTGCTTGACGGGCTGTTGTCGACTGCCGCGGCCGATGGCGAATCGGAACGCCCGCAGCGACTTGTCAGCGCCATGCGGCACGCCACCCTGTCGGGTGGCAAGCGGCTCCGACCGATCCTGGTGATCGAAACCGCCCGCGCCTTCGGCCGGAGCGACGGTGGTGTGGTGCAGGCGGCGGCGGCGCTGGAGCTGGTCCACTGCTACTCGCTTGCGCACGACGATCTACCGGCCATGGACGACGACGACATCCGACACGGCAAGCCGACGGTGCATCGCGCCTTTGACGAAGCAACCGCGATCCTCGCCGGCGACGCATTGCTGACACTGGCATTCGACGCCGTCGTGGCGGAGATGGTTCATCCCGACCCGGCGGTGCGACTTGCGCTGGTGCGAGCCCTTGCACGCGCTGCCGGTGTCGGTGGTATGGCGGGAGGTCAGATGCTCGATCTCCTGGCCGAACAGGGCGGCCGCGCCGAAGACCATATTCGGCGACTGCAGGCGATGAAGACCGGAGCACTAATCCGCTTCGCCTGCCAAGCCGGTGCGATGCTCGCCGACGCCGGCGACAGTGAGATCGAGCGGCTGACGTGTTTCGGCGCGACAATCGGACTGGCGTTTCAACTGGCCGACGACCTTCTTGACGTGGAAGGTGATCCCGTCGAGCTCGGCAAGGCGGCACAAAAGGATGCCGCCGCGGGAAAGGCGACTCTGGTGGCGTTGAAGGGTGTCAACTGGACCAAGGCCGAGCTCCGTCGGCTTGTCAGCGAAGCGGACGACTTGCTCGATCCACTGGGTGAACGGGCAGCAACGCTGCGCGCCATCGCGCACTTCGTTGCGGAACGGCGGAGGTGACCTCCGCAAAGAAAAGCCCCCGATATCCGGGGATATCCGGGGACTCTTTGAGGCAAGACCGGTGAGCCTCACCAGGCATAACCGCACCGTTTCACGTGACGCCAGACATAGTGGCCGTGGCGCGGGCTCCACACCTTGACGCGAAGGACGCGGCATGGCCGGTAGCGGACGTGGCCATACCAGCCCGAGTGCCGATGGTGGTGACGCCAATGCCGCCGATCGTGGCGATGGTGATGGCGGCGCGCGCCCACCATGATAACATTGCTCTCCGAATTGAAGACGTTTGCATTCGGAACGCCGGCAACGGCTGCATGAGCGGAAGCATTGGGTCCCGCAACACTCAAGATCATAAAGGCAGCTGCCAAAATAGCGCTGGCATGCTTTCTCATTGTGTTCTCCTTAATTGCCAAAACAATAAACTCGACCTTCTCAAAACATGGTGCTCTCGGCAAAAGGCCACAGTGTTCGGTGTCACACTTGGAGCAATCTTTGGTCTGATTTGGGTACGGCCGGCGGTGGGAAACGGCCAATATTTCCGCCTTTGAGCAGGCGGATGAGAAGGATCCAGAGATGATGATCATGCTTGGCGGCAGCAGTATGCGTTGCGCCTGCCGGTCCAGAGGCTATGTCGTCGGGATGGTCCGGGACATGCTTGGCCGCGCGACGAGCCGCTCCCACCATGCGGACAGATTGGCATGTTTCGCGATGAGTGTGCGGGCTTCTGGAGCTTTCATGGCGTAATAGATCATCGGGGCCAGGTGTAGGTCCGCCAGACTGATTGTTGAACCTCCGAACCACGGCGCGCCCCCAAGGAGGGATGAAAGGGCGTCCAGACAAACCTCAGCCTTCGGCCATGCGGCCGCAATACGCGCCTCGTCGGCGGCAAGCCCCTTGGCCGGCTTTGACACGCGCTCGACGTAAATCCCCCACACGAGGTCAGGATAGGCATAGCTGTCAGCTACGCCGATCACCTGATTGACGCGTGCACGGACCTTCGGATCCGAGGGCTGGAGCGACGGTCCTTCAAAGGCGTCGTCGACATAGCGAATGATCGCGCCGGTCTCATAGAGGCGAAAGTCTCCGTGTTCGAAGGCTGGGATCTTCCCGAACGGGTGACGCACGAGATGGTGCGCCGGGACACCTTCAGCCGCGAAGACATTCACTGGAACGAGCTGATAAGAAACGCCCTTCTCCTCGAGCGCCAGAAGGACACTTCGAACATAAACGCTGTAGTCACAACCGAAGACGACGGGTTCTTTCGCCAATATGTCCTCCAGTGATCTAGGTTGTCACGGAGTGTAACTTAAGTTGTTTCTGTTTACAGAGCATTGGAATTTGGCGACTTTTTGCGTCGCATTGGCAAAATCGGCCATTCTGCATCATCAGTCCTCAATCTCTTCCGGGAACCTTTGCAGTCTTCTCTGGGTTAAACCGCGCACCGGTCTCCTCGCCGACGCGATAGTGATCTGCGTCCCGTCGGGGAGCCGAAGACAGGGAGAGCAAAATGAAGACCACTGTCACTATGGTTGCCTGTTGTCTGACAGCAGGCCTTCTGTCGACCACATCTGCCGTGGCGGACACCACCGCCGTCGCGACCACAGATCTCAACCTCCGAAGCGGTCCAGGACCGGAATACTCGCCCATCGCGGTGATCGGCAACGGCGAAAGCGCGGTGATCGAAGGCTGCTTGAACGGCAGCAAATGGTGCCAGGTTTCGTACAACGGTACCACTGGTTGGGCCTACTCCGACTATCTCGCCATGGCCACGGCGTCTTCCGCGCCGTCCGGCACGAGCGTCATCGTTACGGAACGCCGCGACGAAGTGCCCGTCGTGACCTATGACAATCCCGGAGACAACGCGCTTATCGGTGCGGCTGGCGGCGCTGCCGCCGGTGCGCTCGTCGGCGGACCGGTCGGTGCCGCGATCGGCGGCATCGCAGGCGCCAGTGCGGGTGCGATTTCCACTCCGCCGCCATCGGTGCGAACCTATGTCACGCAGAACCGATCCGACACGGTCTACCTAGAGGATGTCACCGTCGGCACCACGGTTCCGGGCACCGTCCAGCTGCAGCCTGTACCCAACTATCAATATGAGTATGTCTACGTGAATGAGCAGCCGGTCCTCGTCGAGCCGAACTCACGGCGGATCGTCTACGTCTACTAGGCTTTCGCCGGCGCGAAGCCGGACGGAAAAATATGGGCCGCACCTTCGTCCAGCTCAGGCCGACGGTGCGGCCCTTCATTTGTTACAACCCCTGTCACGGATAGAGGCAGGATTTGAGCCAAGGAAGGCGGTCATATGGAATTTGGCCTGATCGGGCGTCTGAGCATAGGTCATTCCAACGGGACAAGCGCGCCGCGCCAGGCATCCGGTCAGGCAGACGGCCCCTGGGCTCGCGGTAACGTGCACGCGACATCTTGGAACGTCATAACCGTGTTCTTCCGACAGAGCCTCGGCGGGACAGGCCTGGATGCAGGGCTTTGTCCGGCAATTCACGCAGGGGCCCGGTCTTCCGCCAGCCTGGAAGGTCCCGAACAGGTCCTGCGACAACAGGGCCGCACGGAAGGCCACCCAGGGCCCGTAGACCGCATGGGCGAGCACGCCGACGGGTGACGGCGAAAAGTGGCCGACCTTGAGCGCCCAGCGTTGAAACGGATGCCAGGGCGGCCCGCCGAACGGAAAGGCCACACCGAGACCGAAATCTTCGGCGACTTCCGTCAGAATGCGCCGCGTGAAGCGATCGAGCGGATCGGGATAAATGTCCCGGGACTCCGGAGCGTCGCGGAGAATATTCCATAGCGCTGGTCCGGCATTGCCGATCAGGAGCAGAGTCCGGGTTGGCTTGCCGGGCGCAGCCTCCGGCGCCGCATCGGCTGTCTCGGGATGAAAGCCGCCGAGTGCGAGAAAACCGGAGCGCGCGAGCTGCTTTGCCAGCCGCGTCGCCCCCGCAGCATCCATCGCTTGGGCCTCAGCTGAGGCGGTTGCGCTTGGCCAGGGTACGCAGCCTCAGCGCATTGAGCCGGATGAAGCCGGCCGCGTCCTTCTGATCATAGGCGCCATGGTCGTCCTCGAACGTGACCAGTGCCTCAGAATAAAGCGAATAAGGCGAGGTGCGGCCGGTGACGATGACATTGCCCTTGTATAGCTTGAGCCGAACCGAGCCGGTGACAAAAGCCTGGCTCTTGTCGATCAGCGCCTGCAGCATCTCGCGCTCGGGCGAGAACCAGAAGCCGTTATAGATCAACTCGGCGTACCGCGGCATCAGCTCATCCTTGAGGTGGCTGGCGCCGCGATCGAGGGTGATTGATTCCATCGCACGGTGCGCGACCTGCAGGATCGTGCCGCCCGGGGTTTCATAGACGCCGCGGCTCTTCATGCCGACGAAGCGATTCTCGACCAGATCGAGCCGGCCGATACCATTGTCACGGCCGTAGTCGTTGAGCTTGGCGAACAATGTCGCCGGCGACATCGTTTCGCCGTTGAGTGAGACCGGATCCCCCTTCTCGAAGCCGATCTCGATCTCGGTGACAGCATCGGGCGCATCCATCGGGCTGACCGTGCGCTGATAGACGTAGGCCGGCGGCTCCTCACCCGGATCCTCCAGCACCTTTCCCTCCGATGAGGAATGCAACATGTTGGCGTCAACCGAGAAGGGCGCCTCGCCGCGCTTGTCTTTGGGCACCGGGATCTGGTGCTTTTCGGCGAATTCGATCAGGTCGCTGCGCGACTTGAACGACCAGTCGCGCCATGGCGCAATCACCTTGATGTCGGGGTTGAGTGCGTAAGCGGAGAGCTCGAACCGCACCTGGTCGTTGCCCTTGCCGGTGGCGCCGTGGGCGATGGCATCGGCGCCCGTTTCCTCGGCAATCTCGATCAAGCGCTTGGCGATGAGCGGGCGTGCGATGGAGGTGCCGAGCAGATAGACGCCTTCGTAGACCGCGTTGGCTCGGAACATCGGAAAAACGAAGTCGCGGATGAATTCCTCACGCAGGTCGTCGATGTAGATCTCCTTGATGCCGAGCATTTCGGCTCGCTTGCGCGCCGGCTCAAGTTCCTCGCCTTGGCCGAGATCGGCAGTGAAGGTGACCACCTCGCAGCCGAGTTCGGTCTTGAGCCATTTCAGGATGATCGAAGTGTCGAGGCCGCCGGAATAGGCCAGAACCACCTTCTTGATGTCACCATGCGCCATGTCGAGATGTCCGATCGCGTCTACCCGGACGGCATTTTCGCCGCCCACAAAAACCGGCGGCACTCTATCGCTCCGCGCCGGCAAAGCAAGATCAGCGCGTGCTTCGTCAATCATCTGCCACGTTTTTTGTGCTAGACGGCCCCGTTGCCTGGTTTGCAAGGGGTTCCCGATGCGTCGACTGATCAGCTGCCTGACGATCGTTTGCCTCGCCTTCGCCACGGCCGCTGCGCGCGCCGGAGAAATTGCGGAGCGTCGTGGTCCGGCCGAGCCGTTCTCCTTTGAACGGCTGATCGAAAAGGCGCGTGCGCTGGCGGAAAAGCCCTATGTCGCCACGCCGATCCGCGCAGCGGATACGCTGGAAGAAATCGACTACGACGCCCACTGGAAAATCAGCTTCCGTTCGGAGGAGACTGTTTCGGTCGGAGAAGGGACCCCGGTTCAGTTCTTCCACCTGGGTCGGTACTTCAAGGAGCCGGTACGGCTCTACGAGGTTCTCGAAGGCGAGGCACGCGAGATCCTCTACTCACCGGCCTACTTCGACATGCCGGAGGACAGCCCTGCCAGACGGCTGCCGTCCGACATCGGCTTTGCCGGCTTCCGCGTAATGCGCGAGAACCTCAAGACCGACTGGATTTCATTTCTCGGCGCCGCCTATTTCCGCACCGACGGTGCCTCGCATCAATACGGCCAGTCGGCCCGCGGGCTTGCGATCGACACCGGACTTGCCAAGCCGGAGGAGTTCCCGCGCTTCACGGCGTTCTGGTTCGCCGAACCGGAAACGCCGGATCAGGTGCTGACGGTCTACGCCTTACTCGACTCGCCAAGTGTGGCCGGCGCCTACAAGATGGGACTGACGAACCGCGATGGTGAAGGCCAGATCATCGATATCGACAGTCGGTTGTTCTTCCGCAACAAGGTCGAGCGCTTGGGCATCGCACCACTGACCTCCATGTTCTGGTACTCGGAGACGAACCGCTCCATCGGGCTCGACTGGCGTCCTGAGGTGCACGACACCGACGGACTTGCGATTGTAACGGCCGACGGTGAGCGAATCTGGCGCCCGCTCAACAACCCGCGCGAAATCCGGACCTCGAGTTTCATGGCGAATGACCTCAAGGGCTTCGGACTGGCCCAGCGCGACCGCGTCTTCGAGAACTACCAGGACGACAGCGTATTCTATGACCGGCGACCATCGGTATGGATCGAGCCGCTCGAGCCGTTCGGGGAAGGCTCGGTACAGTTGATCGAGATTCCGACAGACGACGAAATCTTCGACAACATCGTTGCCTATTTCGCTCCGAGCACCCTGCCCGAGGCCGGAACGGAAATGCGCTTTGCCTATCGCATGTACTGGAAGGACGCCCATCCCCGCGATCATGGTGGCGCCGAAGTGGTCGCAACCCGGGTCGGTCAGGGAGGTGTGCCCGGCCAGCCGCGACCGGGCGATCAGATCAAGGTCGTGGTCGACTTCGATGGCCCGGCGCTCGAGGGTCTGACCAAAGATGACGGCCTCGAGCCGGTGGTCGAGCTGTCAAAGGGCGAGCCAATCAATCCTTATTTGCTGCCGGTGGTCGGCACGAGCCGGTGGCGGCTGGTGTTTGACGCCAAAGTGCTCGACCATTCCCCGATCGAAGCCCGCGCCTACCTGAAGGCCGACAAGGACGTGCTAACCGAGACCTGGCTCGGCCAGATCTCTCACGAAATGGTTGCCAAGCAGAAGTAGCGGCGGTGAGGGGGACCGAGGTTCCGCCTGGCGAAGCAACCAAGGTCGAACCGGGTCTTGAGGTTGCGCCAACCTCCATCGCACTTGACAAAAGTGGCGACCGGCCACCTGGCTGTTCTAGCCGCGCGGCGTCCAGCCCGGCGGGGCCAGTTCGAAGCCCTCGAATTGAAACGCCGGAGCAACCGTGCAGCCGACCAGCGTGAATGCGCCGGTCGAGCATGCGCTTTGCCAAGCGCCCTGCGGTACGACCGCCTGGGGGCGCTCCCCGGCAGCAAGGTGCCGGCCGAGCCGCACCGTCCGAAGGGCCGCACCTTTCTCGGCAATTTTGAGCTCCAGCGCGGCGCCGGCGTAATAGTGCCAGACCTCGGTCGCATCGACACGGTGCCAGTGCGAGCGATCCCCTTCTGAGAGCAGATAGTAAATCGCGGTCGAGTGCGAGCGACCGTCCGCACCCACGACGGGATCACGGAAAGTTTCGACGTAATGGCCGCCTTCCGGATGCGGCTGCATGTCGAGCAGACGAACGATGTCGGGAACGGACAGGCCTTCGATGGTCATTTCGGCCGCTATCCTTTGAAGCCGTCCTTGCGGCGCCGCACCTCGGCGAAGACCTCGGCCGGCTCGGCGCCTTCCAGTCCGACCGCCTTCTGCACGGCAGCATCCCGCGCGCGCAGGAACGGATTGGTTGCAAGCTCTGCGGCCATCGTCGTCGGCAGTGTCGGCTTGTCGGCTGCTCGAAGCGCAGCGACATCGGCGGACCGGGCCGCCAACGCGGCGTTGTCGGGGTCGACGGTGAGCGCAAAACGGGCGTTTGCCAGCGTATATTCGTGGCCGCAATAGACCTCGGTTTCCGGCGGCAACTTTCGGGCCAACTTGTCGAGCGAGGCCCACATCATCTCCATGTCACCCTCGATCACACGGCCACAACCGAGCGCGAACAACGTATCGCCGGTGTGCGCGATTCCAGCTTCGGGAATCCACCAGGAGATCTGGTCGAGAGTGTGCCCGGGAGTAGCGATCGCTTCGATCTCAAGACCGCCACAGCGGATTCGGTCGCCGTCTTCGACGAAACGATCCATATCAGAAATGCGGTGGCGCGACAGCTCAGGCCCTGTCACATGGGCCCCGGTCGCCTGCTTCAGCTCCGACAGACCTTGCGTGTGGTCCCAGTGGTGGTGGGTGATGAGGATATGGCTGAGCGACCAGCCCGTAGCGGCAAGCTCGTCGCGATAGGCTTGAGCATCTGGAACATCGACCGCGATCGTTGTGCCGTCGGTAGGATCGTGGATCAACACGCCGAAATTGTCGCTCAGGCAGAGAAACTGCCGGACCTCCAACTGCTTGTCCGCCCCTGGCATGGCTCGGCCTCCTCGTAGCCTCGTGCTTTGTCTCGTAGACTGGCAAACCCGGTCGGGTGGGGCAAGGCAGCATTCGACACGGTTGTCATGACGGCGCGAGCGCTGTTCAATCACGGCAAATTTCGGGAGCCTGCATGTTTCTCGACGTCGCCGATCTACGCACCTTTTATGATCTTCCGCTCGGACGGATGCTGCGCGTGCTGGTCGGCGCCAGGATCCGCGCGTTGTGGCCGAACATGGAGCAGCTCAGTCTGCTCGGTGTCGGCTATCCTGGCCCCTATCTCCGGCCCTATCTCGGCGAGGCTGAGCGCACGATTGCTGCAATGCCTGCAGCACAAGGCGTTGTGGCGTGGCCGCGTGAGCGCCGCAATTCTGCGGTGTTGGTACGGGAAACGGAGCTGCCATTTGCCGACAACATGTTCGACCGGGCTCTTATCGTGCACGGCATCGATCATTGCGGAGATCCGGCCGAAATGCTGCGGGAGATCTGGCGGGTGCTTGCGCCGAGCGGCCGCATGATCGTCGTGGTCGCCAACCGTCGCGGCCTATGGGCACGGGCTGAAACCTCCCCATTCGGCTATGCCCGACCCTATTCGCGCGGCCAGCTTGAAGCCTTGCTCAAGGATTGCCAGTTTCAAATCACGGCCAATGATGAGGCCTTGTTCCTGCCGCCAACTCGGTCGCGCCTTATCCTGCGGTCGGCCCGGACCTGGGAGAGGATCGGACGGCGGGTGTGGCCTGCCTTTGCCGGGCTGCTGGTTCTGGAGGCGCAAAAGCAGGTCTATCGCGGCCTACCCGTGACCACCAAGCGCGTTGCCCGGGTGCTCCGGCCGGTTTTCCTTCCCGACGGAGCGACCACCGGTCTCAAGGGATAGCAGAGCGGCGCCGGTCGCGTTCGCCCGGTACCCGACCGAGAGCGGCTGAATTAGCGCCGCAGCAGGAACACCGCCTGCTCGCCGAGCAAATTCCACACCCACCAGGGCGCGGAGAACGCCACCGGCTGTCCACGGGCATTGAGTGCCATTGCCTTGTCGACCTTAGCGTCAATCTCCTCGCACAGCTGGACGAAGTCCCGGATCGTGCAGAAGTGGATGTTGGGTGTATCATACCACGAATACGGCAGATAATCGGTAACCGGCATGCGCCCGAGAAACATGAGCTGGAGCCGATTTTTCCAATAACCGAAGTTGGGGAAGGAGACGATGGCCCGGCTGCCGATTCGCAGCAGTTGTTCTAGAACGACCTTCGGCTCGCGGGTCGCCTGCAGCGTCTGGCTGAGCACCACGTAGTCGAACGCCCCATTCGGATAGTCGGCGAGGTCGCGATCGGCGTCGCCCTGAACGACGGACAGCCCGCGGGCCACGCAGGCGTTGACACCGGCTTGCGACAATTCAACGCCGCGACCGTCAACGTTCTTGCGACGGATCAGCAGATCGAGCAGCGCGCCATCACCCGAGCCGACATCAAGAACCCGAGCGCCGGGTTCGACCAGGTCGCAGACCAGGAGATGGTCGCCGCGAACCGCGGGCTCGATGGCCAGATCGTGTCGGTTCATGCCGCGTCTCCCGGCGCGGGAATTCCGCGAACGCGGGCGGCGCTTGTCAGGAAGCCGCGCACAGTACGGAACAACTCTGGCTCGTCCAGCAGGAACGCATCGTGGCCGCGGTCGCTCTCGATTTCTACGAAGGAAACATTTGCCGCGGCGGCATTGAGCGCTCGCACAACCGCCTTGTTCTCTGCCGTGGGGAATAGCCAATCGGAAGTGAAGGAGACGACACAGAACCGCGTCGGCGAATGCAGGAACGCCTTGGCCAAAGAGCCGTCATAGTCCGCGGCGAGGTCGAAATAATCCATCGCCCTGGTGACATAGAGATAGGAATTTGCGTCGAAGCGATCGACAAAGGTCATACCTTGGTGGCGCAAGTAGCTCTCGATCTGGAAATCGGCATCGAAGCCGAACGAAAGCGCCTCTCGGTCCTGAAGATTGCGGCCGAACTTACGATGCAAAGCGGCGTCGGAGAGATATGTGACGTGCGCGGCCATTCGGGCCACCGCGAGACCTTTGGAGGGGCGCAGTCCGTGTTCCAAATAGCGCCCACCACACCAGTTGGGGTCCGCCATGACGGCCTGCCGCCCAACCTCGTGGAAGGCAATGTTTTGCGAGGAATGACGCGCAGCGGTGGCGATTGGCAGTGCAGCGAACACGCGTTCCGGATAGCTCGCCGCCCATTGCAGCACCTGCATGCCACCCATGGAGCCCCCGACGACGGCAAACAGCGACTCGATGCCGAGCCGGTCGAGCAGGCGGGACTGGGAGCGCACCATATCGCGGATCGTGACCAGTGGTAGAGCAAGACCCCAGGGCTGGCCGGTCGCCGGATTGGTCGAGGCCGGACCGGTTGTGCCGAGGCAGCCGCCGAGCACATTGGCACAGATGACGAAATAATGGTCGGTATCGATCGGCCGGCCCGGCCCGACCATCAGCGACCACCATCCCGGCTTGCCGGTCACAGGGCTCTGCGAAGCGACATACTGGTCGCCCGTGAGCGCATGGCAAACCAGGATGGCATTGGTCCGCTCGGGATTGAGCGTGCCGTAAGTCTGATACGCGATCTGCCATGGCCCGAGCTCGGCGCCCGAATCGAGCGGCAGCGCCTCCTCCGCGCCAAACCTAATGCGGAGGCTCGAGGGATTGTCGGCTTCACTCAGCGCCGGCGACCGGGCGGCCGCGGCCGGCGTGGCGGCGTGTTTTCCGGCGGACGGGGGTACGGTGGCAGGCTCGCTGGTGGTATCCCGGATCTCGGTCATCGCACTGCGTTCAGCGTCGCCCTTTCCTGCGGCAGGCAGAATGACCCCACCGCACAAGGGTGGGCGTTAGGTAGGCGGCGGACGGAATGCCGTCAATGTTTTCTTTTGCTTTCCCGGGGCGGTCTGCCTATGAGTATGCCCCTGTCCGCCCAGAGATGTCACCGGATGACTGAGAGCGCCTGCGGCATCGCGGTGGGATTGCAACAGAATTTCATCAACCGTACGGAACCGACCGTGAACGATCTGGGACGCAACGCATCGACGGCCACGGACTTGGTGCCGCCGGGCGGTGCGATGGAGCGCGAGCAGCTCGAGCGCCGCCTCGCTGAGATCGACCGTGAGTTGCTGTCCCTCATACGCGAACGTGTCGACGTGGCGATGGCGCTGGCCGGACGTTCGTCGCTGCTTGACAGCGAAGCGCTGCGCCGTCTGGTGGAAAACGGTGGCGAGCGGTTGCCGGTAACCGCGCTGGAGCATATCTGGCGCGAGATGGCGGCGATCCCGGCTCGGGCCGGTGCCGGTCTGGCCCTGTACTGTGAGACACGCGCCGACGAGGCCGAGTTGCGTGATCTCCTGCGCTACCATTTCGGCTTCCAGGCAACAATCGAGGATGCGGGCGACGCACCCGACGTTATTCGCGCCGTGTCGGAAAGACCGGCCGGTCTCGGCATCATCGTTTTTGAGGAGCGCGCCGAGTTGCCGTGGTGGCGCAGCCTCGGCGACGTCGCGCCGCAGATTGTCGCGCGCCTGCCTGTTCTCATCCTTGAGGGCCGCCCGGCCGACTTGCCCGCGCTGGTGATCGCCCGGTCACACACCACCGATCCGCTCGCGCCTGACATGGCCGTCTATGACGCGCGCTGGCGCGGCATCTTGCCTGGAAGCCTGATGAACAGCGGCATTGAGGTCCTGGCGTTCCATCGCACATCCGAGGGCGTAGACGCGCTTATCAGTGTCTCCGGGGAAGACGGCGCCGACTACGTGCGGAAGGTCTGCGCCGATGCCGGCGCAGAGCCCGACATTCTTCGGCCGGTCGGCGGCTATGCTGCCGCCATCGACCTGGACGACACGCCGGACGGCGACTTCGACGCCGCCGACAGCAGAACCAACGGACTGTGACAACTATGACGGCCATGACTGCGACCAGTGCCAACCGCCCGTCCCCGCGTCCGGGTGTGCTTGAGATCGCGCCCTATATTCCCGGGCTTTCCAAGGCGACCGGCGGAACCAAGCTTCACAAGCTGTCGTCGAACGAAACGCCACTCGGGCCGAGCCCACGGGCGCTGGAGGCCTACCGATCAATTTCGGCGCTGGAACATTATCCTGATGGGGCCGCGACACTGCTGCGAAGCGCGATCGCGGCGGTGCATGGTCTCAATGCCGATCGCATCGTCTGCGGCAACGGATCGGATGAGATCCTCGAGCTGGTCGCTCGTGCCTATATTGGCCCTGGCGACGAGGCGATCTACTCGCAATATGGCTTTCTGGTCTATCGGATCGCCATTCTCGCTGCCGGCGGGACCCCGGTGGTGGCGCCTGAGACCGCATTCACTGTCGACGTCGACGCCATCCTCGGACGGGTCAGCGATCGGACCAAGGTCGTCTTTCTGGCAAATCCGAACAATCCGACCGGGACCTATCTGCCGTTCAACGAGATCAAGCGGCTCCATGCGGGCCTGCCGCCTCACACGCTGCTCGTGCTCGATGCGGCCTATGCCGAATATGTCCGGCGCAACGACTACGAGGCCGGCCTCGAACTGGCGGCTACGGCCGAGAACGTGCTGATGACGCGCACTTTCTCCAAGATTTACGGGCTCGCGGCACTACGCATCGGTTGGGGTTACGGGCCTGCCCATGTGATCGACGCGCTCAACCGCATTCGCGGGCCGTTCAACATGAATGCAGCCGCAATCGCCGCAGGCGCCGCCGCGGTAGAGGACCGAGCCTTCATCGATCGGGCGGTCGCTCACAACGAAACCTGGTTGCCCTGGGTGACCAGGGAGATCCAGGCGCTCGGTCTCGATGTGACCCCGAGTGTCGGCAATTTCGTGCTGATCCATTTCCCCGACGTCGAGGGCAGGACCGCTGCGGAGGCCGATGCGTTCCTGAGCGCCCGTGGCTGCGTACTGCGCCAGGTTGGCGGCTATGGTCTGCCGCAGGCGCTTCGAATGACGATCGGGACGGAGGAGGCCAATCGCGCCGTCGTCGCCGCCTTGAAGGATTTTCTCGCCGCCTAGAGTTGCCTGCGCCCTGCCGGCGCGGGAAAAGTCGCTCTGGTGTTTTGAAGTCGATCGGTCCATCGGACGCGCAGTCGAACCAAACAAGCGTCCGCCGATCTCATCGTTCCACCCGGGCCGGGCGGCGGATTTCGCCGCCCACGCCGCGACCCAGTTTTGATTTTTTGATGCAAGAGCCCCTGTTCCGTCGTATCGCGCTGATCGGCATCGGCCTGATCGGCTCCTCGATCGCCCACGTCGTCCGCCGCAACAGGTTAGCCGAGGAGATTGTGGTCTCCACGCGCAGCGCGGAAACCCTGGCGCGCGCCGAGGAGCTAGGGCTCGGCGATCGCTATCATCTCGACGCCGGCGAAGCGGTCGACGGCGCGGATCTTGTGATCCTTTGCGTTCCCGTCGGGGCGTGTGAGGCGGTGGCTAAATGGATCGCACCGTCGCTCGCACCCGGGGCCATCCTCACCGATGTCGGCTCGACCAAAGCCTCGGTGATCCGCCAGATCGGGCCCTACGTCCGCAGGGACGTCCATTTCATCCCAGGACATCCGATCGCGGGCACGGAGCAATCCGGTCCTGATGCCGGGTTCGCCGAGCTGTTCAGGAACCGTTGGTGCATCCTGACACCGCTGCCTGAGACCGACTCTGACGCACTCGCGCGGCTGACCCGGTTCTGGCAGGCCTGCGGATCGATGGTCGACACGATGGATGCCGAGCACCACGACCTCGTGCTCGCGATCGTCTCGCACCTGCCGCACATCATCGCCTACAACATAGTCGGGACGGCGGACGATCTGGAGACAGTGACAAAGTCGGAGGTCATCAAATACTCGGCATCCGGCTTCCGCGACTTCACCCGCCTCGCCGCTTCCGATCCGACGATGTGGCGTGACGTCTGCCTCCACAACAAGGACGCTATCCTGGAGATGTTGGCGCGGTTTTCGGAGGACCTCGCGGCCCTGCAACGAGCGATCCGCTGGGGCGACGGCAAAGCGCTGTTTGATCTGTTCACGCGGACGCGCTCGATCCGCCGCTCGATCATCGAGGCCGGCCAGGATACGCCTGAGCCCGATTTCGGGCGTCACGCGGCAGATTTGCCCAAGCCGGGGGAGTAAAGGCGGCGCCTCCTCCTCTTCGTTGGAGGAGCGAAAGTCGCGGTGCGCCGCCGACAGGCATCAAATCAGGACGGCAGCCGGATCACCGCCTCGACATCCGGACAGCTGCGAAGCGCCTCCTCGGCGGTACGCCCGCCGCCAATCGGCGCGTCCGGCCAGATCTCGGTGAGCGGAACCAGAACGAATGC
>CAYXAA010000007.1:62827-159318 GCA_964462985.1 uncultured Hyphomicrobiales bacterium | reverse complement strand
AACGCCCTATCCGTGCGCAACTTGAGATGCCACATGACGCCCGTCCAGCTCGTGCTGGAAAGATTCGATGCCGGCGCGGATAAGGATGCCGTTTTCAGACCTTGATGGGCGGTGCGGTCGGTGGATGGCGTGGCGCACTTTCGGTTTGGAGGATTCATGACCCTTCCGCGTTTTCTCTGTATCGGAGCCCAGAAGGCGGGCACGTCCTGGCTCAACGAGCAGCTTCAAGGCCATCCGGATATCTGGATGCCTCCCATCAAGGAACTGCACTTCTTCGATCACCTTTACGGCAGAGATACTTCCAGGTGGAGCCGGTGGCACCTGCGGATGGGAGCACTCAATGCCATAAAATGGCACCTCGAAAGCGCGGGGCCCTCAAGCCTCAAGTTCATTCGCTACGTGACCGGGATACACCTGAATGATCCGTTCACGGAGGAATGGTACAGGTATGTGTTTTCGTGGCACAAAGCCGAGGGCAAGGTTACCGGGGAGATTACCCCCGAATACTGCACGATCAGCCTGGAGGGTATCGGTTATCTGAAGTCCCTGCTGCCGGGCGTCAAGCTGATCTATATCATCAGGGACCCGCTGAGCCGGGCGCTGTCGCAGCTTCGCATGAACTACCAGAGGGGTAAGCTTCGGGACGACAGCGAAGCTGCCTGGCTAGAGGCGGCACGCGATCCTGTGCTGGTGCACCGAGGAGCGTACTCGCAGTATGTGCCGAGGTGGCTCAAAACCTTCGGCGCAGATGACATAATCTTCATCCCGTATCGCCGGTTAAGAGACGACCCGGAAGGAGTGCTTGCCGATATCGAACGGCACATCGGGGTTTCTCCGCACAGCTATCCCAATGCTCGTGCCATTGTCCACGAAACGACCAAAGTGCCCGTTCCGGACAGTGCCGTTGCAATGCTCAGGGAACTCGTGGACGCGGACGCCCGGTTCATCGCCACGGAATTCGGCTCAGAATTTGCTGCCATGACCTAACGCGTATACGGCCGGATGCGCCAGAATGGCAGGCAGTTGCGATGTCCGGTGCGGAGATGACTATGGTCCGCCCGGTGCCGGCAAACGCCGGCGCAGGACATCTCGAGAATGCACGCCTGCGACCCTGCGGCAGGCCTAGTCCGCCCCTGCCAAACCGCACAGCCGGCGCATCTTTTGGAGGCCGGAATCGTCTGCCGGGTTGTAGATCATCAGCTTGAGGTCCGGCCGGCCGTCGATTGCGAAGGATGAGAACTCGAAGGTGATGTCTCCCACAGCGGCGTGGCGGATGGTCTTCGCGCCTTCTCCGGGGGTCTGAACGTCGTTCTCCGTCCACATGCGGGCGAACGCGTCGCTTTTGCCGGAGAGTTCGGCAACGAGGTCCGCAGCCCGCCGGTCTTCGCCTGCGCGTGCGGTTTCGGCGCGGAAGGTCGCGACCAGGAACCGGGCCACGGATTCCCAGTCGGCTTGGGCCGAGCGGGTCGCCGGGTCGAGAAACATCCGCCGCAAGATGTTGCGCTCGGCAGGCGGCATTGCCGCGTAATCGGCGAGGGCGAGTCGCGCCGCGCGGTTCCAGGCGATGATGTCCCAGGTCGCCGTCGCGACCGTCGCGGGGATCAGCGGCATGGCGTCGAGGAACCGTTGCAGCCGCTGGGAGATGGCCTTGTGCCTGGAGGCCTGGGCTTTTGGGGGGCGGCCGATTCCCACCAGGAACAGATGCTCGCGTTCGGCTTCCGTCATCATGAGCGCGTCGGCAAGGCTGTCGAGCACGCGCGGCGACGGAGCGCCGCCACGGCCCTGTTCGAGCCACGTGTACCACGTCGTGCTGATATTGGCGCGCTGAGCAACTTCCTCCCGGCGCAGGCCCGGGGTGCGGCGGCGACCGGCGAAACCGAGCGCGGCCGGGTCGAGCCTTTGCCGACGGTTTTTCAGGAAGGCACCGAGGCGGTTGCCGGCGTCGACGGCATCGAACCTGTCAGTCATTATACCAGTATAATTTCTCGGCTTTAACAGGATGGGCACTGTGGCCGATCGTTTCCTCCCGCACAAGATGGAGATTGGCCATGAAGGTGTTTGTGACAGGTGCTACCGGCTTTGTCGGCACAGCCGTTGTGAGGGAACTTCTCGCGAACGGGCATCTGGCCCTGGGACTTGCCCGGTCCGACCGCAGCGCCGAAGCACTGGAAAGGATGGGAGCGGAGGCGCTTCGCGGCGATCTGGAGGCGCCCGAAACACTCCGTCAGGGCGCCAGGGCAACGGATGCGGTGATCCACACCGGCTTCGTGCATGATTTCTCCCGTTTTGCCGAAGCCTGCGCGATCGACAGAGCGGCGATCGAGACGCTCGGGGCAGCCATCGAAGGCACGAAGAAGCCGCTTGTCGTCACGGCGGGCGTCGCCTTCTTGGATACGGCAGGCGCTGTCGCCGTCGAGGCAGACCCGGCGTTTGCGCCGTCGGATGCCTATCCCCGCGCCTCCGAGGCGGCGGCCAGAGCGCTTTCCGATCGCGGCATCCCGACGATCGTCATGCGACTGCCGCCATCGGTGCATGGCGAGGGCGATCATGGCTTCGTCCCGACGCTGATCGATATCGCCCGGCAGAAGGGCGAGTCGGCCTATATCGGCGACGGCGAGAACGCCTGGCCGGCGGTGCATGTCCACGACGCCGCCGCCGCATTTCGCCTTGCCGTCGAGCGCGGTCCGAGCGCTGCAACGTATCATGCGATCGGCGAAGGCAGCATTCCATTCCGCAAGATCGCCGAAGCGATCGCGACCGGCCTGAACGTTCCTTGCGTGTCGCTGTCAGCCGAGGCGGCGCGCGAGCATTTCGGCTGGTTCTACGGATTTGCCGCCATCGATCAGCCGACCGCCAGCGACTGGACGCGGGCCCGGCTCGGCTGGCGGCCCAGGGGACAGGGTCTTCTGGCTGACATGATGGCGGCAGGCTACTTCACGGTCGATGCCTGCTGACCCTGGAAGAGCGCTGTTGCAGCCGACGTTCGCGGCACAGCAGCCGCTCTCCGGCGCTGGCAAGAAGGGTTCCCCATTCGAGGACATGGCAGTCATTCCCAAAAACCGCGTGACTTGAGCGGTGGCTGGAGTCACGCTGGCATGGGGCAATCCGTCATGGGGGCAGGCTGCTTGAACCCCTGAGGGAGGCGAGCATGAAACACACTCCGCTCGACCAGCTGACGGCCGTTGCCAAAACCTATCCCGAACCCACTCGCCCTGCCTTGACGCGGAGCGAGCGCCTCGAACGTTGGGCCATGCTCCTGGAGCGGGAACCCGACCGGCGGCTGCGTACCTTCTCGGGCACCGAATACGAGCCCGCCCGGACCCGGGACGGGCTGCAGACGACCGGTTCGCCGATTTCCGTCGCCTACGAGGATCCCGTTCTGCGCGCAGAGGGTCTGCGGAACGATACATACGGCGAGGCCAAGCGGTTCTTCGAGCTGCGCGACCATCAGCTGCACGCCATCGTCTGCTACTGCCATTTCGGCCCGAGCGTAACGGCCGCCGTGTCGGCGCGCTGCGTGCGAGCCGTCGCGGACCAGGCGCAGCGGCGGGGGCTGTTTGCCCGGTTATGGAACGCGGTGATCCGGTAGAAAGACGGAGCTTACCGGGGTCTGCCGCTGAAAGTGAGCAGGCGGGCCCACACCAAACGACCTGCCGCCCGGTTGCGCCGGGCGGCAGGTCGGCTAAGACGGCAGCAGAGTCGGCGGGCCTTTGGGTTAGTCGATCACCTGGATGATCTGTCGGGTTTGGGGATCGACGACAACCGTCCGGTTCTCCACGACCACGTACTGGTATTCGGTCTGCGGAATCTCATAGAGCTCGACGGTTTCAGGCACCGTGCTGCCGATATTCAGTTCGACCCCAGGCAGCTGCACCGAGGCGAGAGGCTGCTTCTGCACATACTCACGAATGATCGTTTGCTGCTGGGGCTCGACGACGACGGTCTGCGCAAATCCGGCGCCGACGCTCGCGGTGAAAAGCAAGGCGGCGGTGGTGCTGAACAACTTGAGTTTCATTTTGTCTGTCTCCTTTTCTCGGAGCTCGTGACGAGCAGCGAGTAGGCCGCCCAAACCGCGGGCTGCGGCGAATGGTTCCGCGGCGGACGTCGCGTCGTTCATGTCGGGGAGGGGCTTCGCGAGCGGCATCGCATGAAAAGGCGCCGGAACCGAGGATTGAAAGGGGTGCGCCCTTGCCATTCATCCCTCGCAGCGTCAGCATGCCGCCATGGCAAAGCGTGGCACCGTTCGCGTCGGGGTTGGCGGCTGGACCTTCGAGCCGTGGCGGGGGACGTTCTATCCGGACGACCTGCCGCAGAAGAAGGAATTGTCCTATGCCGCCCGGGCGCTGACGGCGATCGAGATCAACGGCACCTATTACCGCAGCCAGAAGCCTTCGACCTTCGCCGCGTGGCGCGACGCCGCGCCGGATGGCTTCGTCTTCTCGGTGAAGGCGCCGCGGTTCTCCACGAGCCGGAAGGTGCTGGCGGAGGCCGGCGACAGCATTCGCCGATTCGTGGAAGGGGGCCTTGCCGAGCTCGGTGACAAGCTCGGGCCGGTCCTGTGGCAGTTCCCTCCGACAAAGCGATTCGAGCCGGATGATTTCGCCGCGTTCCTGGCGCTGCTGCCGGATCAGACCGGTGGGCTCGCCCTGCGCCACGTGCTCGAACTCCGGCACGACAGTTTCCGGGATCCGGAGGCCGTGGCGCTGCTGCGCAAGCGGGGCGCCGCCGCCGTCTGGGCCGTCGATTCGGAGTTTCCCGTGATCGCGGACATCACCACCGACTTCGTCTACATCCGCCTGATGGGTACGAACGAGAGAGAGCCGCTCGGCTACAGCCCCAGCACGCTGGATCAGTGGGCCGCTCGGCTCGCCGCCCTCTCCGAGGGCGCTTCCCCCGACAACGCCGAGCTTCTTGCGGACCCGGCCCCACGGATGCCGCGCGACGTGTTCTGCTTCGTGATCGCCGGGCACAAGGTGATCAATCCCGCCGCGGCAAAGGCGCTGATCGAACGCCTCGACTGATCCGCAATCCGGCCGCCGTAGGGGCGGCTGGGCTCGATTGGCGCAACCGCGGCGTTTCTGGCCCGTGAATACTCCCACCTTCATAGAACTTTGATCGGATCGTCATGGAACGGTCATGATGATCCGACGCCTTGTCATGCCGCTGTAACAGAACTGTGGCCCTTGTTGTCCTTAACAAGACATCCGAAGACATCGACAAGGGCAGGGCGGCTTCGTGATTCACTTTGAGATGGTTCGCAAGGAATTCGGCGCCTGCGTGGCGGTCAACGACGTGACGTTCGCGATCGGCCGGCCGATGATGATTGGGATCATCGGGCGGTCCGGGGCAGGCAAGTCGACCTTGCTGCGCATGATCAATCGGCTGACGCCGGCGACGGCGGGACGGATCGTGGTCGAGGGCCGAGACGTGCTGTCCTTCAAGGGGGCGGCGCAGCGCGCCTGGCAGCGCGACTGTGCCATGATCTTCCAGCAGTTCAACCTGGTGCCGCGGCTCGACGTCCTGACCAACGTTCTCCTCGGCCGGCTCAACCTGCACGGCACCCTTCCCTCGATGCTGAAGCTGTTTTCCCGAGAGGAACGCGCCCAGGCGCTCCTCAACCTGGAGCGGCTCGGCATCGCCGAGACGGCACTGCAGCGCGCCGAGCATCTGTCGGGCGGCCAGCAGCAGCGTGTCGCCATCGCTCGCGCGCTGATGCAGGGCCCGCGCATCCTGCTTGCCGACGAGCCGATCGCGTCGCTGGACCCGCTCAACGCCCAGGTGGTGATGGACGCTCTGAAGCGCATCCAGACCGAGGACGGGCTCACCGTCATCTGCAACCTGCACACGCTCGATACCGCGCGCAACTACTGCGATCGCATCATCGGCATGCGTGACGGTCGAGTGGTGTTCGACGGCTGTCCGGCAGAGCTTACCACGGCCGCCACCCGCGAGATCTACGGCGCCGGCGGGAGCTTCGATGAGGCCGCTACCTCGACCGCGCTGGGCGGTCGGAAACCGGTCGCCGCCGCCGCCATTCCGACTTCCGTCGGCGCAATGGCTCCGGCGGCGACGGCCGCGATGTGATCTCGGTCGACGTTTCTTGGCGCACCATCAATCGCGTTTCCATCAACGGAGTGTCCTTCATGAAGCAGCTTTCCAAGCTCACTGCGGCCGCGGCCGTCAGCATTGCCGTGCTCGCCAGCCACGGCGCCCTCGCCGAGGACAAGATCACCGAGTTCCGCATTGGCCTGCTCGGCGGAGAGAACGAGGCCGACCGGCTGCGCTCCAACGAGTGCCTGGCGCAACGCTTCGAGGCGCTTCTCGGCGTTCCGGTCAAGCTTTACCCGGCGGCCGACTACGCCGGCACGATGGAAGGGCTGAAGGGCGGCAATCTCGATTTTGCCGAACTCGGTGCCTCCGGCTATGCCGGCATCTATCTCGACGACCCGAACGTCGTTGAGCCAATCGTCACCACCGAGCAGATCGACGGGTCGACCGGCTATCATTCTGTGCTGGTCGCTCGCGCCGACAGCGGCATCACCTCTCTCGAAGACATGAAGGGCAAGCGGCTCGGCTACGCCGACCCCAACTCGACGTCGGGCTACCTGATCCCGGTCGTGTCATTCCAGAAGGAAGGCATCAACCCGGACGCATACTTCGCCTCGACCCAGTTCTCGGGCGGGCATGAGCAGAACGTGCTTGCCGTCGTCAGCGGCGACATCGACGCCGGCGTGACCTGGGCCTCCGGCGTTGGCGCCTGGGAAGAAGGCTATTCCAGCGGCAACCTGCGTAAGATGGTTGACAAGGGCATGATCGACATGTCGGACCTCGTCGAGATCTGGAAATCGCCGCTGATCCCGAACGGCCCGATCGTGTTGCGCTCGACCCTGCCTCAGGATGTCAAGGACAAGGTCAAGGCGTCGCTGTTGTCGTTCCATGAGGACGACAGGGACTGCATGTACAAGGTCGCCGCCGGTGAGATGAATCGCTACGTCCCGGTCGACGCCTCGTTCTACGAGCCGGTGTTCGCCGCGCGCAGGGCGACGATCGAGGCCAAAAAGACCAACTGAGCCGATCCGCCTGAAGGGGGCACGCGGGCAATCCCGTGCCCCTTCCTGCACCTGCGCCCCATCAGGAGAGCTGTCCTTGACTGTCGATATCGCACCGGCCGGTTCACTGCGCCTCAGGGAGATCGGCGAGGCCTATGAGCGACTGGTGCGGCGGCGCTCGGCCTATACGCTGCTGCTGCTCGCTGTCTGCCTGATCTCGATCGCTGGCGGGCTCGTGGTTGCCGAGGAGGCCAATTCCGGCAGTTTCCGGAGCGGGCTGTCGAGCTTCTTCGACTATCCGGCCGAGATCCTGAGTGGCACGATCGGGGCGGGCTGGGGCTGGTTCGGCCTGCTCGCGGCGTATTTCCCCTATCTTCTGGAAACGCTCAACATCGCGCTGGTGTCGACGCTGATCGCGTTCGTGCTCGGCGGCCTTCTCAGCTTCGTCGCCAGCCGCAATCTGGTGAAGAACAAGGCGCTGGTCTTCATGATGCGACGCATCATGGATGTCACCCGGGCCTTCCCGGAGCTGGTGATTGCGCTTTTGATGGTGCTGGTGTTCGGTCCGACGGCGCTCGCAGCGGTCATTGCAGTCACCTTCCACACCGTCGGCGCGCTGGCCAAGCAGTTCTCCGAGATCAACGAGAACGCCGACATGAAGCCCGTCGACGGCCTGAAGTCGGTCGGTGCAACCTGGCTGCAGCAGATGCGGTTCGGCGTTCTGCCGCAGGTGCTGCCGAATTTTCTCTCCTATGGGCTGCTGCGGCTCGAGATCAACGTGCGCGCCTCGGCGATCCTCGGGTTCGTCGGCGCCGGCGGTCTCGGTGCGGAGCTGAAGAAGGTGGTCGATTGGAACTACGGCGCCGATATCTCGGCGATCATCGTCCTGCTCGTCGCCGCCATCATTGCCATCGACCATGTCTCGGCCTGGGCGCGACGTTCGCTCATCGGCAAGGTCGGCACGTTCTGAGGTCCGGATGATGACGAAGCTCGCTCCCGAAACGGTCGGCCGCCTGAGCGCGCGCTATCCCGGCGCCATCGACCGGCCGTTGATGAAGCGTTTGGTCGCGCCAGGCGTGACCCTGCTCATCTGCGCGTATCTCGTCAGCTGCTTCTTCACCTTCAACCTCGCCGAAGTGTTGGGCAAGGCGCGGGGCGACATGGTCCGGCTGTTCGCGCTCGACGCCTATGCCTACAAGGTGCACGTCCAAAAGCGCTTCGGGAACGAAGGCTATACATTTGCCCTCGAGGGCAGTCGCTACACCACTTACGACACCGCGCCGGACTGGGTGTCGGTCGACGGCGAGAACGCCAAGATCGATCTTGGAAATCACGGCCGCGTCGTCATTGCCGACAAGGTCCTGGAATATTCCGCGCGCGGCGAGCCGCCCTACCGTATCGCATTCGGCGACGGTGCGCCGCGTCTGCTGGAGGGTACGCCACCCGAGTGGATGCGGGTCAGCGACATCCAGATCGACATGCGGCCGGGCCTCCATGCCCGGATCTGGATCACCAAGAGCAAGATCGAGATCCACCGCTATTTTCTCGGCTGGGAGCACTTCTGGTTCGACTTCAACTCGCCGCTCCGCGACATGTCCCTTGCCGAGGTCGCCTCGCTCGCCGTCTCCGGCGACCGCATCGACCCGGCGATGCCCAACTGGCGATTTATCTTCTGCCAGTTCTGGGGCAATCAGGAATGGCAGCACGGCGAGGTGTTCTACGCGCTGTTGCAGACCGTCGTTATGGCCGTGGTCGGCACTCTGGTCGCAGGCATCCTGGCACTGCCCCTGGCGTTTGCCGCAGCAAACACCATCAACGCGTCGCAGGTGGTGCGTTTTGGCCTGCGCCGTGTCTTCGATTTTCTGCGTGGCATCGATACGCTGATCTGGTCGCTGATCTTTATCCGCGCCTTCGGGCTCGGGCCGTTGTCGGGGATCTTTGCAATCTTCTTCACCGACACCGGCACCTTCGGCAAGCTGTTCTCCGAAGCGGTCGAGAACGCCGACCGCAAGCAGGCGGAGGGCGTGCAGGCGACCGGCGCCTCGCCAGTCCAGACTTATCGGTTCGGCGTGTTTCCGCAGATCCTGCCGGTGTTCATCTCACAGTTGCTCTATTATCTGGAATCGAACACCCGGTCGGCGACCGTCATCGGCGCGCTGGGCGCCGGCGGCATCGGTCTCAAGCTGCTGGAGACCATGCGCACCCGCCAGGACTGGGAAAACACGCTCTATATCATCACCCTGGTGATCGCGGTCGTGATCCTGATGGACAATTTATCGGGTTGGTTGCGGCGCAGGCTGATCGAAGGGTGATCTGGCCGAAGGTCTTTAGCAACGACAAGCGGCGTTTGGTCTGCGGCAACAGGCTGCCCGGATCCCCTCAGGCGCAAGCCGCTTTCGCTGCGCTGCAGCGAACGATGGCGCGGTTGCCTTTTCTCTGCGCTGCGGCGGGAGGAATCGTCTCGGTCGCCGGCTGGCTGAGGGTTAAAAAAGAGGCGTGAAAGGCGCCGCAGGTTCAGGCATCGTCCCAAGAAAGGCTAGAATTCCCGTCCTTGGTGGCGAATTTGCTGCCAGAGTCACCTGAGTCGGCGGTCGCGGCTGCATGTGCAATGGTTCTAAACAAAGGGGACTGGCTCCAGGGTGATCGATAGTCGCACCACCGGCCGCCGCTTCTTGTGTTGCAGCGCCGTCGCTGCAGTGCATTAATGCCGGCAGGAGGTCCCGGCATGAGCGGCAAGATCATCGCAGTCGCCCAGCAGAAGGGCGGATCCGGCAAGACTACGATCGCGGCGCATCTCGCCGTCGCCCTGGCACGCGAGGCGGGCCTTTCGGTCGCAATCCTCGACGTTGATCCGCAGGGCTCGCTCGGCACATGGTACGAGGCGCGCGAAGAGGTGTTCGGCGAGGACGGAACGCTGCTGTCCTTCCGAACGTCCAGCGGCTGGGGCGCCCGCCGCGAAGCGCGCTCGCTGGCACGCGACCACGACATGGTCATCGTGGACACTCCGCCAAAATCGGATTCCGACGTCAAGCCGGCCATCGATGCCGCCGACATGGTGATCGTACCGATCCAGCCTACGCCGGTCGACCTGTGGGCAACCGAACAGACGCTGCGCATTGCCGAGAGCGAGCGTACCCCGGCGCTGCTCGTGCTCAATCGGGTGCCGCCGCGCGCGGCGCTGACGGGCGAGATGATCGATGCAATCGGAGACTGGGGCACGCCCCTTGCCATCGCCAGGATCGGCAACCGCACCGCCTTTGCTGCGAGCATGGGGCAGGGGCGCACCGTGCTGGAGAGCGAGGCGTCCGGCAAGGCTGCCGCCGAGACGCTGGCGCTGCTGCGCGAGGTGATGAAGGCGGTGGAGTGAAGTTAGGGCTGGGTCCCGGACGGAGAGCCTGGGGTAGGCGGTTCTTCAGCCGGACTCATCGCCTTGAGCCGGACTTTGAGTTCGCTGACTGGTCGCTAAGAGAATCCAGGCGCCTGTCGATGTCGGTGTCTTAGGGGTGGAAGCGGCGACCCGACCTCGACAAGCGCCTTAAGTTATTTGTTTTTCCGCGATTTTCTTGACCGATGGGGCCGTGTGTTATCTCGCGGTTTTCAGATCGCAGGTTGGGCAACGGGCAACCGGGCTGACCTTCCGACTCCCGTTTTCCTGCGATCGCTCTGCCTGATTCAAATCCCGTGCCAGCTGCAACGCGCTGCGTCCTCTGTCGTTCTTTGTCGAAATTTACGAGTCCGCTTGCCTTGCGCTGTCCCGGCATTGCGTTTTGGCGAGACAGCGCGAGCCTGGTTTGCAATTCGCAAAATCCGCAAGGGAGCGGACCCTGCGCCGGACCTGTCGTGGCCGCTGTTTGCACGATCTGTTGCGGTCGGAAAATTCATGCTGAGATGAGCCGGTCGGATCCGTCCTCGCATCGTTTTGCGATACGGCCTGGAGGCGCTGATGGCCGATATGGCTCCCGTTCTTGCAGCACTCGTGTTTGCGGTGGCCGTTACCGCGCTCGCTGCCGCGATCGGCCTCCAGCTGCGCAACCGGCTCCATGAGGTGGAGCAGCACCTGGCGAGCGAGCGCGCGGCGCGTGCCCAGGCCGAAGCGGGCCGGTCGCGGAACGCTGAGCAGGCCGACCGGCTGCGCGCGATCCTCGAGCGGATGGGCGACGGCCTGATCACGGTCGACGTGAGCGGACGGATCGATTCCGTCAATCCGGCCGCCGAGCAGATCTTCGGCTATTCGGCGGAGGAACTGGTCGGCGAGCCCGTCGCCCGCCTTGCCGACCCCGACGCCCTGAAGGCGCTCGTCGGCGAAAGCCAGCGCTCCAGTGCCGCACGCCTATCCGGGGCGATGGCAACGATCCGCGGTCGTCACAAGAACGGCGGGTCGATTGCGCTCGATGTCTCGGCCTCCGTGTTCCAGGTCGACGGTGAGCCGAAATTCATTATCGTCGCCCGCGACGTGTCCGCGCGCGAGCAGGCGGTCACCCGGGCACAACAGGCGGAAGCGCGCCTTCGTACGGCAATCGACTCGCTTCCCGACGCCTTTGTCGTCTATGACGCGGAGGACCGCCTTGTGACCTTCAACGAACGCTACCGCGAGCTCTACCCGACGAGCGCCGACCTGCTCATTCCTGGCGCCAAGTTCGAGGACATGATCCGCGAGGGCGTGCGGCGCGGACAGTATCTCGAAGCGGGGGACGACCCGGAAGCCTGGATCCAGGAGCGGCTCGAGCTGCACCGCAACCCGCCGAGCGAGCCTCTGGAACAGCATCTCGATGACGGTCGCTGGCTCAGGGTGTTCGAGCGCCGCACGCCCGACGGCCAAACCGTTGGCTTCCGCATCGACATTACCGAACTGAAGCAGCGCGAGGAGGCGCTGAGGCGCAGCGAAAGTCATCTGAGGGCAATGGTGCATGCGGCGCTCGACGCGATCATCGTGCTTGATGAGGACGGGACGGTGGTCGATTTCAATCCCGCCGCAGAGCGCACGTTCGGCCATAGGCGCAGCGAGGTGGTCGGCCGTAGCATCGCCGAGCTCCTGGTGCCCGCCAAGGAGCAGCGGCGACTTGCGCGCCGGCTCGATACGCTGCGCCGCTCGACGCATGCGGACATGCCCGGAGCCCGGTTCGAGGCGTCGATGCTGAAAAAGGACGGCTCGGAAATCCTGGTGGCGGTTGCCATGAGCGTGGCGATGGGCCCCCAAGGCAAGCTGATCATCGGCTTCCTGCGCGACGTCACGGAGGAGCGGGCGAAGACGGCCGCACTCGAGGAAGCCAAGGCCCGGGCGGAGGAGGCAAACCGCGTCAAGGCAAACTTCCTGGCGATGATGAGCCACGAGATACGGACGCCGCTGAACGCGGTCATGGGAATACTGGACCTTCTCAAAGACTCGCCGCTCGACGCCACCCAAAGACGTTTCGTCAAGACGGCCAAGGAATCGGCCTCGGCGCTGTTGCAGCTTCTCAACGATATTCTCGACCTGTCGCGCCTTGAGGCGGGGCGGCTCGATTTCAGTCCGAGGCCGTTCTCTCCAGGCGACCTGATCCATGACCTGCGCGATCTCTTCGTCGTCAGGGCCGAGGAAAAGGGTCTGACGCTCGCCACGCATATCGGGGCGGGTGTCCCGCCCTTCGTCGTTGGCGATGCGGGGCGGATCCGCCAGGTGCTGATCAATCTGGTCGGCAACGCCGTCAAATTCACGGCGTCCGGTGGGGTCGAGCTCAGCGTGCACGTCCGCGGCAACAGCGGCACGACGACCGGGCTGCGGTTCGAGGTGTGTGACACCGGCCCGGGGATCCCGGAAAACCGCCGCGAGCAGGTATTCCAGAAGTTCACCACGCTCGATGCATCGCTGTCGCGCCAGGCCCAGGGCGCGGGGCTCGGCCTTGCGATCTGCCGCGACCTGGTGCAGGTCATGGGCGGCTTGATCGGAGTGGGTGCGACCGAGGGAGGCGGGGCAAGGTTCTGGGTCGACCTTGACCTGCCGGTCATTGCCGCCGCGCCCGCCTTCGAGGTCGACGCGGCGCTGAGGCGCCACGACCTCGATACCGTCCGCGGCGCCGAGGTGCTGCTTGCGGAGGACAATGCCACCAACCGGATGATGACCAGCGAACTGCTGAAGCGCTGGAACTGCCGGGTCGACACCGTGGTGGACGGGCGCGCCGTACTTGAGCGGCTCGATTGCAAGCGGTACGACGTCGTGTTGATGGACATGTCGATGCCGGTGATGGACGGCGTTGCGGCTGCTCGCGCCATCCGCGCCCGCGGCGACGCCGCCGCCACGGTCCCGATCATCGCCTTCACCGCGCATACCATGGCCGAAGAGCGCGACCGCGCCTTCGCCGCCGGCATGAGCGATTTCGTGACGAAGCCGATCGATTCGGCCGAGCTGTTGCACCGGCTGGCTCAAGCTGTGGCCACCGGCGACCGGCTGCCGGAAGAAGATCCGGACGCAAGTGCACGGATCGATCGCGAGACGCTGCAGAGCGTGCTCGACAATGTCTCGGCGGAAATGCGTCAGCGGGTTCTCGAGCAATGTGCCCGCGACCTTGTGGCCAAGGCGGAAATTCTTGAAGGCGCGGCGGGGGACCTGACGAAGATCGCGAGTGCGAGCCACGTGCTCAACTCGCTCGCCGGCACCTTTGGCGCGGGCGCGCTTTACTCGCTGTCCGACACCGTGAACCGCAAGGCCATGGCCGGGGACCCGGCGGCCATGGCCCTCGTTGCAGATCTGGCACGCCTCAGCCGGGAGTCTGCCGGGGCGCTGCGCGCGGCGATGGCAGCCATGCCGCCTGCCGTTTCGCCCGGTGCGGCCACCGTCACCGGCCACGAACACGGCCGCAGCGCATGACGTTCGAGGGCAAGGCCGGGGGCGATCCGTTCCTGCCCGGCCTCCGAGGCGGCCTGCCACACATGCGCGGTCTTAACGACTGCGTAACGATCGGTCTTGGCGCGGTCGCGAAGGCATGCTTCTCTTGGGACGATTTGCAGCCATTGTTCTTGTTGTGCACAGGCTTGTTTTCATCAGGTGATTAACTCGGACTGCTCGTCACAGTTGATCAGGCAGTCGATCGGGGAGGAAGCGTCATGCGTCGAGTGCTCGGTTGGGCCAATGGATCGAATGGTTCGGGCTGGAGCAAGCGGATCGCGGCAGTCACCCTACTCGGGGCACTGGCCATCGGCGCAGGGGGATCGCCGATCCCGGCGCACGCCGACGAGCGACGGATTGTCACCGTCGAGGACGCCGACTTCTTTGGTGCCGATTTCGAGACGGTGAAGGATGTCGATCTCGAGGCGTGCAAAGCGGCCTGCATCGACAATAATCTTTGCCGCGCCTTCACCTACAACGTCCGGGCCCGCTGGTGTTTCCTCAAGTCCGACATCGGCGACCTCCAAACCTTCAAGGGCGCGATCGCCGGCCGTATCGTCGAGGTCAGGGATACGCCGGTCGTAAAGCTCGATGCCCGCGAGAGGGAACTTTCCTTCATTCCTGAGCCGTTCCGCAAGGAGGCGGAGCGCTTCGCCCGCCGCCTGCCACGGCTTTACGACGCCGGTGCCGACACGCTGGCCCGGCTGCGCGGCGACGGCTTGGCGGCACTGGATGCGAACAATGGTCCGCTGGCCGAGCGCAATTTCGGCAAGGCGCTGACACTGGAGCCCGGAGACTTCGAGCTGTGGGCAGGTCTTGCCCTATCCTTCCTGTCGCAGCGCCCGGACGACTGGCGGCGTCGCTATGCGGTGGAAGAGAACGGCAGCGCCGCCGCGATCAACACCTATCTCCGGGCCGCCACCGATGCGGAGCGGGCACGGGCGCTCGACTTGATCGGGGCCGCGCTTGAGCGGCGGCAGGCCTGGAAACCGGTGATCAAGGCGTGGCGTCTGGCGCTGTCGCTCGACGAGCGGCCCGGCCTGCGGGCGCGCTACGACAAGATGGTCGCCGAGCACGGCTTTCGCATTCTCGATCACCAGGTCGATTCCGACGCAGTCGAGCCGCGTATCTGCGTGGTGTTTTCCGACACGCTGCCGCGCGCCACCGACATGGAACCTTATGTCAGGGTCACCGGCGACGGACCGTTTGCCATCACCGCCGAGGGAGCGCAGGTCTGCGTCGACGGCGTGCGCCACGGCGAGCGCTATGCCGTGCTGCTGCGCGAAGGGCTACCGGCGGCCGACGGCGAGAAGCTGGAGAAGTCCGCCGACATCAATGTCTATATCCGCGATCGCACACCGTCGGTGAACTTCGTCGGCCGGGCCTATGTGTTGCCTGCCGGCAAGGACGCGACCATCCCGATCGTCTCCGTCAACACCGATGAGGTCGAGGTCGAGATCTACCGCATTGGCGACCGTGGTCTTGTCTCGGCGCTGCGGAACGACAGGTTCCTCAGCCAGCTCAGCTCCTACAGCGCCGATCAGCTGCGCACGGAAACCGGCGAGGAGGTCTGGAAGGGTGTCGTCGAGACCGAGCGGCGGCTCAACCAGGACGTCACCACGGCAATTCCGCTGGAGGAGATCGGGCTGGAAATGAAGCCGGGCATCTACGCCATGACGGCCCGGGCCAAGACCGACGTGCAGAATCAATGGGGCCCCTGGGCAACGCAATGGTTTCTGGTCTCGGACCTCGGGCTATCAGCCTATTCGGCGTCGGACGGTGTCACCGCTTCGGTACGCTCCCTGACGACGGCGGATGCGGTGTCCGGCGTCAATCTGAGGCTGGTGGCGGTCAACAACGAAATCCTGGGCGAGACGGTGACCGGCGAGGACGGCTTCGCCCGCTTCGCCCCTGGCCTTGCGCGCGGCGTCGGCGGGCGGGCACCGGCGCTGCTTGTTGCCGAGACAGAGGCGGGCGACTATGCCTTCCTCGACCTGACCAAGCCTGCGTTCGACCTGTCAGACCGGGGCGTAGAAGGCCGTCCCGCCCCCGGACCGATCGATGTCTTCGCCTGGACCGAGCGCGGTGTCTACCGGCCGGGTGAAACGGTGCATGCGACGGCGCTCGCGCGCGACGACAAGGCCAATGCGCTGCCGGCGCTTCCGCTCACTTTCGTGTTCGAGCGGCCGGACGGCGTCGAGCATGCCCGCGCGACCGTTGCCGACGCCGGCCTCGGCGGTCGTGCCTATTCGCTGCCGCTGCCGCCGACCATCCAGCAAGGCACCTGGATGGTCAGGATCTTCGCCGATCCGAAGGGTCAATCCCTCGCCGAGAAGACATTCCTCGTCGAGGATTTCCAGCCGGAGCGCGTCGACTTCGAACTCGAGACCGCGGCCAGCGCGATCGATCCGCTCGCGTTGCCGGAGATATCGGTTGATGCCAAGTTCCTCTACGGGGCCCCGGCCTCCGACCAGCGTCTCGAGGGCGAGACGGTGGTGGCACCGGTTCGCGAAAGCAAGGCTTACCCCGGCTACCGGTTCGGACTTGAGGACGAGGAGGGCTACCCGAACCGGACCTCCCTGCCAGATGGCCTGGTCACGGATGCGGACGGCAAGCTCAGCTTCGTACCCGACCTGCCGGAGATGCCGCAGACAACGGGTCTGATGACCTCGACCGTCGTCGCCCGGCTGGTTGAGGCGGGCGGTCGCTTCGTCGAGCGTACCCTCGACCTGCCGGTGCTGGCCGATGGCCTGCGCATCGGCATCAAGCCGGCCTTCGAGGATGGGGTCGACGAGGGCGGCCCGGCCGAGTTCGATGTCATTGCCATCGACCGCGAGGGCCGGCGCGTGGCCGAGAGCGGGCTGAAATGGTCGCTGGTCAAGGTCGAGCGGCGCTATCAATGGTACCGTGCCGACGGCCGCTGGTCCTACGAGCCGGTGGTCACCACGCGCCGGATTGCCAATGGCACGCTCGACGTCTCCGAGGGTGAGGCCGGCCATATTTCTGCACCCGTCACCTGGGGCGAATTCCGGCTGGAGGTGGTGCGTGAAGGCGCCGAACCGGCGGCGTCGAGTGTCACCTTCACTGCGGGCTGGTATGTGTCCTCGGCGACGTCCGAGACGCCGGACGTGCTCGAGGTCGGTCTCGACAAGGCTGCCTACCGGGTCGGCGAAACGGCGGTGCTGCGCCTGAAGCCGCGCTTCGACGGCACGGCCGTGATCACCGTGCTGTCCGACCGGCTGATCGAGACCAAGGTCGTGCCGGTTTCCGGCGACAGCGCCGAGGTCCGTCTCGATGTCACCGACGACTGGGGCGCAGGCGCCTATGTGACGGCCGCGCTTTACCGGCCGATGGACCTTGAAGCCAAGCGGATGCCGGCACGGGCGATCGGCCTGGAGTGGCTCGAGGTCGATCCCGGCGACCGGGCGCTGGAGGTCGTCGTCGAGGCACCGGAGACGATCCTGCCGCGTACGACGCTCGACGTGCCCCTGCGCCTTGCCAATCTTGAAGCCGGGCAGGAGGCCTTCGTCACGGTTGCCGCCGTTGATGTCGGGATCCTCAACCTGACCCGTTACCAGACGCCGGATCCAGAACGCTGGTACTTCGGCCAGCGCAGCCTGGGCACCGAGATCCGCGATCTCTATGGCCAACTCATCGACCGCACCCTTGGCGATCGGGGCAAGGTGCGCTCCGGCGGTGACGGCATGGGCGGCCGGCTCGCGGCGCCTCCGCCGCAGGAGGAGCCGCTGGCGCTGTTTTCCGGCGTCGTCGCGGTCGACGACCAGGGGCAGGCGACCGTGTCGTTCGATATTCCCGATTTCAACGGCACCGTGCGGCTGATGGCCGTGGCCTGGAGTGCGGCCGGCGTCGGCCACGCGGAGAAGGACGTGATCGTTCGCGACCCCGTGGTGATGACGGCGACCCTGCCACGGTTCCTGGCGCCGGGTGACCAGTCGCGGCTCATCGTCGAGCTCGACAATGTCGACGGTCCTGCCGGGGACTATCGCATCGAGACTGAAATCGACGGCCCGGTGAGCATCGCCTTCGGTGGAAGCGGACGAACGCTGGCGCTTGAACCCGGCAAGCGGCAGCGTCTGCTCCTGCCGCTTGCCGCCGGCGATTCCGAAGGCGATGCACAGTTTACCCTGACCGTGACCGGGCCCGGAGGGATCTCAGCGCAGAAAAGGCTGGCGCTCGGCGTGCGCGACAACCAGCCCGACGTGACACGGCGGTCCTTCGTTACGCTTACCAAGGGCGGCACGCTGACCTTGGACGAGGGCCTGATCACGGGTCTGAAACCTGCCGGCACACGCGTCGCCGTGGCCGCGGGGGGCGCGGCGCGCATCAACATTCCCGGCCTGCTCGGCGCGCTCGATCGCTATCCTTACGGCTGCACCGAGCAGACCGTCAGCCGGGCACTGCCACTGGTCTATCTCAACGATGTCGCCATCGCCGCCGGGCTCGACGGCGACAAGGAGGTCCGCGAACGTGTCGATAGGGCGATCGTTCGTGTTTTGGCGAACCAGAGCTCGAGCGGCTCATTCGGCCTGTGGTCGAGCTACGGTGAGAGCGACACCTGGCTCGATGCCTATGTCACGGACTTCCTCATCCGCGCCAAGGAACGTGGCTACACCGTGCCACAGGTCGCCTTCGACAGCGCGCTCGACAGCCTGGCGAACCGCGTCGCCTACGCCTCGGACTTCAGCGACGGCGGCGAGGGCGTTGCCTATGCGCTCTATGTGCTGACCCGTGCGGGGCGGGCGTCGCTCGGCGATTTGCGCTACTACGCCGACGTCAAGCTGGACCACTTCGCCACGCCGCTCGCCAAGGCGCAGATCGGCGCGGCGCTGGCGCTCTATGGCGAGCGCGATCGGGCGAGCCGGGTGTTCAAGGCGGCGGTCGACGCCCTACCGGGCGACCGGAAGCGCTGGCGCGACGACTACGGCACACCGCTGCGTGACGGCGCCGGCATCCTCAGCTATGCGGTCGAGACCAGAGTCGATCCCGGCGACGTCGACCGGCTGACGCAGTTTGTCGCCGACCGCCAGGAAGAGAGCCGGTTCCTGTCGACTCAGGACATGGCCTGGCTGCTGCTCGCCGCTTACGAGCTGCAGAAGGATGCGGCCGCCTCGCGCTTTGCAGTCGACGGGGCCGTTCAGACTGGCCCACTGATCCGCCGGTTCGACGGCGCGTCGCTTCAGGCCACACCGGTGACGATCGAGAACCTCGACGACCGACAGAGCGATGTTGTCGTTTCTGTTACCGGGCGGCCGAACGTGCCGGAGCCTGCGGGCGGCGAAGGCTTCACGATCAGGCGCGCGTTCTTCGATCTCGACGGCAACCCGGTTGATACGGCCGCGGTGGCGCAGAACACGCGGCTCGTCGTCGTACTCACCGTCGAGACCACCGACCTTGGTGTCGACGGGCGGCTGCTCGTCGTCGACCGCCTGCCTGCCGGCCTTGTCATCGATAATCCGCGGCTGGTTCGTGCCGGCGACATCGGTGCCTTCGACTGGCTCGACGACGTCGACCAGGTCGACCACCAGGAGTTCCGCGACGACCGCTTCGTCGTGGCGCTCGACCAGCGACGGTTCTCGGGCGACACCTATACCTTCGCCTATACCGCGCGCGCCGGTACGCCGGGGCTTTATGCCCATCCGCCGGCGACGGTGGAGGACATGTATAATCCCGACCGCTCGGCGCGGACGGACACGGGCCGGTTCGAGGTGCTCGGGCCACGGCAGTAGGGGGAGGGTATTCACCATCCGCCGCGCACACGCGCCGCTTTCGCTGCCGAGCGCCCGAGCAGCCGTATCCGGCCGGCGCTTGCCAGGCAGATAAGCCGGCGAGCCCCTGCACCTGGCGGACGTGGCGACAACGAGGATGAGAGATCGGCGACGCCGGTTGCGAATTTGGGACGGGGGCGGCCGACAGCCGCCGCACCGAGGCGACAACGCGAGTCATGGGGATGCTTCAATCAAGCGGCCCACACCGGACCGGAAAATGGCGGCGCCCGCTGCGCCTGATGCTGTTCGGCGCGGCCGTCCTGGCCGTTGCCACAGTCGCCGGCACCAGTGCGCTTCTCCATGCCGTCTCGAAGGCCGATCTGTCCGACGAGATCGGTGCCGTAACGCTGTCGAAGATCGTGCTCGATCGCAACGGCACCTTGCTCAGGGCATTTCAGACCTCTGACGATCGTTGGCGCATGCCGCTTTCCCTGCAGGAAACCGATCCGCAGTTCCTCAAGATGCTCACGGCCTACGAGGACCGACGCTTCGCATCCCATCCCGGCGTCAATGTCGGCGCGTTGCTCCGGGCGGCGGTTCAGGCAATCGTGAACGGACGGATCGTATCCGGCGGGTCCACCCTGACCATGCAGGTTGCCCGTCTTTATGCCGAGCGGCCGACCCATTCGCTCGCCGACAAGCTCGACCAGATCGTCGACGCGCTGGCGCTGGAGCGGCGTTACTCCAAGCAGGAGATCCTCGGTCTCTATCTCCTGCGCGCGCCCTATGGCGGCAACATCGAGGGGCTCAGGGCCGCAACGCTCGCCTGGTTCGGCAAGGAACCGGGCCGACTGACGCCAGCCGAGGCGGCGCTGCTCGTTGCCCTGCCGCAGGCACCGGAAGCGCGGCGACCGGATCGCCATCCCGAGGCCGCGCGGCAGGCGCGCGACCGCGTGCTCGACCGCATGGTGATGGCCGGAGTGCTGAGCGCCGACGAGGCCGAGGCGGCCAAGCGCGATCCCGTGCCGTCGCGGCGCCGCGACGTGCCTATGCTTGCCGCCCATGCCGCGCGCCAGGCGATTGCCGCGGCCCCTGCCGCCCAGACCGTGCAGCTGACGATCGATGCCCGGCTGCAGAGGGCGCTGGAGACTCTTGTCCGCATCAGAACAGCGGCCCTGGGCACCAAGATCTCGGCCGCCATCATTGTCGCCGATCACAAGAACGGGGCCGTGCTGGCGCGGGTCGCTTCCGCCGGCCTTCTCGATGACCGGCGGCTCGGCCACGTTGACATGACCCGAGCGGTGCGCTCGCCGGGTTCGACGCTGAAGCCGCTGATCTACGGCCTTGCCTTCGAAGCGGGCATCGCGCATCCCGAGAGCCTGATCGAGGACCGGCCGGCCACCGTCGCGGGCTACAGTCCGACCAATTTCGACCTGTCGTTCCAGGGCACGGTAACGGTGCGCGAGGCACTGCAGCTTTCTCTCAACGTGCCAGCGGTGAAACTGCTGTCGGCCGTCGGGCCGGCGCGGCTTGCGGGCCGGCTCCGGGCGGCCGGGCTCGATTTCCGCCTCGGCGGTGGCGAGGCGCCGGGACTTGCGATCGGTCTCGGCGGCCTCGGCGTGACGCTGTGGGATCTCACGGAACTCTATGCCGGCCTGGCGCACGGCGGCACCGCGGTGCAACTCCGCGAGCGGCGGGTGGAGGTCAGCGATGCGGCTCCGGTCGAAGCCGTATCGCGGCGCTTCCTCGATGAGACCGCCGCTTGGCACGTCGGTGACGTGCTGGCAGGGACGCCTCCGCCGTTGCATGCGGCGGGAAATGGCATCGCCTACAAGACCGGTACTTCTTATGGCTACCGCGATGCCTGGGCGGTAGGTTACGACGGCCGCCACGTCATTGGGGTCTGGGTCGGGCGGGCCGACGGGACGCCGGTGCCCGGGATTTCCGGGTACGAATCCGCTGCCCCGCTCCTGTTCGAAGCCTTTCAGCGCCTTGGGGCCGAACGGGTACCGCTGCCGCGGCGGCCGGCAGGGGTGCTTGCCGCGCGAACCGAGGCGCTGCCGCCGCCACTGCGGCGGGCGCGGGTTGCAGGCGAAGAGGCCGCGAAAGAGGGGAGTGGACCGGAGATCGCCTATCCGCCTGACGGTGCCCTGGTCGACCTTGGACTGAGCGACAGTGGGCCGGGCAACGACAGCACGGCGATGCCGCTCGTCGTCAAGCTGCGTCGCGGTCGCCCTCCCTATGTCTGGTTCGCCAACGGCCGCCCGGTTGCGAGCGGGCCGTTCCTGACGTCGTTCACGTATATGCCGGACGGCCCCGGCAGTTCGACGATTGCTGTCCTCGACGGCGAAGGGCGCTCGGCGCGGGTGACCGTTGAGCTCAGATAGCGATGGCGCTTGAGGCTGCGCTGCGGCTCTGTAGCCTCGGTGCTGTCCTGGCGACGCCCCGGTGTGGGCCTCCGGGCTCTGCTCGCAGGTCCGTGACAGCATCATCAGTGTGTTTGAGCTGGCATGTTCGGCAAGCCGAATCCCACCGCCGCGGGGCGGCGCTGACAGGCAGCGATTCCGTTCGGCGCGGCCGCATGAGCAGCCACCGTGTCTTCTCTGCAAGGGCCGGAACCCGGCTACAAACCCTGTTTTCTAAACGAGATCTTAATTTTGGCCGGGGGTGTCGTGACATTCCCGCAACACCGGTATTTGAAAGCGGCTCGGGCACGGCCATGGCGGTTTGTTCGTTGTTGAACGGCATGCCGCGATGCGTATGGTCAACCTGCGAGCGGCGGAAACGCTGCAGCTGATTTGCCTGTCACGGACGTCCAACCTCCGATCGATGGCAATCAGAGACAATCGCGGGGAATGGAGCCCAAACTTTGGCGCCAAGCGCTTCGGGTTCCTTGAGTGACTGATTTGGAGGTCAGGAAATGAACATCAAGAGCATCCTGCTCGGCGCCGCTGCAGCTGCTACTGCCGCTACCGGCGCTCATGCCGCCGATCTTCCGGTGGCCCCGGAGCCGGTCGACTACGTCCGCGTCTGCGACGCCTTCGGCACCGGCTTCTTCTACATCCCGGGCACCGAGACCTGCCTGCGCGTCAGCGGTCGTGTCCGTGTCGAGTACCGTTTCAATGACTTCGGCGATTCGCCGAACAACTGGACGGTCCGTGGTGCCAACGGCACTTCGACCCGTGCTCGCGGCTACATCCGCTTGGATGCCCGTACCAACACCGAGTATGGTCTGGTCCGCGCTTACATCGACGCCTACCTGACGGCCGACTCCGGCTCCACCGGCGGCGAGCGCATCGACCTCGACAAGGCCTACATCCAGTTCGGTGGCTTCACCTTCGGCCGCGCTGGCTCGTTCTTCGACTTCTACACCGGCAACTCCTACAACGCGCAGCTCGGCCAGCAGTGGTCGGACGTCGGCGCGCAGTGGGTTGCGGCGTACACGGCTGCCTTCGGTAACGGCTTCTCGGCCACGATCTCTATCGAAGATGGCACCTACCGTCGCTATGGCGCGACGTACGGCACCGGCCCGGTGACCAACAGCCAGCTCGGCGGTCTCTATGGCGGCCACTACTGGCCGGATCTGGTTGCTGCGCTCCGCGTCGACCAGGGCTGGGGCTCGGCCAAGATCATGGCCGCCCTGCATGATGCCCAGGGCTCGCAGGTTAGCCCGGGTGGCTTCCTCGTCGGCAACTACTCGCGTGAAGTGGGCTGGGCCGTCGGCGCTGGCGTGACCGTCAACCTGCCGTTCCTGGCGTCCGGTGGTTCGATCACCTTGCAGTCGGTCTATGCTGACGGTGCTCTGAAGTACGCTTCGGTCAACCTGCCGGCTGGTACCTATGACGTCGACGCTTTGACCGGCGACACCTCGACCGCATGGTCGATCTCGGGCGGTGTCTACCTGCCGTTCACTCCGACCATCGCTCTCGGCCTCGATGCTTCGTACGTCGACGTCGATCTGGCCCGGGTTTCGGCGATCGACTACAATCGTTGGGGCGTCGCGGGTACCCTGATGTGGACCCCGGTCTCCGGCCTGCAGTTCGGTGTGGAAGGCGAGTATCGCAACACCGACTTCGACGGCGCTGGCGATTACGACGAGGCCGCTGTCACCTTCCGCGTGCAGCGCGACTTCTAATCGAAGCCTCACCGGTTTCGTTCGAGGCCCGGCGGGAAACCGCCGGGCCTTTTTTTGTCATCGTCACGCAGGTGTAGGGGATTCGCCCCTCTGGTGGGCGTGGTGGCGGCTGCATCAACAAGCGTGGGCGACCGCTGCAGTGCAGAAATCATGACACGATGCCGCCATTCTTTTGCCGCTATTGCACGCATGCCGAGCGCTTGTGGTGACTTTCGCGCAACAGCTTCGGTGAAAGCATTGCAGGCGGCGCCGATGCGTGCGGTTCTCCGTTGAACCAGAGCGGCAGCGGTGGATAGCGTGGCGGCGTGAGTGGCGGAGACGCCACGCCTGACATGCCCGCCGGACATCCACCCTCCGAAACGAAGCATCTCAGGATCAATCGCGGGGCGCAAACCTTCCGGAGGACACCTCCCAGTCCTCCGGGTTTCGAAGCGACTGATTTGGAGATCACAGTCATGAACCTCAAGAGCATCCTGCTCGGCGCCGCTGCAGCCACTGCTGCTGCCACCGGCGCGCAGGCCGCCGATCTTCCGGTGGCCCCGGAGCCGGTCGACTACGTTCGCGTCTGCGACGCCTTCGGCACCGGCTTCTTCTATATCCCGGGCACCGACACCTGCCTGCGTGTCCGTGGCCGTGTCCGTGTCGAGTATCGCTTCAACGACTTCGGCGACGAGCCGAACAACTGGACCGATCGTGGTCTGGACGGCACCTCCACCCGTGCCCGCGGCTATATCCGCCTGGATGCCCGCACCAACACCGAATACGGCCTGGTGCGCGCCTATATCAGCATGTATGTGCAGGCCGATTCCGGTTCGACCGGAGGCGAGCGTGTCGATCTCGAGAACGCGTTTGTCCAATTTGGAGGCTTCACGTTCGGCCGGACGCAGTCGTTCTTCGACTTCTACACCGGCAACACGTTCGCCAACCTCGGCCAGCAGTGGTCGGATGTCGAATCGCAATGGGTCGCCGCCTACACGGCCTCCTTCGGCAACGGCATCTCGGCCACGATCTCGGTCGAGGACGGCACCTACCGTCGCTATGGCGCGACCTACGGCACCGGCCCGGTGACCAACAGCCAGCTCGGCGGCCTCTATGGCGGCCATCGCTGGCCGGATCTGGTCGCGGCGCTGCGCGTCGACCAGGGTTGGGGTTCGGCGCAGATCATGGCCGCGCTGCATGATGCGCAAGGCTCGCAGGTCAGCCCGACCGGCGCCCTCATCGGCGACTACGCGCGCGAGGTCGGCTGGGCCGTTGGCGGTGGCGTTACCGTCAACCTGCCGTTCCTGGCCGGTGCGAACGTGACGTTGCAGTCGGTCTATGCCGATGGGGCGCTGGCCTATGTCTCCACGAGCCTGCCGGACGGCACCTATGACGTTGATGCCCTGACCGGCGACACCTCGACGGGGTGGTCGATTTCGGGTGGCTTCTACCTGCCGTTCACGCCGACGATCTCGTCCAGCATCGATGCGTCCTATGCCGATATCGACCTGGCGGCGGTTTCGGCGCTTGACTACAAGATCTGGGGTGTTGGCGCCAATCTGGTGTGGACCCCGGTCTCCGGTCTGGAATTCGGCGTCGAAGGTGAGTACCGCCAGACCGACTTCGACGGCGCCGGCGACTTCGACGAGGCCATGGTCACCTTCCGCGTCCAGCGCGACTTCTGATTGGAGCCGCACCGGCTTTGATCGGGGCCCGGCGGGAGCCGCCGGGCCCTTTTTTTGCTTATACAGGGACCTCGGCAACGGCGTATCGTGGCGGCATTGTCGGCACGGCCGCGCAGCCCACTGTGCGCGGAGCGCTCCCTTACACCGTAATCGCGGATGGCGCTGCCGAACGTGTCGGTCAAACGGCGGGTACGCCGCCCTTGACAGGGCCGCCATGGATATCCAACGTCCAAAATGGAGCATCTCAGGATCATCGCGAGCAGACCCTGGCGTCGATGCGTCTGATTTGGAGATCAGAGGATGAACCTTGCGCGCATTCTGCTCGGCGCATCGGCGGTGGCGGTAGCCGTTGCCAGCGCTGCCGCGGAGGATTTCCCGTTCGCTCCGGAACCGGTCGATTCCGTCCGCGTCTGTGACGCGTTCGGCCCCGGCTTCGTCTATATTCCCCACATTGACACTTGTTTGAGCGTCCGCGGCGGCGTCGGCGTCGAGTACCGCTTCAACAACTTTGGCGACAGGCCGAACGCCTGGACCCAGCGCGGTGCCAATGGCACTTCAACCCGTCCCGGCGGCAATACTCCCGCAGGACGCTGAGCGCGTCTCCTCGACAGGACGGTCTTCCGGTTCGGCGGCTCCGCCGGTGGCGTCCAGTCGTCTTCGAGGCAGACCGGCACCATCCACGACAACTTCGGCGGCCAGTGGTTGGGCGTGGGCTCGCGATGGGTCAACCGCCGCCTTTGGCAAGTTGGCTGGAGGGGACGCCGTCAGCGGGGCGCCGCCGCCCGCTGAATAAACTCAAGGATCTGGCTCTGGATCGCGTCCTCCCACAGCATCGGCGCATGGCCCTGGCCGGGAACCACGATGGCGTCGGCGCGGGGGTGCTCCGCGAGCATGCGCGTCACCGTGGCAGGGCTCAAAATGTCGGAGTTCTCGCCGCGGAGGATGAAGAGGGGGACCGAGGCGAGCGCGGGGAAGGCGCTCCAGAGATCTGCGGGCGGCTCGCCATCGTCAAGTCCGGCGAGGGGACGGGCAAGGTCGGGATCGTAGTCGAGGCAGAGCCCGTCGCTCTGGTCGCGATAGAGCTGACGGGCCAGGCGCAGCCATTGGTCGGCGCTGGTCAGGACAGGGAACTGATGACCGAAAGTCTTGGACAGCCGCTCGGCCGCGGTCTGCCAGTCGGGTGCCGTCATGTCCTTGCCGATCGACTCGGCGATGCGGCGCAGGCCCGCCATCTCGATCTGCGGTCCAATGTCGTTGAGAACGATGGCAGCGACCGCGGCCGGCCGGCGAATGGCGAGCAACATCGCGTGCAATCCGCCGCGGGACGTGCCAACTACGGCAAAGCGTTCGAGCCCGAGGGCATCCAGTCCGGTGTCGATGTCCTGCGCCTCGATGGGGATCGCATAATTGCGCCAATCGGGATCGCGGTCGGAGAGGCCACGACCCCGATAGTCCATTACAATCACGCGGTGACCGGCTGCCGCGAGGCGGGTGGCGAGCGCGGCAAAATCGCGGCCGTTGCGCGAGAGGCCGGGCAGGCAAAGGACCGGCCAGGGTCCCGACGGAGCGGCCGCGTCCGGCGGTGGTGTCCACAGCCGCGCGCCGAGCCACAGGCCGTCGCGTGTGCGCCAGAAGAACGCTTCGGGAGCGGGTTGATCGCCGCCCGACGGCGTGGCGGGAGCGTTCCTGGGCACAGCAAAACGTCCTTTCGTTGGATCGAACAGGAAATAACGAGCCTTGCGCGGCACTGATCAGGGGTCAACCATGGACGCGGCCGCAGCGTATTGCTCCCGCGGAAAACCCCTACTATTGTGCCGGACCCGCGCTTGATCTGCGGGTGAACGTCAGTCCAGAGGATACCGGAAATGTTCAGAGGATCGATGCCAGCGCTCGTAACGCCCTTCCGCAACGGCGGCATCGACGAGAAATCGTTCCAGGACCTGGTCGACTGGCAGATCAAAGAAGGCAGTCACGGTCTCGTGCCTGTCGGTACGACCGGCGAGAGCCCGACGCTGACCCACGCCGAGCACAAGCGGGTGATCGAGCTCTGCATCGAGGCGAACGCGGGCCGCGTGCCAGTGATCGCCGGTGCCGGGTCGAACAACACCGACGAGGCGATCGACTTCGCGCGCCATGCCGAGAAGGTCGGCGCAGATGCGTTGTTGATCGTAACCCCATACTACAACAAGCCGAATCAGGCCGGACTCATCGCGCATTTCCGCGCGATCGACGCTGTGGTGGGGATTCCGATCTTCATCTACAACATCCCGGGCCGGTCGGTGATCGACATGCTGCCCGCAACCATGGCCGAGCTGTTCAAGACCTGCCGCAACATCAAGGGCGTCAAAGACGCCACGGCCAACATGGCCCGGGTAAGCCAGCAGCGCGAAGCCTGCGGTCCGGACTTCGTGCAGCTGTCGGGCGAGGACATCACCGCGCTCGGCTTCAACGCCCACGGCGGCGTCGGCTGCATTTCGGTGACGGCCAATGTGGCGCCGCAGCTGTGCGCACAATTCCAGGACGCCTGCCGGGACGGGGACTATGCCACGGCCCTTTCGATCCAGGACCGGCTGGCGCCGTTGCACCAGGCGCTCTTTCTCGAGCCGAATCCGACCGGAGCAAAGTACGCGCTTTCGTTGCTCGGACGGATGGAGAACCAGCTGCGCCTGCCGCTGGTGCCGGTGTCGGAGGATACCAAGGTCGCGATCCGCAAGGCGATGGTGCACGCCGGCCTGCTCAACTGACCATCACGATCGCGGAGACCGGCGGTAACGCCGGCTCCGACGGGAAAAGCCTATGTCCGCCAAGCATGGCGGGCCTCCGGGCCGGCGCGTCGTCGCCGAGAACCGTAAGGCCCGCTTCAACTACGAGATCGAGCAGACCTTCGAGGCCGGCATCGCACTTGCGGGCACGGAGGTGAAGTCGCTACGCGAAGGGCGGTCGAACATCACCGACGCCTATGCTGCGGAGCATTCCGGCGAACTCTGGCTCTACAACGCCTATATACCGGAGTACCTGCAGGCCAACCGCTTCAACCACGAGACCCGGCGTCCGCGCAAACTGCTGATGAAGAAGCGCGAGATCAACAAGCTCGCCGGCGCGGTACAGAAGGAAGGCAAGACACTCATCCCCCTCAAGATCTACTTCAACGAGAAGGGCCGGGCGAAGCTCGAACTGGCGCTGGCGCGTGGCAAGAAGCTGCACGACAAGCGCGAGACGGAAAGAAAGCGCGATTGGGAGCGTGAGAAGTCACGCCTGTTGAAAACCGCGGGATAAGGTGCCGCTGTTCTGTGGGCAAGCTGTGGGCAACCTGGGGACATCGTGTGGACGGCGGGCAAATGCGTCCACGACCCGGTCAGCGCTGGATCCCGCCCGCGCGACACGCCTTCGCCGTCTGCGTTCATGGCGGAGCGCGTTCTTCTGAGGTCAACCCGCGTTATCGTGCCGCCAGACCTTCGAGCAGGCTGCGCCGCGCTCCTTCGATCGGCACCGGTCGCCGGGTCTCGCGGTCGACCTGGACGTGGACAAAGCGGCCCTGGGCGCTGGCGCAGGTGTCGTTGTTGCGGAACAAAGCAATATCATAGGCGACCGACGAGCTGCCGAGTCGGGCAACGCGGATGCCGGCATGGACCACGTCGGGAAACTGCAGCTCGCGAAAATATTGGCACGAGGTCTCGACCACGAGAAAGATCTCGGGCGAAGCGAGGGGATCGAGCACGCCTTGCTCGATCAGCCAGCCGTTCACTGCCGTATCGAAATAGCTCAGGTAGACCACATTGTTGACGTGGCCGTAGACGTCGCCGTCGAGCCATCGGGTTGCGACGGTGCGGAACAGCGGAAAACGGTCGCGGTCCAAGGGCTGGGCGCGGGCCATTACAGCGAGCGCTTGCCGAAGCTGTTGGATCGCGGGAAGCCGGGCGGCGGCAGGCGACCCGCCTGGCCGCGATCGCCGCGCCAGTCGGTCAGCTCATCGAGGCTGCGCGTGAAGCTGCGGCCCGAGCTGTCGACCCAGGTCAGGCCCTCGGCGCCGACGAAGACCTGGGCGTCGGCGATGCCGCCGTCGCGGTACCGCTGCAGCCGCACGCCGCGGCCGCGGTTCATCTCCGGGATCTGGGCGAGCGGGAACACCAGCAGCTTGCGGTTGCGGCCGATGACGGCAACGTGGTCGCCCTCTGCAGCAACGCAGAGTCGAGCCTCGATCGGCGCGGTCACGTTGAGGACCTGCTTGCCCTTGCGGGTATTGGCAACCACCTCGGTCTCCTGCACGACAAAGCCGCGGGCCTCGTCTGAGGCAACGAGGAGCTTGCGCCCCGGCTTGTGGACGAAGACCTCAACCACGTCCTGGCCTTCGTCCATGTCGACCATAAGGCGGATTGGCTCGCCGTGGCCGCGACCGCCCGGAAGCTTGTCTGCGGCAAGCGTGAAGACCTTGCCCTGGGTGGTGAAGACCAGGAGCTTGTCGGTGGTCTCGGCAAGGATGGCGCGCTTGAGGCCGTCGCCCTGCTTGAAGGCGAGGGAGCCAAGGTCCTGCTGGTGCCCCTTAAGGGCGCGGATCCAGCCCTTCTCGGAGACGACGACCGTGATCGGCTCCTTTTCGATCATGGCCTGCTGAATGTCGACGTGGTCGTGATCCGGCGCTGCGGCGAAGCCGGTGCGGCGGCGGCCAAGCTCGGTGTCAGGACCGTAGGCCTTGGCGATCTCGGCGATCTCCTTGCCGACTCGGGTCCATTGCCGGGGCTCAGAACCGAGCAGAGCCATGAGCTCCTCACGCTCCCTGGTGAGCTTGTCGTGGTCCTTGCGGATCTCGATTTCCTCGAGCTTGCGCAGGGCGCGCAGCCGCATGTTGAGGATCGCCTCCGCCTGGACCTCGCTGAGCGAGAACCGCTGCATCAGCTCGGCCTTGGGCTCGTCCTCCTCGCGGATGATCCGGATCACCTCGTCGAGGTTGAGATAGGCGATGAGATAGCCGCCAAGGACCTCGAGCCGGTGGTCGATCTGCTGCAGCCGGTGTTCGGAGCGGCGGACCAGCACTTCCTTGCGGTGATCGAGCCATTCCCGCAGAACCTGTGCAAGACCCATGACCATCGGGACCCGGCCGTGCGAGAGCACGTTCATGTTGAGCGGGAACCGATTTTCGAGATCGGTGAGCCTGAACAGCGACTCCATCATCAGTGCCGGATCGACGTTCTTGGAACGCGGCACGAGCACGATGCGCACGTCCTCGGCGGATTCGTCGCGCACGTCGTCGAGCAGCGGAAGACGACGGGCCTGCAGCAGTTCGGCGATCTTTTCGATCAGCCGGGACTTCTGAACCTGATAAGGGATCTCGGTGACCACGGCCTGCCAGGTGCCGCGACCGGTATCCTCGACCGACCAGCGGGCGCGGACGCGGAAGCTGCCGCGGCCGGTTTCATAAGCTTCGGCCAAGCCGGCCCGATCCTCGACCAGCAGCCCGCCGGTCGGGAAGTCGGGACCCTTGACGAAGGCGAGAAGCTCCGTGCTGGTGGCCCGAGGATGCTTGATGAGATACTGGGCGGCGTCGCAAAGCTCGGCGACGTTGTGCGGCGGGATCGAGGTCGCCATGCCGACAGCAATCCCCGAGGAGCCATTGGCGAGCAGGTTGGGGAAACCGCCAGGCAGGACGACGGGCTCCCTGTCGATACCGTCGTAGGTCTCGCGATAATCAACCGCGTTCTCGTCGAGCCCGTCGAGAAGGCGCTTGGCGACGTCGGTCAGGCGCGCCTCGGTGTAGCGCATGGCCGCGGCACTGTCGCCGTCGATGTTGCCGAAGTTGCCCTGTCCGTCGACAACCGGGTAGCGGACGGAGAAATCCTGGGCAAGGCGCACCAGCGCGTCGTAGATCGCCTGGTCTCCGTGCGGGTGGAACTTGCCCATCACGTCGCCGACGACGCGGGCGCATTTCTTGAACCCGGCACCAGGATCGAGCTTGAGCAGCCGCATGGCATAAAGCAGTCGCCGGTGCACGGGCTTCAGCCCATCGCGCACGTCTGGCAGGGCACGGTGCATGATGGTCGACAGCGCGTAGGAGAGATAGCGCTCCTCGAGCGCCTCGCGCAGGTTGACCGGTTCGATGTTTCCGGACGGAATCGTTTCGTTTCCCATATGTTCCAAGTACCCGCGCAGCGCCGCGTTGACAATTGCGAATTGGGGGAAATCCTCGGGTTCTCCCCGGGTCGCGGACCAGCAAGACGTGTGCTCTCGCGTTTTTCACGCGCTGATCGCGCGACCGTGTATGGACTGCGGGAATTCGCTTCCTAACTGAGGGGAGACGACGCGTTGCGCTGCGGGCCGAGCCCGGTGCGCCACATGCGGCCTCGATCTGCTCCGGCAATGACGCTCGTCCCTCCGGCCCAAACGCCTCCCTACGGGCCGGAACAATCCAAAACCTGGGGCATTCTACGCTTGAACGAGCGCGGACAAGACGCTCCAGCATTTGGAAACGCTCAGCATTTGGACGTCGACTGTATCGACGTTCGCTGACGAGAAAGGTAAAAAGCCATGACAATCAAGACTGTACTGAAGTACATGGCCGTTGTCGGCGCCGTCGCCATCGCCGCGCCGAGCGCTTATGCGCAGCAGGCCTACATCAACATCGGCACCGACAGTGGCGGGCCCATCATTCCGGCCTATGGCACCACGGCGCTGCCGAGCTATATCGAGGACACCGGATTCGTCGACAGGGCCCAGCCGGCGTACAGCGAGAGGGTCGCGGCCCCGGTTGCTGCTCCCGTGACCTATCCCGCGGAAAGCGCCTATATCAACATCGGTACCGACAGCGGCGGGCCCATCATTCCGGCGCATGGCACGGTCTCGGGACCGCGCTACGTCGAGAGCGCCGGATATGCCGAACCCGGCGGCGGATTGGTCTACACCGGGACGGCTGTCGATGGCCCCGTCGTCAGTCCGGTCATGGGCTACTATCCCGAGCAGACCTACACCAACCTCGGCACTGACCGCGGCGGCCCGATCTTCAACCTGCACTCGGGCGTGGCGGTGAACTACGGCGCTGTGGAGGACACGGGCTCGACCCCGTACTACAGCGAGCCAATGGCCTACTCCGCGCCGGCTCCATATTACGGGCCGCTCGCCTATGGCGGTGTGAACGCCGAGACGCCCGCCTACTACGTGCCGGCGCGCGGTGAGTCCGGCAGCCCGCTGATTCCGGTTTACCGCTAGATCGGCCGGTCAGATGATCCTCGGAGGGGCCTCGGCCCCGCCGAGGGCGCGCTCGAGTGACGCAATCAGTCCTGCGCGGGGCTCGGGAACCCGCAGGCCGCGTGCCTCCCAGACATGACGATTGAGGAAGAACCCGGTGAGCCGGAAGCCCTGGGTGATCTCTTCCGGCAAGATCGCACTGCCGGGCTGGCGCTCGCCCGGCACAAGGAACGACGGCAATCGCAGGAGCTTATCGTGATAGGGCTGGCCGGCATCCCGTCCGACGGCCCGTCCGGATCGCGGCGATACATAAGCAAGATCCTGCGGCGCTCCGGTGACGGCGCAGCGGCTGAGATCGAGCCCGAAGCCGAGTTCGTTGAGCAGCTCCAATTCGAAGCGCACGATGAGCGGGCCGCAGGCGGTCGGCTCCGCGATGTGGTCGAGCACGACCAGCAGCGCGTCGTAGAGACGCGGGTGCGGATCGCGTTCCGGCAGCAGGCGCAGCAGTGCCGCAAGGTGCTGAATGGCGTTAAGCCCGAGGGCGCTTGCCAGGAGCTCACCTGCCCGCAGTTCGATCGGCTCGACGGTGAAATTGCCAAGGTGGTCTTCGAGGCGTGCCCGCCAGATCAGGCCGACGCGGTTGCCGGGCTGCAGCACCGGCCGCTGCCGGCGCGACCTGCCGCCGCGTACCAGGCCAAGGTGGCGGCCGCGACCTTGCGTCATCACCTCCAGGATGACGCCAGTCTCGCCATGACGGCGGGTCCCGACGATCACACCTTCATCCGACCATTCCATCGCGGTCCTGACTGGTGAGTTTTAGGTTCGACCCAAGAATGCCGTCTCGGGATCCATGTCAATCCTGGGCTGATGAATCAAGCTTGGCCAGATGAAGGTATACGGAACCCGGTTCCGGGGACCGATATCCCTACCTTGGAAAATCCAGCCCCATCTCGCGGTAGCGCTCCGGGTCGTCGGCCCAGTTCTCGCGCACCTTGACGAACAGGAACAGGTGAACCGGGCGCTCAAGTGCCTCGGTGAGTTCCATGCGCGCGGCCTGCGAGATGGCCTTGATCGTCTGGCCGCCCTTGCCGAGCACGATGCTCCTCTGGCTGTCGCGCTCGACGTAGATCGTCTGTTCGATCCGGACAGAGCCGTCCTTGCGTTCCTGCCACGCCTCCGTCTCCACGGTGGAGATATAGGGGAGTTCCTCGTGCAGGCGGATGAAGAGCTTTTCCCGTGTGATCTCGGCGGCGAGCATGCGCATCGGCAGGTCCGACGCCTGATCTTCGGGGTAAAGCCATGGGCCAGGCGGTACGCGATCGGCGAAATAGGTGATGAGATCGGATACGCCGTCGCCGGTCTGGGCGGAAACCATGAAGGTGCGTTCGAAGCCGATCCGGGCATTGGCTTCCTGGGCGAGGGCGAGCAGCTTTTCCCGCCGGGTGACGTCGATCTTGTTCAGCACCAGCACCTTGGGCAGCCGGATGTATTCCAGTTCGGTCAGGATCGCGTCGGCCTCCTCGTCAATGCCCTTGCGGGCGTCGATCAGAAGCGCCACCAGGTCGGCGTCGCGGGCGCCGCCCCAGGCGGTTTCGACCATGGCGCGGTCGAGCCGGCGCTTCGGCTTGAAGATGCCGGGTGTATCGACGAACACGATCTGCGAGCGCCCATGCATGGCGATGCCGCGGATCATGGCGCGGGTGGTCTGAACCTTGTGGGTGACGATCGAGACCTTCATGCCGACCAGCGCGTTGAGCAGCGTCGACTTTCCGGCGTTCGGCGCCCCGATGAGCGCGACGAAACCCGCGCGGGTCTCACCTTCCGGCGGCGGGGCCCGGTCCTCATTTTCAGTCACGGCCGACCTCCTCGGTCCAGATGCCCTCGCGGCGCAGCACGGTCTCTGCGGCGTTCTGCTCGGCAATGCGTCTCGAGCCACCAACGCCCTTGCCCGGCTGCAATCCTTTGATCGCGACCGTCACCGTGAAGGTCGGCGCATGGTCGGGACCACCGCGCTGGGTAATCTCGTAGGTTGGCGCCGGCAAGCCCTTGCCCTGGGCCCATTCCTGCAGCGTCGTCTTGGCGTCACGCAGAGGGCCCGTCTGCTTGTGGCAATGCGGCCGCCAGAAGCGGTCGACAAAGGCCATGGCCGGCTCGATGCCGCCGTCGAGGTAGATTGCAGCGATCAGCGCCTCGCAGACGTCGGCGAGGATTGCCGTCTTCTTGCGTCCGCCCGACTGGGCTTCGCCGTCGCCAATCCTGAGGGCCGGGCCGATGTCGAGCTCGTTCGCCACTTCGGCGCATGTCTCGCGGCGCACCAGCCGGTTGAGACGCCGCGCCAGCTCACCCTCATCGGCTTCGGGAAAGTCCTTGTCCAGCATGGTTGCAATGGCCAAGCCCAGAACGCGGTCACCGAGGAACTCGAGACGCTGATAGCTGTGGCTGCTCGAACTCGATGGCGACAAGGCGCTGGCATGCGTCAGCGCCCGCTCCAGCAGGGCAGGGTCGCGAAAGCGGTAGCCGATGCGTTGCTCCAACGCTCGATCGAGCTGGCGCTGACGGTCGGAGGTCATCGCTGCGAAGCCCAGATCATCGGTTGGCCCAAACGGAACCGAGGGCGCGTCCGAAGGTCGATTGAATTCAAGCGCTACAGTACACGGAACAGGCGGTCCCAGCGAACCGTCCAGGGCCACTGCCAGAACATCCAGGCCGAGGCGTTCTCGTCGACCGAGAAGAAGATGATCTCGGCGCGGCCGACGAAATTCTCGAACGGCACATAACCGACGGCAGACAACACCCGGCTGTCGGTCGAGTTGTCGCGGTTATCGCCCATCATGAAGTAGTGGCCGGGCGGCACCTTATAGACCCGAGTGTTGTCCCAGGTGCCGCGGGGTGTCAGGTCGAGCGTCTCGTAGGAGACCCCATTCGGCAGCGTCTCGCGATAGCGCGGCACGCGCTGCACGCTGCCGAACGGATCGGTGCTGATGAAATCATCAATCCGCTCGCGCTTCACCGCCTCGCCGTTGATGTGCAGCACGCCGTCGATCATCTGGATCTCGTCGCCCGGCAGCCCGATCACGCGCTTGATGTAATCGGTCGAATTGTCGCGTGGCAGCTTGAAGACGGCAATGTCGCCACGTTCGGGTTCGCTGGCCCAGATGCGTCCTTCGATCGGCGCAAGGCCATAGGGGAAGGAATAACGCGAATATCCGTAACTGTACTTCGAGACGAACAGGTAATCGCCGATCAGCAGCGTGTCCATCATCGAGCCCGACGGAATGTTGAAGGGCTGAAACAGGAACGTGCGAACGATGAGCGCCAGGATCAGCGCCTGCACGATCACCTTGACGGTCTCGTAGAGGCCGGCTTCCTTTGTCTTTTTGTCCTCGGACACGCTCATTTCGTCCTTCGTGCGTCTCGATGTACTGGCTGCGATTCCGCCGCTTGGGAGGGGCGATATCCGGCAAGCTTGTACCGGGTCGCTGACTGCAACGCAACGCAAAGCGCCGTGTTCCCGACTCAGGGATCCGTCGGCGGCTGCGGCCAATCCTGCGGCCAGGCGGAAATCACCACGAATGCCTGGGCCAGAGGGAAGTCGTCGGTGATCGTAAGGTCGATCCGCGCCTCGAAGCCCCTCGGCAGCAGCCGCTCGAGTCGCTCGGCGGCGCCTCCCGTCAGAACGATCGTCGGCTTGCCGGACGGCAGGTTGACCACCCCCATCTCGCGCCAGGCGATGCCCATCCTGATGCCGGTACCAAGGGCCTTGGAGCAGGCTTCCTTCGCCGCGAAACGCTTGGCATAGGAGGCCGCGCGCTCGGCACGCCGTTCGGACTTCGCGCGTTCGACATCGGTGAAGACGCGATTGAGGAAGCGCTCGCCGAACCGGTCGAGCGTCTTCTCGATGCGGCGGATGTCGATGAGATCCGATCCGATGCCGATGATCATCGCTGCGACTCCCCCGATCCCGTGAGAGTGAGGTCCGTCATTCAACGGCCTCCGGCTTGGGCGGTTCGGCAGGGGCCGGGACCGTGCGATACGGACGCAGCCGGCGGGCCGCCAGCCGCTGCCGTCGACCGGTCTGATACGCTCGTACACTGTAGAAAACCAGGAAATAGAAGAACACGCCGGCAATAAGGCCGAGCGGAATGGCGCCGATCATCATCGGCTTGATCACGGGAAGCACCGCATCAAGCGATTTCTCGAGGAGGCCGCCGCCAAGCCTGTCGTCGAGCGGTCTGTTGCCGAAGTCGCGCGCTTCCCCGTGCAGGATCAAGGTGCCGAGCTGGTAGGTGGACGCCCAGATGAACGGGAAGGTAAGGGGATTGCCCACTGCCGTGCCGAGGGCCGCCGCCAGCATGTTGCCCCGGATGAAGAAGGCGATGATGAAGCTGATGATGAAGTGAAAACCGATGAACGGCGTGAAGGACGCGAACGTGCCCGCCGCGAAGCCGAGCGCGACGGCGTTCGGGCTCGCCGTCAGGCGCAGCACCCGCTTGGAGAAGTAGCGCGCCGACCGCCCGAAGCTGCGGCGCGGCCAGACGGCCAGGCGCAGGCGCTCCATATGGTTCGGTTGCTGGCGGCGGCGGAACAGCATGATTCCTCAACTTAACCCTCGGCTGCCCGGCTTGACCGCCGGCAGCGCGGCGAGGTCCGGCGGCAGGGCATCCGCGGGATAGGCCGGCACCTTGTATTCGGCAAGGGCGATCAGCGGCGCGCCCACATCGGCCTCCCCGGCGGACCGGTCGATCAGGCAGGCAACAGCAGCCACCTCCGCGCCGAGGTTGATGAGCGCCTGCACCGTCTCGCGGCTTGACAGTCCAGTGGTCACGATGTCCTCGACGATGACCACGCGGGCCCTGGGCGGCATCTCGAACCGGCGGAGGCGGAACTGGCCTTGCTCGCGTTCCACCCACATCGCCGGAACGCCGAGGTGGCGCGCGGTCTCGTAGCCGGGAATGAGGCCGCCAAGCGCGGGCGAGACCACGAAATCGATCGGTCCGAGATCACTCGCGCGAATGCGCTCGGCCAAGGCCCTGCATAGCCGCTCGGTCTTGTCCGGGTACATGAAGACCAACGCCTTTTGCACGAATACCGGACTGTGCAGCCCTGAGGTCAGGATGAAGTGGCCTTCCAGGATCGCTCCGGCCTCGCGGAACGTGTTGAGCACCTCGTCTCGGGTCATCGCCTTGCTGTTCCTCATGCCTTCTGGATGCGCGGTGTGGCCGCCTCGCGCGGCGCAGATGATCGGTTCTCCGGTCAGATGCAGGTCGGTCGCCGGTGGGCCCGGATCTGCGCCTCATCCGTTGACGCGGCTGACGCTCGATACATTGGGCTTGGCGCGCAACTGATTGATGATCCGGTTGAGATGCTTCAGATCCCATACTTCCAGATCGATGATCATTTCGTGAAAATCTGCGGCGCGAGCGACCATTTTCAAATTGTCTATATTGCCGTCGAGATCGCCGATTGCTGCGGCGATTGTGGCGAGGGACCCCGGTTCGTTCAAGGCGGAGACCGCGATGCGGGCAGGAAAGCGCTCGTGCCGGTTGGCGTCGAGATCCCAGCGTACATCAAGCCAGCGGTCCGGTTCGTCCTCGAACGCCTTCAGCGCCGGCGCCTGGATCGGGAAGATCGTTACCCCGATTCCCGGCGTCAGGATACCGACGATGCGGTCGCCCGGCACCGCGCCGCCCTCCGGGGCAAAATTCACCGGCAGGTCGCCGGAGAGCCCACGGATCGGCAGCGGCGCATTGTTGGAGGCAGGCACGCGGAACTTCATGCCGACGCCGGACTGCAGGTCGAACCAGCCCTCTTCCGCCGGCACCGGTTCTGTGGTCAGTCGGTCGTCGCGGTGATCGGGATAGACGGCCGTGACGACATCGATTGCCTTGACCTCGCCGCGGCCGACGGCGGCAAGGAGGTCGGCGACGCTGGCCTGGCCGAGTGCCGGCAGCACGGCCGTGACAACGTCGTCGGAGAAGGCGCGACCGGCGCGCAGGAAGGCCCGTTCAAGGATATGCCGGCCAAGGGCACCATACTGCTGGCGCGCGGATTCACGCGTCGCGCGGCGGATCGCCGCCCGGGCCTTGCCGGTAATGGCAATCGACTCCCAGGCCGGGGGCGGCGTCTGCGCTTGGCTGCGCACGATCTCAACCTCGTCGCCGTTCCGGAGTTCGGTGACCAGCGGCATGATGTGGCCGTTGATCTTGCAGCCGACGCAAGTGTTGCCGATGTCGGTGTGGACCGCGTAGGCGAAGTCGATCGGCGTGGCGCCGCGGGGCAGGGCAATCAGGCGGCCTTTCGGTGTGAAGCAGAACACCTGATCGTGGAACAGCTCGAGCTTGGTGTTTTCCAGGAATTCTTCCGGTGTGTCGCCCTGCGATAGCAGTTCGATCGTCCGTCTGAGCCATTCATAGGCCCGGCTCTCCTCGTCGAGCTTGGCGATGTTGCGGCCGCCGAACACGCCGTCCTTGTAGAGGGCATGCGCGGCGATGCCGTATTCGGCGACACGGTCCATTGCGGTGGTGCGGATCTGCAGCTCGACCCGCTGCCGGCTCGGCCCGACGACGGTGGTGTGGATCGAACGATAATCATTCTGCTTCGGCGTGGAGATGTAGTCCTTGAAGCGCCCCGGCACGGTGGGCCACGAGGTGTGGACGACGCCGAGCACGCGGTAGCAGGCCTCCACGGTGCCGACGATGACACGGAAGCCGTAGATGTCGGAAAGCTGCTCAAAGCCGACCGACTTCTGCTGCATCTTGCGGAAGATCGAGTAGGGACGCTTTTCCCGGCCCTTGACCACAGCGGAGATGCCCCGCTCGGCGAGCCGCGTGGTCAGGCTGGTCTCGATGTCGGCGATGAGGCCCTGGTTCTTTTCGCGCAGTGCGGCGAGACGTTCGGAGATCGTGGCGTGAGCGTCGGGGTTCAGCGTCCTGAACGCAATGTCCTCGAGCTCCTCCCGCATGTCGTGCATGCCCATGCGTCCGGCGAGCGGAGCGTAGATCTCCATCGTCTCTTCGGCGATGCGCGCACGCTTTTCCTCCGGCATATGATGCAGCGTGCGCATGTTGTGCATGCGGTCGGCAAGTTTCACCAGGAGCACGCGCACGTCATCGGCGATGGCCAGCAGAAGCTTGCGGAAGTTCTCGGCCTGTTTCGCCCGTTTGGAGGCGAGATCAAGGCGCCTGATCTTGGTGAGGCCGTCGACGAGCTTGCCGATCTCCTCGCCGAAGATCTTGTCGATCTCCGCGCGCGTGGCGTCGGTGTCCTCGATGGTGTCGTGCAGAAGGGCGACAGCGATCGTGGCGTCGTCGAGCCTGAGTTCGGTTAGGATCGCCGCGACTTCGAGAGGATGCGAGAAATAGGGATCGCCCGAGGCACGGGTCTGCGATCCGTGCTTCTGCATGGCGTAGACGTAAGCCTTGTTGAGCAGGGCTTCGTCCGTATTCGGATTGTAACGCTGAACCCGTTCGACGAGTTCATATTGACGCATCATGGCGCAAGTCACCGGCAGCCGACGGCCACGCGGCTAATAGGGCGAATTCGACATCTGAACCCGCATTAGCGGCAAGTTCGTATTCAAATGTCAAATTCAAAAGAGCCACTAGAGATATGAGACTTCTAGTGTTCCTTCCAAGATTGACATCTGCTCACGACCATGCCGCCACAGGGTGCAAATGCGCGAATAGGACCTGGGCAGAACCCGAGCGCTGATGCGGCTCGGCGCGCCGGTGGCAGGTAGGTTTACATTAGATATCGTCGGTGCGTTCCGGTGGGACAAGACCTTCCAGACCGCGCAGCAGATCTTCCTCTGACATGCGGTCGAACTCGACGTTGGAATCGTCGACGGCATTGACCTCGGTGCCGCCCTGGCCGGATTGACTGGGCACCATCGGCACGGCCTCCGGCTCCGGCTCGTCGACCTCGACATATTTCTGAAGGGAATGGATCAGATCCTCCTTCAGATCCTCGACGCTGACGGTCTCTTCTGCGATCTCGCGCAGGGCGACGACCGGGTTCTTGTCGTTGTCGCGGTCCACGGTCAGCGGCGAACCGCTCGAAATCATCCGGGCTCGATGGCTCGCCAGCAGCACCAGTTCGAAGCGGTTTTCGACCTTGTCGATGCAGTCTTCGACTGTCACGCGCGCCATGCGTTGTCTCCATGTCTTGGGAAAGGCAAGGGTGGACACATAGTCGCGAACGAAGAAGAACGCAAGTCTTGGCCAGGAATCACTTGTAGTTGCCGGTTGACGGGAGGCTTCGTTGTCGCGCGTCTGCAAAGCAGCCGGCATGCAGTCGTTCCTGGGGATCGATGCAGCGACTTTTGTTGCAGGACATGCGTAAAATGGTGTAGTGATCGCTGACGGCTGTCTTCAGATTCCAACTAGTTTCGAAGACGGTAAAATTAAGAAGATTGGGACTTCCATATTTGGAGGTGCCCGAGCGGCGCAAAAAGGCTACCGAAAGCGATTCTGGACGAAGCGACTATTGCGTCGCGCGACCGAGACGACGTCGATGCAGCGGCAAATGCACGCAGCGTCATCGGTGATCCGGTGGCTGAAGGCGCTCGCCACACAGGACAGGATCGTTCCGGTTTCCAGGGAATGCTGCGAAAAATGGTCGCGTGAACGGTTGCTCCGATCCCGGCGGCATCCACCTCTGTCGAGGCGTGTCGTCGGCGCGGGTGACCTAGAAAGGTTTGCTGAGGAATGTTCGATCCGAGAGAGAAGGTTGCCTTGTTTATCGACGGGGCGAACCTGTATTCTACGGCAAAGGCAATTGGCTTTGATATCGACTACAAGCGGTTGTTGAAAGAGTTCCAGTCAAAAGGGTATCTCCTCCGAGCGTATTATTATACGGCACTGATAGAAGATCAAGAATACTCTTCCATTCGCCCTTTGATCGATTGGCTTGACTACAATGGCTACAAAGTCGTGACCAAGCCGGTCAAGGAATTCATTGACTCCAGTGGCCGGCGCAAGGTCAAGGGAAACATGGATATCGAGCTGGCGGTCGACGCGATGCAGATGGTGGAGCACGTCGACCATATCGTCCTGTTCTCCGGCGACGGCGATTTCCGCTCCCTGGTCGAGGCGCTGCAGCGCAAGGGTCGCAAGGTGTCCGTCGTCTCGACGCTGCAGTCTCAGCCGCCGATGATCGCCGACGACCTTCGGCGGCAGGCCGATCATTTCATTGATCTGGCGACGCTCGCGCCGCGGATCGGGCGCGATCCGTCGGAGCGTAACCCGCGCCATGCCGAGCGCGACGGCGACGACAACGAAGACCTTTGAGCGTCGTTGCCACAATAGGGCCGGCCGATCCCGAGCGCGATTGTCCGATCTGCCCGCGGCTGGCTGCCTTCCGGGAGATGCACCGCGCACGTGAGCCGGAGTGGTTCAACGCTCCGGTGGCGACTTTCGGGACGGACGAAGCTCGGTTGCTTGTGGTCGGTCTCGCCCCCGGTCTGCGCGGTGCCAACCGCACCGGCCGGCCGTTTACCGGCGACTATGCCGGCGACCTGCTCTACGAGACCCTTGCCGATTTCGGCTTCGCCCGCGGGCAGTACCAGGCGCGGCCAGATGACAGCCTGGAACTCGTCGCGGCCGCGATCACCAACGCGGTGCGCTGTGTGCCCCCGGAGAACAAGCCGACTCCCGCCGAGATACGCGGCTGTTCGCCCTTTCTCGAGCGGACCATTGCGCGCTACCCGAAACTGGAGGCGATCCTTGCCCTGGGGCGGATCGCGCATGATGCGGTGCTGTCGTCCATGGCGGTCCGGCGGGCGGCCTTCCCGTTCCGCCACGGCGCCCGACACGACCTGCCCGGCGCCCCGGCACTGTTCGACAGCTATCACTGCTCGCGCTACAACACCAACACCGGCCGCCTGACGCGCGACATGTTCCGCGCCGTCTTCACCGACATTAAGGCATTCCTCGGCGAGAAATGAGGTGAGCCGGTTGGGGGGGCGTGCGGACCATCGCACGGCAGCCGACACGCTGCGGCAACGTCTCAGGTATCGGTCGGCGGGGTGTAACTGCGCCAGCCCTGGCCGCCGAGGTGTTCCTGGGGCAGGAAACGGGTCTTGTAGGCCATCTTCGGCGAGCCATCGACCCAATAGCCGAGATAGACGTAAGGCAGGCCGAGCGCGCGGGCGCGCTTGATGTGGTCGAGAATCATATAGGTGCCGAGCCCGGCGTCCTTCATGTGCGGGTCGTAGAACGAATAGACCATCGACAAACCGTCATTGAGACGGTCGGTGAGGGCGACAGCGACAAGCGGGCCGGCCTCGCCCGCGGTCGACCGGCGATGGTATTCGATCAGCATCGTGTCGACATGGGTGTCCTCGACCATCATGGCATAGTCGAGAACGGTCATGTCCGACATCCCGCCGTTGGCGTGGCGGGCGTCAAGATAGCGCCGGAACAGATCGTATTGCTCGCCCGACGGGGCGGGCGGCAGCATGCTGGCGACGATGTCGGCGTTGCGGGCCCAGTTGCGGCGGAACGAGCGCGTCCACTGGAACGCATCGACCTCGACGCGGACCGAGATGCAGGCCCGGCAGTTCTCGCAGGCGGGACGATAGGCAATGTTCTGGCTGCGCCGGAATCCGCCTTGGGTCAGGATGTCGTTGAGCGCGGTGGCGTGCGGACCGACCAGATGCGTGAACACCTTGCGCTCCTGCTTGCCGGCCAAATACGGGCAGGGCGAGGGCGCGGTCAGGTAGAACTGCGGTGTTTCGGTCGTCTGTCGTGTCACGGCGCGACCTTTCCTGCGTCAGTCATCGTGTTCCGAAACCATAATACATCGGAGCCATGACTGTGAACGCGATCCATAAGATTGCGGCGAGCGGCGCGCCGGCCTTGATGAAGTCGGCGAAGCGGTAATGCCCTGGTCCCATCACGATCAGGTTGGTCTGATAGCCGATCGGCGTGGCGAAGGAGCAGTTGGCGGCAAACACGATACAGACGACGAATGCCTCCGTCGGCATGCCGGTGCGCTCGGCCATGCCGATCGCGATCGGCGTGAACAGCACCGCCGTTGCGTTGTTCGACAGGATGTTGGTGAGCAGCATCACCAAGAAGAACAGGCTCGACAGCAGCACGATTGGCGACTGGCCCTCCAGTGCGTCGACCAGGAGCTGAGCGATGGCGGCGGCGCCGCCGCTGGCCTCGAGCGCGGTAGCCGAGGCGATCGAGGAGCCGATCAGCATGAAGATGCGGCTGTCGATCGCCCGGAGCGCCTGGCGCACATTGAGGCAGCGACCGACGATCATGGCGAATGTGCCGAACAGCGCCGCTGAAACGATCGGCACGACTCCCGTCGCGGCAAGGGTGACCATAATGGCGAAGATCGCCAGCGCACGCGGTGCGTAGCGGCGCAGCGGCACTTCGGCCGCGGACCAATCCAGCAACAGCACGTCGCGGTTGCCGCGCAGCCGCTCGATGTCCTCGCGTTGCCCGGCAAGCAACAGCACGTCTCCGGGTTCGAGGCGAATGTCGGTCATGGCCATGCGCGGCATGCGCGACCGGCGCTGGATTCCCATGACGACGCAGCCGGTGTTGGCGTGCAGCCCCGACTGGCTGATGGTGCGGCCGGTGAGGCGGGACGCCGGAGCGACCACGGTCTCCGCAAGCGTAAGCGAGCCGTTGACCGTCAGGCTCGCCTCGCCCTCATGCTGGTCCTGAGCCTCGGCGCCGATCAGGGGGTTGCGGCGGGCAAGCGCGCGCGTCAGCGCGGAGCGGGTGGCAGCGACAATGACGGTATCGCCCGGTGACAGCGTGACGTTCTCGAACGGAGGCAGGATCGGACGCTCGCCGCGCTGGACGAGGCGCACCGTCATGTCCTTGAGCTCGGGGAACATGCCGGAGACAGCCGTCACGCCAACCAGCGGATGACCGTAGCCAATGGAGATCTCGGCGATGAACTGCTTGCCCGAGGTCGACTGGAATTCCTCGGTCATGGTCTTGCGGGGCTTGAGCAGGAACGGCATCACGAACAGGACGTAGACCGCTCCGATCAGGGCCAGTGTGGTGCCGAGCGGGGTGAAGCTGAAGAAGCCAAGCCGGACGTCGCTCGACCGGGCGGCAACGTCCGCGACCAGAAGGTTGGTCGACGAGCCGATCAGCGTGGTCATGCCGCCGAGAATGGCGATGAAGGACAGCGGCATCATGTAGCGCGCCGCCGAATGTCCCTGGGCGACCGCCATGGCCGACAGGATCGGCAGGAACATCACCACGACCGGCGTGTTGTTCAAAAATGCGCTGATTAAGCCGACCCCGAGCAGGATCGGGCCGGCTGCGAGCAACTTATGGCGGCGGGTAATTTGGACGATGAACTGCGCCGGCCTTTCCAGCGCGTCGGTCTGGAACAGGCCCTGTCCGACGACAAGCAGCGCAATCACCGTAATAAGCGCCGGATTTGCGAAGCCGCTGAGTAGGGCACCCGGATCGAGAGTGTCGTCGCCGTACGGCACGTCGAACAGGGTAACGATGGCAACCAGGGCAACGACCGAGCCAAGGGCGACAATTTCGATCGCGAACCGTTCCACGGCGTAGAGCACGATCGTCGCGCTCACCACCAGGAGCGTGAGGATCATGGGAAGGTCGGCGGTCTGCATGCGTCGGCCAGGTCTCCGGCAATTCCCGTGCCGGCTCCCTCAAGGTTCCGAACCGACGCGGACGTTGTGTGGCCGGCATTCGACTCGGCCCGTTTCGAATTCCGTACAGACGGGCACGATACCGCGGCACGATGATGCGTCGCGGGACCGCACGCCAGCGGCAAACCTAAGGCTTTCTATCGGCAAAATCGACGCCTTCTTGTCGCGGCAACACAAGGCTGTGGATCGCTGCGTCGGTGTGCCGCACGGTGGCGGATCGCAGCGGCCGTTCGACAGGTCAGACGACGGGTCAGTCAGGCAGCGTCGGCAGGCGAATTGACCACCACCGTGCCGAGGATGATGTCGTGCAGCAGGCGCTTGCGCTGCGTGAGCAGTGAGACGAGCAGCACGAGCGGCGTCAGGAGGGCAACGGAGAACCAGAACAGGAGCGCATGCATGGCGGCGAGCAGCGGGTAAGGTCTGGCGCCGTACCACAGCCGCATCTCAAGGCCCATGGCGCGCATTCCTGGCGTCGCGGCATTGGCTCCTCCGAGCGTGAAGGCGGTGTAGGCGAGTGCCACCGCCTGCCACAGGATCGGGTAGATCAGCCAGCCTAGGCCAAGAGTGAAGATCCCGAGGAAGAACACCACCACGCCGGCGGCGAAGGTCAGCAGGGCGATCGCGATCACGTCGATGCAGAACGCGAAGATCCGCTTCGTCCGCACACCATCATAAAGCCGTGGATGTGCGAACGGATCGGTACGGTCGATCCGGTCGTCCATGGCGTAGGCCGTGTGCTGGGTCATGCGGGTCTCCTCATCTTCCATGGGCTAAAGATGGGGATTTGACGGCCGGAATCAAACATGCGGCCTTCGCCCACCGCCTCAGACTCCCGCCTCGGCGACATCGAGGCGCTGGACCCGGAACTGCGCTGCTTCCATCGCGGTGATGATCTCGGCGGCGTGCGCGGCGTCATGAGTCTCGAAGGTGACATCGAGTGTCGTGCCCTTGGCAGGCACATTGAGGAACAGCCGATGATGCGAGACCTCCAGGATGTTGCCGTCGAGCGTGCCGATCAGTGTTGCTATCTCGCCAAGGACGCCCGGCCGGTCCGGCGTCGTGATGCGGACGGCGACGATGCGGCCGTCCCGCGCGAGCTCGCGCACCATGATGGATGAGAGCAGTCTCGGATCGATGTTGCCGCCGCACAGCACGAGGCCGACAGTGCGACCACGGAACCGGTCCGGGGCGGCGAGCATGGCAGCAAGGCCGGCCGCACCGGCGCCCTCTGCCATCACCTTCTGCCGGGTGAGATAAGCGTTGACGGCGCGCTCGATCGCCGGTTCATCGACGAGAACCACGTCGTCGACCAGCTTGCGCACGATCTGTTCGGTCAGCTTGCCGACGTTCTTGACCGCGATGCCCTCGGCAAGGGTCGGGCCGCCGCACTTGGCCGGAACGCCGCGCAGCGCCGCCCACATTGACGGGTAAAGTGCAGCTTCCGCGCCAATCACCTCGATTCCCGGCTTCAGCGCCTTTGCAGCGATCGCCATGCCGGAGATCAGGCCGCCGCCGCCAAGCGGCACGATCAGCACCTCAAGGGCGGGGTCGTCGTCAAGCATCTCCAGCGCGATGGTGCCCTGACCGGCGATGACATGCGGGTCGTCGTAGGGATGGACCCAAACCAGTGCTTCCGCATCCGCGATCCGCTCGGCCTCGGTCTGGGCTTCGGCCAGCATCTCACCGGCGAGCACGACCCGGGCGCCGTAGCTTCGGGTGGCAGCGATCTTCACGAACGGGGTGGTGCGCGGCATCACGATCGTTGCCGGGATGCCGAGGCGCTGCGCATGATAGGCGACTGCCTGGGCGTGATTGCCGGCCGACATTGCGATGACGCCGCGGGCACGCTCTTCCGGTGCGAGCGACAGCAGCTTTACCAGCGCGCCGCGCTCCTTGAAGGCGTTGGTGACTTGCAGGTTCTCGTACTTGACCGAGATCTCGGCGCCGGTGAGGTCGGAGAGCTTGGGAGCTGGCAGGAAGGGCGTGCGCATGACGGCACCCTCGATCTGCCCTGCGGCCTTGCGGATGTCGTCAAGGGTCGGGATCATGCCGGGCGCCCTTCGTGTGTCTGGCAGCGCCCGATGTGCCATCAAGCTCAGGCAAGATGCAAGCTTGCAATGGTGGAGGCGACCATCAAAACGGCGAGCGTCGCGTTCACAGCCCAAAGCCGCGTAGGGCGGCCGGCAAGTCGGGCGAGCAGCCGCCCGCCGGCCATCCAGCCGGCATTGAGGCTGCCGCCGAGCAAAAGGAAGGTGAGGGCAAGCACCACCGCGTCGGCCACATAGCGCTCGGGAGAGGCGAACTGGGCAATGCCGGCAACCTGCATGGCATAGGCCTTGGGATTGAGCGGATGCAGCCAAAATCCGCGCCAGAAGCCTGGCGCGTTATCAGCGACAGCCCCGGACTTCGGCCGGGCCCGCACGATCACGATCGCGAGATAGACGATATAGGCAACGCAGACGAGGCGCAGCGCCTGCCACAGCAGCGGGGCCTTCTGGAGCAGCGCCAGCAGGCCGGCAGCATTCAGCACGAAGATCAGCTCGAATCCGGCCAGCGTGCCGAACAGGAACGGCAGGGTAGCACGGGCGCCGAAGCTGACGCCGGCGGCCATCAGTGACAGGTTGGCAGGGCCGGGCGTTCCGACCAGGGCAACGACGAAGAGGCACAGCAGGACGAATTGGTCGAGCGGCATCGGTGGTCCTCGTCAGTAATCGTCGACGTGACCTGCAATGCCACTGGACAATAATTTGATACAATAGCAACATTGTACTTATGACAATATCTTCGCTGTTCGCATTCCCGCCGGGCACAAAGCCGACCGCCCTGGCGCTGGAACGCCACCTGCGCGAACGGATCCGGTCCGGTGCATTTAACCCGGGTATGCGGCTGCCTCCGGTGCGCGAGGTTGCCTGGGCGCTCGGCTGCGCGCCTGGGACGGTCGCCCGAGCCTATCAGGCCCTGGAGCGCCAGGGGCTCATTCACGGTGAGGTCGGGCGCGGCACCTTCGTCGGTGAAGGCCGTTCCGTGCTCGGCCTGCCACTGGAGGGCGCGCGCCATGCCGGCACCGCCGACCTGTCTGTCACCAGTTTCCTGATGGAGCCGGCCGACGACCTGCTGGCCGAGGCGCTCGCAACGGTGGCCGCACGGCTCGGCGCCGGCGTGGTTTCGCTCAGCTACGAGAGCGAGGCGGGGGTGCGCGCCGACCGCGAGGCGGCGCTGCCGTTCCTTGCCCGCTGGCGGGACGACCTCACGCCAGAGGACGTGGTGATCACCAGCGGTGCGCAGGCGGTGCTTGCCGCCGCCTTTTCCGCATTGGTGCCGCGTGGTGGCACGGTTGCCTGCGATGCCCTGGTTTATCCCGGCGTCCGAAGTGCCGCGGCGATGACCGGTCTCAAGCCGTGTGCGGTCGAGATGGATGCTGAGGGCATGATCCCGGAGGCGCTCGACGCGGCCTGTCGTCGGCATCCGGTTGGTCTTCTGTTCGTGATGCCGAGTGTGCAGAACCCGACCGGACGCGCAATGCCATCAGCGCGGCGGGTTGCGCTCGCCGAGGTCGCGGCCCGGCATGGGCTGACGGTGATCGAGGACGAGGTCTACGGCTTCATGGCCGATCCCGGGATCGGGCCGAGAGCGGAGGGTTTCTCGCGTCTCCTGCCGGAGCGCACGGTGCTGGCGACGAGCCTTTCGAAATGTGTGGCTCCGGCGCTTCGGGTCGGCTACGCCGCCGGGCCGGGGGCGCTGGTGAGGCGGATCGCGGCGGCGCAGAACGCGATGCAACTGATGGTGTCGCCGGCGCTGACGGCGGCGGCGAGCCTGGTGCTGTCTGGCGACCGCCTGGCGCGCCGGATAGCGGCCATCCGCGCCGGGGTCGCGGTCCGCGCCGATCACGTCGCCGCAACCTGGCCGGAGCTTGACCGGGCGGCGCTCGGCGGTGGGCTCGCCCTGCTGCCGTTGCCGAGTGAGTGGGCCGCCGACGGATTTGCCGCGGAGGCCGAGGCGCTCGGCGTCAAGGTCAGCCCGGCGCGCTATTTTGCCGTGGAGGCGCGCTTGGCACCCAATGCGGTGCGCCTCAGTCTCGGGGCTGTCGCCGGCGAGGAGCGGTTCCGGCGCGCGATCGCCACCCTCGCCTCCTTGCGGGAGCGGCCCTATTCGGCGCTGCCGGCAGCACCATGAGGGCGTATGAATTTCACATCGGGATCTGCTACGCGGTCCAATTCCTGGCGGTTAGAGCGCCGGCCAAGAAAGCAATACGGCCGCGGGCGCGGCCATATCGCGGAGGCTTTGGCGACCCGGCCGCGGCTCACCCGGCTTTCAGCCGGCGCGCGACTTCGGGAGCGAAATAGGTGAGGATCCCGTCGGCACCGGCGCGCTTGAAGGCGACCAGGCTTTCCATCATGGCGCGGTCGCGATCGATCCAGCCGTTCTGGCCGGCAGCGCAGATCATCGCGTATTCACCGGACACCTGGTAGGCATAGGTCGGCACCGCGAACGTGTCCTTGATGCGACGGATGACGTCGAGATAGGGCAGGCCGGGCTTGACCATCACCATGTCGGCGCCTTCCTGGAGGTCGAGCTCGACCTCGCGCAGTGCCTCGTCGCTGTTGGCCGGGTCCATCTGGTAGGTGCGCTTGTCGCCGACAAGCGTCGCATTGGTGCCGATCGCATCGCGGAACGGGCCGTAGTACGCCGAGGCGTATTTTGCCGAATAGGCCATGATCTGGATGTGGCGGCGGCCGGCGTCGTCGAGCGCTGAACGGATAGCGCCGATGCGGCCGTCCATCATGTCGGACGGGGCGATGACGTCGGCACCGGCCTCGGCCTGCACCAGCGCCTGGGCGACGAGCTGGGCCACCGTCTCGTCGTTGAGGATCTCCTCGCCGCGCAACAGGCCGTCATGGCCGTGGTCGGTGTAGGGATCGAGTGCGACGTCGGTGATGATGCCGAGGCCAAAACCCTCGCGCTTGATGGCGCGGCAGGTGCGACAGACCAAGTTCTCCGGGTTGAGCGCCTCCGACCCGGTGGCATCGCGCAGGGCGGGGTCGGTGTAGGGAAACAGCGCGATCGCGGGGATTCCAAGGCGGGCGGCTTCTTCCGCAACCCGCACCGCCTGGTCAACGCTGTGGCGCTCGACCCCCGGCATCGAGGCAACTGGCTCGCGGTGGTTCTGGCCGTCGATTACGAAGATCGGCCAGATCAGGTCGTCGATCGATAGCGTGTTCTCGCGCACCAGCCGGCGCGACCAGTCGGTCTGCCGGTTGCGCCTCATCCGTCGGCGGCCGACGATGTCGTCGACCGAAAGGGTCTTCGGCGGTTGCGGGCTGCGCGAATGGGCGGTCATGGCAAGGTTCCCGAGCGGTTGGCTGTCGGTTCGTCAGGGATCGTCGCGATGAAGGCGGACACTAGATCAACGTCCGGCAAATTGCATGGCTTTTTGATGCATCGCAGGGATGCTGCCGAAACGGAATTTCCTTTCGTTGGAATTGAAATGAAATCCCGATGCATTACCGCGTGGTGGATTGTCACTGGCTGCCAGCCCTGCTCCCTCCTTTGGCCGAGATTGACGGGTCGGCGGCCTCTGGCTAAGCCAGACTGAAGGCAAGGACGGCGCGGCCAAGCGCCCCGCCTGGCGCGACGGGTAGGGAGACCGTGATGGATTTTTCCTTCAGCGATGAGCAGCGCGCCTTTCGCGATGTGGCGGCCGCCTTCGCCGCCGACGAGATGGCTCCGCACGCCCGGGAATGGGACGAAAAGTCGATCTTTCCCGTCGAGACGCTGCGCAAGGCGGCCGAACTCGGCTTCGGCGGCATCTATGTCCGCGACGATGTTGGGGGCTCCGGCCTGACCCGACTCGATGCGGCGCTGATCTTCGAGGAACTCGCCAAGGGCTGCACCTCGACGGCAGCCTATCTCTCGATCCACAACATGGCGGCCTGGATGATAGACCGCTTTGGCACGGACGAGCAGCGCCGGCGCTTCCTGCCCGACCTTTGCACGATGCGGCACTTTGCCAGCTATTGCCTGACGGAACCGGGTGCCGGATCGGATGCGGCGAGCCTGACAACCAGGGCGGTGCGCGACGGTGATCATTATGTACTGAACGGCGCCAAGGCCTTCATCTCCGGCGGCGGGGCGGCAGACATCTATGTCGTGATGGCGCGAACCGGTGACGCCGGGCCGAAGGGGATCTCCTGCATCGTCGTCGAGAAGGACACGCCGGGTCTGTCGTTCGGCGCCCAAGAGCAGAAGCTCGGCTGGAAAAGCCAACCGACGGCGCAGGTCAATTTCACCGACTGCCGCGTGCCCGCCGACAACCTGATCGGCGGTGAAGGCATGGGCTTCAAGATCGCCATGGCTGGTCTCGATGGCGGCCGGCTCAACATCGGGGCGTGTTCACTCGGCGCGGCCCAGACCTGCCTTGAGCGTGCGATAGAGTATATGAAGGAGCGGCGGCAGTTCGGCCGGGCGATCGCCGAATTTCAGGCACTGCAGTTCCGAGTTGCCGACATGGCGACCGAGCTTGCGGCGGCACGGCTGCTCCTGCACAAGGCAGCGGTTCTGGTTGACGTGCGGGCGCCGGAGGCAACTGCGACGGCGGCCATGGCCAAGCGGCTCGCCACCGACGTCGGCTTTCGCGTCGTCAACGATGCGCTGCAGCTGCACGGCGGCTACGGCTATCTGCGAGACCACCCGATCGAACGCTTCTTGCGCGACGTCCGGGTCCACCAGATTCTGGAAGGCACCAACGAGATCATGAGACTGATCGTTGCCCGCGATCTGTTTTCCCGTTGATCCTTCATTGAGACACCAGGCCAGAGGCATTCATGACCGATGACATCCTGTTCGAACGCCGCGGCCGCGCCGGCATCGTCACGCTAAACCGGCCCAAGGCGCTGAACGCGCTGACCCATGCCATGGTGACCGCCATGGCCGGGCAATTGAAGGCCTGGGCCTCCGATCCCGCTGTTCAGCGCGTGGTCATCAAAGCGGCGGGCGAGAAGGCGTTCTGCGCCGGTGGCGACATCCGCCGCATCTACGACATGGGCAAGGCCGGTGACCCGCATCAGCTCGACTTTTTTGCCGACGAGTATCGGCTGAATGCGCAGATCAAGCACTACCCCAAACCCGTTGTGGCCCTGATCGACGGCATCTGCATGGGCGGCGGTGTCGGCATCTCCGTACACGGCAGTCACCGGGTCGGCACCGAGCGCATCACATTCGCCATGCCTGAGACCGGGATTGGCTTCTTTCCCGATGTCGGCGGCTCCTACTTCCTGCCGCGAATGCCGGCGGAGACCGGCATGTACTGCGCGTTGACCGCTGGCCGGCTCCAACAGGCCGACGCGCTGTGGACCGGCGTTCTGACCCATGCGATGGCAAGCCCCGACCTTGCCGCTCTTGAGGCGGCGCTTGCGCAGGAGAGCGATCTTGAAGCGGCGCTGCGGCGCTTTGCCACTGACCCGGGGCCGGCGCCGATTGCCGAGCGAGCGGCGGCGATCGAGGACGCCTTCGGCCGCGGCAGCGTGTCCGCTGTCCTGGCCGCGCTCGACGCCTCGTCCGATGCCTGGGCGGTCGACACAGCCGCGATGATCCGCAGCCGCTCGCCCATGAGCCTTGCGATCACCTTCCGTCAGGTGAGGGAAGGCGCGACGCTCGACTTCGACGCCTGCATGCGGCTCGATTTCCGGATAGTCAGCCAGATCCTCAAGGGGCACGACTTCTATGAGGGCGTGCGGGCGGTCCTGGTCGACAAGGACCACGCTCCCAAATGGCAACCTGCGCGGCTGGAGGATCTGGACAGCGCGGAGATCGATAAGCATTTTGTGGCGCCGCCGGAGGGAGATCTCGACCTTACGCCGTGACGAGACCGCCCGCGCCGCCGCGAACGAAAGTCAGCCGCATCATGATCGCATCGCTCAATGACCTGATCCGCAACCGCCCGCCTTGGCCGAACGTGCTGGTGTGGTACCTGCGCGCCATTGCGGTGCTGCTGCTCGGGGGTGGGGTGATCCATTGGGCGCGGATCGTCGGCTACGCGCCGTGGCGCGGCCTCTGGTTCTGGGAGATGCCGGTCGAGTGGCAGGTGGTGACGGTGTTCTTCGCCGTGCTCGATCTCGTTGCCGGGATCGGCCTGTGGTTGGCCGTGTCCTGGGGAACGGTCATGTGGCTGCTGCGCGCGCTGCTTCAGGTCGCCATGCACACGGCCTTTGCCGACACCTTCGGCCGCAGGCCCTATGAGATCGGCTTCTACCTGGCGACGATCGCGATCTATCTGCTGCTGCTTTATCTGGTGGAGCGCGAGAACAGGATTTGATCCGGCCCGGTGCCGCGGCGCCGGGCCGAAGACAACAACGGCGGTCAGGAAGCAGCCGGACCATCAGGGCCGGCTTCTCGGCCAGCGTCACGGGAGGACAATCATGGCAACTGTCGGATTCATCGGCCTCGGCAACATGGGCGGCCCGATGGCGGTCAATCTGATCCGGGCCGGGCATAAGGTGGTCGGTCTCGATCTGTCCGAGGCGGCGCGGGCACGACTCAAGGAGGCGGGCGGCACCGCGGTCGAGCAGATCGCAGAAGCGGTCGGGATGGCCGACGCGGTCGTGACCATGCTGCCGGCCGGCAAGCACGTGCGCGAGGTCTATACGGGAGAGGGCGGCGTCCTCGCCCACGCCCGGCCGGGAACGCTGCTGATCGATTCCTCCACGATTGACGTCGAAAGTGCCCGCCTTGTTGCCGCGGCGGCAGAGGCGGCCGGCATGATCATGGTCGACGCACCGGTGTCGGGCGGCGTCGGCGGGGCGGCCGCCGGCACGCTGACCTTCATGGTCGGCGGATCCGATGCGGCCTTTGCTGCCGCCAAACCCTATCTTGAGGCCATGGGCAAAACCATCGTCCATGCCGGCGGGCCCGGCAACGGCCAGGCGGCGAAGATCTGCAACAACATGATCCTCGGCATCTCGATGATCGCCGTCTCGGAGGCCTTCGTCCTGGCCGAGCGGCTCGGGCTCGATCATCAGAAGCTGTTCGACATTTCCTCAACCGCTTCCGGCCAATGCTGGTCGCTGACCACTTATTGTCCCGTCCCGGGACCGGTACCGGCCTCGCCGGCCAACCGCGACTATCAGCCCGGGTTTGCTGCCGCGATGATGCTGAAGGACCTTAAGCTTGCCCAGGACGCAGCTCAGTCGAGCGGCGCATCCACGCCGCTCGGAGCCGAGGCGGCCGCGCTCTATAACCTTTATTGCAACGCCGGCGGGGCGGCGACGGACTTCTCCGGCATCATCCGCTTCCTTCGCGGGACGCAGGAAACCTGACCACCGGTACGTCCGATGCACGCCCTGCGGGAAATACGGAGGAAGCAAGGAGCGTGGTAAACGAAGCTTTGCCTCGCCGGAGCGATCGAGCGAAAAGATCTTAAGCCTAAATTCATGCTGCTTTTTAAGCGGATTTTAGATTCGCGCCGGTAGTGTCCTCATGAAGAGAGCAAAAACGCTCCAGACACAAGCAAATGAGGCGCAGACAAATGATCACGGCTAAAAGGGCAGTGGACGCGGTCAACACGGCCGAGGAAGAATCGGAGATCAAGCCGCTTTATCTTGAGGCCCTGACTCTCGTCGAACGTCTTCATCGGCGGCTTCTCGACGTCATCAAGGATGAGTTTGACCGTATGGGCCGCTCGGATATCAACAGCGTTCAGGCGCTGTTGCTGTTCAACATCGGCGATTCCGAGCTGACGGCCGGTGAACTCCGGACCCGTGGCTACTATCTCGGCTCAAACGTTTCCTACAACCTGAAGAAGCTGGTCGATGCCGGTTTCATCCACCATCAGCGCTCGCGCATGGACCGTCGCTCGGTCCGTGTCAGCCTGACGGAGCGGGGGCGGGAGGTCGCCGAAATCGTCAATGCCTTGTATGAGCGCCACATGCTATCGGTCGAGCAGGTCGGCGAGATCGGCCCGGAGGACTTCAGGTCCCTCAACCGGTCGCTGCGCCGTCTGGAGCGCTTTTGGACCGACCAGATCCTCTATCGGTTGTAAGCTGCTGCAGCGCTCTTGCGTGCCCCGTCCGAAGTGGGAAACCGTCGGGCGGGAGCGAGGCTGGGGGAAAGAGTGCAATGCAGGTCAGGCCGCTCCGGTCACCGGAGCGGCCTATCCGCGTCGCCGTTGTGCGGCCTGGCGCGCGCCACCCGACATGAATACGCCACATTATCGTGAGCATCAGAGGCTAGAGCCAGTATTGCGTAGCGCTCACAGCGTATTCTCGTGAAAGTCATCCTGTTTGCTTGTTGCCGCGTCGGTCGCGGGCCGCGAACTTCTGCGGCGGAACGGGAGCGCGACCGGGTCGTCTGGCGGACACGAGGATCCGGGACTTGAGTGCCGGTCGGACAAGTTCGAGCGTCAGTGCGGTGTTTTGTTAAGAATTCGCATGGTAAACACACTGTTACCTGTCCTCAGAGCGAAGCGGACTTAGGAGTTGTCGAGGTGATTTCACGCATTGCCGGCCGTTCCGGATCGCAGCATCTATTCCGAACCGTGCTCGCGGGCGCGACCCTGTGCCTCGCTGCCGCCATGGTGCAAGGACCGGCTGCAGCACAGTCACCGCTTGAGGCGTTGCGTCAGTTCAACCAGCGTGCGGAGTGGGAAGACCGGTTCGACGCCACTATGGCCGGCCTCGAAGCCATCAAGTCGCGGTCGCCCACGCTGTCCCCGGAGACCGCGACGCATCTCGAGCAGGCGATCCAGCAGTATTCCTGGCTCGTGTCCCAGGGCGGCTGGCCGGTGGTCACATCGGGCAAGCAGGCGATGAAGATCGGCATGCGCGATCCCAATGTGGTGACGCTGCGCCGCCGGCTGATGGCGTCCGGAGACCTGGAGCAGACTGCCGGTCTCTCGGACACCTTCGATTCCTATGTCGATGCAGCGGTACGCCGTTTCCAGGTCCGCCACGGCCTGATCCCAGACGGAGCCGTCGGCCGCGGCACCCTCATCGCCCTCAACGTACCCGCCGAGGTACGCCTGGCGCAGCTCGAGACCAACCTGGTCCGGGTGAAGTCCATGTCCGGCTTCCTCGGCGACCGCTATGTCATGGTCAATATTCCGGCGGCGGAGATTGAGGCCGTCGAGTTCGGCCAGGTGCGCTCGCGTCACACGGCCGTGGTCGGCAAGATCGACCGGCAGACGCCGATCCTCAACTCCAAGATCTACGAACTCAATTTCAATCCGTACTGGACTGTTCCGGTCTCCATTATTCGCAAGGATCTGATCCCGAAGATGCTGGAGGATCCACAGTACCTGGAGAAGAACCGGATCCGCATCTTTGACTGGAAGAACAACGAGCTGAGCTGGCAGCAGATCGACTGGAACACCGACGAGGCGACCCAGTACCAGTTCCGTCAGGATCCGGGCGAGATCAATTCGCTCGGTTCGGTGCGCATCAACTTCCACAACACCCACCAGGTCTACCTGCATGACACGCCGTCGAAGTCGCTGTTCGGCTCCGACTACCGCTTCCATTCCTCCGGCTGCGTGCGCGTGCAGAACGTGCGCGAACTGATCACCTGGATATTGGAATCGACAACGCCGGAGTGGAACCGCGCGCGTGTCGACGAGACGATCCGCTCGGGCGCTCGCGAGGACGTCAAGCTGAAGAGCCAGATGCCGCTCTACCTCACCTATATCACCGCCTGGGCGACGCCCGAGGGCGTGGTGCATTTCCGTGAGGACATCTACAACCGCGACGGCCTTGCCGTGGCCGACAACGCCACCCAGGCCGCGCTGCAGTAAGCGGCCGGCGACTGAGCCATCAAGACAGGGGACCCGCTGGACCGGCGGGTCCCCCTTTTGTTTTCCGGGCCATGTGATTGCGGCCGGCGGGCCGCTTGTCACGAGCACCGCGAAAGTGGCATGGAAGGTAGGGGTGCCGGCGGCGCGGACAGGGTGCCCCGGAGGGAGGACGGCAGCATGTCGGGTCGGGAACCGCGGCCGGGCGAGGTCTATTTCGAGTTCATGCCAATCGGCCGTCAGGTGCGGGTGACGGCGATCGACGCGGCGACGGGCGTCGAGGTGGTGGTGATCGGTCCTGTCAGCGCATCGCAGTCCGATCTGGAATCGCTTGCCATGCGCAAGCTCGCGCGCCGCCTCGCCGAAGGGGCGCACTGATCCATCTTGTTTGTGGAGCACCGCCGCAATTGTCTGCCGTCGGTCGCCATGTCGGATGTGGCCCAGAGTGCGACGGTCCGGGCCTTGGTTCGCCCTTGCGACTATGCTATGGGCCAGACCTCGCCGCAGCCGCGGAGAGCCGGCCCGGGCCCAGCAGGCGCCCCGGCGAGGCCCGTCGATCGCAGGCAAGGCGCGGCCGCCGATCGAGACGCTCCGATCGAGACACGAAGGGTAAAGACGACATGTCCATGACCGAAGCCGCCGGAAACAGCCACTCGGACTTCTTCACCCGGTCCCTGGCGGACTCCGATCCGGAGATCGCCGAGGCGATCCGGCTCGAGCTCGGTCGTCAGCGTCACGAGATCGAGTTGATCGCATCGGAAAACATCGTTTCGCGCGCGGTCCTGGAAGCCCAGGGCTCGATCATGACCAACAAGTATGCCGAGGGCTATCCGGGCAAGCGCTACTATGGCGGTTGCCAGTTCGTCGATATCGCCGAGACCCTGGCGATCGAGCGGGCGAAGAAGCTGTTCGGCGCAGGCTTCGCCAACGTTCAGCCCAACTCCGGCAGCCAGATGAACCAGGCTGTGTTCCTGGCCCTGCTGTCGCCGGGCGACACCTTCATGGGTCTCGACCTCAATTCGGGTGGTCATCTGACCCACGGCTCACCGGTGAACCTGTCCGGAAAGTGGTTTAATGTCGTCTCCTATGGCGTGCGCCGTGATGACAACCTGCTCGATATGGACGAAGTCGCGCGCCAGGCCGAGGAGCACCGACCGAAGCTGATCATTGCCGGGGGAACGGCCTATTCTCGGATCTGGGACTGGAAGCGCTTCCGCGAGATCGCGGATTCCGTCGGCGCCTATCTGATGGTCGACATGGCCCACATCGCCGGCCTGGTCGCTGGCGGCGCCCATCCCTCACCGGTGCCGCATGCGCATGTGGTAACGACCACCACGCACAAGTCGCTGCGCGGGCCGCGCGGCGGTCTGATCCTCTCCAACGACGAGGAGATCGCCAAGAAGATCAACTCGGCCGTGTTTCCCGGTCTGCAGGGCGGACCGCTCATGCATGTGATCGCCGCCAAGGCGGTCGCGCTCGGCGAAGCCCTCCGGCCCGACTTCAAGATCTACGCCCAGGCGGTGGTTGCCAACGCAAGGGCGCTGGCCGAAAGCCTCAAGGAACTCGGCCTGGACATTGTCTCTGGCGGAACGGACAATCACCTGATGCTGGTCGACCTGCGGCCGAAGATCGCCACGGGCAAGCGCGCGGAAGCCGCCCTCGGTCGCGCCAACATCACCTGCAACAAGAACTCGATTCCGTTTGACCCGGAAAAGCCGTTCGTCACCTCCGGGATAAGGCTCGGCACGCCCGCGGGGACGACCCGGGGCTTCGGCGTCCGGGAGTTCCAGGAAATCGGCAAGCTGATCGTCGAGGTGCTGGACGGGCTGCGCTCGTCGAACGACGATGCCGGCAATGCCCGGGTCGAGGCCGCCGTCAAGGAGAAGGTGATCGCGCTGACCGAGCGTTTTCCGATCTACTCCGGCCTCTGATCGGGACAGGCGGCGAGGGCCGGTTCAAGGAGCGTATGAGCCATGCGGTGTCCCTATTGCACCGGCGACGACACTCAGGTGAAGGACTCCCGCCCGACGGAGGACAACACCGCGATTCGCCGCCGGCGGATCTGCTCCTCGTGCGGCGGTCGCTTCACCACCTTCGAGCGGGTGCAGTTGCGCGAGCTGACGGTGGTCAAACGCAACGGACGGCGCGTGCCCTTCGACCGGGAGAAGCTGATGCGCTCGGTCCAGATCGCCATGCGCAAGCGCCCCGTCGAGCCGGAGCGCATCGAGCGCATGGTCAGCGGCATCGTGCGTCAGCTCGAAAGCTCCGGCGAATCTGACATCCAGGCGCATGACATCGGCAACCTGGTGATGGAGGGGCTGAAGGCGCTCGACGACGTCGCCTACGTCCGTTTTGCGTCCGTGTACAAGAATTTCCGCGAAGCTAAGGATTTCGAGGCCTTGCTCGACGAAATGAGCGGCCCCGGTGAGGCAGTACCGGTCGGAGGCTGATCCGTGAGTGGTCCGGCGGGTGTGGCCACGCAGGTACAGCGCGGCCATGACGAACGGTTCATGGCGGCGGCCGTGGCGCTCGCCCGCCGCGCCACCGGCCGCGTCTGGCCCAATCCGGCAGTCGGCGCGCTCATCGTCCGTGACACGGCCGAGGGCGCGGTGATGGTCGGACGCGGCGTCACGTCGCCGCCGGGCGGGCCGCATGCCGAGGTAATGGCGTTGCGAATGGCCGGTGAGGCGGCCCGCGGAGCGACGTGCTACGTCACTCTCGAACCTTGTTCCCATCTCGGCCGCACCGGCCCCTGCGCCGTGGCCCTGGCCGAGGCCGGGGTTGGCCGCGTCGTTGTTGGCCTGTCCGATCCCAACCCCCGGGTGTCGGGGCGCGGTGTCGCGATGCTCCGGGATGCCGGTGTCGATGTTACCGTCGGCGTCTGCGCAGCGCTCTGCCGGCGGCATCATGCCGGGCACAGTCGCCGGGTCCTCGAGGGCCGGCCGCACGTGCACTTGAAACTCGCTGTCTCCGCCGATGGCGCCATCGGCCGGCGCGGGGACGGCCAGATCGCGATCACCGGCGAGGAGGTGCGGCGCCGCGTCCATCTCGAACGTGCCGCCTGCGATGCGATCCTGGTCGGCATCGGAACGGCCGTCGCGGACGACCCCGATCTCACCTGCCGGCTGCCGGGGCTGGAGGCACGCTCGCCGGTTCGGGTGGTGCTTGACCCTACGGCGCGGCTACCGCTGGACAGCCGCCTCGTGCAGACGGCCGGACTGACCCCGGTGTGGGTGCTCACGGCCAACGATGCCGATTATGAGCGCACGGATGCGCTGGCGGCCGCGGGCTGCACCATCGTGCGGCTCGCGACCACGGCCGCCGGACGGATCGATCCGCTGGTCGCGTTGCGGGCGCTGGGGCAGCGCGGCATCACCCGCGTGCTCGTCGAGGGCGGCGGCGCCGTCGCGGGTGCCTTTCTCGACCGCGACGTCGTCGACGAAGCGGTGCTCTACCATGGCACCGTCGTGGTCGGTGCCGATCCGGTCCTGCCGTTCGGGACCCGCGATGTCTCGGCGCTGGCGCAGACGGGCCGCTTCGTCGTCGCCGATCGCGGCTATCTCGGGCCCGACCGCTACATCCGCTACAGCCGCAAGGAGGTTTGAGACCCATGTTCACCGGGATCGTCACCGATGTCGGCCGGATCGAGAGCGTCACGACGATCCCGGCCGGTTTGCGGGCGCGGATTGCGACCTCGTACGACAGTAAAGACATTGCGATCGGCGCCTCGATTGCCTGTTCCGGCGTCTGTCTTACGGCGACGGCGACCGGGCGAACCGGCGAACAGGACTGGTTCGAGGTCGAGGCCGCCGCCGAGACGCTGCGGCTCACCACGGTCGGTGCCTGGAAGCCGGGCGAGCGCGTCAATCTCGAACGCTCTCTGAAACTGGGCGACGAGCTTGGCGGCCACGTCGTCCAGGGCCATGTCGACGGCACCGCGGAGATCCTGGAACGGGTCGATCATCCCGACAGCGTCTATCTCAAGTTTCGCGCACCCGCCGAGGTTGCCCGCTTCATCGCCAAGAAAGGAGCAGTGGCACTCGACGGAACCTCGCTGACAGTCAACGAGGCCGAGGGCGACCTGTTCTCGGTGTTCCTGATCCCGCACACGCTTGCCGTTACCACCTGGGCGGAACGCAAGGTCGGCGACCTTGTCAACCTTGAGGTCGACGTGATGGCACGTCACGTCGCCCGCCTCGCCGAGGCCGCCGCCGGGCGCTGACGGGCGCCATGAAAACAGCGGATTCCGGCGCATAGTTGCGCAACCCTCCGGTGCGACTGGACAAAGGGCGCCGGCCGTGGTTCCTGTCGGCCAACCTCAGACACGAAAGAAGATTCCGATCATGGCCGAACCCGCCAGCATTCTCGTCATCGACGCCCGCTTCTACGAGGACATCGCCGATGCGCTCTACGAAGGCGCCAGCACCGTCCTCGACGCGGCCGGCGTCACCTACAGCCGGATATCCGTTCCAGGCGTGCTGGAAATTCCGGCGGCGCTTGCGATGGCGCTGGCGGCGATCGAGAACGGTACCGCCAATTACGACGGTTTCGTCCTGCTCGGCTGCGTCATCCGGGGCGAGACCACGCACTACGACATTGTGGCCAACGAATCGGCCCGTGCCATCATGGAACTTGTGATCGATGCGGCGCTTCCGCTCGGCAACGGCATCCTGACGGTCGAGAACCGTGAGCAGGCAATGGTGCGCGCCGATCCCAACGGCAAGAACAAGGGCGGGGCGGCCGCCCGGGCGGCGCTCGACATGATCAGGATCCGGGACGAGCTCGGAGTATGACCGCCATGGCTGAGAAGGAGAGGGAAGGGCCGTCTCCGCGAGAGATCCGGCCCGCGAACAAGCGAGGCGCGGCGCGCCTTGCGGCGGTGCAGGCGCTCTACCAGATGGATGTCGGCGGTGCCCAACTCGCAGACGTTCTCGGCGAGTTCCAGCTCTACCGGCTCGGCAAGGAGCTCGACGGCGATCAGTATCGCGAAGCCGATGCCGACTGGTTTAGAGAACTCGTGACCGGCGTCGTTGCCGAGCAGCGCTCGATCGACCCGCGCATTCACACCGCGCTCGCCGAGGACTGGCCGCTCCGGCGCGTCGACACGACGCTGAGGGCGATCCTCAGGGCCGGAACCTTCGAGCTGCTCAAGCGCAAGGACGTGCCGGCAAGGGTCGTTATCAACGAATACATCGACGTCGCGAAGGCCTTCTACGAGGATGATGAGCCGCGGCTCGTCAATGGCGTCCTCGACCGGCTCGCCCATCAGTTGCGGCCCGAGGAATTCGGCGGGGCAGGCGAGGGCGCGTGAATGGGCGACCCCCGACCCGGTGAGTTCGAGCTGATCGCGCGCTATCTCGCACCGCTTGCGACCGATCCGGGAAGTCTCGGGCTGACCGACGATGCCGCCGTCTTATCGCCGCCACCCGGCGAGGATCTCGTGCTGACGACCGACATGCTGGCGGCCGACGTTCATTTCTTCGCGGACGATCCGCCGGCGGCGATTGCCGCCAAGGCGCTGCGCGTTAACCTGTCGGACCTTGCCTCCAAGGGGGCGACGCCCCGCGGCTATCTGCTCGGCCTCGGCCTGCCGGGCGACTGGACGGAGGACTGGCTGAAGTCCTTCGCGCTCGGACTCAGGGCTGATCAGGCCGCATTCGATGTCGTGCTGCTTGGTGGAGATACTATCCGTTCATCGGGCAAGCTCATCCTCTCGATCACGGCGATCGGGTCGTTGCCACCGGGCACCGCGGTCCGGCGCAGCGGCGCCAAGCCAGGCGATGCGATCATCGTCACCGGCACGATCGGCGACGCCGCGCTGGGGCTTAAGCTTCGCCTCGACGGCGGGCTTGCCAAGCGCCTCGGGCTCGCTGCGGCTGACGAAGACGTCCTGCTCGACCGTTATCTCCTGCCGCGACCGAGGGTTCGGGCGGCCGCCGCGGTGCGTGCGCATGCTCATGCCGCGATGGACGTTTCCGACGGCATTGCGGCCGACCTTGGCCATCTGTGCCGGGCTTCCCAGCTCGGCGCAGAGGTTGACGTCGACGCAGTGCCGCTGTCGGCGGCCGCGCGACACTGCGTGGCGCGCGACCCGGCCCTGCTTGCCGTTTGCCTCGCGGGCGGGGACGACTACGAGATCCTGGCTGCGGTACCGGAGGACCGGGTCGAGGCTTATCTGGCCGCGCTGGCAGCGGCGGACATCGCCGCCGCCAGGATCGGCACCATGACCGCGCAAGCCGGCGCGCCGCGCTTCCTCAAGGACGGCGCCCCGCTCGGCGGCCTTCCGGTCGGCGGTTTTGCCCATTTTTGATCGGACGCATCAAATAGTTTCATGGGACCGGCTCAAAGCCGAGTAGGCGCGTGGGGTCTGCTCGCCTATTCTGCGACCCATCAACGGTGCGGAAGGGCGCAGAGATGACGGTCGCGGCGACGGATGCGAGCATGATTGACGACGGTCTCGCCCGGCGCAATGCGCTGCTGCTCGCGTTCGCCCAGGCGCTCGGCGGCGCTTCCGCCTCGATCGTGATCGCGACCGCTTCGCTGGTGGGCGCCGCCCTGCTCGGCGCCGACAAGTCGCTGGCGACGCTGCCGGTGTCGTGCATGGTGCTTGGAACTGCCTTCGGAACATTGCCCGCAGGCGCCGTCATGAAGCGATTCGGCCGCCGATCCGGGTTCGTCGGCGCCTCGCTGTTTGCCGTGGCGGCCTCGGTCCTGTCCGCCTATGCCGTGTTCCGCGGCGACTTCTGGCTGTTCTGCCTCGGCGTGCTCGGCAGCGGGTTCGTCGGCGCCTTCGTCCAGCAGTTCCGCTTCGCTGCCGCAGACACGGCGAGCGAGGCCTTCAAGCCCAAGGCGATCTCCTGGGTGATGGCCGGCGGCGTGCTGGCCGGCGTGATCGGCCCGCAAACGGTGATCTGGACCAAGGACCTGTTCTCGCCTGTGCTGTTCGCCGGCACCTATCTGGCACAGGGCGGGCTTGCGCTGGTATCGGCGATCGTCCTGGCCTTCCTGTCGGTTCCAAGGCCGCCGCGCGGTGCCGCGGGAACGGGCGGACGGCCACTTACCGTGATCATGCGTCAGCGCCGCTTCATCGTGGCGGCCGCGTGCGCGATCACCTCCTACGCACTGATGAGCCTCGTCATGACGGCGACGCCACTTGCCATGATCGGATGCGGCCTGACCCAGACCGACGCCGCGCTTGCCATCCAGTGGCACGTGCTCGCCATGTTCGGCCCGAGCTTCTTCACCGGCTCGCTGATCGCCCGATTCGGCAAGGAGCGCGTGGTTGCCACCGGGCTGGCGCTGCTCGCCGGCTGCGCGATCGTCGCGCTCATGGGGGTCGAGGTGGCGCATTTCTGGGCCGCGCTCATCCTGCTCGGCCTCGGCTGGAACTTCGGCTTCATCGGTGCCACCGCGATGCTGACCGACACCTATCGGCCCGCGGAGCGCAACACGGTCCAGGCGGTCAACGACTTCCTCGTGTTCGGCTTTGTTGCCGCCGCGTCCTTCTCCTCAGGCCAGCTGCTTCACGTGTCCGGCTGGGCCACGGTCAACTGGCTGGTGTTTCCCTTCACCGCGTTCAGCCTGGCGTTGCTCGGTTGGCTCGTCCTCGCCGACCGCCGCCCGGCGGATGCCTGATTTCGCATCGCGTGTTGCCCGCAAGCCTCAAATGCGAAAAGACCGTCTTGACGACACAGAAAGTCAAGATACGGTCGCAATGCCCGGCCACATAACGACAACCACCGACGGGGACCATCCTTTCTGGGGGGAGCAATGACCGAACTTGTAATCGTAGTGTTGTGCGGACTGCTGTCGATCGCCTATGGCGTCTGGGCGATCCGCTCTGTGATGGCTGCCGATGCTGGCACCGCAAGAATGCAGGAAATTGCTGCCGCCATCCAGGAAGGCGCGCAAGCCTATCTGACCCGTCAGTACACCACGATCGCCATCGTCGGCGTCGTGATCTTCTTTGTGGGCATCTGGCTGCTGGGCATTGCGGTCGCAGTCGGCTTCGCCATCGGTGCCGTACTCTCGGCTGCCGCAGGCTTCATCGGCATGCTCGTCTCGGTGCGCGCCAACGTGCGTACCGCCCAGGCGGCGAGCAAGTCTCTGGGCGCAGGGCTCGAGATCGCCTTCAAGGCGGGCGCCGTCACCGGCCTGCTCGTCGCCGGCCTCGCGTTGCTCGGCGTCGCGGTCTACTTCCTGATTCTCACTGCCGGCCTCGGGTTCGCTCCCACCGACCGCACGGTGGTCGACGCGCTGGTTGCCCTCGGCTTTGGCGCCTCGCTGATTTCGATCTTCGCCCGCCTCGGCGGCGGCATCTTCACCAAGGGCGCCGATGTCGGCGGCGACCTCGTCGGCAAGGTCGAGGCTGGAATTCCCGAGGACGATCCGCGCAACCCGGCCACGATCGCCGACAACGTGGGCGACAACGTCGGCGACTGCGCCGGCATGGCCGCTGACCTGTTCGAGACCTATGCGGTCACGGTCGTTGCCACCATGGTGCTCGCCTCGATCTTCTTTACCGGCGCTGTCGCGACCGAACTTATGCTGCTGCCGCTGGTGATCGGCGGTGCCTGTGTCGTCACCTCGATTATCGGCACCTTCTTTGTCCGCCTCGGCGCCAACAACTCGATCATGGGCGCCCTCTACAAAGGCTTTATCGCCACTGCCGTGCTCTCGGCCGTGGCGTTGCTGCTTATCACCGCGTTCTGGCTCGGCTTCTCAACCGAGTACACCACCTCGGCCGGTCTGACCTTCACCGCGGGCGACCTGTTCTACTGCGGCCTCGTCGGCCTCGTCGTCACCGGTCTCATCATTTGGGTCACCGAGTATTACACCGGCACCAACTTTCGCCCGGTGCGCTCGATTGCCCAGGCGTCCGTCACAGGTCACGGCACCAACGTGATCCAGGGCCTTGCCGTTTCGCTCGAGGCGACCGCTCTGCCGGCACTCATCATCATTGCCGGCATCTTGGCAGCCTATAATCTCGCCGGTCTTTTCGGCATCGCGGTCGCGGTGACGACCATGCTGGCTCTGGCCGGCATGGTGGTGGCGCTCGATGCGTTCGGCCCGGTCACCGACAATGCCGGCGGCATCGCCGAGATGTCGGGCCTGCCCAAGGAGGTTCGCGTTACCACGGACGCGCTCGATGCCGTCGGCAACACGACCAAGGCCGTGACGAAGGGCTATGCGATCGGTTCGGCCGGTCTCGGCGCACTGGTGTTGTTTGCCGCCTATACCGAAGACCTGAAGTTCTTCGCCGCTTCGGCGGCGCCGGGCTCCTATTTCGACGGTGTTGCGGTCGACTTCTCGCTGTCGAACCCCTATGTCGTCGTCGGACTGCTGTTCGGCGGTCTGCTGCCCTACCTGTTCGGCGGGCTGTCAATGACGGCGGTCGGCCGCGCCGGTGGCGCCGTGGTGGAGGAGGTGCGGCGGCAGTTTCGTGAGAAGCCCGGCATTATGGAGGGTACGGACAAGCCGGACTACGGCCGGGCCGTCGACATGCTCACCAAGGCGGCGATTCGGGAGATGATCGTACCGTCGCTGCTGCCGGTGCTGTCGCCGATCGTGATCTTCTTTGTCGTCGGTGCGATCGCCGGAAAGGCCGATGGTTTTGCCGCGCTTGGCGCCATGCTGCTCGGCGTGATCGCCACTGGCCTGTTCGTCGCCGTATCGATGACCGCCGGCGGCGGTGCCTGGGACAACGCCAAGAAGTCGTTCGAGGACGGCTTCACCGACAAGGACGGGGTTACCCACATGAAGGGTTCGGAGGCGCACAAGGCCTCCGTGACCGGCGATACCGTCGGCGATCCCTACAAGGATACCGCCGGCCCGGCCGTCAACCCGATGATCAAGATCACCAACATCGTCGCGCTGCTGCTGCTGGCCGTTTTGGCACATAGCTGAAACAACGCCGCGATCTGAATAGGAGAAGCGGAGGAGGGGCGTGCCCTTCCTCCGCTTCTTGCATTGCGAGACCGGACTCCGGCGTCCACCGGCCCGATTGCCCGGCGCACCTAATCCAGGCCGAGGCCCGGATTGGTGGCGCCGCGCAGGATCTGGGTGATGAAGCCGTAGTCACGGCCGCCGGTGCGGGTCTTGCGGGTCAGGATGTCGATGACCTTGCCGTCCTCCAGCCCGTAATAGCCGACGTCGCGGACGAACCCGTCCTCGTCGAAGTAGACAGCAACCACCCTCTGTTCGACGATCTCGGGCCGGAAGAAGGCCGTCGTCTCGGTTATTTGCGAGATGTAGTAGTAGGCATCACCGTCAAGCCGTGACGTCGTAGACGGTGAACCGAGTACCAGCTCGACCTGTTCGCGGCTGGAGCCAACCTGCACTTCCTGGAGCGTGTCCGGGGAAATCGCATGTCCGTGCGTGAGCGTCTGCGTGAAGCAGCCGCCGAGCGGAAGTCCGAGCAACCCCGCCGTCACCACGCCCCGCATCCATCTCTTCATGTTGCCAGTCCCGCTGTTCGTGCGTCATTACGCCGGCGCGTGCCGTTGTTCTTGGCAAAGTCCCTAACCTGCGCTAGGCCACTTGGCAACTGTGGCCCGGCGATGGCACGGACGATCGCTTTGTTTCCAGATCGCCTGCCGCCGGAACCCCCGTGTATCGAAGCGAGGCGAGGAATGGTGTTCGGTTGGTTTCGGCGTCGCGACAATCCCGCCGTGGCCGCGCTCTACAGCGCGATCGTGGCGCAGGCGCGATTGCCGTATTTCTACGCCGAACTCAGGGTTCCGGACACGGTGGAAGCCCGGTTCGACATGATCGTGCTTCACGCCGTCCTGGTGTTCCGCCGCTTGCGCGGCGAAGGCGACACGGCCAGTGCCTTCGGCCAGCAGGTCTTCGATCTGTTCTTCACCGACATGGACGGCTCTCTGCGCGAAATGGGCGTCGGCGATCTCTCCGTGCCCAAAAAAGTGAAAAAGATGGCCGAGGCCTTTTACGGCAGGGCGGCCGCCTACAGCACCGCGCTCGACAATGGCGACCATGATGCCCTGTCCGGGGCACTCGGACGCATACTGTTCCCCGACACGCCCGAGCCGATCGCTGCCGACAAGATCGCTCTTTACATGGAGCAAAGTGCCGCCGCCCTGGCGCGCCAGCCCGTCGCCGACCTGCTGGCGGGACGTGTGACCTGGATCGATCCGGCCGAAGACGGAGGTACGGCCTGATCGCAACGGCGGCCGCGACGTCGACGGGCGCAGCGGCAACCCGGAAAGGAAACGGACATGGCGTACATTGCATTCCCGGTCTCACGGCCATTCGACCTGCGACGCCTTGGCGACCGGATGCTGCGCATCGAGGTAACGCCGTCGACCGAGGAAAAGGAGGCCATCATCGCCGCTTATGGTCTTCTGGATCTCGACGCCTTTCGTGCCGATCTGGAGATCCGCCCGTGGCGGCGCCAAGGTGCCGCGATATCCGGCCGGCTGATGGCCGAGGTCGTCCAACCCTGCGTCGTCACGCTTGAGCCGGTCGCCGCGACTCTCGACGAACGGTTCGAGCGAACGTTTTTGCCGGAAGGCGAGCAGCCAAACCTGGATGCCGACGAGATCGAGATCGACTACGAGGCCGATGACCCTCCCGACGCGATTGTCGACGGCACGATCGACCTGGGGGCCGTGGCCTGCGAGCAGTTTGCACTGGCCCTTGATCCTTACCCGCGCGCCGCCGGGGCCACCGTGCCAGAGGCGGCTGCCGATGGCCAGAACGGTGGGGAACCGGAGCGGAGGCCGTCACCCTTTGCGGCGCTGGCCCGCTTGAAGCGCGGATCGAATGACGAGAAGGGCTAAGAGGCTTCGCCAGAATCCGGTTGTCACGGCTCGTGAAACCGGTATGTTCCGCGTCGCTGGATCGATCGCACCCGCCGGCGGGCCGATCGTCGGCTAAACGCCCGGTGGATTGAATCCGACGCTCGGTTGCGCATGCCAGCCTGTCCATCGCATCACTGGTTTGCGGACCCGCCGCTCGCGATGGCCGCCGCTGTGGTCGCTGCTCCTCGGTGGAATGCCGGAGTTCCGCGTCGATTGGACAGAAAAAGACTCTTCAGACGCTGACATGGCGAAAACCGTCAAGATCTCGCTCGATGCCATGGGAGGCGACGCCGGGCCCCGAATGGTGGTTCCGGGCGCCGCAATCGCGCTGGAACGGCGTCCGGACATTCGCTTTCAGCTTTTCGGCAACGAGGCGATGATCGCGCCGTTTCTGGCGGAGCATCCGCGCCTGCGCGAGACCGCCGAAGTCCATCATTGCGATGTCGCCGTGTCTATGGATGCCAAGCCGAGTCAGGCCCTGAAGCAGGGACGCTGGCGCTCAAGCATGTGGCGTTCGATCGAGGCGGTGAAGTCGGGCCAGGCCGACGTTGCGGTCTCGGCTGGCAACACCGGCGCCTTGATGGCGATGTCGAAATTCTGTCTGAGGACAATGGCCAACATCGAGCGACCGGCGATTGCGGCGATCTGGCCGACCTTGCGCGGCGAGTCCGTCGTGCTCGACGTGGGCGCCACGATTGGCGCCGACGCTCAGCAATTGATAGACTTCTCCATCCTGGGCGGCGCCATGGCGCGGGCACTCTTCGGGATAGAGCGGCCGACGATCGGACTGCTCAATATCGGCGTCGAGGAGGTCAAGGGCCTGGAGGAGGTACGCACCGCCGGACGCCTGCTGCGCGAGGCCGGACTGGCCTCGCTGGAATACGCCGGTTTCGTCGAGGGCGACGACCTTGGCAAGGGCACCGTGGATGTTGTGGTCACGGAGGGGTTTTCCGGCAACATCGCGCTCAAGACCGCCGAGGGAACGGCGCGTCAGATCGGCGAGTACTTGCGTTCGGCAATGAATCGGACGCTGCTTGCCCGTATCGGTTATCTGTTCGCCAAGAGCGCGTTCGATCGGCTGCGTGAGAAGATGGACCCGCGCAAGGTCAACGGCGGTGTGTTCCTCGGCCTCAACGGAATCGTCATCAAGAGTCACGGCGGCACCGATGCCGAAGGATTTGCCAGCGCCGTGGAACTCGCCTACGACATGGTTCGCAACGAACTCATTCACAAGATCTCGCAGGATCTCGTGCATTACCATCGGGGCCGGTTCGCCGGCCAGCCGGTCGAATCAGAAGGTGGCAGGTGAAGGTGAGGCGGTCGGTAATCCTGGGGACGGGCAGCTATCTTCCCTCGCGGTGCCTGACGAACGACGACCTGGCGAAGATGGTCGACACCTCGGACGAGTGGATCGTCCAGCGTACCGGCATCAAGACCCGCCATATCGCCGCCGAGGGCGAAAAGACGTCGGATATGGCGCTTGCCGCCGCGCGCAAGGCGCTCGAGGCGGCCGATGTCGATGCCTCGACCATCGATCTCATCATCCTGGCAACGGCAACGCCGGACAACACGTTTCCGGCGACGGCTGTCACCGTGCAGGCCGATCTTGGGCTTACGACCGGCTGCGCCTTTGATGTCCAGGCCGTCTGCACGGGCTTCGTCTATGCGCTTGCCACGGCCGATGCGTATCTGCGCAGCGGCCTCTCGAAGCGGGCGCTGGTGATCGGCGCGGAGACATTCTCGCGGATTCTCGACTGGGAGGACCGGGCAACCTGCGTGCTGTTCGGGGATGGCGCCGGTGCGGTGGTGGTCGATACGATCGAGGGCGAGGGCACCGCGGCCGACCGCGGCGTCCTGACCTCGCATCTGCGTTCGGACGGTCGCCACAAGGAGAAACTCTACGTCGACGGCGGCCCGTCCTCGACCGGCACAGTTGGCCATCTGCGCATGGAGGGGCGGGAGGTCTTCAAGCACGCGGTCTCGATGATTACCGACGTGATCGAGGACGCGTTCGACGCCACCGGCATCACCGCCGAGACGCTCGACTGGTTCGTGCCCCATCAGGCCAACCGGCGCATCATCGACGCCAGCGCCAAAAAGCTCGGCATCGCGCCGGAGAAGGTCGTTGTTACCGTCGACCAGCACGGCAACACCTCGGCGGCCTCCATCCCGCTCGCGCTCGATGTTGCCGTTCGGGACGGGCGGATCCGGCGCGGCCATACCGTCATGCTGGAGGCCATGGGCGGCGGCTTCACGTGGGGCTCGTCGCTGTTGCGCTGGTGAAGCGGCGCGGGCGCAGGAGGGTGAGCGATCCGGGCTAGCCCATTGGTCGTATTTCGGCTTTTACGGCCTCGCGGTAGTTGACCGCCCCCAGCAGAGCCAATACCGTATCGATCGTTTGCGGAAAGTTCCCCCGTTTCAGCCGTGATCAACGATTTCGGCCAAGGAGGAGTCATGGGCAATAGGACGGTCACTCGGGCGGATCTATGCGAAGCGGTCTACCAGAAGGTTGGCCTGTCGCGGACAGAATCGGCGGAACTGGTCGAGAAGGTTCTGTCGGAGATCGCCGACTCGCTCGTAACCGGGGACACGGTGAAGCTGTCGTCCTTCGGATCCTTCGTTGTCCGTTCCAAGGGCGAGCGGATAGGGCGCAATCCGAAAACCGGCGAGGAAGTGCCGATCTCGCCGCGGCGCGTCATGGTCTTCAAGCCGTCGAACGTTCTGAAGCAGCGGATAAACGACGCCTTGCTCAATGGTGGCGACTAGGCGCGCTGTGCCGCTGGCCCAGATCTGCGGCCGCCTCCGGTCCACTTGGCCTGAAGCAGCTTGATCGGCCGCCGTGGAATCGAGCAAGTTCAGATCTTCGGTCAGGTTCGACCGAAGCATCGCCGGTCGAGGCGGGTCCTGTCTCGCGGGACATGACCGGCTCAGGTACAATGAACTCGATTGGGTCCGGGTCCGGTCCACTGCGGCACGACCTCCGGAGCCGGCCCAGAGCATGCAGGTCGAGCGGTAGCCTTGGACAAGAGCCCCGATGCCTTTCGCACGATCAGCGAGGTCGCAGAAGACCTCGATCTGCCGCAGCACGTCCTGCGGTTCTGGGAGACGCGCTTTGCCCAGATCCGGCCGCTGAAGCGCGGCGGCGGCCGGCGTTACTATCGGCCGGACGACGTCGACCTGCTGCGCGGCATCCGTCATCTGCTCTACGACGAGGGCTACACCATCAAGGGCGTGCAACGCATCCTGAAGGAGCAGGGCGTGCGCTTTGTCATGCAGGTGTGGCGCGGCGACACCATGACGCTGCAGCCGGAGCCGGTCGAGGCCGTGCCGGGGCCGGCCGAGCACGCACCGGCGCCACCGGCACCGCGCAGCGCACCCGTCACCGTTGCGCCGATGCGTCCGGTCCGCAGCGAACCGGACCCCATCTCACGTCCTCAGCCGTCGGAACTCGTCCCGCCGCCGGACGAGCCGCTGCCGCGCGGCGTCCTGCCCGACGAGGCGCCGGCGCGAGATGCCAGCCACCGCTCGGGCTTCCGCTTCATGGAGCGCTTCCTCGGCGACAAGTACGAGATCCGCGACGGCCAGCTGTCGAAGGATGATATCCGTCGGCTGCAGGCGACCCTGTTCGAACTGCTGGAGTGCAAGCGGATCCTGGATCAGGCACGGTGAGGGGCGTCTCGTTGTCGCCCCGCCTCCAGGTCAATTAACGCCAGCGGACAGGTGGCTCCGTGCAGGCGGCGGCGCCACTACCGGCAGCCGCCCGTGTCCAACGCTGTGGTTTCGGTGGCCGGGCGGACCTTCCCGATGCGTCACGAACGAAGAACACTGCGGCCTGCCGATGCTTGGGGGGAACCTCAACACACGGCGGCAGAACCACATCAATGGGCATTCCTTTCTCGGACAGGATGATGTTCCGTGTCCGCCTCGAGGTACACCACAAGGTGGCCCTGGCCGCCGAACTGGCAGGCAATAGGCTCAACCGGCGGGCCGAGGAAGCGCTGGCCAGGGCAGCGGAGTGCTAGACCAAGGAGCACTTGACTCTCTGAGACTCAGCGTTGATTTCTCAAAGGAAATTGGTCGGGCAGGCCGGATTTGAACCGACGACCCCTTGACCCCCAGTCAAGTGCGCTACCAGGCTGCGCTACTGCCCGTCCGTCGCGCGGCCTCTTGGGGGGCAGGCCGGCCGGGTGCCGGATGCCGCGTGGCCGCGAACCGCATCTACCTAGCCGCTTCGGGCCCGCGGCGCAAGCGCGCAGTAAGGGCCAATGGCCACCGCCGCGCCGTCGCCCTCACAGAACTTTGCGGATAAGGCCGTCGCAGCCATGCACAGGAAAAGGGGGCCCGGAAACAGAACCTCCGCGGTCGCCGATTGCGGCAGGAAGCAAGCGTCAGCGCACAATCAGATGCGGCTGAGCGCTGGCCGTTCCGGCAACTGCTCGGCGCCGAATCCGCTCCCGGACCCCGGCCTCGAGCGCGATCATGCCCCAGGCGACGCCGTAAAGCAGGTAGAGATGCCGCCAGCGGTCGGTATCGATGACCGCCGAAATCAGGGCATGACCGACAAGGACGGCAAAGACGCATTGCGCGAAGGCCTGCCAGGGCCGCGGCTGGAACGCGAGCGGGAACAGGCGTGCGATCGTCCAGCCGACGAGGGCGATGTAGCTCAGTCCGCCGATCCAGCCGTAGGTGGTGAAGGCCTTCATGTAGGTGTTGTGTTCGTCCTCCGGGAAATAATGGCGGAACTCCAGCGGACCCAGGCCGAGCGGATGATCCATCACCATGGAGAAGCCGAGAGCGTAGCGGGCGAAGCGGCCGAGGCGGGCGGCGTCGTAGCTCTGCACCAGCTTGGCGCGCTCGAAAAACATGGCGGAGATCGAATCGAACGACAATGCGACTGCAAACAGCACGGCCGCTGCAATCACCCCGACGCCGGCAAGGAACAGCAGCGTCTGCCGCCGCGCTGGTCGCGCCTCACAGATGAAGACGATGAGATAGAGCAACAGGCCGGACAGCACGAGCAAGCCCCAGGCCGCGCGCGAGAAGCTCAGGAAGACGCCGAACACCAGGATCAGCAGAGGCAGGCTCGTCAACAGAGCGCTGCGCAGCGGCTTCGTCAGCATGTCGCGCAAGAGCAGCGCCGTGGGCAACACGAGGAACGGTCCGAAGACATTCGGGTCCTGGAAGGTGCCCTTGGCGCGGTCGTAGAGTGTGAAGACCTCGGCGCCGGGGAAGGCGTGAAAATAGCCGAGAATGCCGAGGGCGGCGACGATGACCGCGCTCGCCACCACAGCGCTGCGGATGGTGTCGACCCGTGTGTGATCCGCGGCGACCACCGCAGCGAAGAACATGGCCGTCACGGCCAGGAAGCCGGTAACGGTGATGTACATCAGCGCTTCACCGAAATCGCGCGCCTGCGTGGTGGCAAGGAGACCGCCGGTGATGAACAGCAGGTAGAGCACGATCATCGGGCCGAACGCCGGTCGCAGCCTGAGGCCGACCGGCGCCCAGACCACCAGCAGGAAAACGAGGAACAGCTCGTAGGGCGCGGGCTCCTCAATGACGAAGCCGCCGAGGAACACCGCCAGCCACAGCGCCGCCCTCATCAGCCGGCGGCGGTCGATCCGCAGCAGCGGCCGCCCGGCCAAAGGCCGGGGAAGGGCGCCGGTGGCGGCCGGGCTCAATAGGCATTCTCCGTGTTGAAGAGCGCAAAGGGCGTGCGCAGGAGGATGTAGAGGTCGAACAGCACCGACCAGTTCTCAATGTAGTATACGTCGTATTCCACCCGCCGCTGGATCTTCTCCGGCGTGTCGACCTCGCCGCGCCAGCCGTTGATCTGGGCCCAGCCGGTAACGCCCGGCTTGACCTTGTGGCGGGCGAAATAGCCGTCGACCACCTGCTCCCACAGCCGCTCGTTGGTATGGGCATTGACAGCGTGCGGCCGCGGTCCGACCAACGACAGCGAGCCGCCGAGCACATTGAAAAGCTGCGGCAGCTCGTCGATCGAGGTTTTGCGGATGATGCGGCCGACACGCGTGATCCTGGGATCGTTCCTGGTGACCACACGCCGGGCCAGCGGATCGGCCATCTCGTGGTACATCGAGCGGAACTTCAGGACCTCGATGACCTCATTGTTGAAGCCGTAGCGCTTCTGGCGGAAAAGCACCGGCCCCTTGCTGTCGAGACGGATCGCGACGGCCGTCGCCAGCATGATCGGCGACAGGGCGAGCAGCGCGACACTGGCAAAGACGATGTCGAACAGCCGCTTGGCGATGGCGTCCCAGTCTGCGACCGGCTTCGAGACGACATCGACAAAAGGCACGGTGCCGATGAAGGACGAGGCGCGGTCGCGGAAGGTGACCTTGTCGGTGTGCGCAGACAGACGAATGTCAACCGGCAGCACCCAGAGCTGCTTCATGAACTGGGCCAGTCGCTTCTCGGCTCGCAGCGGGATGGTCACGATCAGCATGTCAATCCGGGCGACGCGGCCGAATTCGACGAGGTCGGCCACGGTGCCGAGCTTGGGATAACCGGCAACCACCGGAGGCGAGCGCTCGCCGCCGCGGTCATCGAAGATGCCGCAGATCCGGATGCCGTTGCCGGGCTGGGCCTCGATCTCGTGGATGAGATCGGCCGCCGCCTCGCCGCCGCCGACGATCACGGCGCGTCGTTCCAGGCGGCCGTCCCTGGTCCAGCGCCGGGCGAAGGCCGACAGGGTGAGCCGGGAGGCCAGCAGCGTGAGCAGTGTCGCGCCATACCAGCTCACGAACCAGTTCGGCGGTAGGTCGAAACCGTAGTTGCCAAAGGCATCGAAGATCATGAAGACGGCGAAGGTCATGGTCCAGCCGCCGGTGATGCGGGCGCTTTGTGCGAGCACCGTACGCATCACCGGAATCTGGTAGCAGTCGGCCGCCTGGAAGAACGCTGCCGACAGCAACGTGGCCGCCGCGATCGGCAGCAACAGGATGGGGCGAAAGCCGGCGGCAGGGTCGGCATGAACATAAAGGGTTGCCAGTCCGAGCAGGATCACGGCGGCCGCATCGAGGCTGCGCACGGTGCCGATCAGGACGGGCGGCGAAATCGTGCGCGAGCGCAACTGGTCGGCGATCTGCAGCGCCTGCTCGGACAGTCCGGCCCTATCCGGCGGGGCGGACTGCGGACCGCCAGCGTTCGATCGGGTGTCTGCCGGCGCCTCGAATTCCGCGCTCGCCTGCCGCATTGTCTGATCTTGACCCGTCATGGTGCCCCGCCTCGCACGGGGGTCAGTCAAAGGTGTTGTTGGAAGACCGACGACCACTTTGTGCGAGCAGCTCGGAGGAGGAGAGCTGTGCCGACGGTGCCGGAGTCGGTGCTGCGCGTTCGACGTTGCCGCGGATGTCCTGGTAAAGAGAGGTGATGCGATCGCTCATCAGTTCGACGTTGAAGGTCTCGGCCAGGCACTGCCGCAGCTTGGCGGCGAAACGCCGGGAGGCTTCGCGGTCACGGTAGGCCGCCGCCATCGCCGTTGCCAGCGCTTTCACATTCCCCGGTTCGACCAGATGGTCCGCATAGCGCCCAAAGATCTCCGGAATGCCGCCGACCCGGGTCGCGATAAGGGGTACCTTGGCCGCAACCGTCTCCAGAACGATGTAAGGCATCGCCTCTGCCCGCGAGGGCACCACCACGCAACGGGTGCGGCGGAAGGCCTCGCGGGCCGGCACCACGCCGACGAACGTGACCTGGGCGCCGAGGCCGTACTCGGCTATCATCGCCTCGTAGCGCGGCCGGTCGGAACCCTCACCGGCGATCAGCACCGTAGGTCTCAGGCCGTGGGAATCTTTCAGCTCGCGCAGGGCCTTGATGAAGAGGTCCGGCCCCTTGAGATCGCGCAGCATGCCGATGAACAGGAAGTCGGCCGCGTCGTCGTCGGGCTGGACTTCGGCAAACTCCTCCGGTGTGAGGCCGTTGTAGACCACGCGAGTCGGAATCCGCGGCCGGGCGACCTTCGATTCATAAGCGGCGTACTCATAGTCCGAGACGAAGACCAGCCCGTCGGTGAAGCGCTGCTGCAGCCGCTCCAGAGCGAAATAGGTTCGGCCGTCGAGTCGCTTTGGGTCGTAGTGAAGGCTGCCGCCGTGCGGACAGTAGATCCGGGTCACCCTGTGGCCGCTGGCCCGCATCACGGTGCCGATGCTGCGGGCGTAGACGCCTCCCTTGGCGCCGTGTCCATGCAGCACGTCGGGCTCGATGCGCCGGACGTGCCCGAATACGCCGACGGCAGCGCGGATGTCGCCGACAGTGATCTGGCGCCGCATCGGGAAGCGGGCGACGCCGAACTCGAGCTCCGGGGCCAGTCGGGCAATGGCTCGATCCTCGAACTCGCCGCCGGTCGAGGAATCGCAGATCACGCCGACCTTGTGACCGGCCCGGGTCTGCGCCAGCGCCAAGTCCGAGATATGGCGAAAGATGCCGCCGATCGGTGCACGGACGATGTGCACGATACGCAGGGGCACGGTGGCCATCGGGGAACTCCCTGATTCGACGCCTGATCTCGGGACGGCATTCTGCGTCCGTCTTGCCGATTATGCACCATACAGGGCAGCAGTGAGTCTTGGGTTAATTGCGCAGATGTCCGGACTTCAGAACAAGCGCTCGCGGACGTAGATGGTGTCGCCTGGGCGGATCGGGTCGGTAATGGGAACCCGGCCGCTGATGACCTCGCCATTGATCTGGCGTGTGATGTCGACGGTCGCCTTCTCGCCGCGGCTGGTAAAGCCGCCAGCGGTGGCTACGGCGTTTTGCGCCGTCATGCCGGCGACGAAGGGATATTGGCCGGCGCTGGCCACCTCGCCCATGACGAAGATCGGACGATAGGTCTCGACCTCGACAGAAACGTCGGGATCGCGCAAATATCCGCTTCGCAGGCGACTTTCGATCTGCGCAGACAGCTCCTGCGTCGTCAATCCCCGGGCGGGAACATTGCCGATCAGCGGCATTGCGATGTAGCCCGCCGCATCGACGGTATAGGTGTTCGACAGATCCTCCTGGCCGAACACGATCACTCGAAGCGCGTCGCTGGTGTCGACCCGGTAAGGCTGCGTCAGGATCTCGTGAAATGCCGTCGGCGGCCGGCGGTATCCGCCGCATGCGGAAACCGCCAGGGCGAGGGCAACGACGATGATCACGCGCAAACGCATCCGAGGCTCCTGCTCTGCTCGGACCAGAATTTCCGCCAACGTGGTTAACCTTGGGTGAATCGCGCAGGGGGTTTTTTGCAAGCTGGCAAGTTCGCCTTCCGCTAAATCACGCATCTGGCAGGAATTAACCGTCCGCTTACCTTAACAGCCGATGATTTGCTGGACGTGAGCGTGGAGTCGCCCGGGATGAGCCAGCCGTATGCACCGATTGCGGACGAGCGGGTCGAGATTGACCTCGCCGCATTGTTGCGTGCCTTGCGGGCCGCCATGCGGTGGCTGCTTCCGGTCGCCTTTGCCGTGATGATCGGCACCTTCATCGTCCTGCAGTTCGTGCCGGCGAAATACCTCGGCGTCGCCAAGGTGCTGATCGAGAGTTCGAGCTCGGTCTACCCGGGAGATGTCCGCGGTGTCGAAGAGGAACGCGCCCTGCTGGACGAGGAGGGGGTCGCCAGCCAGGTCCAACTCCTGACTTCGGGCGATCTGGCGCGCCGCGTCGCCAAGCGGCTCGATCTGGCCGCCATCCCCGAGTTCAAGGCCCGCAGCGGCGGAGATCTCGTATCCGATCTTCTGGTCGGGCTCGGCGTCATGCGCGATCCGGACCGTACCTCGCCGGAAGAGCGGGTGCTCAAGGTTTTCTATCGCAACCTCGACGTCTATCGGGTCGAAGGCTCGCGGGTCATCGCGGTGGAATTCTCTTCGCAGGATCCGGAGCTTGCGGCGACGGTCGCCAACACCATCGTCGAGGAATATCTGGCGCTGCAGTCGGCTGCCAAGCGGCAATCGACCGAATTCGCCGCCACCGCGCTGGAGCCTCAGGTCGAGCGGCTGCGCGAAGAGGTGGCCGCTGCTCAGAAGAAGGTCGAGGATTTCCGAGCCAGCGCGGACCTTCTGCTCGGTGCCGGCAATCAGACGCTGAATCAGCAGCAGCTTGGCGAACTCAGCAGCCAGCTGTCCGAGGCCAGGGCAGCTCAGTCCGAGGCGGAAGCCAAGGCAAGGCTGATCCGCAGTCTGCTCAACTCCGGCGGCTCGCTGGAGACGGCGAGCGACGTGCTCAACTCGCAGCTGATCCAGCGGCTGCGTGAGCGCCAGGTGGCGCTGCAGGCCCGGGTTGCCGAATTGTCGACGACGCTCCTGCCGAACCATCCGCAGATCCGCGCGCTCACCTCGCAGCTCGAGGATTTCGACCGGCAGATCCGCGCAGAAGCCCGCAAGATCATGATCGGGCTCGAAAACGATGCCAAGATCGCCCAGCAACAGGTCGAAGCGCTCAATGCCAGCCTGAACGAGCTCAAGGTCGCGGCGGCACGGTCCAACGAGGATCAGGTCCGGCTCCGCGAATTGGAGAGGGAAGCAGCCGCCAAGGCATCGCAACTCGACCAGCTGCTCGCCCGCTATCGCGAGGCGGATATGCGGCGCAACGCCGAATTTCTGGCGGTTGATGCCCGTGTGATCTCGCGCGCGAACGTGCCGCTGGAGCCCTATGCGCCGAAGATCGCAGCGATCACCGCCATCGCGACGCTCGCGACCCTGTTGCTCGGCACGATCTGGGTCATCCTTGGTCAGTTCCTGTCCGGTAACGCGCTGCAGAGGGTGACCTATGCCGAACCCCCGGCCCCGGTTGTTGCCGGCGGTGAGAGTGACAGGCCTGCTGCCGAAGCTCCGCCGGTCTCCGACGAGGAAGCGAGCGTTGATGATGCCCAAGCTGCGGCACCGTCGGCGCAACATGGTAAGCATGAGGCAGCGGCATCCCACGCGGTCCAGGATCCCGCACCGGCGTCCGCAGCAGCGGCCGCTGCCGCCCGCCCAGCCGAGCAGGATGAGCGGCCGCGCCGTGTCGCGGTGCTCAGCGTCGACAGCGACGAAGCGGCCCAGGAGGTGGCGTTCCGTCTCGTGCGTCAGGCGGCCGACAGCGGCATCCTGCCGCTGTTCCTTGAGGTCCGTCCCGACCTTGCCGACCCTGATGCCGTGCCCGGCTTTGGCGAATTGCTTGACGGCACCGCTTCCTTCACGGGCGTCATTTACCGGGATTCCGCCTCCCGCGCCCACGTTATTGAATCCGGCCGGCGGCTGCTCGACGACGAATTATCGACCAACGCTCGGTTCGAGATGGTCATGGCGGCGATCGACCACACCTACGACCAGGTGTTCTTCGATCTCGGCCTGATCGACGATTCTCTGATCAGCGCCCAGATCCTTGCAATGGCCGACCGTGTCGTGGTGGCGACCGGCGGCTCGCCGGCCGGCCCGGAACTGGAACAGGCCCTGCGCATGCTCGAGGAACACACCGGCGCGCCTGTCGTGGTCGAGCGTGTCGGCGCCAACGATGCCAGCGGTCGGGCCCGCGGCGACATGGCGGCGTGAGGCTGCGACGGGGGCGCGTTTTCTTAACCGCTTGTTCCAGCGCCGGCCCGAAGGCGCCGCAGGCGGCGGACCAGCGACCACAGCCGCGGCGACGACCTGATCGTCCGCTTGGCCGAGCGCGCAAGGCGGATGGCTGCAGCCGCGGCATGACCCCTGGCCGAAACAGGAAGCGTTAGGTCGAACAATGGCTCCGGGTCGGCCCAGGCGACCTTGTAGCGTTCCGCGCCGAGACCAAAATCGAAGCAGGTCGCACCGGCATCACACATCCGTTCGATGAGGTGTTTGAGGAGGATGTCGCCCGGACTGAGGCTGCTGAGCTCGTCGTCCGCGATGCTGTTCGAATAGGCGTAGTAGCGGCCGTCGCGCAGCCCGCCGACATAGGTGGCGCGCACGATGCCGCCGACCTCGAGCGCGTGAATGGTGAAGGCGGTGTCGCCGGCCAGGGTGGCTCGCACCAGCCTGTCGGTCAGGAACGCGCGCACGGCAGGGTCATCAAACGCCGTCGGAATTCCGGTGGCGGCTGCACGGTCCGAGCGCTGCCGGATCAGCGTATCGAGCAAGGCACGGGCGGTCGCCTCATCCGTTGCGGTGACCACGGCGATCGCACCGGATTCCGCGAGCTTGCGCTCCTTGCTGCGCAGCTTCTTGCGCGCGTCCTTGCCGCGCCGCGCGCGGAAGAGAGCATCGAAATCGCTTTGAAGCGGGAGGTTGAAGATCGGGCTCGGGCTCGGAGCGACGGGCGGCACGGCCCTGCCGTCAAACACCCCGCCGGCAGACAGGTGGCGCAGGTCAAGAACGTCGATCTGCGCCTTCCGGGCAGCCTCGGTCAGCATATCGCACAGGGTGCGACCATCCGGCCGCCGCACGCCGCGCCGCGTCAGCCCGGTGTTCTGATTGCCGTGGCAGTCACCCAGAACACGGGCAATCGTGAGCGGGCCGCGCCGCCTAACACCGAGCGGAAGCAGCAGATCCGGCCTGCCTTCACGGGAGCCGACGATGATGAGCGGGTGCACGCCGACCGGTTCGCCGACGTGCTTCTGCCAGGCCGATAGCCAGTCGAAGGTGTTGTAGAGGCAGCCGTCGGCTTCCCTCTCGAGCGCGCGCCATACCGGTGCCGCGGCCTCGATCGTCTCGAACATGTCGATCCGCAGGCTGTCATCGGTGCGGGCAAGCGGGGTTGCGGTGAAAGTGCCGGTCAAATCAGCTGCGGCATGGCGTCCGTCTTCGGCTGACATGGTCTCAGCCGTTCCCGATAGGCGAGCGATCAATCACGCCTTCCGTCCAAAGTATTTCTACCTCAAAGCTTTGGAGCACAATCTTCATGCCCGACATGAACAATGGCGGCGCCGGAATGCGGCCTGAGATTATTCACCGCAACCGACGCGGGGCGCTTTTCATAGCAACAAGTTCTAAAGAATGCGTGGGTAGCATGACTGATTGTCGATAGGTCCGCGGCGGGGGTGCTGCAATCGATGAATATCCGTAAGGTCCTCCTGTCCGGCGGTCTCCGGGCGCTCGCCATGAGCGGGCTCGGGCGGATCGTCGCGCCTTGGACCAGCGGGGACGGATTGGTATTCACCCTGCACAGCGTCCGGCCGGCCGCACCGGACACCGGATTTGCCCCCAACGCGCATCTGGAAGTGACCCCGGAGTTCCTGGACGCGACCATCCGTCAGGTCCGCGCCGCCGGGCTCGAGTTCGTCTCGCTCGCCGAGGCGATGCGCCGCCTCGACGACGGCGGCGCTGCCGGGCGGTTCGCCGTTCTGACCCTCGACGACGGGTATCGCGACAATCTCGATTACGCCTATCCCGTGCTGAAGCGAAACGGCGTGCCGTTCACCATCTTCGTCACCACAGGCTTCGTCGACAGGAGCTCCGAGCTGTGGTGGATCGCGCTGGAGCGGATTGTCGCCGCCGCCGATCAGGTCGAGATCCCGCTTGGCGCACGTATGGAACGGCTGCCGGCTTCGACCGCCGAGGAAAAATGTGCGGCCTATTGCCGGGCGCGGGCCTGGTTGTCCCAGGATATGAGCGAAGCCGCGCAACGCCTCGAGATCCGCCGCATGGCGGCAGCGCATGGACTCGATCTGGCTGCGCTTGCCGATGAGCTGACCCTGAGCTGGGATGACCTGCGGCGGCTGGTCGCCGATCCACTGGTGTCGATCGGCGCCCATACGCATGATCACTTTGCGCTGGCGCGGCTGAGCCGCGAAGACATGGCGGCCGACGTCCAAATGGGACTGAAGCGGCTCGAAGCCGAGCTCGGTATCCGGCCGCAGCACTTTGCCTATCCCTATGGCTACGAAGCGGCAGTCGACCGTCGTACGGTGGAAGTGCTCGGAGGATTCGGCTTTGACTGCGCGGTCACAACGCGCCCGGGTGTGCTGTTCCGCGGCCAACAGAGGGAACGGCTGGCCCTGCCGCGTGTGTCGCTGAACGGGCATTTCCAGCACGCGACCTACGTCGGGCAGTATCTCACCGGCGCCCCGTTCCCGATCTACAATTGGGCGCGCGGCCTCTCCGATCGGATAGGCTTGCGGCCGCACGGCCGGTTCAGCCTGCTGTCAGGGGAAATGTCCCGAAGGCAGCGTGGCTGACGGCGGTCAAGGTCGCTGCATCCACCAGATGATGGCGCCCGCCGGTATCACCCAGACGACTCCCGCAATGGCGTAATAGAGCAGCCGCACCGGCTGGGCGGCAGTCTGCAGCGTCATGTCTCCGATCACCATGGCTGTGAAGGCGTAGACAATGACGAAGCCGACCAGCATGACCATGCCGATGAATTTCTTCAGGCGGGGAGGCATGGCATCTCCTGTTGCAGCGCGACCCTTGGCCGCACGGGCCTGGTGGAGGCATGCGCCGGATGTTGTCAATCGAGCTGCTGACCTATAACGGGGCACGATAGATGTCCATGGTGTGGTTCGTCAGCGGCCACACGCCGGCTCATGCGGCGATGACCGGGTCGGCGAGGCAGGCTATGCCGCCACTGTCCATAAATACGAGGAACGTGATGACGCTTGAGATCGCAGGAGCGGAGGGCGCAGGCAGCGCAACAGCTGCAGCGTCGATGCGTGCGCGAGACCGCCGCGCCATCCGCCTTTGGCTCTACGTCGTCACGGCGCTGATCGTTGCCATGGTGCTGGTCGGTGGCGCGACGCGGCTCACCGACTCGGGCCTTTCCATTACCGAGTGGAAGCCGATCCACGGCGTGATCCCGCCGCTCACCGCCGCCGACTGGCAAGAGGAGTTCGACAAGTACCGCCAGATCCCCGAGTACCAAGTCATCAACAAGGGCATGACGCTTGACGAGTTCAAGACGATCTTCTGGTGGGAATGGGGGCACCGGCTGCTCGGCCGGGTGATCGGGCTGGCCTATTTCCTGCCGCTCGCCTGGTTCTGGGCGCGTGGGCGGGTGGAACCCTGGCTGAAGCCACGGCTCGCGGCCGGCTTCGTGCTCGGCGGACTGCAGGGCGCGATCGGCTGGTGGATGGTGACCTCCGGCCTCGTCGACCGGGTCGACGTCAGCCAGTATCGACTTGCCATCCACCTCACGCTTGCCTGCGTAATCCTCGCCTACCTGTTCTGGATCGCGCGGGTGCTCAAGCAGGCCGCCGGCGAGGAAAGCCTGAGAGCCGGGGGCAGGGGGCAGTTCATCGGGGCTGCTTGGCTGTTGCTCCTCCTCGTATTCGTGCAGATCTTCCTCGGCGGCCTCGTCGCCGGTCTCGACGCCGGCATGGGCTACAACACCTGGCCGCTGATGGACGGCCAATTCGTTCCGGATGGCCTGCTGATCATGCAGCCGGCCTGGGTCAACCTGTTCGAGAATGCCATGACGGTCCAGTTCCAGCACCGCATGACGGCCTATGCGCTCATCGCCGTCGCGGCCGTGGTCGCCTTTGCCGCCCCGGCCTCCGTGCGCCGGATTGCGGCCTATGTTGCGGTCGCTGTCCTCGTCCAGGCCGCCCTCGGCGTTGCCGCGCTTTTGACCCAGGTCCGGTTTGACGCCGCGCTCACGCACCAAGGTTTCGCTCTGGTGGTGCTGATGCTGGCGGTGGAATTTTTAGTGCGGAGCCGGCGGGCCGCCTGACGTGGCGGCCCAGCCTCGCCTCAGCTTTCGATCGCCGCGAGCGCCTGCTCCAGATCGGCGATGATGTCCTCCGGATCCTCCAGTCCGACGGAAAGCCGCACCACCTCTGGTCCGGCGCCGGCCGCCGTCTTCTGCTCGTCCGAGAGCTGGCGATGGGTGGTGGAGGCCGGGTGGATGATCAGTGACCGGGTATCGCCAATGTTGGCGAGATGCGAGAACAACTCGACCGACGACACCAGCGCGACACCGGCATCATAGCCGCCCTTGACGCCGAAGGTCAGCACCGCGCCCGCGCCCCTTGGCATGTATTTCTGCTGCAGCGCGTGGTGCGGGTCCTCCGGCAGGCCTGCATAGGACACCCACTCGACCTTCGGATGGCCGGAGAGATAAAGCGCCACCTTCAGTGCATTGTCGCAATGGCGCTGCATCCGCAGCGGCAGGGTTTCGATGCCGTTGAGGAGCAGAAAGGCGTTCATCGGAGACAGCGCCGGCCCGAGATCGCGCAGGCCGAGCACGCGGCAGGCGATGGCGAAGGCGAAGTTGCCGAAGGTCTCGTGCAGCACCATGCCGTGGTACTCGGGCCGCGGTTTTGACAGCATCGGGTAGTTCTCGGTCGCCGACCAATCGTAGGAGCCGCCGTCGACGATGACGCCGCCCATGGAATTGCCGTGTCCGCCCATGAACTTGGTGAGCGAGTGCACCACGATGTCAGCGCCATGCTCGAGCGGCCGGCACAGGTAGGGACTCGCCAGGGTGTTATCGACGATGAGCGGCACATTGTGACGACGCGCGTGGGCCGCGATTGCCTCGATGTCGACGATGATGCCGCCGGGGTTGGCCAGGCTCTCGATGAAGATCGCCCGGGTCCGGTCGTCGATCTTGTCCTCGAAGCTTGCCGGATCGGTGCTTTCGGCCCAGCGAACCTCCCAGCCGAAATTCTTGAACGAGTGGTTGAGCTGGTTGATCGAGCCGCCGTAGAGCTTGTTGCCGGCAACGATGTTGTCACCTGGCGTCAGCAGCGTATGGAACGCGAGAAACTGCGCGGCGTGGCCGGATGCGACCGCAAGCGCCGCCGTTCCACCCTCGAGCGCGGCGACCCGCTCCTCCAGCACCGCCGTGGTCGGATTGGTGATGCGGGTGTAGATGTTGCCGAAGGCCTGCAGGCCGAACAGCGAGGCGGCGTGGTCGACGTCGTCGAACACGAACGAGGTCGTCTGATAGATCGGCGTCACCCGCGCGCCGGTCGAGGGATCGGGCTGGGCACCGGCATGGATCGCCAGTGTCGAGAAGCCGGGAATGCGGTCGCTCATGAAACTCCTCCGCTTGTTCGCTCCGCCCGTTGGTAGAACCAATCGATCGCAGCGTCAAAGCCGATTCCGCCCGGGCGGGGTTTTCCCGCCGAAGCGTCCCCGCGGGCCTCCGCCGCCCGCTCAGGAGTCGGTCTTTCCAGGCGCCGCCTGCAGGCCGCGGTGCTGGTACCCCGCCTTCAGCGCAGGCCGCCTCGATGACAGCCGGCGCGAGTTGACCCCGGTCCAGCCGATCTCGCCGGAGAGCCTGCCGTATTCGATCTTGGGGCAGCGGTTCATCACCACCTTGACGCCCGCGGCTTCTGCCCGCACCGCCGCCTCATCGTTGCGCACGGTGAGTTGCATCCAGATCGCCTTTGGCTTCGGCTCAAGCTCCAGCGCCTCGTCGACAATGGCACCTGCGGCTTCCGAATTGCGGAAGATGTCGACCATGTCGATCGGCTCCGGAACATCGGCAAGCCGGCCGTAGACCGTCTGGCCGAGGATCTGCTTGCCGGCGAGCCCCGGGTTGATCGGGATCACCTTGTAGCCCTTCGACAACAGGTACTTCAGCACGAAATAGGACGGCCTGACGGTGTTGGCGCTCGCGCCGACCATGGCGATCGTCTTCACCTCGTCGAGAATTGAGCGGATGTAGGCGTCGGGGTAGGCGTCGTGGTTCATCTTGAAGGCACTCTGACGGAGGAAATGCTCGGCGGCAATTTGGGACCGCGCCAAGCCGGGCTGCGAAGGACATTTGCGAGCGTCCGGTATGACCAAGCGCCAGCCTAACGGAACATGATGACCTCGGGGTCACCGTCCCTCCCACTGCGGCTGGCGCTTCTCCAGGAACGCGCCAATCCCTTCCTCGGCATCCCGCGCCAGCATGTTCTCGACCATCACAGCGGCACAGTAGTCATAGGCTTCGGACAAGCCCATCTCCTGCTGGCGGTAGAACGCCTCCTTGCCGATCTTCACCGTCAGCGGCGACTTGGCGGCGATGGTCTCGGCGTATTTCTTCACCACCTGATCGAGATAGTCCCTCGGCACGATGCGGTTGATCAGGCCGAAGTCCTTGGCGGTCGAGGCGTCGATGGTCTCGCCGGTGAGCAGCATCTCCATCGCCTGCTTGCGCGCGACGTTGCGCGACAGCGCCACCATCGGGGTCGAGCAGAACAGACCGATGTTGACGCCCGGCGTGCAGAAGCTCGCCGTATCCGTCGCGATCGCCAGGTCGCAGGAGGCGACGAGTTGCAGGCCGGCGGCCGTTGCCAGGCCCTCAACGACCGCGATCACCGGCTTGGGGTGGCGCACGATCGTCTGCATCAGATGCGCGCAGCGGCCCATCACGTCGGTGTAGTACGCCCGCCCGCGGTCCGGGTTCGCGCGCGCCGCCGTCATCTCCTTGAGGTCGTGGCCGGCGCAGAACACCTTGCCCTCGGCACGCAGCACGATGACACGCACCCTGTCATCGGTCTTGGCTCCGTCGAGCGCGCCGTGCAGCGCGGCCATCATCTCCTCCGACAGCGAGTTCAGCCGCTGAGGCCGCTGCATCGTCAGCGTCAGCACCGGTCCGTCCCGCCGTTCGCCGAGCGGCGGGATCGGGGTGTCTTCGACGGCGGCAAGGACCATGGCGCTTCCTCGGTGTTGGTTGACTTTCCTCTTTATAGTGGAGTGGGCGGTGCGTGAAAGCCACGGCCGGGAGGCCGGCCCCTTGTCGCTCCCGGTTTCGCCCGCTACCACTATCCGGCATTCAACCGGGAGGAGGGGGCCTTGCTGCAGCCGGTCATGACCATCGAGGAGATCTCGACCTTCCTCGACCGCGAATTCCCGCAGATCCACGCCGACGGTTCCGTTTACCGCTTCGAGCGCATTGCGCCAGGCACGGCCGTGATGCGGCTTTCCGCCACCGACCGGCACTTGCGTCCTGGCGGTACGGTCTCCGGCCCGAGCTTGATGACGCTTGCCGACCTTGCTGCCTATGTGGTGATTCTCGGCCATATCGGCCCGGTCGCACTCGCGGTCACCACGAATCTCAACATCAACTTCCTGCGCAAGCCCGAGCCCGGCGACGTGGTCGCGACCTGCTCCCTCCTCAAGCTTGGCAAGCGGCTTGCCGTGACCGAATGCGGCATCACCGGCGCCGGCCACGACGATCTGGTGGCGCACGCCACCGCGACCTATTCGATCCCGCCTCGCTAGGCCGGCCCACACCTTCGGAAGATCGCGCCATGTCCGACCTGATCCGCCTTATCCTCTCCAACTTCACCCTGACCTTCTTCATCCTCGGCCTGATCGGCGCAGCGATCGTCATTGCCGTCAACGAGCGTCCGATCCTCGCCGGGGAGGTGGCCGAAGCGCTGTTCTCGCAGTTCCTGCTGTTCTCGATCGGCTTCAGCTTTCTCTACAATTTCGTCATGCACGTCTTCTTCGGCGACATGGCGGCGCGCTTCATCGGCTGGGAGAACAGCCCGTTCCAGGCCGAGGTCGGCTTTGCCAGTCTCGGGTTTGCTGCGATCGGCTTCCTCGCCTTCAAGGGTTCGCGGGGTCTGAGGATCGCCGCGATCGTCGGGCCTGCCTGCTTCCTCTGGGGTGCGGCCGGTGGCCACGTCTACCAGATGGTTACGGCCGGCAACTTCGCGCCTGGCAATGCCGGCGTCATCTTCTGGACCGACATCTTCATTCCGATCGTGGGCTTCCTGCTGCTTGCCTGGACGGGAGGCGAAAACAAGGGCGTCGGCGTGATGCCCTGATATCGTCCAGTTTTGTGGTATTATAATACCGCTTTGTTAGCGCTCTGTAATATCAGTCTAATTTCCGACGGTATCCAGAACTTCGCACTTGACGGCGCGCCGCGTTGCCCGTATGACCGGCGCCGGATCGGGATCGCGCCGGGCGACGTCGTCGCGCGCGGGTCTCGTGTATTGGAGCATGAAGCCGTCGGCCGCCGCGCCGGCCGAGCGTTTTGTGCTTCAAGTCCTTGACCGGTTGGCGATTTTTGCCCGGCCGGGTGAACCAACGACGGATCGAAACCATGAAGACCTACAATGCCAAGCCGGCCGAGGTCGACAAGAAGTGGATCTTGATCGACGCTGAGGGGATGGTGGTCGGGCGGCTCGCCGCCTTCATTGCCAAGACTCTGCGCGGCAAGACCAAGGCGACCTTTACGCCTCATGTCGACTGCGGCGACAACGTGATCGTCGTCAACGCGGACAAGGTGGTGCTCACCGGCCGCAAGTACGAGAACAAGAAGTACTACTGGCACACCGGCTATCCGGGCGGCATCAAGGAGCGCACCGCGCGCCAGATCATCGAGGGCCGATTCCCCGAGCGCGTGCTGGAGAAGGCCGTCGAGCGCATGATGCCGGGCGGCCCGCTGACCCGCCGCCAGCTCAAGAATCTCCGGATCTATGCCGGTTCCACCCACCCGCATGAAGCCCAGGCGCCGACCGTCGTCGACGTCAAGGCGATGAATGCCAAGAACGCTCGGAGGGCTTGATCATGGCCGAGCTGCAGTCCCTTGAAGACCTCGGCAGCGTCGTCGCGCCGTCTGCGCCCGAGGCTCCGGTCCACGTCCAGAAGCTTGACGCCCATGGTCGCGCCTATGCCACCGGCAAGCGCAAAGACGCGATCGCCCGCGTCTGGATCCGTCCCGGTACCGGCAAGATCACCGTCAACAAGAAGGACTACGTGGACTATTTCGCCCGCCCGGTCCTGCAGATGATCCTGCGCCAGCCGATCTTCCTGACCAACCGCGACGGCCAGTACGATATCGATGCCACCGTCTCTGGCGGCGGCCTGTCGGGTCAGGCCGGTGCGCTGCGCCACGGCATCTCCAAGGCCCTGACCTACTACGAGCCGGAGCTGCGCGGCGTGCTCAAGAAGGAAGGCTTCCTGACCCGCGACAGCCGCGTGGTCGAGCGCAAGAAATACGGCAAGCGCAAGGCGCGCCGGAGCTTCCAGTTCTCCAAGCGCTGATCCGGTTCACGGAGCTTACCCATGCCAAAGGGCCGCGGCATTCCGCGGCCCTTTCTTGTTTCCGGCTAACGCTTCATCGTCATCGTCCGGTCGGACGACGCCGAGGCCGGATTGGCCGAGAGACGGCGACGGAGAAGGGCGGCTTTGAACGCTCTCTCCTTCGCGCCGCCGTCCACCCGAAGCTTGCGTCAGGCCACCGCCTCTTCCAGGAACGGGTAGTCAGTGTAGCCCTCGCGGCCTCCGCCGTAGAAGGTGGCGCGGTCAGGCTCGTTGAGCGGGGCACCCTTCTCCAACCTGAGAGCGAGGTCCGGGTTGGCGATGTAGAGCTTGCCGAAGGCGACGAGGTCGGCTTTGTCGGATTCGACGGCCTCGATCGCCATCTCGCGGTCGTATCCGTTGTTGGCGATATAAACGCCGTCGAATCGCCGGCGCAGCGCGTCGATGCTCCAGCCCTCGGGCAAGTCGCGCGAGCCGCCGGTCTGGCCTTCCACCATGTGCAGATAGGCGAGCCCGAACCGGTTCAGGACGTCGATCGCATGGCCGAAGGTCGCCATCGGGTCGCTGTCGGACACGCCATTGGCGTTTGCAAACGGGCTGAGTCGTACACCGACGCGATCGGCACCCCAGACGTCGGTCAGCGCCTCGAGCACTTCGCCGAGCAGCCGCACCCGGTTCTCGACTGAGCCGCCATACGCATCGGTGCGCGTGTTCGAGCCGTCGCACAGGAACTGGTTGAGCAGATATCCGTTGGCGGCGTGCAGCTCGACGCCGTCGAAGCCGGCGGCCTTGGCGTTCTCTGCCGCCTTGCGGAAGTCGGCGATTAGCCGCGGGATTTCGGCCAGCTCAAGCGCGCGGGGTACCGAGGTCTCGACGAAGCCAGTGCCGTCGAAGGTTCTCGCTGCCGCGCCGATCGCGGACGGGGCCACAGGCGCCTGACCTCCCGGCTGCAACGAGGTGTGCGACACACGGCCGACATGCCAGAGCTGGATGACGATCTTGCCGCCCTTGGCGTGGACGGCGTCGGTCACCGCCCTCCAGCCGGCGATCTGGGCATCGCTGTAGATGCCGGGCGTCCAGGCGTAACCCTTGCCCTCCGGGCTGATCTGCGAGCCCTCGGTGATGATAAGGCCGGCGCCGGCACGCTGGGCATAGTAGTCGGCGTGGATCTCGTACGGCGCGTCGTCTTCGGCCCGGGCGCGGTTGCGCGTCAGCGGCGCCATGACGACGCGGTTGGCAAGCTCCAGCGCGCCGGCGCGGACGGGTGTGAACAGCTTTGGCTTGGTCATCGAATGCTCCTGGTTGCCTAAGTTTTGGACTGTCTGTTCCAAAAATGCCCATGAAAACGCGGGCAGGGGTGGAAGGTCAGATCGGGTTGGTGAGAAGAACGCGGGCCTCGTCAAGCGCCGCGTCGATCTGCTCCGGCGGCGTGCCGGACTTGCGCAGGGTCACGGTGCCGAGGGCGAGGGCGGTCAGTGCCCGTGCCCGATCGAGGGCCCGTGCCGGATCATCGGGCGAGAGCACGCCGGCGAAAAGCTCCACGATCTTCGCAAAGTGCCTGCGCCCGAGCGCCGCGACGTCAGGACAATGCGGCGCAAGCTCGGTGATGCAGTTGACGAGCAAGCAGCCCTTGGGGCCGCCCTTCGGGTTCGCCAGCGACTTCAGCATCGCCGGCACCGCGTCCGCCGCATCGCCGCGGGCCAGCTTGGCAAGGGCCGCAAGCGCCGCGTCGGAATAGCACGTCATGGCTGCGACCAGCACGCCGTGCTTGGAGCCGAAGGTGGCATAGAAACTCGACCGGCTGATGCCCATCGCCGCCGTCAGCTCGTCGAGCGACGTCGCCTCGTAGCCCTGGCGCCAGAACAGCTCCAGCGCGGCGTGAAGCACCTCGGCTTCGTCGAAGCCGCGGGGGCGTCCGGGACCGGGCTGTGGCTTTGTCGCTGCGCTCGTCATGCCACAAAATATGGACCGCTCGTTCCGGAATTCAACCCTGGCTCTCCAACCCACCGGCCGCGGCGTTCATTCCTTGCGTGACGCCAGCAAGATGCTGGTCTCCGAGGCCGCGATGCCATCGAGCAGGCGGATTTCCGAAAGCAAGCGATCAAAACTCTGGAGAGTGTCGGTCTCCAACTCCGCCACCACGTCCCAGCGGCCATTGGTCGAATGCAGCGCGCGCACCTCCGGAAAGCCGGCGAGGCGGCGCAGCACCGCCTCGGTGCGGTGGCCCTCGACCTCGATCATCATCACCGCCCGCACACGGTTCTCGGCCGCGTCCTCCCGCAGACGCACGGTAAAGCCCTGGATGATGCCCGTGGCCATCAAGCGGTCGATCCGGCCGCGCACCGTCGCCCGCGACACGCCCAGATGGGCCGCCAGCGAGGCCACCGGCAGGCGGGCGTCGTGGCGCAGCAGCGCGATGAGACGGCGGTCGAGATCGTCCATCCTGTTCGTTTCGGTAGTTTGGCTTCTCACTTTGAAAAAACTGCTCTTTCAAATTGCCAGAATGCTGCCTTTGCGTCACCACCTCCGGTCTGCATCCTTGGAAGCAGAACATGACAACGGTTTCGCGGTGCGGTCGACAGGCGTATCCTTGAGGGTTTCAGGACGATGGGCGAAACGATGGCGACGGCTTTGACGCTGATCGGCGTGCCGATCGAGGCCGGTACCGGCCGGCGCGGCGCAATCATGGGACCGGCGGCGCTGCGGGTCGCGGGCCTGGCCGAACGGCTCGAGGCGCTCGGCTGGTCCGTCGAGGACCTCGGTGATATTGCACCGCAGCCGCTCGACGAAATCGGCCGCCTCGTCTTCGACGGCCGGGCGCATCTGCCCGAGGTCGTGGCCTCCTGGGTCCGACCGCTCGCCCGCCGCTCCTATGACATTGCCAGCTCCGGCCGGCTGCCGATCTTCCTCGGCGGCGACCACAGCCTGTCGATGGGCTCACTGATGGGCATCGCCCGGCACTGGTCCGAACGGGGGCGGCCGCTGTTCGTGCTGTGGCTTGATGCTCATGCCGACTTCAACACGCCGGCGATCACGCCATCTGGCAACCTGCACGGCATGTCCCTGGCGCTGATGGCCGGAGAACCGGAGCTCCACCCGGTGTTCGGCGCCGAGCCCACCGTCGCTGTCGATCCAAAGCGGATGTGCATCTTCGGTGCCCGCTCGATCGACCCGCAGGAGCGCGCGCTGCTCAGGCGTCGCAAGGTCCAGGTGTTCGACATGCGCCAGATTGACGAGCACGGCGTCTCGGTGCTGATGCGCCGCTTCCTTGACCAGATCGACGCCGTCGATGGCGTGCTCCACGTCTCGCTCGACGTCGATTTCCTCGACCCGACGGTGGCGCCCGGGGTCGGCACCACGGTGCCGGGCGGTGCCTCCTACCGCGAGGCGCATCTCGTCATGGAGATGCTGTCGGATTTCGGCCGCGTCGTCTCCCTCGACGTGGTCGAGCTCAATCCCTTCCTCGACGAGCGCGGCCGCAGCGCCGTGGTGATGGCCGATCTCGTCGCCAGCCTGTTCGGCCAACAGGTCATGGACCGGCCGACCCAGTCGTTCGCGTGAGTATCGGGAGACCAGTCTGATGAGCCGCATACCCAGCGATTATATCGAGGCCGAACACCGGCTTGGCGCCCACAACTACCAGCCGCTCGACGTGGTGCTCGATCGCGGCGAGGGCATCTGGGTGTGGGACGTCGAGGGCCGGCGCTATCTCGATTGCCTGTCAGCCTATTCCGCCGTCAATCAGGGGCATTGCCATCCAAAGATCTTCAAGGCGATGGTCGAACAGGCGGCGAAGCTGACGCTCACCTCGCGCGCCTTCCGCAACGACCAGCTCGCGCTGTTCTACGAGGAGATCGCCGCGCTCACCGGCTCGCACAAGGTGCTGCCGATGAACTCCGGCGCCGAGGCGGTGGAGACCGCGATCAAGGCGGTGCGCAAATGGGGCTACGAGGTCCGCGGCGTGCCGAAGGACCAAGCCGAGATCATCGTCTGCGCCGACAATTTCCACGGCCGCACCATCGGCATCGTCGGGTTCTCGACCGATCCGGTCGCCCGCGAGGGCTTCGGGCCGTTCGCGCCGGGCTTCAAGGTGGTGCCGTTCGGCGATTTGGCCGCGCTCGAGGAGGCCATCACCGACAAAACCGTCGCCTTCCTGGTCGAGCCGATCCAGGGCGAAGCCGGAGTGGTGATCCCGCCGGCGGGCTATTTCCCGGCGGTGCGTGAGCTCTGCACGAGGAAGAACGTCACGCTGATCCTTGACGAGATCCAGACCGGGCTTGGCCGCACGGGCAAGCTGCTCGCCGAGGAGCACGAGGGCATTGAGGCCGACGTCACCCTGGTCGGAAAGGCGCTCTCTGGCGGCTTCTACCCGGTCTCGGCCGTGCTCTCCAACTCCGAGGTGCTTGGCGTGCTGAAACCGGGCCAGCACGGCTCGACCTTTGGCGGCAACCCGCTTGCCTGCGCCGTCGCCCGTGCCGCACTCCGCGTGCTAACCGAGGAGGGCATGATCGAGAACGCCGCCCGGCAGGGCGACTATTTCAGGAAGGGCCTTTCCGACATCCGCTCCAACGCCGTGCGCGAGGTCCGCGGCCGTGGCCTGATGCTCGCTGTCGAGCTCCATCCCGAGGCCGGCGGCGCGAGGCGCTACTGCGAGGCGCTGCGCGAGGAGGGGATCCTGGCCAAGGATACCCACGACCACACCATCCGCATCGCCCCGCCGCTCGTCATCAGACGCGATGAGGTCGACTGGGCGCTGGAACGCTTCGACAAAGTTCTGACCCGGCTGGCGGCGTGACCTAGGGGCGGGGCCGCGCCAGGTGGTGGAGAGCACGATGAAGCTCCGCGCGCCTTGATGCCGGGAACGGCATGGCGCCGGTGCAGCCGGTGCCGTGTGGCGTCGGGCTCGCTACAGTTCCAGCCGCCGGTAGATGTCTCCGCTCATGCCGAGGTCGGCCAGCACCAGGTCGAACTGGGCGTCGAATTGCGCCTGGGCGAGCGCATTTCTGAGCGCCAGTTCGAAGACAGCAAGGGCGAAGACCATGAGCACGAGCAGGTCCCAGCCAAACGGGATCACGCCTCGGCCGCCGAAGGTGCCGAGGAACGAGATCAATCCGATGCCGGCGAGATAAGGAAGGAGCCACACCGCCTGGCCAAGGTCGAGAGTTACGTCCTTCATGGCCGGCAAGCGCACAAGGAAGAAGCCGAGGCCGACGACGAGTGCAATCCCCAGGCGCCAGATCGTGTCGAAACCGCTCCAGTAGATCACCAGCGTGGAGACGACGAAAGCGGCCGCCGCCGTCACCCGCACCCACGGCACCTTGAACGAGCGTGGCTGGCCGGGCGCAAGGCGTCGCAGCGCCACGACGGCGATCGGCCCGACGACGAAGGAGAGCACGATTGCCGCCCCGTTCAGGGCCACGATCTCCTCGAACGGCAGCAGGAACAGGAAGGCGCCGGAAACAATGAGGTTGAGCAGGAGGGCGGCGAGCGGCACGCCGTTCGCGGACAGGCCAGAAAACCGCTTCGGCAGAAAGCCGTTGGCCGAGAGCGCCAGTGCCAGCCGCGCGTTGGAGCCAACGGCCACCAGTGCGCCGCCGAAAGGCGAGACCACGGCTGCGACGTTCATCAGGCTGACGAGCCAGAGCAACCCGGCGGCGGCGGCGAGGGCGCCGAGCGGGCCGAGATCGTGCGAGAAGGTGAGAGCCGGCCAGCCGCCGGCGATGTCCTCAGGCGGCAGGGCAGCGACGAAGGCGAGCTGCAGTCCGCCGTAGACCAGAAAGCAGATCACCAGCGACAGGATCAGCGCCGCCGGAATGGTGAAGCGCGGGTTTTTTGCCTCGCCGGCAAGGTCGATGGCGTGACGGAAGCCGATCATCGAGAAGATCACGCCGCCGGAGGAGACGGCGGTGAGAATGCCGGCGAGTCCGAGTGGCGCAAATCCGTGCGTCGTGAAGTTCTCGACCCGGAAGGAACTCGCCATCAGCGCGACGGCGACCAGCGCCGGAACCGCGATTTTGGCCCAGGTAATGGTCGTGTTGATCGCCGCGAACAGGCGCACGCCATAGGCGTTGAGAACGACGAAGAGAGCAAGAAGACAGAAGGCGGTAGCGACACCGGCGGGGGAGAGCGTCTCTGTGCCGGGCTGGTCATAGAGCCAACTCGCATAAGGGGCGAGGTATTTCAGCATCGCCTCGACCTCTATCGGCGCCGTCGTGTTGTAGCCGATCCAGGCGGTATAGCCCATGGCCATGGAGACGACGTTGCCGTGGCTGAACTGCGGCACGGCGGCGATGCCGCCCGGCACCGGCAGCATGGCCGAGATTTCGGCGAAAGTGACGGCGAGCAAGAGCATGGCGAAGGCACCGATCGCCCAGGCGATCAGCGCGGCCGGTCCGGCCGCCTTGGCCGCGAGCAGCGGCGCGAACAGCCAGCCCGAGCCAATTATGCCGCCGACGGCGACGAAGGTCAGGCCGACCAGCCCGATCTCGCGGTTGAGTTGCATGGGTATCGCAAGGCCCCGATTGACGCGCGATCGGCCCGGGCGGGACGGCGCTGCCGGGGCTAGACGAGCACAGGCGGCGGGACGGGGCAAGGGATGAGTGTTGGCGCACCTTGCTACCATGCCGTGCAGTACTGCCGGCAGTCGCAATGAACCAAGTATCGCAACTAATAATTGTAGATCTGGAGGTGCCAATCATGGTTTGGCAATCGATGATAGCTCTTCCCGGTGCCACAAAAACCATACCGATG
>CAYXAA010000007.1:19767-62727 GCA_964462985.1 uncultured Hyphomicrobiales bacterium | reverse complement strand
CATGGTTTGGCAATCGATGATAGCTCTTCCCGGTGCCACAAAAACCATACCGATGAACCATACCGATGCGGAGGCGGGATGAGAGCGATGGACAGGGGTCGACATCGTCGAAGACAGAGCCTCGGTGGATGCGGGCCTGCCGGTGGGTGACGAACGCTCCACATTGCCCCGAGCTGCCCATCGCGCTACTCCCTTCCGGGTAACCGGAGGACAGTCCGATGAACCCGAAGCAGCCGCGGCCGACCGACAACGCCTTTCTCGGTACCAGCCTCACCGGTGGCTCGCGCGAGCCGACCTACGGTGGAGCGCTGTCGTTCATGCGGCGGCGCTACTCGCGCGACCTTGCCGGGGTCGATCTCGCCATCTGGGGAATTCCGTTCGATGCCTCGGTGTCCAACCGCCCCGGCGCCCGCTTCGGGCCGCAGGCGGTGCGCCGCGCCTCGGCGATCTTCGATGGCGACCCGCAATACCCGTTCGGCTTCGACCCCTGGGAGGTGCTTGCCGCGGTCGACTATGGCGACTGCGGATTCGACTATGGCGATCCTGCCGGCGTGCCGAATTACATCGAGACCCAGGCCTCGGAAATCCTCGACTCCGGCTGCCACCTGTTCTCGATCGGCGGCGACCATTTCGTCACCTATCCGCTGCTCAGGGCCCATGTCGCCCGCCACGGGTCGCTGGCGCTGGTGCAGTTCGACGCCCATCAGGACACCTGGCCCGATGACGGCAGCCGCATCGACCACGGCTCCTTCGTCGGCCGGGCCGTGCGCGAGGGGCTGATCGACCCGGCCCGCTCGATCCAGGTCGGCATCCGCACCCATGCGCCCGAGACCTGCGGCATCGAGGTGCTGCACGGCTCCGCCTTCGACGAGCTCGGCGCAGCCGGGATCGTGGAGGCGATCAAGGCCCGGGTCGGGGAGGGGCCGGCCTACATGACGTTTGACATCGATTGCCTCGACCCGGCTTTTGCGCCGGGAACCGGCACGCCGGTGGCTGGCGGACCGAGCTCGCGCGAGGCGCTGGGGGTGCTGCGCGCACTCGGGGAGCTCGATTTCGTCGGCGGCGATGTCGTCGAAGTCTCGCCGCCCTACGACCACGCCGACATCACGGCGATCGCCGGCGCCACCGTGGCGCTGACCTATATCGGACTCCTGGCGGAAAAACGGCGGGGACGCTGAGGGCGTCAATGGCGAGGGAAGAGAGCCGATGGAACAGCTAACCGGCCGCTGCGGTTGCGGACATGTGACCTACGGCCTGCGCCGGCAGCCGCTCATCATCCACTGCTGTCATTGCACAGACTGCCAGCGCGAGACCGGCAGTGCCTTTGCCATCAACGTGCTGATCGAGGCGGAGGAGGTGGAGATTTTCACCGGCGCGCCGGAAGCGGTGCTCACGCCGTCCGAAAGCGGCAGCGGGCAAAAGATCTGGCGCTGTCCGCACTGCAAGGTGGCAATGTGGAGCAACTACAACGGAGCAAAGGACGCCGTGCACTTCGTGCGCGCAGGCACGCTCGATCAGGCCAGGAGCATCACGCCGGATATTCACATCTACACCCGCTCGAAGGTTCCGTGGGTGTCGATCCCGCAGGGTGCGCGCGCGGCGGAGGAGTATTACGACGTGCCCGAGGTCTGGCCGGCTGAAAGTCTGAAGCGCCGCGACATCTATCTGACAAAGCGCAGAAGTTGAGGGCGCTCCAGCCCGTTCTACGACACCGAGCGCCGGCCGAGCGGTCCCGAATTGTCGTTGTCGGGGATCCGTGACCATGAGCGGTACACCGGGTGAGCGTCGCGCATACGGTCGTAGAGTCTGGCCATCCGGTTGAGGAAGGCGAGCTTGCCGGCATAGGTGAGCGCGCCGCCGGCTACCGTCGGCGTCAATGCGTTCTCGATTGCACCCCAGGTGCCGAGCACGAAACCGGTGCCGGTGACGAGCGACAGCGCCAGGGCAAGGCGCGCCTCCGCCGCCGGGATCGGCACGATCGCCCGGTTGAGCCAGATCCGCTCGCCGAAGGTCGCGCGCGCATGCCAGCTGTCAAACCGCTTCGGCGCCGGGAAGATCCGTGGGTTGAGCCAGAGCCAGACCACGACCAGCGCCACCAGGCCGCAGGCGGCGAGCCAGCCGAGCCACTGATGCGACCAGATCGCCAGGAAGAACACCGGCAGCGTCGCAAACCGCGTCCAGACGCTCCAGCCGCTGGCGTGCCGGCGCCAGACCTCGGCATCCATGCCGAGCAGCGGCAGCCGGCCAGCGTTGAGCGGGCGCACGTGGAACGGCCGCGCTGGATAGGGGCGGGGGGCCTTGCGGTCGGCGGGCCGGGTCATCGTCGTCTCGTGTCGGTCCTGGAACGCTAGAAGGGCATGCCGCCGCTTGGACGTCCTTCCGGACAGGGCCTGTCGCGGTGGCGGAGGATCATCATACCAAGCCGGCGGGGGGCGGGTCGATAGGGCGAAAACCTACCTGCAGCTTACCGGAGCGATATGATTTTCTCGCCAAGGGGTTGTCATGGGCAAATCCGCGAGCCGCCGCGAAACTCAGACCCGGCGTTTGACATAGCTGCCGGGCGCATCCTCCAGCACTTTGACCCGGCGGGCGCCGGGCTTGCGCGCCTTGGCCCTGCGGTTGTCAATCGAGCGGATCCACTGGTCCCAATGCGGCCACCACGATCCGGGGTGCTCCTCGGCCCGCGCCAGCCAGTCCTCGAAGCTGCCCTCGGGCGGTCCGTCGGTCCAGTACTGGTATTTCTGCTTGGCGGGCGGATTGACGACCCCCGCAATATGGCCGGAGCCCGACAGCACATAGGTCACCGGCCCGCCGAAGAACTGGGAGCCGACGAACACCGACTTCGGCGGTGCGATGTGGTCCTCGCGGGTGGCAAGATTGTAGATCGGGATCGTCACCTTCTTTAGGTCGAGGGTTTCCCCGGCGATTTCCATCTCGCCCCGGGTCAGCCGGTTCTCCAGGTAGCAGTTGCGCAGGTAATAGGAATGGTTCGCCGCCGGCATCCGGGTCGAATCGGAGTTCCAGTAGAGCAGGTCGAACGGGAACGGCTCGCGCCCCTTGAGGTAGTTGTTGACCACATAGGGCCAGATCAGGTCGTTGGCGCGCAGCATATTGAAGGCCGAGGCCATTTTGGAGCCTTCTAGAAAGCCCTTCTCCGCCATGCGCCGCTCCAGCGTGCGGATCTGCTCCTCGTCGACGAAGACCTTGAGGTCGCCGGCGTGCGTGAAATCGACCTGAGTGGTGAAGAAGGTGGCGCTCTTGATGCGTTCGTCGCCGGTTGCCGCCATGTAGGCAAGGGTCACGGCCAGCAGCGTGCCGCCGACGCAATAGCCGATGGCGTTGACCTCGGTCTCGCCCGTAGAGCGCTTGATCATGGTGAGCGCCTCGAGGATGCCCTCGCGCATGTAGTGCTCGAAGCTCTTCTTCGCCTGGCGCGCGTCAGGGTTGACCCAGGAGATGACGAACACTGTGTGGCCCTGCTCGACCGCCCATTTGATGAAGGACTTTTCCGGGTTGAGGTCGAGAATGTAGAACTTGTTGATCCATGGCGGCACGATGAGCAGCGGCCGCTTCAGCACCTCCTCGGTTGCCGGATCGTACTGGATCACTTGGCAGACGTCGTTCTGGCGGATCACCTTTCCCGGCGTCAGCGCCAGGTTCTCGCCGACCTTGAACTTGGACGGGTCCGACTGGCGGATCCGCAGTTCGCCCTTGCCGGCCTTGATGTCTTCGGCAAGCAGCTTCAGTCCGCGGACCAGGTTCTCGCCGTTCTGTGACAGCGTCTCGCGCAGCAGCTCCGGATTGGTCAGCACGAAGTTCGACGGCGACAGCGCATTGGCAATCTGCTTGACGTAGAAGTCGGCCTTGTGGCGGGTATGTTCGTCGAGCCCCTCGGCGTCCTTGACGAGGTCCTCGGCCCAGCGGGTGGTGATGAGATAGAGCTGTTTCACGAAGTCAAAGAACTGGTTCTCGCTCCACTCAGGGTCCTCGAAGCGCTTGTCGCGCGGAGCCGGAGTGACCGCGGGTGCCGGGGATTCGCCCATCATCCGCTTCAGCGAGCTGTTCCACAGGCCGATGTAGTTCGACACCAACCGCGTCTGCGCCTCGAGCGCGCGCTGCGGGTCCGACATCCAGTACTCGCCAACCTGGGTAAGCGTTTTGACGATATGCGTCAGGTCGTCGGCGAGGTCGGGCTTGATCTCGCCGGTTTCCCGCGGCTCGATATAGGCGGCGAGAGCCTTGCCGCCGTGCTCGACGATCTTGGCGAGATTCCGGGCAAACGCGTCGGGATCCTTCACGATGTACTGAAGAAGCGGATTCGGACGGTCCTCGTTCATCCCGGTGCGTTCCCCAACGGCGTCTTTGATTTGCAAGCATACGCCATATGTGCCGGATATGGCGAACCCACTCGTGCGATACTAGCCTTCCGCGACGGTTGTTCGACACTGCCGGAAACGACGAGTGCGACGGCGGCCGCCAGCGGGTTGGAAAGAACAGGCTGCCTTCCTCGTCGCTTCGATTCGGTGAGCAAAAATCTGTCAGGCCACTGGAGCGACACGCATCCGTCCGGTAGGATGCCGCCGCGCCGATTGACGGATCGGCGCCGTGCGGCCCCTTGGCGGGCGCGGCGCGAAGGCCGGCGGAATGGGAGCAACGGGTGCTGACGGCGCGTGCGCGAGTTCTCTTCTTGATCCTGCTGTCCGTCGGCGCGGGCCTTCTGTTGGCAGGCTGCGCCGGCGGCGAGCCGCCCGATACCCTGTTCGAAACCCCGACCGCCGAGGCCCCGGTTCAGCCGGCCTTGCCTCCGCCGGGCCAGACCCTGATGTCCTACGAAGAACAGGCGGCCACCACTGCCCGGCTGCAGCGCCTTGCCCAGTCGCGTCGGACGACAGCGCCGCAGCCGCCGGACGACTATCTCAGGCGACTCGGCGCCACCCACGGCCCGGCGGCCATCGCCGACATTGAGGCGGGACGAGAACCGGCTGAGCAGGCGGCGGATTGAGACGCAGGGCCGCCGACCTGCGCGGCTCGCCCGATCGCCCATGATCGCTCCCGTCCCTGTCTGCCCGCATGGGCTGGCAATCTCACAGATGCAGTCATTCCAAAGCCTTACGCATGCGTTGCGCAGCTGTCCTGACGAGAGCGAAAACGAAGGCCACGGGCCGCAACGGCGTGTTGTGCACCAGTCTCGATCGGATTCGCTTCAGACATCTGGATGACTGCCGCATGTGCGCTCGATTCCGGCTAAAAAGAGTCGGTGCGTGAATGTCCGCACGCTGCTAAACACATCGGCACTTTCGCTGAGGCCCTGTCGCAGCGGAAGGGAACCGTCACCGTCCCTCAGGGACACCGCCGACCGGGAACGCTCGAGGCCCTGCCATGGAAGACTTTCACAAGACCCGGCGCCTGCCGCCCTATGTCTTCGAACAGGTCAACCGTCTGAAGGCAAAGGCACGAGCGGCCGGAGCCGACATCATCGATCTCGGCATGGGCAACCCCGACCTGCCGACGCCGAAGCATATCGTCGACAAGCTGATCGAGACCGTCCAGAACCCGCGGACCCATCGCTACTCGGCGTCGAAAGGCATCCCCGGGCTGCGCCGTGCCCAGGCCGCCTATTACGGCCGGCGCTTCGGCGTGAAGCTCGACCCCGAGACCCAGGTCGTCGCCACCCTCGGCTCGAAGGAGGGCTTTGCCAACATGGCTCAGGCGATCACCGCGCCGGGCGACGTGGTGCTTGTGCCCAACCCGAGCTATCCGATCCACGCTTTCGGCTTCCTGATGGCCGGAGCGGCACTGCGCGCGATCCCGGCCGAGCCGGGGCCGGCGGTGTTCCATGCCCTGGAACGGGCGGTGGTGCATTCGATCCCAAAGCCGCTTGCGCTGATCCTGTGCTACCCGGCCAACCCGACGGCCTATGTCGCCGACCTCGACTTTTATAAGGACATCGTCGCCTTCGCCCGGAAGCACGGGATCTTCATCCTGTCGGATCTCGCCTATTCCGAGATCTATTTCGGTGCGACGCCGCCGCCGTCGGTGCTGCAGGTGCCCGGCGCGATGGAGGTGGCGGTTGAGTTCACCTCGTTGTCGAAGACCTTCTCAATGCCCGGCTGGCGCATGGGATTTGCCGTCGGCAACGAGCGGCTGATCGCCGCGCTTGCCCGGGTAAAATCCTATCTCGACTATGGCGCCTTTACTCCGATTCAGGTGGCCGCTGCGGCCGCTCTCAATGGCCCAGACGACTGCGTCGCCGAGACCCGCGAGATCTACCGGCGGCGCCGAGACGTTCTAGTGGAGAGCTTCGGCCGCGCCGGCTGGCAGATTCCCGCACCGGAGGCCTCCATGTTCGCCTGGGCACCGATCCCGGAGCGGTTCCGTTCGCTCGGTAGCCTCGAATTCTCCAAGCTGCTCATCGAGAGGGCCGAGGTCGCCGTATCGCCCGGCATCGGCTTTGGCGAATACGGCGACGATTACATCCGCATCGGCTTGGTGGAGAACGAACAGCGCATCCGGCAGGCCGCCCGCGGCATCCGCCGCTTCCTTGAAACCGCAGATGAAACGTTGCACAACGTCGTTCCCATCGGGGCGTCCCGGTGACCTTCTAAGGATAGCTTCCACGAAACGGATCGCGTTGTCTTATGGTGAATGACCTGCGTTTGGGCGTGGCCGGCCTCGGTACGGTCGGAGCGTCGCTGCTTGACCTCGTGTCGAGGAAGGCGAACGAGTTCGCGGCGCGTTGTGGTCGGCCCGTCACGGTCGTCGGTGTGAGTGCACGCGACCGCAGCCGTGACCGCGGCATCGATCTTTCCGCAGTGACGTGGTTCGACGATCCCGTCGCCCTGGCGATGTCGCCCGAGATCGACGTGTTCGTCGAACTGATCGGCGGTGACAGCGGGCCGGCTGAAGACAGCGTCCGTGCGGCGCTCGCCTCTGGCAAGCATGTGGTCACGGCCAACAAGGCGCTGCTTGCCCGCCATGGCGTCGCGCTTGCCCGCCTTGCCGAAGAGCGCGGCGTCAGCCTCGGCTACGAGGCCTCGGTCGCCGGCGGCATTCCGATCGTCAAGACGATGCGCGAAAGTCTTGCCGGCAACAGTGTCAACCGCGTCTACGGCATCCTCAACGGCACCTGCAACTACATCCTGACCCGGATGGAGCGGGAAGGGCTCTCCTTTGCCGAGTGCCTCGCCGACGCTCAGCGCCTCGGCTATGCCGAGGCCGATCCGACCTTTGACGTCGAGGGTTTCGATACCGCTCACAAGCTCGCCCTGCTGACGAGCCTCGCCTTCGGGACCGAGATCGACGCCGAGCAGATCTACGTCGAGGGCATCACTTCGATCACGAGTGCCGACATCGAGGCGGCGGACGAACTCGGTTACCGAATCAAGCTGCTCGGTGTCGCGCAGCGCACCGAGACGGGGATCGAGCAGCGGGTCCACCCGACGATGGTTCCGAAGAGCTCCGCGATCGCCCGCATCGATGGCGTGCTCAATGCGGTTGCCGTCGACGGCGACTTTGTCGGCGAGGTCGTGCTGGTCGGACCCGGTGCCGGCGGCAAGGCGACGGCGTCATCCGTTGCGGCCGATATCGCGGACATTGCACGAGGTGGTCGTGCGGCGGTGCTCGGTCGGCCCGTTACCGAGCTCGAACCCTATCTGCCGGCCGGGATGCGTCTCCACGAGGGCGGCTACTACATTCGGCTCTCGGTTTACGACCGCCCCGGCGCCTTTGCAGCGATCGCGCGCGTGATGGCGGACGAGAACATCTCGCTCGAATCGATCGTGCAGCGCCGCCGCGCGCGCTTCGATCCCGCAGAAGCCGACGGCCCGGCCGAGCCTCAGCCTGTCATACTGATCACGTATGAGACCACGGAAGCGGCGGTCAAGCGCGCGCTCGATACCATCCTGAGCCGCAATGTGATCGCGGATGCGCCGCAAATGATCCGTATCGAGAAGCTGACCTGAACCGCGACGCCCGTCGCCTTCTAAATCGAGAGCAGGGAACCGCTATGGCGAAGACCAAGGACAGCATGGACGAGCATAAGACCGAAACGCTCGACCGCATCCTGACCCTCGAACTCGCCCGGGTCACCGAGCGCGCCGCCGTGGCCGCGGCGCGGTTGAGGGGCCACGGCGATGAGAAGGCGGCAGACCAGGCCGCAGTCGATGCCATGCGCCGGGAACTCAACAACCTGCCGATTGACGGCACGGTGGTGATCGGTGAGGGCGAGCGCGACGAGGCGCCCATGCTCTACATCGGCGAGGAGGTCGGAACCAAGCAGGGCCCGAAGGTTGACATCGCGCTCGACCCGCTCGAGGGCACCACGATCTGCGCCAAGAACCTGCCGAATTCGCTGGCGGTGATTGCGCTCGCGCCCGCCGGCGGACTGCTCAATGCGCCCGACAGCTACATGGAGAAGATCGCGATCGGTCCCGGCTATCCGCCCGGTCTGATCGACCTCGATGCGCCGGTTGCCGAGAACATCGCTGCGCTTGCCAAGGCCAAGGGCGTCAAGGTCAACGAGATTGCTGCCTGCGTGCTCGACAGACCGCGCCACGCCCGGCTGATCGAGGACATCCGCGCCACCGGTGCGGCGATCCGGCTGATCGGCGACGGCGACGTCGCCGGCGTGATCCACACCACCGACCCCGACGAGACCGGGATCGACATCTACATTGGCATCGGCGGCGCGCCCGAGGGGGTGCTGGCGGCAGCCGCGCTGCGCTGCATCGGCGGACAGATGCAGGGCCGGCTGGTGATCACCCGCGAGGAACAGGTTGAGCGCGCCCACCGCATGGGCATCGACGACATCAAGCGCAAGTACACCATGGAGGAGATGGCGACCGGCGATGTGCTGTTCGCCGCGACCGGCGTCACTGACGGCAACTTTCTCCAGGGCGTCAAGTTCGGCCGCAGCAGCATCACCACTCACACTGTGGTGATGCGCTCCACCACGGGGACGGTGCGCTACATCAAGGCGCAGCACACTCGGCTCGACAAGTTCCATCTCGCCTGACTCAGAGCAGTACCTTGTTGCACGGCTCGGCCGATTGGAATCCACTTCTCTCGAGCGGGGGACATCGCCCTCGCAAAGGGGGAAAGGCGACAAGGCGCACCGCTTTCGCTGCGACATGACCCGCTTTTCATCGGCAAGCATGGACCAACACGGCACGGCCGACCGCCGCCTCGTTCTCGGTGTTCGCAAATCCGCCGCTGAGCGGGTGTGGCGCGAGCGTCTGACGCCGTCCGAGGCCGGGCTCGCACAGGCGGTCGCGCAGCGGCTCGGCCTGCCGGAAGTGGTCGCCCGCGTGCTTGCCGGCCGCGGCGTCGGCCTTGACGAAGCCCAGCAGTTCCTCGAGCCGACGGTGAAGGCGCTGATGCCGGATCCGTCGACCCTGGTTGACATGGACGCCGCGGCGGCGATCGTCGCCGATGCGGTGCTTGGTGGCACGCCGATCGCCGTGTTCGGCGACTACGATGTCGATGGCGCCACCTCGTCAGCGCTGGTGGCGCGCTATCTCGCGTTTATGGGGGCCGCGACCCGCATCCACATTCCCGACCGCATCGTCGAAGGCTACGGCCCCAACGGCCCGGCGATTCGCGCTTTGAAGGCGCAGGGCGCCGGCCTGCTCATCTGTGTCGACTGCGGCAGCACCGCCTTCGAGGCGTTCGAGGAGGCGAGGGCGGTCGACTTGCCCGTCGTCGTCATCGACCATCACCAGGTCGGCGAGCGGTTGCCGGAGATCGCCGCCCTCGTCAATCCCAACCGTCAGGACGATCTTTCCGGCCAGGGGCATCTTGCCGCCGTCGGCGTCACCTTCCTCTTTCTTGTCGCTCTCAACCGCGAACTGCGCCGGCGCGGCGTCTTCACCGGCCGGCGGGAACCCGACCTCCTTGCGCTGCTCGACCTCGTTGCCGTCGGCACGATCTGCGACGTGGTGCCGCTCAAGGGCCTTAACCGCGCCTTCGTCGCCCGCGGCCTTGCCGTGCTGCACCGGCGCTCCAACGCCGGTCTTGCCGCGCTGTGCGACAGCGCCCGCGTCCACGGCCGGCCGACGCCCTATCACCTCGGTTTTCTGGTGGGGCCGCGCATCAACGCCGGCGGACGCATCGGCGATGCCGCGCTCGGCGCCAGATTGCTGACCACCGAGAATCTCGAGGAGGCGCGCGCCATCGCCGAGACGCTCGACCGCCTCAACACGGAGCGCCAGGCGATCGAGGCGATCATGCTGGAGGAGGGCGACGCCCAGGCGCTCGCCGCCAGTGCCGACGGCCTGCCGGCCGTCCTCCTTACCGGCTCCGACCAATGGCACCCCGGCGTCGTGGGCCTCGTCGCCTCGCGCCTCAAGGAGCGCTACCGCCGGCCGGCCTTTGCCATTGCCTATGATGGCGAGGGCAGGGGTACCGGCTCCGGCCGCTCGGTGCCGGGGGTCGACCTCGGCCGCGCCGTGCGGGCGGCCGTCGAGGAGGGGATCCTGGAAAAGGGTGGCGGCCACGCTATGGCGGCCGGCCTGACCGTGCGCCGGACGCGGCTGCCCGATCTTTCCGCCTTTTTCAGCGAGCGCCTTGCCGAGGATGTGGCACTCGCCACCGCGGAGAATGAACTCAAGATCGACGGCGCGCTAACCGCCGGCGGCGCAACGCTCGACCTCATGCGCATGCTGGAGCAGGCCGGACCCTATGGCGCAGGACACGCCGAGCCGCTGTTCGCCTTCCCCAGCCACCGCATTGCGTTCGCCGATGTCGTCGGCAACGGCCATGTTCGCCTGACGCTGTCGTCTGGCGGCGGCGACGGCCTCAAGGCAATTGCCTTCAAGGCCGCCGACACGGCGCTCGGCCGGCTCATCCTGTCGAAGCGCGGGCAGTCGCTGCACGTTGCCGGCTGTCTTTCTGTCGACACCTGGCAGGGCAATGAACGCGTGCAGCTGCGCGTCATCGACGCCGCCGACCCGGCAATCTGCCGGCCCTAGGAACCAATCCCGCTCCCGGCTGTTGGGTGACCCGGCAGGCAAATTCCCGTCGAGGGGCGACCGACCATGGCACTCACGCATCCACAGGCACGAGCGGCGATCGCCGGGCAACCGATCCATTCGATGCTCGTGCAGTTTCCGATCGTCTGCTTCACGCTCACCCTTTTTACCGACATCGCCTATTGGCGCACAGCCAACCTGATGTGGCAGTACTTTTCGGCCTGGCTGCTGTTCGCCGGCCTGGTGTTCGGCGCGCTCGCCGTGCTCGCCGGCGTCGTCGACTTCCTGTTCCGTTCGGTCCGGTCCAGCGGTGCGGCCTGGCCCCATGCGATCGGCAGCCTGATCGTGCTGGCGCTTGCTATCGTCAACAGCCTCATACACGCCCGCGACGGCTGGACTGCCGTCGTACCTTGGGGATTGGCGTTGTCGGCTGCCACCGTTCTCATCATGCTCGTCACCAACTGGTTCGGCCGCGCCATGGTAGTTCGGGATGGGGTCGGAGTGCGCGACCATGACTGACCGCAGCCTGTTTTCCTGCGTGGCCGTACTCACCGCGGCCGGTCTCGCGCTCGTTGCGACCGTCGATCAGAGCGCAGCCGCCGACGAGAGCATCGTGCAGCAGCAGATTGGGCCCGATCCGGTGCTGCCGGAGCCAGATCCGGGATTGCTGGCCGACATGAAGATCGCCGAGGTGGTCGGCTGGGCGGACGGTGAGGCGCCCGATGTGTCCGACGGCCTCGTCATCACGCCCTATGCCAAGGATCTCGCCAACCCGCGCACCGTGCACACACTGCCCAACGGTGACGTGCTCGTCGTCCAGTCCGAGGGACCATCGGAGCCGTTCTTTCGGCCGAAGGACGTGATCCGCGACTGGGTCATGTCGATGGCGAAGGGCGGGGGCGATGGACCGAAAAAGCCGAGCAATCTCATCACGCTCCTGCGCGACGGAAACCGCGACGGCACGGTCGACGCACGCCACGACCTCCTCACCGATCTGGCTTCGCCCTTCGGCGTCGCCTGGGCAGACGATACGCTTTATGTCGCGGCGACCGACGCAATCCTTGCCTATCCCTACCGGCTCGGTGAGACCGAAATCACCGGCGAACCCACCGTACTGACCCCGCTTCCCGGTGGGCCGATCAATCACCACTGGACAAAGGATCTCGCCCTCGGTCCGCAGGGGCGCTACCTCTACGCTTCGGTGGGCTCCAACTCCAATGCCGCCGAATACGGCATGGAGGCCGAAAAGGGCCGTGCCGCGATCTGGCAGGTCGATCGCGAGACCGGCGCCGCCCGCGTCTATGCCTCCGGCCTGCGCAACCCGAACGGGCTGGCCTTCAGCCCCGAGACCGGCGCGCTCTGGACGGTGGTCAACGAGCGGGACGAACTCGGCCCGGATCTGGTGCCCGACTACATGACCCATGTCGAGGACGGCGCCTTCTACGGCTGGCCCTGGAGCTACTACGGCAACCATGTCGACGAGCGGGTGAAGCCGGCCCGTCCCGATATGGTCGAGAAGGCCGTCGCTCCCGACTATGCCCTCGGCAGCCATGTCGCCGCCCTCGGACTCACTTTCACGCAAGGTTCCGCCCTGCCGCCGGCCTACCGCAGTGGCGCCTTCGTCGGCATGCACGGGAGCTGGAACCGCAGCGCCTTCAACGGCTACAAGGTGGTCTACATTCCGTTCGAGAATGGCCACCCCGCCGGCAAGGCACAGGACGTCGTGACCGGCTTCCTCAACGGCGACCAGGCCCGCGGCCGGCCGGTCGGGGTCGGCATCGACGGGACCGGCGCGCTGCTGATCGCCGACGATTCCGGCAACACGGTCTGGCGTGTTGCCGCCGCCGACGGCTCGGTCACACCCGAGCCTCGCGGCACCGATCAGCTCGATTTCCGGGCAGTCGGGGGACCGGAGGGGTCGGGGGCGGCGGCATCGCCCAGGACCGATACAAGCGAGGACGCGCGCCGTGGGGCTGCACCCGCAGCGGCGTCGGACGATGACGCGCCGCCGGCGCCCGCTCAGTCCGAAATTGCTCCGGCGGCGCTGCCGCAAGGCGAGAGGCAGTAAACCGGCCCTGATCCCGGCGCCCGGCGCCCGGCGGAGTCATGCCCCGGGTGAGCAGGTGGGTTCAATCGAACAGCGGATGCGTCATTGCCGGCCGCACCTCTACCGTTCCGATCTGCGCAAGTGGCGCCGCCGCCGCAATGACGACGGCCTCGTCCTGGCCGGCAACTTCAACCAGGACAAACCCAAGCCACTGTTCCTTGGTCTCGGCGAAGGGGCCATCCGTCACCATCGGCTTGCGCCGCGGCCGCACGCTTTTGGCACCGCGCACCGACTGCAGCGGCTGGGCAAGAACCAGATAGCCCTCGTCCTTCAGCTTCCGGTCATAGTCCCAGCACGCGGTCTGGAGAGCCGCGAGTTCCGCCTCGGACATCGCCGAAAGCTTTTCCTCCGCGCCATAAAACAGGCAAACGAATCTCATCTTCGACGTTCTCCGGGCTAGCGGGAGGCGTGACCGAGCGTGATGTGGCTCGTCCCGGCGACTGGATCGGTCCGCGCTGCGGCCGCCAGCTCCAGGAGGCCGGTGACGAGCGCGACCATGACCACCGCTGCCGACAGGCGCACTAGGACTTCGCGGTGCAGGGCCGCGGGGGACCACCCAATCTTCTGTTCCGGCGAATGCTGGAAGTGTGCGAGCATCTGTGGTGTCAGCATTCCGTTCTCCTTGGGGATGGCGACAAGTCAACCCGAGGACGAACGCCGCAAACGGGATCCGACATTTTGCGCGCACTGGCACACCGAAACAGCCGCCCCTTCGAAAGGCCGGTGCCTCTGATGAGGTAGCAACATGGAACCAAAGGACCTCGAAGCCAGGATGCGGCCTTTGATCGAGGCTGAACGCGAGGAACTCCTCAAGCAGTCCGCAGCCACCGATGCCGATCGCCGTCCGGTCGACCTCGACCAGCAGTCGGTCGGCCGCCTGTCCCGCATCGATGCCCTGCAGGCGCAGGAAATGGCCAAGGCTCTCGAGCAGCGCCGCAAGACGCGCCTCATTGCCCTCGACCAGGCGCTGCGCCGCATGGAGCAGGGCGACTACGGCTTGTGCGCCGACTGCGGGGAGCCGATCGACATCCGCCGGCTGGAAATAGACCCGGCGACAGTGAAATGCGTCGCGTGTTCGGGACGGTGAGGGAGCGGACCGATAGGACGTCTACTTCCGAGGCACGGCACCCGGTCGTTGCGACGCAGTTCCTTGTGCGCGAATGCGTCGTTCGATGCCCTGACCGACGCCGCCCAATCAACCCCGCATAACAGTCGCCGCTTCGGCCAGGAGATCCGCCGCCGCGGCGCGGAACTTGTTGAAGGTTGTCGGCACGCTGGAGGCGGGGCCGGTCCAGTTGATCGTGAAGCTGAAGGTGGCCGGCTGCTCGCGCACGATCATCTGGCCGGCGATCGAGAAGCAATGGAAATCGTCCCAGTCGATGCTTCCGCCCTTGGCGTAGCCGAGGGTGTCATCAGGAAGAAGCAGCGGCAGGGCATCGGCCATGGCGTGGATCCGCTTGAACTCCTTCAGCGTCGCCGGGTGTTCGAAATAGGTGCCGGTGAGCGCCGTCTCGTACCAGTGCACCATCTCCGCCGCGGTGCTCACCATCGTCTGCTTGTCGTTGATCGCCAGGCGTGGCTGGCCGGGCAGCCAGCCGGTCGCCATCCGCTTCATGCCTTCCCAGCCGATATCCTGACCTTCCTCGGCGCCGGCGAGCCAAGAAAACATGCGGCGCGTGGAGTCCGGCACCTTAGTCTGCTTCAGCCCGGCGGCCTCGATGAGGGCCCGGACCCGGTCGGCCCCGACCCGGGCGAAAACGATGTCCGTTGCCGTGTTGTCGCTGTGCAGGATCATTGCCTCGAGTACGCTGGTGACCGACGTCGTGCCGGTGAGGTTGCCCAGCACCGGGCTGCCCGGCGAGCGCACCGAATCGTCCACGACGACCTGCTCATGCGGCTTGAGGCGGCCTGCCTCGACCTCGCGCATGGCCTGCGCAAGCAGGAAGGTCTTGACTGCGCTGCCGACGAACAGCGGGCGCTCGGCGTCGAGTGCCCAGCGGTTCGGACCGAACGCGATGAGGCAGGCGGCATCCTGTGCCGTGTCGGCAAAGGCGGCGAGCGCCGTGTCCGGCGCCGCCACTTCCGGCAAGGCACTCGCCGCTCCGGACGTCTCCGCGGTGGGGGATTGAGCCCGTGCGGCTGTCGGCGCCGCGGTCAACCGCAGCGCGGCAAGGCTGCCGGGCAGTGCGAGGGATAGGGCGAGAAGGTCGCGGCGCAACAGGGGCATGGACGCTCCATGGTCGTCGGCGGGAATCTCCGGGCGGATTGCCAGGTGGTTCGATCGCGCCAACTTAGCACGGCTCGGTTGCGCGGGGACTTTCCAATCGATGTTCAACCGGAATTGAACGCTGCCTCCCATCGGCACACGGTCTTCAAGTCGGCAAATTTTGCCGGCCGTTAACCCTGCCGTAAGCAGGCGGACCTAGCCTAAGTCAACAGAGTTTCGCCCGGGGACGGCCATGGATGCGCGTTCACAGCTCCGCCGATTGATGTCCGACGTCGATCATGCCGCCTCGAGGGCCGAGCGCAGCCTCGCCCGGGCGCGCACCAACACCCCGGCACTCGCAGCAGCGCCCGGAGACGATGAGGCAGCGCGCGGCGGCGCGCTGCGCCTGTCGTTTGGTGTCGCCGCGGCCCTGATGACGATGAAGCTCGCTGCCGAGTTCGCGCTGCGGTGAGCTTTTGATTTGCGTCCGCGGGATAGCGGCGGCCCCGGGAAAGCGCCGCCGGATAGGCGGGCGGCGCGACTCCATGCTCTGGCAGGCGGCCGTCTCAGTTGGTCGCCCTGTCGGCGTTGGGGAAGAACAGTTGCTGACCTTCGATCTTGAAGTCGGCGATCGCCTGCTGTCCGTCTGGCCCGATCAGCCAGTCGATGAAGGCCTGGCCTTCCTCGGCCTTGACCGCGGAGTGCTTCTCCGGATTGACCAGGATCACGCCATACTGGTTGAACAGCCGGTCGTCGCCTTCAGTGACGATTTCCAGATCGCCCTTGTTCTTGAACGAGATCCAGGTGGCGCGGTCGGTGAGGGCATAGGCTCCCATGCCCGCCGCCGTGTTGAGCGTCGCGCCCATGCCGGAGCCGGTCTCGCGGTACCAGCCGCCGTCGGCCGCGGCCACGTCCACCCCTGCCTCCTGCCACAGGCTGAGCTCGGCCTTGTGGGTGCCGGAGTCGTCGCCGCGCGAGGCGAACGGCGCCCCGGCAGCGGCGATCTTCCTGAAGCTGTCGACGGCGTCGTTGGAGCCCTTGATGCCGGCGGGATCACTGCTAGGACCGACCACAACGAAGTCGTTGTACATCACGTCGAAGCGTTCGACCCCCCAACCGTCGGCGACGAACCTTTCTTCCGCTGGCTTGGCGTGGACCAGGAGCACGTCACCGTCGCCGTTCTCGGCGTTCTTGATCGCCTGCCCGGTGCCGACAGCGACGACCCGGACCTCGATCCCGGTTTTCTCGGTAAATTTCGGAAGGAGTTCGTCGAACAGGCCGGAGTTCTGGGTCGAGGTTGTCGATTGCACGATGATGAACCGATCCTCCGCCTGGGCGGGGGCGGTGCTGAGAAGCGCAAGACCAAGGCTTGCAGCAATAAGACCGTAGAAAAGCTTTTTCAATCGTTTATCCTCCCTTTTTGAGATGTCAGATCAGGATCTCTCCTGCGAGGTAGGCGCGGGCCTCTGCCGAGTTGGGGCGCTGGAAGAACCGCTCGGCCGGCCCGGATTCCACGATCCGGCCGCGGTGCAGGAACACGACCTCTTCGGCGAGGCGCTTGGCCTGATGGATGTCATGCGTCACGAGCAGAACCGTCTTTCCGGCGGCCCGGACGGTGCGGATCGTATCCTCGATCATCAATACCGAGGCCGGATCGAGGTTGGCGCACGGTTCGTCGAGCATCAGCAGCTCCGGATCAAGCGCCAAGGCGCGGGCGACGGCGAGCCGCTGCTGCTCCCCGCCGGAGAGCGCCCGGGCAGGCCGGTCGGCGAGGCCGTCAAGGCGGAGCCGGGCGAGCAGTTCGGCAAGGCGCTCGTCGTTGCGGCGTTTGCCGCGCAGGCCCAGCGCAAAACGCAAATTGGCCGCTACGGACCGCCGCAGCAGCACGGGCTTTTGAAACACCATGGCCTGGGCGAGCCGTGCGGTCCGGTCAAGCGGCCGGCCGTCGCAGCGGACCTCGCCCGAGGTCGGCCGCAGCAGGCCATGGAGCAGGCGCAGCAGTACGCTCTTGCCAGCGCCATTCGGTCCCATCAGCACCGTCAGGCGCCCCCGGGGCAGGTCGAGGTCAACGCCGTTGACGATCGGCGTGCCACCAACGGCAAAGCCGAGACCTCGGGCGGTCAGTGCCAACGGCGTTCCCTCGGCGGCAAGTGGTGCCATCTCCACGGCCGGCTGCAGGCTAGGCATAGGCACCTCGCTCGACGGTGGCCTTGAGTACCTGGGCACCCGCGTTGACGGTCATCGCGATCAGAAGCAGCACGAAGCCGAGCGCGAGGGCGAGGGCTAGGTCACCCTTCGAGGTCTCGAGCGCAATCGCGGTAGTCATGACCCGGGTGACATGATTGATGTTGCCGCCGACGATGATGACGGCGCCAACCTCGGCGATCGCCCGGCCGAACCCGGCAAGCGCCACGGTCATCAGGGCAAAGCGGCCATCCCACAGCAGCGCGGTGACGGCTGTCGGCCACGGCACCACCAGCGAGCGGAACTGGTCTGCGTACTCGCTGTTGAGATCCTCGATCACCTGCCGCGACAGCGCGACAACGATCGGTGTGATCAGGATCGTCTGCGCGACGATCATCGCCGATGGCGTGTAGAGCAGGCGCAGGAAGCCGAGGGGACCGGCGTTGGAAAGCGCCATATAGACCAGAAGGCCCACCACCACCGGCGGCAGGCCCATTAACGTGTTGAACAAGGTGACGACGAGCCCGCGGCCGGGGAAGCGGAGGATCGCGAGCATGGCACCGAGCGGCAGCCCGATAAGGCAGGCGATCAAGGTGGCGCTGAACGTCACGCGGAGCGAGAGGCCGACGATCTCGATCAGGGTCGGGTCGAAGCCGATCAGCAAGCCGAGAGCCATCCCGAACGCCTGTGCAAATTCCGTCATTCTGTGTCTTTTTGCCCCCTATTATCCCAGCATACGGTCCATCTTAGCGAAGGAATCGACGAAATGCACTCACGAGGATGAAGCGCCGGTTCGTGCGGCTGTCGGTGGCACGGCGGGTCGACAGGCGAGACGCCGCGCCGCGGGCTCGGCTAGAATCGAGGACGACGCATGGCGGCACGGTGGCCGGCGAGCCAGGCGGCAGGACAGAAGGGGATGGCGATGGCGCGGCGAGCACCGGCGGTGGCCGGGGGCCTGATTGTCGGTGGGGTCTGCGGGGCAAGCGGCGTTGCCTTATCGGCCGTCGCCGCGCATGCGGGAGTCGATCCCGTGCTTGGCACGGCGGCGACGCTGCTTGCGATTCATGCGGCGGCGTTCGTGGCGCTCGGCCTCGCCGCTGCCAGCACCGGTGGCCGAACACTGCTGCTTGCCGGTGCCGTTCTCCTGCTCGGTCTTGCGCTGTTCTGCGGCGATCTCACATTGCGCGGCCTTGCCGGCAGCCGGTTGTTCCCGATGGCGGCCCCGGTCGGCGGGGCGGCAGTGATCCTCGGCTGGCTGCTGGTCGCAATCTCGGGGTTCGCCGTGTGGCTGCGCGGCGGCGGGGACGATAGGGCGGTGTGAGGGCGTGCCCTCCCGACGGTCACGCCGTCTCCGCCTCCACCAGCCCGCGCTTGACGAGCAGCGCCTTCACGTCCGGCATGCGGCTGCGGAAGTGAACGTAGGCATCGGCCGGATCCTCGCGCCCGCCGGCGGCATAGATGAAGCGTTTGAGCCGTGCCGCGGTCTCGGGGTCGAAAACGTTGCCGGTCTCCTCGAATGCCATGAACGCGTCGGCGTCCATCACCTCCGACCACATGTAGCTGTAATAGCCGGCGGAGTAGCCGTCGCCGGAGAAGATGTGGGCGAAATGCGTCGGCCGGTGGCGCATGACGATCTCCGCCGGCATGCCAATGCGGGCGAGCGTTTCGCGCTCCAGCCCGGTGACGTCGATTTCACCATCGTAGCCGCGGGCGTGGACGTCGAGATCGTAGATTGCCGATGAGAGATACTCGACCGTGGCAAAGCCCTGATTGAAGTTGCGCGCAGCGATCAGCTTGTCGATCAGCGCCTTGGGAATCGGTGCGCCGGTGCGGTAGTGCACGGCAAAGCGCGACAGAACCTCCGGCTCGGCCAGCCAGTGCTCGAACAGCTGCGACGGCAGCTCGACGAAGTCGCGTGCGACCGACGTTCCGGAGATCATCGGATAGGTGACGTCCGAAAGCAGTCCGTGCAGGGCGTGGCCAAACTCGTGGAACAGCGTGCGGGCGTCGTCGAAGGTCAGGAGTGTGGCTTCGCCGGGCGCGCCCTTCGAGAAATTCATCACGTTGACGATGATCGGCCGGATGTCGCCCTTCAGCTTCTGCTGGCGGCGGAACGCGTTCATCCAGGCGCCGCTGCGCTTGCTGGCGCGGGCGAAGTAGTCGCCGAGGAACAGGCCGACGTGGCGACCGCCGGCGTCCGTTACCTCGAACACCCGCACATCGGGATGATAGACCGGCAGGCCGTGAAGCTCCTTGAAGCGCAGGCCGAACAGGCGTCCGGCGGTGTCGAAGGCGGCCTCGATCATGCGGTCGAGCTGGAAATACGGCTTCAGCTCGGCCTCGTCGAGATCGTGCTCCTTCTTGCGCTGGCGCTCGGCGTAGAATCGCCAGTCCCAGGGTGCAAGCGGGCCGTTGTCGCCAGCGGCGCGCGCCAGTTCCTGCAGCCGCTCGGCCTCGGCGGCGGCGCGGGCGACGGCCGGGCGCCAGACCTCCTCGAGGAGGGCGCGCACCGCCTCGGGGGTCTTGGCCATGGTGTCGTCGAGCTTGAAGGCGGCGAAATGCTCGTAGCCGAGCAGCCGGGCGCGCTCCGCGCGAAGTCGCAAGGTCTCGGAGATGATGGCGCGGTTGTCGTGGGCGTTGCCGTTTTCGCCGCGGTTGACCCAGGCTCGAAACGCCTGCTCGCGCAGATCGCGGCGTGTCGAGAACTGCAGGAACGGTTCGATCAGCGAGCGCGACAGCGTGATGACGTGCTTGCCGGCAAGGCCGCGCTCCGCGGCTGCGGCACTCGCCGCCGCGCGAAGGAAGTCAGGCAGACCGGCAAGATCGTCTTCTCCGTCAAGCACGAGCTGATAGCCGGCCTCCTCGGCGAGCACGTTTTGGGAAAAGCTGGTGCCGAGCACAGCAAGCCGCTGGGTGATTTCGGCCATCCGCGCCTTGTCCTGCGGGGCGAGCGCGGCGCCGGCGCGCAGGAACATGAGGCGGTAGCGCTCGAGCACGCGCGCCTGCTCGGGCGACAGGTCAAGGGTGCTGCGGCCGCCCCACAGTGCGTCGATCCGGGCGTAGAGCTTGCCGTTGAGCAGCGTCTCGCTGTGGTGCCTGGCGAGCTTCGGCGCGATGGTCCGCTCGATCTCCTGCAGCTGCGGCGAGGTATGGGCGCCGGTCAGGTTGAAGAACACGGAGGCGACTTTGGTCAGTGTGTCGCCGGCGAGTTCCAGCGCCTCGACCGTGTTGGCGAAGGTCGGCGCGTCCTCTTGTTCTGCGATCGCATCGATCTCCCGGCGCGCCTCGTCGAGTGCGACGTCAAACGCCTCCGGAAATGCCTCGGCGCCGATTTCGCCAAAGGGCGGCAGGCCGTAAGGGGTGGTCCAGGAGGCGAGCAACGGGTTTGCTGTCGAAGGCATCGGGCAGGATATCCGGTTGGGTTATGCGCGGTCGGGGGAGGCCGACAGACGTGGCAGGACGCGGCGAGGGGGCCGACAAGGTCGTTGCCAATATGGTGCGTCGCGGCCTCCCGCTCCAGAGGTTTGTCGCCGGGCTCGTCGGCGGGAACGCATCATTGCGCTTTGGCACGAGCCGCGTCGAGGCGCTTGGGCCAACGCCGCGCCAAGGCTTAAGCTTGGTTTAAGACCGCCAGCGTTAGGCTTTGCCCATGGCCGCGATCGACCAGTCCCTTGCCGGTCTCCAGTTCGCCTCCCGGAGCTTCGAGAGCGCCGCCCGACGAATCGTGGCCGGCGGCGCCGCTCGGATCGAGGCGGCCGGAAGCTTAGGCAGTCCGGCCGGATCCGGCGCGGCACAAGAGGTGGGACCGGCCGGATCGAGCCCGCTGCTGTCAGACGATCTCGTCGGCGCCATGATCGACCTCCTGTCCGCCGAACATGCCTTCAAGGCCAACGCTGCGACCGCCGGCCGCATCGCCGGCATGCACAAGGCCTATCTCGACAGTCTTGGTAGCCGCGGCCCCAACAAGGCATGATCGGCCGACATCGACTGGATTCAGCGGTTCCATACCACTGCCCAACTCTCCGTCGCGTCGCGGTGCCTTGTATCCGCGCGCTGAGTTTTGGACCGGCGCCTTCTGCCGTGCCGCTCTGCGGGCGTCTTCTGTCCTGTCAAACAGACCGTGAGTATTGCTGACATCCGTGCGGGGCGTGGTTGATACATCGCAACTGGACCCTGGAGGCGACGTCGGCGAGGCCCGTGTTCCAAGTCGGCAAGTTGGGTTCAGTCGATCGAAAGACGCGAGCCTCAGGTCACTGCAAGCTGTCCCAGCAGCGGTCTGCCTCTTTCGGTTCGTTGCCGGGCGGAGTATCACCAACCCAGCCGCGTTCCCGTCAGACTACCCCGGAGCTTTCCTTGACCGATTCCCCTACGAGACTGCGCATCGCCGTGTTCTACGGCGGGCGATCGGCCGAGCACGATGTGTCGATCATGTCCGCGACCAACGTCGTGCGTGCGCTTGATCGGGAACGGTACGACGTGGTCCCGATATTTGTCACCCGAGACGGGCGATGGCTCCTGAGCAAGGTTGCGGACGGTCGACTGGGGCAGCCTTCGGACGGGGTGCAGATCTGTCTTGTGCCGGGCGGAAAAGGGCGCCTCATCGGGCTTCCGGTCGAAGGCACGCCCCACGACCTGCCCAGGATCGATGCTGTCTTTCCTGTTCTGCACGGCCTTCACGGCGAGGACGGATCGGTTCAGGGACTCGCCGAAGTGGCCGGCATTCCGCTGGTCGGCTGCGGCATTCTCGGCTCGGCAACGGCGCTCGACAAGGACATCGCCAAGCGCCTGCTGAGGGAAGCGGGCGTGCCGGCCGCGCGCTCCATCACCATCCTGAACGGCGCTGCACCGGCGTTTGCTGAACTGGAGCGCGCGCTCGGGCTGCCGATCTTCGTCAAGCCGGCGCGGCAGGGATCTTCCGTCGGCGTAAGCAGGGTGACGACCGAGAGGGAATACGAGGCCGCGCTTGCCGAGGGCTTCAGACATGACCGCAAGCTGCTCGCGGAACAGTTCATCCGCGGCCGCGAGATCGAGTGTGCTGTGCTGGAGGATTCAAAAGGCGGGTTGTTCGTCTCGCGGCCGGGCGAAATCGTGCCTTCGGAGAGCCACGGCTTCTACACCTATGATGCCAAGTACGTTGATGCAGATGGGGCAGCGCTGATCGCGCCGGCAGAACTTCCTGAGACGGTTGAGGACGCGATCCGCGCAACGGCAGCCAAGGCGTTCCGGGCGGTGGGCTGCGATGGCATGGCGCGGGTCGACTTCTTCGTGATGGCGGACGGGCATTTCCTCGTCAACGAGCTCAACACCATTCCCGGCTTCACCGACATCAGCATGTATCCCAAGGCAATGGCGGCCAGCGGCATCGACTATGCCGAGCTGATCGACCGGTTGGTCGAGCACGGTCTGGCGCGGGCGGGTCGATCGGTGTAAAGCGGCTCGTCAAGCTGCCCGGCGCTGGGGCAGCCCGGCAGGGTGACGACGAGCGGGCCTCCAGAACGTTGGCGACGATACGACCGATCTCCTTCAGCCCGTTCTGGTTGGAGATCGTGATGCCGTCATCCGCGCAGCCTGGCGACGATGCGGACTCGCGGGTCGCCGGATTGGTGGGGCCGCCCTTGTGCCACAGCAACCGCAGCCGGCCAAGACAGGATCGCGAACCACCGGCCTCACATTCGGGCAAAGGCGCGTGCCAACGCCACGAACCCGTCGATCCCGATCTCCTCGGCGCGGCGGGTCGGCTCGATGCCGGCTGCGGCCAGGGCAGCCTCGGGGTTGCCAAGACCCTTCAAGCTGGCGCGCAGCATCTTTCGGCGCTGGCCGAAGGCGGCGGCCGTAACCCGCTCCAGGTCCTCGAGCCGGCACTCGAGCGGTGCGGCCTTGGGCGTGAGTTGGACGATGGCGGACGTGACCTTGGGCGGCGGGGTGAACGCCTTGGGCGAGACCTCGAACAGAAGCCTTGCATCCGTGCGCCAGCCGGCGAGCACGCCGAGCCGACCGTATGCCTTGCTGCCGGGACCGGCCACGATCCGCTCGGCGACCTCCTTCTGGAACATCAGCGTCAGCGAGCTCCAGCGCGGCGGCCAAGCCTTTCCTGCGATCCAATCGAGGAGGAGCTGCGTTCCGACGTTGTAGGGCAGGTTGGCGACGATCTTGAGCGGGCCGTCTCCGGCGACAGCGGCAAGGTCGACGGCGAGTGCGTCGCCCTCGATCACCTCGAGCCGGCCGGGATAGCGGTTTGCGATCTCTGCCAGCGCGGGCAGGCAGCGCCGGTCCTTTTCAACGGCGACCACTTTCCGGGCGCCGGCGACGAGCAGCGCCCGCGTCAGTCCCCCCGGCCCGGGGCCGACCTCGAGCACGGTTGCCTCGGTCAGGTTGCCGGCTGCGCGGGCGATGCGCAGGGTAAGGTTAAGGTCGAGCAGGAAATTCTGGCCGAGCGACTTGCGGGCGTCGAGGCCGTGACGCGCGATGACCTCGCGCAGCGGCGGCAAATCGTCGATCTGACTCATTCAGACGAGGTCGGGCTCGGCGAGGGCGGCGGCGAGCCGCACGGCCGCGGAAAAGCTGTCAGGGCGCGCCTTGCCGGTGCCGGCGATGTCGAAGGCGGTGCCGTGGTCCGGCGAGGTGCGAACGAAGGGCAGCCCGAGGGTGACATTGACCGCCTCGTCGAAGGCGATCGTCTTGATCGGGATCAGGCCCTGGTCGTGATACATCGCCAGTGCGCAGTCGTAGCGGCCGCGGGCGGCGGGATGGAACAGCGTGTCGGCCGGGTAGGGGCCGGAGGCGTCGATGCCGAGCGCCTTGAGCTCCGCAACAGCCGGGGCAACGATGTCGAGATCCTCGCGCCCGATCGCGCCGTCCTCCCCGGCGTGGGGATTGAGGCCGCAGAGCGCCAGCCGCGGTGCCTCGATCTTGAACCGACGCTTCAGGTCGGCGGCGACGATCCGGCCGGTGTCGACGATCAGCGCCGTGGTCAATGCGTCCGGGACGGCGACAAGGGGGATGTGTACGGTGACGGGGACGACAAGCAAGTCAGGACCGGCGAGCAGCATTACCGGACGATAGGGCCCGCTGCCGTCGCGCTCGGCGAGCGCGCCCAGATATTCGGTGTGGCCGGGATGGGCGAAGCCGGCGTCGTAGAGCGCCTTTTTGCTGATCGGGCTCGTTACCACGGCGGCGGCGCGGCCGGCCCTCGTGTCGGCCACAGCCTGGTCAATTGATGCGATCACGGCCGGCGCCGCAACGGGATCCGACTCGCCCGGCCGGTCGGCGATCGGAATCTCGAGCGGCACAACGGGCAAAGCCTCGGCAAAGATGTCGAGCGCTTCCGTTGGGGTACAGGGCTCCACCGTCGCACCGATGCCAAGGCGGTGGGCGCGAGCGCGGAAGAACTCGGGGTCCGCCACGACATAGAACCCGGGCAACCCGCGCTCAGCGCGTGTCTGCCATGCCTGCAGCACGACATCGGGGCCGATGCCGCCGGGATCGCCCATGGTGACGGCGAGAGGAACGGAGGGGCTGCGCATCAACGATAGTCGATGACGGCGCGGCGCCGCAGATCTTGCAGGTAGCGGCGAGCCAGCTGCTCGCCCTCCTTGTTGCGCAGTTCGCTCTCCATCTCGACGCGTGCAGCGATGTCCGACTGCAGCTCACGCTTGTCGCAGAGCGCGATGATTTCGAGGCCGCGGTCGGTCTCGGTCGGTTTGGTCGCCTTGCCGACGCCGATCGCTTCGAGCTCCTTGCGGATGTCTTCCGGCACCTCGGTCTCCAGCCGCCGCCGCTCGGGCAGAAGCACGACCTCCTTCATGCCCTCTGCCATCTTGGCCGCATCCGCACAGGACGTCATGCGGGCACGGAATTGGTCGACTTCGCGCCGGCGCTGCGCCTTGAACGACCCCGATGCCTTGGCCGGAACCACGAATACGATGCTCTGCACCGCATATTCGATGCTGATCGGCGGCCCCTTGTCTTCCTCCTTGGCTGCGGCGCGGCGCATTGCGGCGATTACGTCAGAGTCGTTTATCTTGACGCTGGCGCGGAACCGCATGCGAACGGCCTGGCTCCAGCCGATTTCGGCACGGAGCCGGTCGCGCAGGGTGTCGGGATTGACGCCGGACTGCTGCAAGGCGCGGCTCAGGTTCGCGGGCGACAGCTTGACGCGCTGGGCGATGGACGCAAAGGCGTTGTCGACCTCCGCCTTGGAGACGGAGATGCCGAGACGCTGGGTTTCCTGAAGCTTCAGCACCTCGTCGATCAGTTCCTCCATGGCCTCGCGCTGCGCCGCCGCGCCGCCCCGCCGCGTCGTCAGCTGGATCAACCGGGCGCGCTGAGCCACGTTGTAGGATGTGATCGGCTTGTCGTTGACGACGACCTTGATCGTCGTTTGCGCAAGGACCGGTGCGGACAACAATGTCGTCACGGCGAGGGCCGCCACCGTGCCGATCAGACGCCGAAAAACACTAGCCATCTTCTTGCTCCCACGCCGGCAATCCGGCGAGCCCCGACTTTTCTGTTACACGCCACTGCCGCACGCCGGCTGTGGCTGCCTTGCCCTCGACCTTCCAAACATTGCGAAGCGCCTATCTGTCCGTCGGAACCGCATCCGACGCTCCGCCGCCTTCGCAAGGCGCGCTTCTCCGCCATTGTTTGCCACGGCGCGCGGCATTCGCAAAGCGGTTCATCCGCCCGGCATCTCGCCGAGTGGCGGCCAAGCCCGCCTCTTCCTCGCGCGGCGCAGGCGCAATGGCAAGCTCCACTCTCGTCAATGACTGCGAAATTGGCCCAAATCGGGGCAGCTTTGGGGTTCGATCTGCGTGGCCACCGGCTCATTTGCCGCAGGAGGACCGGTCTACTCGATCGAACCGGAAGACACCTCGCTGTCACCGATCGTGCGCAGGCCGAACCGCAGGAAGAACAGCTTGTCGGTCGGCTCGCCGTTGTTGCGGCTGCGGTCTTCCGCATAGGACACCGAAATCGAAAAGCCCTCGTCGTCGTAACCGAGCCCGATCGCGTTCTGCACGATGTTGCTGTTTTCCAGATCGTAGCGGATGGAGCCGAACAGGCGCCAGTTCTCCTGCAGCCGCACGCTGGTCGAGCCAATTACCTCTTCGCGCGGCTCGTCAATGCCGAGGTCGGGCTGCTCGTCGAGATAGGCATAGGCCAAGCCGCCAGTGACCGGTCCGTAGATGCCGGAGCCCTGAATCTGTGCCCGCTGCACCGAGAAATCGTCCTTGTCGAACCGCGCCTCGGCCCCAAGCCGGAAACCGAAGGCGGTATCAAACAGAATGCTGCTGACATAGTCGGATTGGCTGGTATCGAGGCCGGAGTCGCCGGTTGCATCGAGAATATCGGGCTTCGAGAACGAATTGGTTCCGGCCAGGTGGAACGAGCGCCCGAACAGAGCGCTGATATAGCTGCCATTGTCGGCCTGGAGCTTGTAGCTCAGGCCGATGTTGGCGCGGGTGCCGCCCTCACTGCGATCGAAGCCTGAAAACTTGTCGTAGTCGAAAAGGGTCGTGGTGTCGAAAACGATGCTCTGCGCATCCTCGTTCGGCACGTCGCCGATGCGTTGCTCGTCGGGGCGTACAATCACCTGTGCAATCGGCGCGACGATCTGGTTGCCGCCTTCGAAGGTGGCGACGAACGGGTAGCGGTACTCCAAACCGACGGCCGGCATCACCCGGCCGACGACGGCTTCGTCGGTGAGCTGCGACACTTTCTGGTCCTGAGACGCAAGGAAGTACATGTCGCCTTTCAGATAGGCGAAGGGGGTAAACACCTGGCCGAACGGATCAATGAGTGTCCTGCGCCATTCAGCCTCCAGCGTTGCACGGGTGAAGGTTCCCTCCACGCCACGGTAGCGGTTGACTCCCGCCACCGTCAGAGCGTCGGTCTCGTCCCGGGTCAGGCTGGTCAGGTTGGCCGTGATCGACAGTTCGCCGCCGGCGATCGGATCCTCGAAGATGTAATCGTAGTCGATAACCGGGTGCACGAACGGCTGCTTCTCCTGCAGGTCGCTGCCTACCGGTGAGAAGCCGACGGCATCATGGCCGTCGGCGGAGGAATCATAGTCTTCCTGAGAAATCCGGAATGCGTAGGCGACAATGTCGAAGCGGTTCCGCTCGCTCTGGCCTGTGAGGTAGATGTTGGAGACGTCCCCGGCATTGCCGAATCGGGTGAAGTCGTAGTCTTCAAGGAAGGCGCGGTCGCTGCGGTAGGACAGGTTCCAGCCCCAGCGCCAGCGCTCATCGATGTTGAAGTCGCCGGTCGAGGCAACAACGCCGCGGAAGCGGCGATCGCCGCTGGAGCCGTTGAAGGCGTCCGGGTCGCTCTGGAAGATGCCGCCGGCCTGGATCGAGTAGCTGCCGTTGATCAGTCTCTGCCGCCACTCGCCCTGGAGCAGTCCGCTCTGGCGCGTCAGCGGCGTGGCTTGGACGAGCAGATCATAATGCGGGTTGAGCGCGAAATAGTACGGCACCGTGACGCCGACACCAAGACGCTCGCGGTAGACGCCGGACGGCATCAGGAAACCGCTCTTTCGCCGCACCGACGGGTCGGGCATCGAGAGATAGGGCAGGTAGGCGATCGACTGACCGAAGAATTCGAACGACGCGCCCTCGTAATAGATCATCCGTTCCTCTTGGTTGTGGATGATCCTGGCGGCGCGGATACGCCACAGCGGTGGCTTGTCGGGCGGCGTCGTCGGTCTGGTGTAGACGGTGTAGAGACCGTTCGAGAACGTCGTGATGTTGCCGTCGCCACGTTCGGCGCTGTCGGCCAGGAACCGGGTCCGCTGAGGCGTGTCGACCTGCAGTGCGCTGGCAAATCCTTCGCGCATGTCCTCCGACAGCGTCAGTTCCTGTGCGGTGATGACGTTGCCGTCCGGTTCGGTCATCCGTACGTCGCCGCGTGCGACAAGCCGCGCGTTGCGCCGGTCATAGTCGACGCGGTCGGCCTCGACCGTGTACTCGCCGTAATAGATCTGGACCGTTCCGACCGCGGAAATGATGTCGCGGTCGAAGTCGTAATGCAGCTCCGATGCCTCGAGCAGCATCGGCGTCGACGGATCGATCCTGCTGCGCAGGGCGTCGGTCAGGGCATCCTGAGCGCGAACGGCGATGGTCGGCGCGACGGAGCCGGCCAGGACCACGGGAAGTGCGAATGCAGCGATACGGATCAGGGGCCAGGAAGGGCACACGGAGGAAAGGAGGTGCGTACGAAGCCCGCGCCGGAGGACGGCGAACACAGCCATCAGCCGTCCTCCTGATGCAATAGGATCGTGACCCCCATGAGTACCCCGAATACGCCAGGTGCCCAAGCCGCTATGACCGGCGACACGATTCCCGCACCGCCGAAGTCCTTCGCCAGTTCTGACAAGACGTAAAGCACGAACCCGGCCAAGACGCCACCCAGAATCAGGCGGCCGATGCCGCCAAGACGGAAGACCCTGAGCGAAACCGTGGCCGCGATCAGGACCATGGCGACAAGCAGTAACGGTCGCGCCAGAAGTATCTGATATTGTAAGGAATACCGGTTGGCAGGAAGTCCGGCGCGCTGGGAGAGCTCGACCACGCGCGGAAGATCCCAAAACGCAATCGATTCCGGCGACGCGATGGTCTCACCCACTTCCGCCGGGGTGAGATACGTGCTGATGGTGAAACGGCCGTAATGCTGGGGATCGCGATCCGTCGCGTAGGTCGTCACGTCGGTGAGTTCCCAGGCCTTGTTCTTGAGTTCGGCGCTGGCCGCCTCCAATCGCTCTGTGAACCGGCCCTCCCGGTCGAAGGTGAACACCGTGACGCCGAGAAGGCGGGTGCCCTGATCCAGCAACTGCCGGGCGTGCAGCACCGATTCGCCATCGAGCCCGTCCTGACGGAGCCAAACCTCGTTGGTGGTCTGCAGCAGGAAATTCTGCTCTCGGCTGAACAGACCGGCTGCGACTTGATCCGAACGGTCGCGGAGATACACCGCAAGCGGATTGTAGAGCGTGACGGCAACGACGCCGAGGCTTAGTCCGACGGCGAGCGCCGGGGCGATGAACTGCCAGGCCGAAACGCCTGCCGCCCGGGTGACGACGAGTTCGTTGCGCCGCGATAGCGACAGGAAGGCGCCGATCGAGCCGAACAGCACCGCAAAGGGCAGGACCTCTTCCATCAGCTGCGGTACGCGAAGCAGAGAGATGAGGGCGATGCGCAGCACGGAAAAGCCTTCCCGATCGCTGCCGCGGCGCACCAACTCGAGCAGGTCGAAAATAAAGATCAGGAATGCTGCGAGCAAAAACAGGCCAAGAATCGCCGAGACGAAGCGTAGGGCGAAATACACTGCGAGCGTGTGTCCGCGCAGCCGCATCAGGCAGCCTCGCCGTGTCTTCGCCGCTCGATCATGCGCTCCAGCATTTCGGCAATCCGTTCGATGCCGCCCCGGGCTCTGCGCAGCCAGGCCGGCTCGGAGGTCGACAGGATCGACCAGATCGCCAGGGCGGCGCCGGCGAGCGGCACGGCGTAAAGGCCGAAACGGGCGGCGGGATAGGCGGCTACCAGGGTGAGGGCGCCGAACCCGGCGGTGCGCAGCAAGATGCAGGCCGCCATGGCCCCGAGCAGTGAGGTCGCCCGGTTCTGCCGCGTGGTCCGGGCCTCCCCGAGAAAGGCGAACACGATGAGTCCGAAGGCGATCGGATAGATCGGCTGGCTGAGCCGGTCATGGACTTCCGCAACGAGGCGCGCGCGATGCTCCTGAGCATAGGCGTCGTCGTCGGCCGGATCGAGCAGGTCGGCGAGCGAGCGCTCGCTCGCCTTGTAAACCGGCGCACTCGATTCCGGGACAACGTTCGAGAGGTCGAAGGCGTAGGACTGAAACCTCACGATGGAGATCGCGCCGTCCTCGCGCGTGCGGCGCTGGATCGTGCCGTCCTGCATGACGAGGAGGGTGCGCTGCACCGCCTCGACGATGTGGCCGCGTGCGGCCTCGTAGGTGAAGATCGTCTCAGGATCACGCTCGTCATGGAGCAGGAGCCCATCGAGCTGGCCGTCGCCGGAGCGGTCGCGGATGTGGAAGGTCAATCCATCCTCGACCTCGATGAATCGGCCCGGCCGGACAATGTTGGCGACGAGATCGACCCGGACCCGGGTGATTTCGTCGCGCAGCTGCGCCAGCGCCGCCGGGGCGAACTGCAGGGCAAGCAGACCGCAGCCGACCGAGACCAGCGCGGAAAATACCAGGACGGGGCGCAAAATGATGCCGCGGGACGCGCCGGAAGCATTGATGACAATGAGCTCGCTGTCGGCCGACAGGCTGTTCAGCACGATGACGAGCGCAATCAGAAGGGCGAACGGCGCCACCACAAGAACCAGGAACGGCATGGCGAGCATCGTGATGCCGATGAACTGGACGATCGTCTGGCCCTTGGCGGTGACGAGATCGAGCTGACGCAACGCCTGGGTCGCCCACACCACGCCGGCCAGGGCGGCCAGCGTCATCAGGAACGCTCCTGTGAGGCGGCGCAGCACGTATCGCTCGAAGGTCTTCATGCTCGGGTTCGGCTTTGTGGCGCCTTCGACGCGGACTGCGAGGCCACGCGGGATCGGGCGATGGGATGCTCTTGCGACGAGTTAGCGCGAATTTAGGTAAAAACCTCCGAAACAAAAAGGGTTAATGATCCGTTAGCGCGCTCGCCCTTGCCGGTTGCAGTCATCCGCGCCATTGTGCGGCCTTGCAGTTCCCGACCGAACGGCGCCACAGCGCTGGCGCCATCGTCGATTGTACGACGACCCGCAGATCATGGATCGCCTATGACCTCTCTTCCACAGATTGCTTTCACAAAGCCGAGTTCGCCGAAAAAGGGCACCGCCGTGGTGTTCGCCGATGAGGGCCTGGCGACCGGTAACACGACGGCCAGCCTCCTCGGAGGGGGCGATCTGCTGAAGAAGGCTGCTGCGGCAGGAAACTTCACCGGCAAGGCCAACTCGGTGCTCGACCTCATCGCGCCGGCCGGGATCGATTGCGACCGCCTGATTGTCATCGGGGCCGGCACGGCCGACAAGTTTGCCGAAACCGATTGGCTGAAGCTCGGCGGTACGGTGATGGGTGCGCTTCAGTCAGCCAAGGCGGAAACGGCAACGGTGATTCTCGAAGCGGCAGGGACCGAGATTCCGGGGTCCGCGGCCGCCGAATTCGCCTCCGGCCTGAAGCTCAGGGCCTATACGTTCGACAAGTACAAGACCAAGAAGGACGACGAGCCGGCGAAGAAGGTCCGCGCCGTCGAAATCGGCGTCGCCTCGTTGCGGGACGCCAGGAAGGCCTGGTCCGCGGCCGAGGCCGTGGTGGACGGAACGCTTCTGGCCCGCGACCTGGTCAACGAGCCGGCCAACGTGCTCGGTACCGAAGAGTTCGCAAGGCGGGCGCAAAAGCTGACGAAGCTCGGCGTCGAGGTCGAGATCCTCGAAGAGAAGGACATGCGCAAGCTGAAGATGTTCTCTCTTCTTGGCGTCGCCCGCGGCTCTGCCACCCCGCCCAAGCTGGTGGTCATGCGCTGGAACGGCGCCGGCGCGAAGGCGCAGCCGGTAGCCTTTGTCGGCAAGGGCGTGGTGTTCGACACCGGCGGCATCTCGATCAAGCCGGCGGCGAGCATGGAGGACATGAAGGGCGACATGGGCGGCGCTGCCGCCGTCACCGGCCTGATCCATGCGCTGGCCGCGCGCAAGGCCAAGGTCAACGCCGTCGGCGTCATCGGCCTCGTCGAGAACATGCCCGACGGCAATGCCCAGCGGCCCGGCGACATTGTTACGGCGATGTCGGGTACGACAATCGAGGTGATCAACACCGATGCAGAGGGGCGCCTCGTCCTCGCGGATGCGCTCTGGTACACCCAGGATCGCTTCAAGCCGGCCTTCATGGTCAACCTGGCGACGCTGACTGGGGCGGTCATCGTGGCCCTCGGCCATCAGCACGCCGGCCTGTTCTCCAACAACGATCAGCTGGCGGAGCGGCTCACTGCCGCCGGCATGGCTACCGACGAGAAGGTGTGGCGCCTGCCGTTGTCGAAGGATTACGACAAGCTGATCGACACGCCGAACGCCGACGTCAAGAACACCGGCGGCCGCAATGCTGGCTCGATCACGGCGGCCCAGTTCCTTCAGCGCTTCGTCAACGACGTGCCATGGGCCCATCTCGACATCGCCGGCACGGCAATGGGCAGCCCGAAGAACGAGCTCAACCAAGGCTGGGCTTCAGGCTTCGGCGTGCGCCTGCTCGATCGGCTCGTGCGCGACCACTACGAGGGCTGAGACGACGAGCTTTATCCCCGGACGCGAAAAACCCGCCGGACCGGCGGGTTTTCAACGCCTGTGACCTGAGTCTGCGCCCGGCCGTGGGCCGATCCGTGACGTCAGCAGGCCTTGTAGACCTGACAGGTGCTACCGGTTTCTGTCACCGTAATTCCCATTGCCGCCGTCGCCGCGGCAAGCCCAGCAACCAACCCGAAGAAAACTGCAATGCGAACAACCATGAACGTCATCTCTCCCGCTTAATTCGGTCGTGGAGCGGAGTACTCAGCTCACTGCGGCGGTGCCGTGATTTGTGACACGAACCCACCGCTTACGATCAAATTGACCCCATTCGGTTTGGAAATGGTTAGTGCTGAGTCAGAGTTCCAAAGTAAAGGGAGGTTGCACGGACAGCGGCGCCGAATTCCGGCCGCTGTTGCGGCATTGCCGCAGTACCGGCGCCCGGAACGCCGTCGGTGCAGCGCAGGAGCCGCGCCTTGCCACCGGTTGACGGCCGGGGGAGAGTGAGGCGATGACGGAGGTTCTCTTCTACCATTTGATGCACCGGCCGCTTGAGGCGGTGCTGCCTGGTTTGTTGGAAAAGTGCCTCGAGCGGGGTTGGCGAGTCGTGGTGCAGGCGGGCTCGGACGAGCACTGCGCCGCGCTCGATGCGCTGTTGTGGACCTATCGCGATGACTCGTTCCTGCCGCATGGCACGGCAAGCGACGGCCGTGCCGCCGAGCAGCCGATCTATCTTACCGTCCATGCTGACAATCCGAACGCTGCTACCGTCAGGTTCATTGTTGATCCGGCCGTGCAGTCCGAGCTGTCACCCTATGATCGTGTGGTCTATCTGTTCGACGGGCATGACCCTGCTGCGGTTGCCGACGCCCGCGAGCGCTGGAAGGAAGCCAAGGCGGCCGGTTACGAGCCAACCTACTGGCAACAGAGCGATCGCGGCGGCTGGGAGCGCAAGGCCTGATGGCGGAGGACGAATTCCTGACCCGGCGTGAGGCGGCGAAGCGGCGGCTCGATCGCCTGACCGGCGCGAAAGGCGGGGGTTCAACCGACCGCCGCCGCTGGTTCGAAGCTGTCTATGAGACGGCCTCCGGCGATGCCGCAGCGGTTCCCTGGGCGGATCTCGAGCCGAAGGCTGCGCTGCTCGACTGGCTGACCCGCAACCCGGGCGGCGGGCGTCTGGCGATCGACGTCGCGTGCGGTCTCGGCGACAATGCTGAAGCGCTGGCGGCCGCCGGTTACCAGACGATCGCCTTCGATTTGGCGCAGGCAGCCGTCGACTGGGCGAAGCAGCGCTTTCCAGCAAGTGATGTCGACTATCGCGTTGCAGACCTGTTCGCTTTGCCGGCGGACTGGGCAGCGCGGTTCGACCTGGTGCACGAGTGCTACACGCTACAGTCGCTTTCCGAGCCGCTGCGCTCGACCGCTTTCGCGGCCATCGCGTCGCTGGTCGCACCGGGAGGCACGTTGGTTGTGATCACGCGGCTGCGGAAGGATGAGAAGGTGGTCGACGGGCCGCCCTGGCCGCTGTCCCTCGAGGAACTCGCCCGTTTCGAAGCGCTGGACCTGGCGCATATCTCCAGCACGCCTTACGAGCTCCGCCGTGGGGACCGCGTCATCCCCCACCTCATCGCCGAGTATTGCCGCTGCACCTGAGGGTGGGGCCGGCGAAAATCCGAAGCTGGGTACTACGCAGCGGCTCGCCGCCGTTACTGCTTTTCCACCCGGTCCTGCAGCTTCACGGACATGCCAACGTCGTCGTCCAACGCCGGGATTCCGGCGGCCCGCGCCTCGCGAATCTGGTCGATCTTGCCGTAGGCGCGGCCGACGCCGAGCAGATCCTTGGCCCAGTCAAGCATCTCGGCGTCGATATAATCGTCTTCGCCGTATTCCGCGATGCTGTCTTCGTCGGCCACCGCACGCAGCGCATTGGCAAGCGTTTCGTCGGACGTTGCGGATTCGAGCGCTGCTTCCGTTGCCGCGGCTGCCTCTGCCGCCGCTTGCGCATCGGCGAGCGTCCTTGCTTCCGTCGAATTCAAGGCAGCCGTCAGCGCTTCAATTTCGAGGTCGATCGCAACGTCTTCGGCGTCGCTGATGCCGGTGCGGTCGAGATTGTGCAAACTGGTCAGCCTGTCGGCAAGCTCGGACAACGGGCGCTTGTCGTAGACATAGTCGTCATGTGGCCGCACGCCGACAAGCACCGCAGCAAACGCGTGTTCGGCTGCCGTGCGCGCCGACATCGCGGCGACATGGGCGGCAGCCGCGTTTTCATGCGCGATCGAGGCATCGATGTAGCTGCGAATCGCGGCCATGCGCGGATCGGTAGACTGCATATAGGCGCGGTAATCGCGATCGAGGCTGCTCAGCGCGGCAAGTTTGGCATTGAGGGCTTTCTCTCTGGCGTTGGGATGGGCGAGGGGAACCGCCTCGATGCTGGCAAGAGAAAAATGCGACGATCGCGGGCTGCCGGTGGTACGGGCCCTCGAACGCCTTGTGCTCCGGTTCTTGCCGCCGAAGGCATCCCCGATGTTGCCAAGGATGCCGACCATGCCATTACCGAACGATTCCACGGTGTTGGCAATCTTGTCGCCCGCAGAGGCGCGGCCGGAGGCCCGCCTCCGCGCGGGCCGGGTGTCGGCGTCGCCGCGGGTGTGCGCATTGGCCAACACCCCCGGATTGCCTTTGGCCGTATTGTCCTTGGCCAGCGCACGCGCCGTGAACCCCAGCGGTGGCGGCAAATTGGGTGGCTGCGGCGAAAACGTGAGAGCAGCCGCGCCGAAAGCGATGAACAAGGTCTTCGAGAGCCGCATGCCCTGTCTCCCCTTCGAACCGCCGCAAGGCGAATCGATTCCCCGACCTTTTCATCTTTGCGCCTGAAATATGTCCGCGCTTGGGTCGAAACCGGGAAATCGACATCGGCGCCGTCAGCTTGCCACAGATGCGGCAACGCGGCGATCCGTTGTTCTCCCGAGTAGGGCGTCCTTGCATTTGCCGCCGCCCCACGCACCACAATCAGGCGGCGCTGGCGTCTTCGTATTGCGCGGAAAGCTCGAGCCAGCGTTCCTCGGCCGCGGCCAGCGCTTTTTGCGCCTCGGCCCGACTTCTGGCGAGAGCGGTAGCCTTGGTGGGGTCGCGCGTGTAGAGGCCGGTGTCGGCGAGTTGATCGTCTAGTCGCGCGATCTCATTCTGCAGCCTCTCCACTTCCTTTTCCGCCGCGGCGATCTTCTTGCGCAGTGGAGCGAGCTGGGCGCGGCGCTCGGCCGCCTCCCGGCGGCGGTGCTGGGGCGACAGTCGGCCGCCTTCCTCCTCCGTCGTGCGGTCGCGCGGGCCGTTCTGGTCGCGTTGCAGGACGAGGCGGCGGTAATCCTCCATATCGCCCTCGAACGGCGCGACACTGCCGTTCGCCACCAGCCACAACCGGTCCGCCGATGCCTCGACAAGGTGCCGATCATGCGAGATCAGGATCACGGCGCCCTGGAATTCGTTGAGGGCGAGGACCAGCGCCTCGCGGCTTTCAATGTCGAGGTGGTTGGTCGGCTCGTCGAGAATGATGAGGTTTGGGCCATCGAAGGTGGCGAGGCCAAGCAGAAGGCGCGCCTTTTCGCCGCCGGAGAGGTCCTTCGCGGCCGTGTCCATGCGGTCTGTCGGCAGGCCGAACTGCGCCACACGGGCTCGGACCCTTGCCTCCGGTGCGTCGGGCATAAGCCGGCGGACGTGGTCAACCGGGCTTTCGGAGGGACGCAATTCGTCGAGTTGGTGCTGGGCGAAAAAGGCGACCTTCAGCTTCGGCGCCCTGGTGACGGTTCCCGACAGCGGGGCGAGGCGGTCGGCGATCAGCTTGGCGAAGGTCGATTTGCCGTTGCCGTTGGCGCCGAGAAGGGCAATGCGGTCGTCGGTGTCGATGTTGAGCGACAGGCGGGACAGCACGGGCCGGCCGCCGTAGCCGACGGAAACGTTCTCCAGTCTCAGGATCGGCGGCGCCAGCCGGCCGGCTGGATTGGGGAAGGTGATCGGCCGAGCACTCTCCTCGATCAGCCCGCTGATCGGCTCCATCTTTTCCAGCATCTTGATGCGCGACTGCGCTTGGCGCGCCTTGGTGGCCTTGGCGCGGAATCGGTCGACAAAGGCCTGCAGGTGCTTGCGCTGCGCCTCCTGCTTCTCCTTCATCTTCTGCTGCAGCATCAGTGTCTCGCGGCGCTGGCGATCGAAGCTGTCGTAGCCGCCGCGGTAGAAGGTCAGCTTGCCCTGGTCAAGGTGAACGATCGAGTCGACTGCCTTGTTGAGCAGGTCGCGGTCATGGCTGATGAGGAGCACCTGATGCGGATAGCGCGCCACGTAGCTCTCCAGCCACAGCGTGCCTTCGAGATCAAGATAATTGGTCGGCTCGTCCAGAAGCAGCAGATCCGGCTCGGAGAACAGCACGGCCGCGAGCGCCACGCGCATGCGCCAGCCGCCGGAGAAGGAAGAGCATGGTCGTGTCTGGGCTTCGGAGTCGAAGCCGAGGCCGGCAAGAATGGTGGCTGCACGGGCCTCGGCAGTGTGACTTTCGATGTCGGCAAGGCGCGTGTGAATCTCCGCGATCCGATGCGGGTCGGTCGCCGTCTCGGCTTCTGCGAGCAGGGCGGCACGTTCGGTATCGGCCGCCAGCACCACATCCATCAGGCTCTGCTCGGTGCCTGGTGCCTCCTGTGCGACCTGACCGATGCGGACGGCCCTGGGCAGGGCAATGTCACCGGACTCCGGCTGCGCTTCGCCGGTGATCAATCGGAACAGGGTCGACTTGCCGGCGCCATTCTTGCCGACCAGGCCGGTCTTGGCTCCGGCCGGCATGGTCACGCTCGCGTTGTCGATCAGCGTGCGGCCGGCGATCCGGTAGGTGAGGTTGGTGATCTGCAGCATGGCGCGGATGTTTGGCGCGGTTGATGCGTGAGCGCAAGGGCGAAGGCTGCCTTTGGGATTGCGTCTGCCTGACGACGTCGTACGATCCCAAACGTTTCATGACACCAACATAAGGGGGAGTTGCATCATGTGCGTGCCCGGATGCCAGGAAACAGTGCTGCGGCGGCTTTCGCGCCGCGGGTTCTTCAAGGGCGTAGGGGGAGTGGCCGCCGGAGCGGCGGTGTTCTCCGCGTTTCCGCCGCCGCGGCCGGCGCTTGCTGCGACAACGAGCTTCACCAAGGTGGTCGACCTGACCCATCCGCTCGGCACCGACTTCCCGACCTTTTTCGGCAAACCGCAACTCGAGCTCGAGAGCATGGCGACGTTCGACAAGGACGGCTTCAACATGAACCGCTGGCTCGTGGTGGAGCACACCGGCACGCATCTCGACGCGCCCATCCATTTCTCCAAGGACGGCTCTGACGCGTCCGAAATCGAAGTCGGTCAGCTCGTGGTGCCGCTTGCGGTGGTCGACATCAAGGACAAGGCGGCGTCCGATCCCGATTATGAAGTCACGCCGGATGACCTGAAGGCGTGGGAAGCGGAAAATGGTGATCTGCCGGCTGGTGGTTGCGTCGCAATGAATTCGGGTTGGGCCGCCTACGTGAACGAGGACAAATTTCGCAACACCGATGCCGACGGGGGCATGCATTTCCCGGGGTTCAGCCTGGCGGCTGCGCAGTACATGATGGAGAAGGGTGTGGTCGGCATGGCGGTCGACACTCTGTCGCTTGACTTCGGCGCCTCCAAGGACTTTGCCGTGCACTATGCTTGGCTTCCATCCGGGCGCTGGGGCATGGAGGCCGTTGCCGGGCTCGACGAGGTGCCGGCGAAAGGGGCGACGCTTGTCGTCGGTGCGCCGAAGATCAAGGGCGCGACCGGCGGCCCGAGCCGATTGTTCGCGCTGGTGTAGATCGTCCCCGCGATCGTCGTGGCCGGGCTCGTCCGGTGCCCACAAGCGCGACGGCGTGAACAAAGGGCTGCCGGATCGTCCCGGCAAGGGAGGCTTAGGCCATGGCCGGGTCGTAGAGCCGCGTGCTCGCGTATTTGAGGCCGGAGTCGCACAGGACGGTGACGATGGTCGCCTCCGGGCCGAGCCGCCGGCCGAGGGCGATGGCGGCGGCCAAGTTCGCGCCGGTGGAGGTGCCGGCGAACAGTGCCTCTATGCGGGCAAGTTGCCGCGCCATCGCCATGGCGTCCTCGGTGGAGACGGTGGCGATCTCGTCGGCGACCGCGTCGTGCCATAGCGGCACGACGAAGCCGGCGCCGACGCCTTCGATCCTGTGCGTTCCGGTTTTGCCGCCGGAGAGAACCGCCGACTCCGCCGGCTCGACGGCCACGATGCGGATGTCCGGCCGATGCTGGCGCAGGCGCTCGCCGGCGCCCCGCACGCAGGCGGCCGTTCCCGTGCTTTGAACGAAGGCGTCGAGCCGGCCGCCAGTCTGGGTCCAGATCTCGTCCGCCATGGCGTGGTAGGCGGCGAGCTGGTCGGTGTTGTTGAGCTGGTCGGTCCAGAACGCCCCCGTGTCCTCCATGATCCGTCGTGCCGCCGCGATCATGTTGCGGGTCAGCGCCGCGTCCATGCCGCCGCCGACGCTCGGGACGAGGGTGAGCTCAGCGCCGAGGGCGGCCATGTGATTGCGCTTCTCGATGCTGAAGGCATCCGATGTGACGATGCTGAGTGGGTATTCGCGCGCGGCGCAGACAAGGGCGAGGGACACGCCAGTGCTGCCGCCGGTGTATTCGACGACGCGCCCGCCGGGCTTCAGCCGTCCGTCGCGCTCGCCGGCCTCGATCATCGCCAGCGCCATCCGGTCCTTCATGCTGCCGGTCGGATTGACACTTTCGAGCTTGATCAGGATCCGGGCACAGTCCCGCGCAACGATGCGCCGGAGCTCGAGCAGCGGTGTGTTTCCGATGCCGCCCAGGACAGAGCGGGCGATCGGCGCGGTCCGCCCGGCTGCATCGCCGGACTGTCCGACAAGGATCATGATCTCACCTTGCATGTATTTACATAATATGTAATTACATACAACTATGAACCAGCGGAAGCAAGCACTGCAAAAAACCCTGGTCACCGATGCACGAGCGATTGTTCGCGACTGCGCCGCGACCAACATCCGCCTGGCGGCACGCCGGATCACGCAATTCCTGGAAACCCGGCTGCAGCCGGCAGGGCTTACCGTCGCTCAGTTCGGTCTGATGGCGCATATCGCCGCCGGCGCGGATGATACGATCGGCGCGCTGGTCGAGCGCACGGGCCTTGACCAATCGACGCTGTCGCGGAACCTGCGCGGGCTCGAGCGGCTGGGGCTTGTCGAGATCGCGGTCGTAGAGAAGGATCTGCGCCGCCGTGCCGTCTGGCTGTCGGAAGAAGGGGCGCGACGACTAGAAGCGGCGGTGCCGATATGGCGCGAGGCCCAAACGACGCTGTCGGCGTTTTTCGATCCGCAGGCGATCGGGGCCATCGCGCAGGCGGCGGCACAGCTTTCCGACGACGGTCCGCAAAGCGAAAGCTAGAGGCGTCTTCGGACCGGTTGCATTACCGATACTCTCAGTCCAGCGTCTCCATCAGGCGGCGCATGAGGAGCATCCGCGGCACCAGCGACGAGATCAGGATGTGCTCTTGCAGAGTATGGGCACCGTCGCCGTCGGCACCAAGCCCGTCGAGGGTTGGCACCCGGTGGGCCACGAAATTGCCATCGGAGCCGCCTCCTGACGCCTCTCCGACCAGGTCGAAGCCGATCTCGGCGGCCAGCCTCCTGGCATGCTCGAACAAATCAGCGCTCGCAGGCGTCTGCTCGAACGGCGGCCGGTTGAGCCCGCCCGTCACAGTGACTTCGACGTCTTCGCCGACGGGCGCCAGGCCGAGAATCCGTTGCACCATCTCGTCGGCAGCCGCCATGGTTGCGACGCGCAGGTCGATCTCGGCCGAGGCGAACTGCGGCACGACATTGACACCGGTGCCGCCGGTGATCTCGCCGACGTTCACAGTGATGCCCTGGTCGTAGTCGGTCATCGCCTCGAGCGCGAGGACCTGATGGGCGAGTTCGCGGATCGCACTGCGGCCCTGCCAGTGACGTGCGCCGGCATGGGCGGGCCGGCCTTCGACCATGAGCGTAAAGCGGCCAACCGCCTTCCGCGCCGTGACAATGCGGCCGCCGTTGCGCGCCGGCTCGGTGACGAGGACGTATTTGGCGCCGTCGGCAAGCCGCTCGATCAGCGCGCGCGAGCTGTCGCTGCCGACCTCCTCGTCGGTGGTGAAGAGGATCCTGGCCGGCAGCGGCGGCCCGGCGCCATCCTCGGCGAGGCTGCGCAGGGCGGCAAGGCCCAAATAGGCGCCCGCCTTCATGTCGTAGATCCCGGGGCCGTAGGCACGGTCTCCCTCGATCCGGATCGGCAGCGCGCCGTCGATCGTGCCCTTGGGGTGAACCGTGTCGAGATGGCTGAGCACCAGGACGTATGGCTCGTTACCGGTCCCCCAGGGCGCGCTGACGAGCAGGTGGTCGCGTTCACCGCCTTCGCCGGGCAGCCGCTCGACGCTCGCGCCGAAGCTCGCGGCCTCTTCAGCGACGATGGACAGAAGTCTGGACAGTGCTTCGATGTCGGGTGTGTGGGTTTCGATTTCCGTCCAGCGGATGGCGCCGCGCAAGAGGTCTTCGGCGGTCGGCGTCGGCATCAACGGTCTCCATTGTGCGGGCGTGCGTCGTACGGCGGGAGCAGTGAGACTAAGCCGCCGGAGTTTGAATGAAAACCGCGTACGCATTACACGGAATCAGGGCCTGGCCACGCCTGACGCAGGTCAGGGCTTGGCTGCCCCGGCTCGCCACGATACCGTCCGGCGCTTGGCGACAGGAGAGGGCAGGAATGGCGATTGTGCTTCATGAGCTGTGCGGGGCGGATCCGGAGATCCGCTTCAGTCCGTTTTGCTGGCGGGCCCGTATGGCCCTGGCCCATAAGGGACTCAACTACGAGACCCGGCCGGCGCCGTTCACGGATATCCCCGGGATCGCTCCCAGCGCCGGCCGCACGGTGCCGATTCTCACCGACGGCGACCGCACGATCTGTGACAGTTGGGAGATCGCACGCTACCTCGAGGAAACCTATCCAGACCGGCCGTCCCTGTTTGGCGGCGGCGGCGGGTTCGCGATAAGCAAGCAGATTGAAAGCTGGGTCAACGCCTCCGTTTCCTCGGTCGTCGTCACACTTGTGCTCAAGGACATCCACGACCGCCTGGCGCCGGCGGATCAGGCCTACTTTCGTGAGAGCCGCGAAAAGCGTTACGGCCGCAGCCTCGAGGCGGTACAGGAGGGGCGGGAAGACCGGCTTGCCGCCCTGGCGACGGCGCTGCTGCCGCTGCACCTGACGCTGAAGCACCAGCCCTTCATCGGCGGCGACACGCCGCTCTATGCCGACTACATCCTGTTCGGCACGTTGCAATGGCCGCGGGTCGTCAGCGACTTTCCGCTTCTTGAGCCCGGCAGGCCCGTTTCGGACTGGTTCGAGCGCTGCCTCGACCTGTTTGACGGGCTCGGCCGGTCGGCCAAGCGCGCCGTCACGACCTAGGGCCGGGAACCCGCGCGGCAGCGAAGCGGAGCCCGGCCGCTGCCGGCAGCGACGGCGATCGCGACCGGCTCGAGCAGCGCCCGTCGGCGCGAGGTGGGCGGGCGCGGCTGCGTCCCTCTTGTCGCCCCGGACCGGTGCCGTTATAGGAAGCCGCAGATTTCGGCCGGCATGCCGTGGAGGCGTGCCGGTTTCATTGTCTGCCAACGAGGAAAGACCCTAGCACCATGGCGATCGAACGCACCTTCTCGATGATCAAGCCGGACGCCACCAGGCGCAACCTGACCGGCGCCATCACCAAGATGCTGGAGGATGCCGGCCTGAAGGTCGTCGCGTCCAAGCGGGTGTGGATGTCGCGCCGCCAGGCCGAGGGCTTTTATGCGGTCCACAAGGACCGGCCGTTCTTCGGCGAGCTCGTCGACACCATGACCTCCGGCCCGACGGTCGTTCAGGTGCTCGAGGGCGAGAACGCGATCGCCAGGAACCGCGAGGTCATGGGGGCCACCAACCCGGCCGATGCCGCTGAAGGCACGATCCGCATGACCTTCGCGCTGTCGATCGGCGAGAATTCGGTCCATGGCTCCGACGCGCCTGAGACCGCTGCGATCGAGATCGCCTACTGGTTCGCCGAAACCGAGATCGTCGGCTGAACGGTTTGCGGACCCGGCGGGGCGCTTGACAGCGCCCCGTTCCTTCTCGACGCTGCGCGCTCCTGACAGC
>CAYXAA010000007.1:0-19667 GCA_964462985.1 uncultured Hyphomicrobiales bacterium | reverse complement strand
GGCGGGGCGCTTGACAGCGCCCCGTTCCTTCTCGACGCTGCGCGCTCCTGACAGCGAGCGCAGCGCATGACCATTCAGACACCGGGCCGGTCCTTCTCAGCCTGTCCCCACGACTGCCCCTCCACCTGTGCGGTCGAGGTCGAGATTCTCCCCGACGGCCGGATTGGGCGGCTGCGCGGGGCGGCCGACAACGCCTATACCGCCGGCGTGATCTGCGCCAAGGTCGCGCGCTACGCCGAGCGCCTGCATCATCCGGACCGGCTGACGAAGCCGCTCCGGCGCGTCGGTGCCAAGGGGGAGGGACGGTTCGAGGAGATTTCCTGGGACGAGGCGCTCGACCTCGTCTCGGAAAAATTCCTCCAGGCCGAGGCGCGCCACGGCGCCCAAACCGTCTGGCCTTACCATTACGCCGGCACCATGGGGCTGGTGCAACGCGACTCGATCCACCGCCTGCGCCATGCCAAGGGCTACTCGCGGCAGTACGATACGATTTGCACCAACCCGGCCTGGACCGGCTATATCGCGGGAACCGGCAAGCTCGCCGGGCCTGACCCGCGCGAGATGGCGCTGTCGGATCAGATCGTCATTTGGGGCACCAACCCGGTCGCGACCCAGGTCAACGTCATGACCCACGCTACGGCGGCCCGCAAACGCCGCGGTGCGAAGATCGTGGTCATTGACGTGTACCGTACCGAGACAATGAAGCAGGCCGACCTCGGCTTGGTGCTGAAGCCGGGCACGGATGCCGCCCTCGCCTGTGCCGTGATGCATGTGCTGTTCCGCGACGGTTTTGCCGATCGGGAGTATCTGGCACGTTACACCGACTGCCCGGCCGAACTCGAGGCGCATCTGGCGACACGCACGCCCCAATGGGCGGCGGCGATCACGCGGCTTTCGGTGGAGGAGATCGAGACCTTCGCCCGCATGGTGGGCGAGACCAGGCGGACCTACTTCCGCCTCGGCTACGGCTTCACGCGCTCCCGCAACGGCGCGGTGTCGATGCATGCTGCATCCTGCATCGCCGCGGTGACCGGCGCGTGGACGCTGGAGGGCGGTGGCGCCTTCCATAACAACGGTGCGATCTATCGCCTCGATAAGACCATGATCGAGGGGCTCGATCTCGTCGACCCGGCCACACGGCAGCTCGATCAATGCCTGATCGGCCGGATCCTCACCGGCGACCGTGCCGCACTGCAGGACGGTCCGCCGGTCACCGCCATGTTGATCCAGAACACCAACCCGGTGAATGTGGCCCCTGAGCAGGCGCTCGTCAAACAGGGCTTTGCCCGTGAGGATTTGTTCGTCTGCGTCCACGAGCAGTTCATGACGGCGACGGCACGAATGGCCGACGTGGTGCTGCCGGCAACCCAGTTCCTGGAGCACGATGACATCTACAAGGGCGGCGGCCATCAATACGTGCTGTTCGGCCCCAAGCTGGCCGACGCGCCGGGAGAGGCACGCGAAAACCTCTACGTCCTCAACGAGATCGCCCGGCGGGTCGGTGCGAGGGAGCATCCGGGCTTTGAAATGACCGCGCGCGAGCACGTCGACTGGATGCTGCGGCACTCGGGTCTCGGCACGCTGGAGGTGCTGGAGCGCGAGCGCTGGATCGACTGTCAGCCACCCTTCGAGGAAGCGCATTATCTCAAGGGCTTCGCCTATCCCGACGGCAGGTTCCGGTTCAAGCCGGACTGGCCGCGGGTGCGGAACGCCAATGCCGGGCCGATGGGGCCGTGGCAGGACATGCCGGCGCTGCCGGACTTCTGGCCGGTGATTGAGGCCGCCGATGAGACGCACCCGTTCCGCCTGGCAACGTCGCCTGCACGATCGTTCCTGAATACGAGCTTCACCGAAACCCCGGGCTCGCGCAGGCGCGAGGGGCGGCCCGAGGTGATGATCCGTTCCGACGATGCTGCCCGACTGGGGATTGCCGACGGCGACCTCGTCCGGCTCGGCAACCATCGCGGGACAGTTACTCTCCATGCACGGCTGTTCGACGGGCTAAGGTCCGGGGTTCTCGTCGCCGAAGGCGTCTGGCCGAATGACGCCCACAGCGACGGCAACGGCATCAATACCTTGACGGGCGCCGACCAGGTGGCGCCATTCGGCGGCGCCGCCTTTCACGATATCGCGGTGTGGCTGGCGAAGGCGTAGGCGTGAAGCCTCGCCAGGCGAGGTCCGGCGGCTCCGGGTTCGACGCCCTGCGTTGGCCGCATGGATGCCCGGGCAAGCCGGGCATCGCCAGGGACAAGGGCAAGGCGGGTCCGGCAGTCACCTGCCTCAAATCAGTCAGCCGCCGGCGTCGCCAGTTCCCAGGAGAAGCCGAAGGGATCGGTCAGGTAGGAGGTGGTGTCTCCCCAGGGCCGCGCGGCCGCGGCCTCCGTCAGGGTTGCACCGTGGCGCACCGCTTGTTCGGACAGGGCGACGCAATCGTCGCAATAGAGGTACAGCGTCGTCGCGGCAGTCGGCTCGCTGTTCTCGTCGCGAGCGATGGCAAAGCGGCCGTTGTTGCCGTAGGCCATCACCGCGAAGACTGTCGGACCCTCGTCCGAGCCGAAGCGGTGGAGCATCTTAAAGCCGAAGGCGTCGCGGTAGAAGGCGACGGCGCGGTCAACGTCTGCGACCTTGAGAATCGGCGTCAGAAGGGTGAAGTCGAAGCGGGGCTGGACGCTGGGGGCAGTCAGGGTTTCGGTCATCGCATGGTCCTTTCGCATGCGCCGGCCCATCTTCCGCCCTGGATGCGGAAGTTCGACACGGCAGTGGTTTGGTGGGTTGAGGGTGTTGCCGCTGCTCCGGCGGCGCTCACGCGGCGAGCGGCAGCATGGCGGCGTCGCCGAACACGGTGCGCTCGAATCGCTCGACAAAGGCGGCGAAGTCGGGAATCGCTTCCGCGTGTGCCTTGAGCGGCGAGGCCATCGGAGTGCCAAGCACGTTCAGCAGTAAACCCGCCAGAAGCGCATCAAAGGACGATGGCAAGTCGCCAAAGAAAAACGGCTTATCGTCGAGATAGTGGGCCAACGAGTCGAGGTCTTGTCTGCCGAACTCATAGATGGTCTCGGCATCGTGCCGACCGATCCCTTGCAGGAATAGCGACTTGACGTAGGTGCTTCGCACGCCGTCGAACACCGCCCGGCGCTGGCGTTCCGGCAGGTCACCGAACACGGCGTCGATCATGAGACCCTCGTTTTCGGGCTCGCACCAGCGGCTGTAGACCAAGACCCAGTAGAGGTGGTCTTCCACGAGCCGGCGAAAGGCCTCCGCGACGGCCTTGTCGATGGTGGTAAGCTCCGGATCGAAGTCAATGCCGTAACGGCTTTCGAGATAGGCCTGGATCCGGCAGGAATCCGGGATCACCTGATCGCCGTCGCGAAGCACCGGCAGCTTGCCGAGCGGTGCCTGGTTCGGATCGCCGAGGTCGCCCGGAACGACTTCGTGCTCAAGCTCGCTCATGACGAGCAGTGCCTCCGCCTTGTAGCTGAAGGGACTCAGGCTGCGGATCCCGAGTGCCGGCGGAAAGGAGAGCAGGGTCAACATGGCACGCTCCAGTGTCACTTGCACGGGAGGTTGATAGCCGAACCTTGCTGACAGCATACTGTCAGCAGTGTGGCATGGCTACCCCGCTTTGCGCGGGGGCAGGTGTGCAGTGACTTGGAGAGATCAATGCGCAGAGCCGACCGTTTGCTCCAGATCATCCAGATCCTCCGGCGTGAATCCCGCCCTGTCAGCGGCCGTGCGATCGCCGAGGAGCTGGAAGTGTCGCTGCGCACGCTTTACCGCGACATGGTCGCGCTCGAAGCGACAGGGGTGCCGATCCGCGGTGAAGCCGGTGTCGGGTATGTGCTGGAGCCGGGCTATGACATGCCGCCGCTGATCTTCACCGGCGACGAACTCGAGGCGGTTATGCTTGGCTTGCGTATCGTCGAGAAGCGCGGCGACCAGATGCTGTCGCGTGCGGCACGCGACACGGTTGCCAAGATCGCCGCCGTGCTACCGCCGGCCTTGCGCCAGGAATTCGTCGATGTGCCGCTGTTTGCACCCGGCTTTGAGCCCTATCCGCCGGAACGAATCGACGTCGCCGAGCTCAGGGCGGCGCTGCGCAGCGGCCGGCGCGTCGAGATCCTGTATCAGGTGCCGGAGCGAGCACCCGAGCGCCGCAGGATCTGGCCAATCGTGCTCGCCTTCTTCCAGCACGCCCGCGTGCTGGCCGCGTGGTGCGAACTGCGCCAGGATTTTCGCAATTTCCGGACCGATCGCATCCTTGAGATGGCGGTGCTGGATGACCGCATTCCCCGTCCGCGTCAGCGTCTTCTCGCCGAATGGCGAGCGCAAGGTGAAGCAGAAGCCTGCGCGTATCGCGCGGCGCTCGCCAGCTAGCACGCTCAAGGCGCGCCGCGATGCTCAGGCCCGCTCGTCGGCAGACTGTAGGCTCCGAAGCGGATGCCAACTTCACCTGGGTGAAGCCAGACGATCGTTCCAGCGAACACGACACCCTTGGATACAATGTCAAGTTCGATTGCGGTTCCGACACCTCCTTCGATCCGGTTCGATGCCACGGAAACACGGCAGCCGCCGGCGCTGATATCTTCGACCACGCAACTCAGGTTCATCGGCTTGCACTTGAGCACGGCGGGCCATTTGCAGCGCCGGCGAACGGTGCTGCGTGCTTCTCGTTGAATGAGATGCGGGGGCGGTAGCGACATGCTTGATCTCCAAGCAAACAAGAAAGGAGTATCGAAAATAATTGTAAAATTCGATGGTATGGACCGATAGTGCATGGATTCTCAGATATATGGAAGGAATATTACGCAAGGGAATTTCAATGCACGATCATACAAGACGCGTACGCTCGAACGTCCCATTCTCCTTGAAGGTCTGACGGCTTCGCAGAGCCGATCCGGCGGGCCGCACTTCTTCACGCCTTCGCTGTGTTGGGAGAAGGGACATGGAAGAGTTTGCAGGCTTCGTTGCCGCCGCCCTGGCGCTTACGGGCAGTCCCGGCCCGAACAACCTGAGCCTTGCTGCGATCGGCGCGGCGTTCGGTGCCCGCCGCGGCGTCAGCTATCTCGCCGGTATTGTCGCTGGCATGGCCGTGGTGATGGCGATCGTCGCAACCGGCGTTCTTGGCATCTTGCTGGCGGTGCCGGGATTCGCGGCCGTGGCGACGCTGGCGTCGGTCATCTATTTCGCCTATCTCGCGCTTCGGATCGCGACCGCGCCGCCGCTGTCCGACTGCGCAGGCGACGGGCAATGCCCGAGTTTCGGCGCCGGACTATTCCTGTCGTTGGTCAATCCCAAAGCCTATGCCGCAATGGCGGCCCTGTTTTCCGGGTTCGTCCTGGTAAGGGGCGGGTTCGCCCTTGATGCTGCTGCGAAGACCGCGGTGCTTGTCCTGGTCATTACTGCGGCCTGTGTCACCTGGCTCGTTGCCGGCGCTACGCTGACCGAAATCCTGCGCGATCGGAGGTCCAGCCGGATCGTCAACATTGGCTTTGCGGTGATTCTGATCATCTCCGTCGCGGTGGCGGCGCTGGTCTGAACGACCCTAGATGTCAGGCGCAATCAAGCGGCGTTCTGCGGCATCGGCGGGCCCATTGTCACCAATGAGAACCCGCATCCCGTCGACTTTGGTTCGACCGGATGCAACCAGCGCCAAGGCCTCGGGATAGATGCGGTGCTCTACGGCCAGTACCCGTGCTGCCAGCGTGTCGGGGGTGTCGCCGTCGAGGACCGGCACGGCCCCCTGAACAATGATCGGTCCGGCATCCGTCTCGCTGCGCACGTAATGCACCGTGGCGCCATGGATGCGGCAACCTTCTTCCAGCGCGCGGCGGTGTGTGTCGAGGCCCTTGAAGGCGGGCAGAAGCGCCGGATGTATGTTGAGCAGACGGTCGTGCCAGCGTTCGACGAACCAGGGCGTCAGCAGCCGCAGGAAGCCGGCGAGGCAGACGACCTCGATGCCGGCCCCGACGAGCAGCGCGTCGAGCGCACGCTCGAAGGCCTCGCGGTCGCGGCCGAACGGCTTGTGATCCACCGTGGCCGTGGCGATACCAGCCGCGGCCGCGCGATCGAGGCCTGCGGCGCCGGGAACATTGGAGACGACGAGCGCGATGTCGGCCGGGTAAGCGGGGTCCCGTGCGGCCGCGATCAGCGAGGCCATGTTGCTGCCGCGTCCGGAGATCAGCACGGCGACTTTCCGGCGCACGCCCATCGTCCTAGAGCCCCAGTGCGCCGCCAAACAGGACGGCTTCGGTGGCGCGCGGCTCCAGCGTCCCGAGCCGGACTGCCGTTTCGCCCTGTGCGGCAAGCGCGTCGCTCGCCGCATCCGCCTGATCGGCCGCCACCACGACCACCATGCCGATGCCGCAGTTGAAGGTACGCAGCATCTCCGTGACTGCAACGCCGCCCGTTCGTGCAAGCCAGCCGAACACGGGCGGCACTGGAATGGCAGCGAGATCGATCCGCGCCGCGAGCGCCTCCGGGAGCACGCGTGGCAGATTTTCCGGCAGTCCGCCGCCGGTGATATGAGCGAGGGCCTTGATGCCGGGGGTCGAGTTGAGCGCCGCAAGGAGGGGCTTTACATAGATCCGGGTCGGGATCATCAGCGCCGCCCCGAGCGACTCGCCGGCGGCAAACGGCGCCTCGTCCTGATAGGCAAGGCCAGCGTCCTCCACGATTCTACGCACCAGCGAAAAGCCGTTGGAATGGACGCCGGACGAGGCGAGGCCGAGAAGCACATCGCCGCTGGCGACATCCGCGCGTGGAAGCAGGCGCCCGCGGTCCACCGCGCCGACCGCAAAGCCCGCGAGGTCGTAGTCGCCCTTGGCGTAAAGACCCGGCATTTCCGCGGTCTCCCCGCCGATCAGCGCACAGCCGGCGATGCGGCAGCCTTCGGAGATGCCTTTAACCACAGCAGCAGCGGCATCGACATCGAGCGCACCGCAGGCGTAGTAGTCGAGGAAGAACAGCGGTTCGGCGCCCTGGACCACGAGATCGTTGACGCACATGGCGACAAGATCGATTCCGACCGTGTCGTGCAGGCCGGTGTCGATGGCGACCTTGAGCTTGGTACCGACGCCGTCGTTGGCCGCAACGAGGAGCGGATCAGTGTAGCCGGCCGCTTTCAGGTCGAACAGCCCGCCGAATCCGCCGATGGCGGCGTCTGCACCGGGGCGGGCGGTGGCCTTGACAAAGGGCTTGATCCGCTTGACGAGGGCGTTGCCTGCGTCGATATCCACCCCCGCGGCTGAATAGGTCAGGCCGTTGCCGCGGCCGTCGCGCTTCTCGCTCATCCTCGGGATCTCCGGCGTCTGGTCGGGCGCGCATAGCGCACGGAAAGGTCCGATTGCAAGCAAAACCCTGCCCTTGTCGACGGGCATCGAATGGTGTCCCGTCAGTTTCCCTGCATCGCATCCTGCATCATCGACCGGCTGCCGCAGGAGTCTGTGGCATTGTTCGCCGGTCTTTCCCCGGCTGAGGCAGACCCCGGAGCGTGCGGCATGACCATCCCGAACCTACTGACCATCGCACGCCTCCTGTCGGTGCCGTTGATCGTCTGGCTGATCGGTGACGGACGGTGGGCACCCGCCTTCTGGGTGTTTGTCGTTTCGGGGGTAAGCGATGCGCTCGACGGCTATCTTGCCCGACGGTTCGGGCTGGAAAGCCGGTTCGGCGCGCTGCTCGATCCCGTCGCCGACAAGGCCCTGCTGGTGGCGATCTTCATTTCTCTAGGCTTTGCCGGGCAGCTGCCGAACTGGCTGGTGATCGCCGTCGTCAGCCGCGACATCCTGATAGTTGGCGGCGTGGTGCTGTCCTGGATGCTGGAGCGGCCGATCCCAGTCCGTCCCCTGATGGTGAGCAAGGCCACCACCGCCGCGCAAATCGTACTCGCCGCTCTCGTCCTCTGCGAGGCGGCTTTCGTGCGCCAATTCATCGTCGTCGAGGCGATAATGATCTGGCTGGCCGCCGCCTTGACGTTGGTCTCGGCCGCGGCCTATCTCGTCGGCTGGCTGCGGCATATGTCGAGCGACGAACCCGTGCCGGGCGCGCCGGACCGCTCCGAAGACCGGAGCGACAGTCCGACCCAACGGTCGAAAGGCTCTAGGCGATGACACTGAAACGGCAGATCACGTTCTGGCTGGTTTCGCTCGCGGGGCTTATCGTCTTCGTCTACGTCTTCAGCCCGATCCTGCTGCCTTTCGTCGCCGGCATGGCGCTCGCGTATCTGCTGGATCCTGTGGCCGACCGGTTCGAGGCGCTCGGTCTCAGCCGGTTGTTTGCGACGGTCGTGATCCTGGCGCTTTTCCTCATCGTGTTCACCCTGGCTCTGCTCCTGATCGTGCCAGTCCTCGGCAATCAGTTTGCCGGATTCATCGAGCGGGTTCCGGGCTGGATCTCTCGGCTGCAACAGCTCGTTGCGGGTCGTCTCGGCGAAAGACTGGAGGGCCTGGCGGGCATCAGCCCGGTCGACCTGCAGAAAAACGTCGGAGACATGCTCGGCCAGGGCGCGAGCTGGATGGCCGGCATCCTGAAATCGATCTGGAGCGGTGGCCAGGCGTTGATGTCGATCGCCTCGCTTTTCGTCGTCACACCGGTTGTCGCCTTCTACCTGCTGCTCGATTGGGATCACATGGTCGAGCGCATCGATGGATGGCTGCCGCGCGATCATCGCCAGACCATCCGCCAGCTTGCGCGCGAGATGGACTCCGCCGTCGCCGGCTTCGTCCGCGGCCAGGTCAGTGTCTGTTTGATCCTCGGGACGTTCTATGCCGTCGCGCTGATGCTGGTCGGCCTGAATTTCGGCCTACTGATCGGTCTCGGTGCCGGCCTCGTCAGCTTCATTCCCTTCGTCGGCGCCATCCTTGGTCTCGTTGTCTCACTCGGTGTCGCGTTGGTTCAGTTCTGGCCCGACTGGCCGATGATCGTGCTCGTTCTCGTCGTCTTCGGCGCAGGACAGTTCCTGGAGGGCAACATTCTTCAGCCGAAGCTTGTTGGACGCAGCGTGGGACTGCATCCGGTCTGGCTGATGTTCGCGCTGTTCGCATTCGGCTATCTATTTGGCTTCGTGGGCATGCTGATTGCGGTTCCTGCTGCCGCCATGGTCGGCGTGCTTGCGCGCTTCGCGCTCTCGCAATACCTCGCAAGCCCGCTCTACCGCGGAATCTCGCCCTCGGAGGGCGACCATGTCTGACGCCGGACGTCGGCCAAAGCAGCTGCCGCTCGCATTGCCACATACGGCCGCCTACGGCCGCGACGATTACCTCGTGGGATCGTCCAACCGCGCGGCCTTCGATCTGGTGGACCGCTGGCCTGACTGGCCGAGTGCGACGGTGCTCTTAGCGGGGCCGATCGGATCGGGGAAGACGCACCTGGTCGAGATCTGGCGCGAGAAGGCGGCTGCCACGGTCGTTCCGGCACGGGCGCTCACCGCACAGATGGCGGCGTCGCTGGTTGCCGCCGGACCCGTCGCGCTCGAGGATGCCCATGCCGGCTTCGACGAAACCGCCGTCTTCCACCTGTTCAATGCCGTGCTCCAGGCAGGGTCGAGCCTCCTGATCACCACCCGGACCTGGCCGCAGAGCTGGAAACTGACGCTCCCGGACATGGCGTCGCGCCTGCGGGCGGCGACACCGGTGGAGGTGCAGGAGCCCGATGACGACCTGCTCCGACGGGTGCTGGTCAAGCTGTTCTCCGACAGGCAGGTCCTGGTCGATCCGGCGGTGGTCGAGTTCCTTGTCGTGCGCATGGAGCGGTCGCTGTCCTTTGCCGGCCGGCTCGTCGACGAACTCGACAGGATATCCCTGGCCGACCGGCGTCCGATCACCCGGCCGCTTGCGGCGCTCGCGCTCGAGACGGTAACCGAAAACCGCTGACCGCACCCGACGTCTCGACGATGGCCGGCGAATGAAAAATCCGTCACAGTGGGACGATAGGTATCGATGGTCGAAAATCGGGTCCATCGTCGGAGTGCGAGATGACTGAAACGAGCGAGGCCGCCGTAGAGGCCGTGGAGATGGCTGCCGTCGAACATTCCGACTTCATGGCGGGGGCTGGGCAGGACCTGATCCAAAGCCCGGAGCGCTTCGTCAATCGCGAGTTGTCCTGGCTGCAGTTCAACAAGCGCGTTCTTGAGGAGTCGGAGAACGAGAACCACCCCCTTCTTGAACGCCTGCGCTTCCTGTCGATTTCAGCGAACAATCTCGATGAGTTCTTCATGGTCCGTGTCGCCGGTCTGGTCGGTCAGCAGCGGCTCGGAGTGACGACCCGCTCCCAGGACGGCCTGACGCCGACCGAACAGCTGGAGAAGATCTCAGCCGCGGTGATGCGGTTGCAGAGCGAACAGCAACGCTGCTGGCGCGACATGCGCCGTCTGCTCGCCGAAAAGGGCATCGTCATCGTCGATGGCAACGACCTGTCCGACACTGACCGCGCCTGGCTGGAGGATCATTTCCTCTCGCACATCTTCCCAGTGCTGACGCCGCTTGCCATCGATCCGGCGCACCCGTTTCCCTTCATTCCCAACCTGGGCTTCTCGCTGGTGCTGGATCTGGCTCCCTCGCGCGGCGGCAAGGGCATGACGGCGCTGCTGCGCATTCCCGCCCAACTCGACCGCTTTGTGCAACTGCCCCCCGCGGAAGCCGCAGGCGGCAAGGTCCAGCGCTTCATGACGGTGGAGAATGCGGTCGGCATGTTCATCAACCGGCTGTTTCCCGGCTATGAGGTTCGCGGCAAGGGCGCGTTCCGGGTGCTGCGCGACTCCGATATCGAAATCGAGGAGGAGGCGGAGGACCTGGTACGGCTGTTCGAGACCGCGCTGAAACGTCGGCGCCGTGGATCTGTGATCCGCCTCGAAATCGAGGAGACCACGCCGGCCGCACTGAGGGACTTCGTCGCTGGTGCGCTTGACGTCGCGAACAACGAGATCTTCCTGGCCAACGGACTTCTCGCCCTCAACAACCTGTCCCAGGTGGTCGGCGTGGACCGCGTTGACCTCAAGTTCGAACCCTATACGCCGCGGTTTCCCGAGCGCATCCGTGAACACGGCGGCGACTGCTTCGCCGCGATTCATCAGAAGGATCTGATCATTCACCACCCTTATGAGTCGTTCGACGTGGTGGTTCAGTTCCTGCGGCAGGCCGCCCAGGATCCGGATGTCGTTGCGATCAAGCAAACGCTCTACCGGACGTCCAACAATTCCCCGATCGTTAAGGCGTTGGCGGAAGCCGCGGAGGCCGGCAAGTCGGTCACGGCGCTGGTCGAGCTCAAGGCCCGATTTGACGAGGAGGCCAATATTCGCTGGGCCCGCGACCTGGAGCGCGCCGGCGTCCAGGTCGTATTCGGCTTCATCGAGCTCAAGACTCACGCCAAGCTCTCGATGGTGCTCCGGCGCGAGCACGGTGGGCTCAGAACCTATTGCCACATCGGCACCGGAAACTATCACCCGATCACGGCGCGGATCTACACGGACCTGTCCTTCTTTACTGCCGATCCGGTAATCGCGCAGGACGTTGCCAAGATCTTCAACTACATCACCGGCTATGCCGAGCCGGTGGAGCTCAACCGCATGGCAGTCTCGCCGGTAACGATGCGCAAGGAGATCATGGGGCGGATCGACGCCGAGATCGAGCATGCCAGGGCCGGCCGGCCGGCCCAGATCTGGATGAAGATGAACTCGCTGGTCGATGCGGGCATCATCGATGCGCTCTATCGGGCCAGCCAGGCCGGCGTTCAGATCGACCTCGTCGTCCGTGGAATCTGCTGCCTGCGGCCGGGCATTCCCGGGCTGTCGGAGAACATCCGGGCCAAATCGATCGTCGGACGTTTTCTTGAGCATAGCCGCATTTTCTGCTTTGGGAACGGCCATGGCCTCCCGTCGCCCCAGGCGATCGTCTATATCGGGTCGGCCGACATGATGCCGCGCAACCTCGACCGCCGGGTCGAAGCCCTGGCGCCATTGGTGACGCCAACCGTCCACGAACAGGTTCTTGATCAGATCATGGTTGCCAATCTCAAGGACAATCAACAGAGCTGGCGGCTGCTGCCGGACGGCGGCCACGAGCGCATTTCGCCGATCGCCGGCGAGGAGCCGTTCAACGCCCACCAGTACTTCATGACCAATCCCTCCCTCTCGGGGCGGGGGAAGTCGCTTGCCCGCCATTCGCCGAAGCCGTTCATGGAGCGACGGAAGCGTGGCTGAGGCAACCGCACGGCCCGTAAGGGCCCGCGGCCGCATAGAAGGCTCGGGCCCGATCGCGGTGATTGATATCGGGTCGAACTCGGTTCGCCTGGTCATCTACGAGAACCACACGCGCGCCCCGACAATTCTGTTCAACGAAAAGGTGCTGGCCGGCCTCGGCCGCGGTGTCGGCGCAACAGGCCGGCTTGCGCCGGATTCAGTTGCGCTCGCGCAGGCGTCGCTGCTTCGCTTTCGCCGCTTGTGCGAGCAAGTTGGCGTGGTCTCCCAGCGGATTCTGGCGACGGCCGCCGTGCGCGATGCGGTGAACGGCGGCGAGTTCATCGCCGATGTCGAACGCATCTGCGGTGTTCCGGTCGAGATGCTGTCTGGCGGGGACGAGGCGCGGCTCGCGGCACTTGGTGTCGTTTCGGGGATCTGGAAGCCCGATGGCATCGTCGGCGATCTCGGCGGCGGCAGTCTTGAGCTGATTGACGTTAGGAACGGTCAGATCGGCCGCGGAAAGACCCTGCCGCTTGGAGGCATTCGCCTCCAGGAGGATTCGGAAGGCAAGCCGGCCCGGGCGCAGAAGATTGCCGAGGACCTCCTCGAGCAGATTGACTGGCTGCCCTCGGGACAGGGCAAGAGCTTCTATGCCGTCGGTGGCACCTGGCGCTCGCTGGCGCGGCTGCACCTGTTCCAGGTGGGCTATCCGCTTCACGTCATGCACCACTACGCCATTCCGGCTCAGGAGGCGATCGAGTTCTGCCAGATGGTGGTGCGGCGCGATGTCGACACGATCGACAGGATCGAGGTTGTCTCGCGCGCCCGGCGGGCCCTCCTGCCGTTCGGCGCCGCCGTGATGGAGAAGATACTGCGCCGGACCAAGGCGCGGGAGGTGGTCATGTCCGCCCTCGGCCTGCGAGAGGGGCTGCTCTACGATCTGTTGCCGGAAGCGGAGCGGCGCCGTGACCCCCTGATCGAAGCAGCCAGGGAACTGGCACTTCTGAGGGCGCGGTCGCCGGACTATGCCCAGGAATTGGTGTCCTGGACCGACAAGGTGTTTCCAGCGGTCGGCATCGATGAGACTGAACAGGAACGTCGTCTGCGGACGGCAGGCTGTCTATTGTCCGATATCGGCTGGCGTGCCCACCCGGATTACCGCGGCGAGCAGAGCCTCAACATCATCTCCAACGCCGGCTTCGTCGCGATCGACCACCCGGGGCGCGCCTATCTGGCACTTGCAGTCTATTATCGCCATCAGGGCCTGATCGACGATGCCCTCAGCCCGCGGATCCGGGAACTGACGAGCACGCGGCTAAAGGAGCGGGCGAGGATCCTCGGTGCTGCGCTAAGGGTCGCGTCGGTCATCACGGCCTCTGTTGCCGGCATCCTGCCGCAAACCGAAATCGTCGTGGAAGGGGATACGGCGATGCTGCGGCTGCCGGGACCGCTGGCCGATCTTGACGGCGAGCGGCTGCGCAAGCGCATGGCCCAGTTCGCCAAGCTGCTGGGGCTCAAAGGTACCGTGTTGCCCTTGCCTTAGGTTAGGCGCACGGCTACTCGGCAGCGACAGCGTCGCGGCCGCGATCCTTGCGGAACTTCTTCGCGGGCCGCGATGGTCGGCGCACTGGTTCGATATTCTCGATCGTGACAATGCGCTGACCGTCGAAGCTGAGTGCGATTTCGCCGCGCTTCAGCTTCAGGGCCGCCTTGCCGAACAGTTCGCCGCGCCAGCCCTTCAGCGCCTCCACGTCGGCTTCGTCATCAGCAGCAATCTTTTCCAAGTCTTCGACCGTCGCGATGACCTTCGCAGCAACGCCGTTCGCTTCGCTCACCAGCTTCAGCAGGACCTTGAGCAGCTCGACCGCGGCCGCCGAACCGTCCGGGGCCGGACGGCCCTTCGGGAGCGCGGGCAGTTCGTGCTTGGGCCGGGCAAGGGCGCGCTTGACCGCGGCGATGATGTCCTCGGCCGATCGCGACCGCTCGAAACCGCGCGGGATCGTCCGCATCGCGGCAAGAGCCTCGGCGCTCGTCGGCTGCTGGGCGGCGACCTCGTAGATCGCGTCATCCTTGAGGACGCGGCTGCGTGGAATATCTCGGCTCTGAGCCTCCCGCTCGCGCCAGGCTGCCACCTCGATGAGGACTGCGAGCTCCGTCGGCTTGCGGACGCGCATCTTAAGTCGTTGCCAGGCGTTCTCGGGATCGGTGCGATAGGTGGCCTCGGAGGTGAGGACCTTCATCTCGTCCTCGACCCAGTGCGAGCGTTCCTGCTCGGCCAGGTTGGCCGCGAGAAAGCGATAGACGTCACGAAGATGGGTTACGTCGGCGAGGGCATATTCCAGCTGCTTTTGCGACAGCGGCCGCCGCGACCAGTCGGTGAAGCGTGAGGATTTGTCGATGCGGTCGCCCGTGATCTTCTGGACGAGCTGATCGTAAGAGATCGAATCGCCGAAGCCACAGACCATGGCCGCGACCTGGGTGTCGAAGATCGGACGCGGGATGAAACCACCGAGATGGTAGACGATCTCGATGTCCTGCCGGGCAGCGTGGAAGACCTTGAGCACCTTGTCATTGCGCATCAGGTCGAAGAAGGGTGCGAGATCGATGTCGTTCGCCAGAGCGTCAACGATGACGGCATCATCGGTGCTCGCCATCTGGATCACGCAAAGCTTGGGCCAGAACGTCGTTTCCCGGAGGAATTCTGTATCGACCGTGATGAAATTATGAGTCGCCAGGGCCTTGCAGGCCGCAGCCAGATCGGGTGTATTCGTTATCACTTTCATGGTGATCGCGACGTATAGCGCAAGCGCGCCCTCTTGTCGCCACGAAAGCGCCGCAAGCCAGCACCATTCCCGAAAGCGACCTTGTGTCCGGGTGCAAACTATGCGGCTAAGGATCGAGCGGAAACTTGGGGCGAATCCGTAGAGGGGATCCGCGAATACCCGGAACGGCAGGGGACCCAATGCGCAAGATCCTGGTGGCGAACGGCAAGGGCGGTTGCGGCAAGACCACGCTGGCAACGACACTGGCCAGCGCCCTGGCTCCACGAGCCTCGGTTGCGCTCGCGGACGCCGATCGGCAGCGCACGGCACTCGCCTGGGCCAAGGTACGGTCCGACACCATGCCACCGATCCTGGCGCTCGACTGGAGCAAGGAAAAGACGATCGGCGACGCACCGAAGTCGTGTGACGTGCTGGTGATCGACGGACCGGGCGGTCTTCGTTCCGGCCTTGCCGAGCAACTTGTCGCCGAGTGCGAGGACATCGTTATCCCGGTCCTGCCATCCCCATTTGACTGGCGCGCCACCGAGCGGTTCATCAACAAGATCGCCGGGCTGAAGCGGGTGCGCAAGGGCAAGACGGGTATCCACCTCGTAGCCAACCGCATGCGGCCGCGCACCCGCCTGCAAAGCGAACTCGAAGGCTTTCTTGCCGATCTTGGCTACCCGGTCCTGGCTCGCATCTCCGACCGGATGATCTATCCTCAACTGGCCGCCAAGGGCGAGAGCGTCTTCGACCATCATACCCGGGACACCGAGGCGGCGCGCAAGCAGTGGCAGCCGCTGGTCCTCGCCGTTGAAAGCTGACGGTCGGCAGACGCAATCCCGTCGGCATGATGCGGTCCCCCGCTTGACTTTGGCGGCGTGCCGTGCCTTCTCCACCCGGCGTCGGCACCGGATCCCCGGAACCGAATGTCGACGTGAGCCACCTGCGGCCGGCCCGAGGCGGCAGGGTGAACTGGCACCTCAAAGGCGGTCAGCTATCGGACAGGCGATCAAGTCCGATCGTAAGCCGCTGATCGGGAGTTCTGGAGCGGAGACGTCGAAGATCCACCTGTCGGATCCCAGGCGATCTCTCTCCAATTCATTGGAATCGAATGCGTTCGCGACGCGGGCCGGTGCGGCCCGCCCCGTCGTGATCAGGGACAGCCGACCGAGGACATCATGCATCGCTATCGCAGCCACACGTGCGGAGAACTACGCGAGACCCACGTCGGGTCGACCGCGCGCCTTTCGGGCTGGGTGCATCGCGTGCGAGATCATGGCGGGTTGCTGTTCATCGATCTGCGAGACCACTACGGCATCACGCAATGTGTGGTGGACCCAGATTCGCCAGCCTTCGCGGCCGCCGAGATGCTCCGCGCCGAGTGGTGCGTGCGCATCGATGGCGAGGTGAAGCGCCGCTCCGAAGAGACGGTCAACCCGAACCTGCCGACAGGTGAAGTTGAGGTCTTCATCCGTGAGATCGAGGTGCTCGGCGCCGCCAAGGAACTGCCGCTGCCGGTGTTCGGCGAGCCGGACTATCCGGAAGACGTGCGCCTGACCTACCGCTTCCTCGACCTGCGGCGCGAGACACTGCATCGCAACATCGTCACCCGGACCAAGGTGATCGCCTCGTTGCGGCGGCGCATGAATGAGATCGGATTCAACGAGTTCCAGACGCCGATCTTGACCGCGTCCTCGCCCGAGGGTGCGCGCGACTTCCTGGTGCCGTCGCGGCTGCATCCCGGCAAGTTCTACGCGCTGCCGCAGGCGCCGCAGCAATACAAGCAATTGCTGATGATGTCGGGCTTCGACCGCTATTTCCAGATTGCGCCCTGTTTCCGCGACGAGGATCCACGGGCGGACCGACTGCCGGGAGAGTTCTATCAGCTCGACGTCGAGATGAGTTTCGTCACCCAGGACGACGTCTTTGCTGCGATGGAGCCCGTGGTGCGTGACGTGTTCGAGGAGTTCGCTGATGGCAAGCCTGTCACGCCGGAGCTGCCGCGCATCCCTTACGTGGAGGCCATGCGCAAATACGGCACGGACAAGCCGGACCTGCGCAACCCGATCGAAATGCAGGAGGTCAGCGAGCACTTCCGCGGCTCGGGCTTCAAGGTCTTTGCCCGCATGCTCGAGGAAGAGCGGAACGCGGTGTGGGCGATCCCGGCTCCGAAGGGCGGCAGCCGCGCCTTCTGCGACAGGATGAATTCCTGGGCGCAGGGCGAGGGCCAGCCTGGCCTCGGCTACATTTTCTGGCGCACCGAGAACGGCGCGCTCGAGGGCGCCGGGCCGATCGCGAAGAACATTGGCGCGGAGCGCACCGAGGCGATCCGGACCCAGCTCGGCCTCACGGACGGCGACGCCGCCTTCTTTGTCGCTGGCGACCCGAAGAAATTCGTCGACTTCGCCGGCAAGGCGCGGACCAAGGTGGGCGAGGACCTCGATCTGGTCGATCGTGACCGGTTCGAGCTCGCTTGGATCGTCGATTTTCCGATGTATGAGTGGAACGAGGACGAGAAGAAGGTCGACTTTTCGCACAACCCCTTCTCGATGCCGCAGGGCGGACTTGAGGCGCTGGAGAGCGGCGATCCGCTTGCGCTCAAGGCCTTCCAGTACGACATGGTCTGCAACGGCTTCGAGATTGCCTCGGGTGCAATCCGCAATCACAAGCCGGAGATCATGAAGAAGGCTTTTGCCATCGCCGGCTATGACGAGACGGTGCTGGAGGAGCGGTTTGGCGGCATGTATCGGGCCTTCCAGTACGGGGCACCGCCGCACGGCGGCATGGCAGCCGGTATCGATCGGATGATCATGCTGCTCGTCGGAGCCAAGAACCTGCGTGAGGTTGCGCTGTTCCCGATGAACCAGCAGGCGGTCGATCTGCTGATGGGCGCGCCATCGCCGGTTTTCCCGAAACAGCTCAGAGAGTTGCATATTCGTCTCAATCTGCCGGAAAACTGACGGCGCCCGGACCGCGTCGGACCGCCGTCATTGCGCCATGGGAAGCTTCGGGCTAAGGGCGTCTTCGCTTGTCCGGAAAGCCACGACTTCGGTTGGCGCAGATGTTCTGGTCCGCGATAGAGGGCGTGCCCTGTGTTGAGACGCATCGACGATTGGCTGTTCGGCGACCCGGACGGGTCGCTGGCTCTGATCCGTCGGCTCGTGCTGGAAAATGCCCGAGCGCATGCACCGCGCTACGCGCTTGCCTTTGTCTTCATGGGCATCGTCGCCGCGTCGACGGCGGCTAGCGCCTGGATCATGAAGGACGTCATCAACAAGGTCTTCATCGACCGCGACGTCGCCATGGTCTACGTCATTGCAGGCATGGTTCTGGTCATCTTCGCCGTCAAGGGCGCCGCGACCTATGGCCAGATGATCGTAATGAGCCGGATCGGCAACAACATTGTGGCCTCCACGCAGCGCCGACTCTACGATCGCATGACCCAGCAGGGCATGGCCTTCTTTGACGCCACGGCCATGGGCGATCTCGGCACGCGTCTGTCGCACAACACCCAGGCAGCCAGAGCCGCGCTCGACCTTGTCGTCACCAGCCTCGGCCGGGATCTGCTGACGGTGATCGGCCTCACCGGTGTCATGGTGATCCAGGACCCGATGATGAGTATCATTGCACTGCTCATCATGCCGCCGGCGGTCGTCGCGGTATCGGTGCTGGTGCGACGGGTGCGCAAGGTTGCCAAATCGCAGTTCGTCTCGCTGACGCGCATCCTGTCCATCGTCCAGGAGACGGCGATTGGTATCCGCGTCGTAAAGGCCTTCGGTGTCGAGGACCGGCTGAGGCGCGAAATGGCGGAAGCGGTATCTGACGTCGAGCGTCAGGCCAACAAGATTGCGAGCCTCAGCGCCCGGACCTCGCCGATCATGGAGACACTGGGCGGCGTGGCCATTGCGCTGATCATCCTTTATGGCGGCTACAGCGTGATCGAGCTAGGCCGCGATCCCGGCGCCTTCTTCGCATTCATCACGGCGTTGCTGCTTGCCTACGATCCTGCGCGGCGGCTCGCCCGGCTCAACGTCAACCTCTCCAGCAATCTTGTCGGCGTTCGGCTGATGTACGAGTTGCTCGACCGGCCGGTTACGCTGCTCGACCGGCCGGGCGCGGTTCCGATCAAGGTCGATCGCGGTCACATCCGGTTCGAGAATGTCTCGTTCCGCTACGGCGAGGTTCCAACGCTGGATGGCCTCGATTTTGAGGCCGCGGCAGGGCAGATCACCGCGCTGGTCGGCCCGTCGGGCGCGGGCAAGTCGACGGTCTTCTCACTGCTTGAACGCTTCTATGACGTCCGCGACGGGCGGATTACCGTCGACGGTACAGACATCCGCGATGCGACCGTGGCATCGCTGCGCAGCCAGATGGCTCTGGTGACGCAGGATACCTTCCTGTTCGACCTGACGGTGCGCGAAAACATTGCCATCGGCCGACCGCAGGCGGATGACGCCGCGATCGTGGAGGCGGCCAGGGCGGCTAATGCCCACGAGTTCATTATGGCGCTCGAGAAGGGCTATGACACGCTGGTTGGCGAGGGCGGCGGACGGCTCTCGGGGGGGCAACGACAACGCATTGCCATTGCCCGCGCCATGCTGCGCGACGCTCCGATCCTGTTGCTCGACGAAGCCACCTCGGCACTTGATGCGGAATCGGAGGCCAAGATCCAGTCGGCACTCAACCGACTGATGGACGGCCGCACCACGCTCGTGATCGCCCACCGCCTC
>CAYXAA010000006.1:0-161965 GCA_964462985.1 uncultured Hyphomicrobiales bacterium | reverse complement strand
CGTCTAGCGAGCTCACATTTAGGTTTGGCCGACTCGGTGCTTTGCCGCGCGGTTGCTATCCACCCCTACAGCCCCTTCACCCATTCCACGATCATTCGCGTGATCGGTTCCGTCATGGACGGGCTCAAGATGTCGCCGGCGATGACGTGGGCGGAGGGGTCGTCCTGGGGGCCGACGTTGACGGTCTGTAGGTCGGCGCGTCCGCCCCAGGCGGCGGCGATTTCCCGGGTTCGGCGGTGGTCCACCACCCGGTCGGCGGGGTCGAAGATGAAGAGCGCGGGCTTTGTCTGGGCTGAAAAGTCGACCGCATTGGCGGCTGCCACCGCTGTGGCCATCGAAACGGTGGCGACGGCCGGATAGGTCGTGGTCCAGTACTTTCCGTGCGCGGAATTGATCGGCGTGAGACTCCGCACGCGACCGAACACCATGGGTCCCCAAAGTCGGACGTAGGGCAGTCGCAGCGCCTCCGCCCTCGGATTGGCGACGCGGAAGTTCGGCGAGATCAAGACCAGAGCATCGATCATGGGCGCAAGGTCCGGTCGCCCGACTGCGGTGACGGCGAGGCTGGCGCCGGTCGAGGTGCCGATCACCACCACTTCGTCGCCAATCCGTTTTGCGACGAACAGGGCCTCGGCGACATCGTTCATCCAATTGCTGAACCTTGCTTCCGCCAAGGCCGTCCCGTCGCGGCCATGACCCGTCAGCCTCGTATAGACGATGTTGGCTCCGAGTTCGGCCGCGACCCTGTCCGGCACCGGCCGGATCTCCTCGGAGGTTGCGGAGAAGCCGTGAAGGTAGACCAGCACGCGGCGCGTGCGATCCCGGCTCGACGGATCGGTCCAGACGATTCGCTTGCGAACGTCGGCACGAATTCCGCCGATCTTCGCCTCGCTGTTGCTGAGATAGGCCTCCGGATCCGGGCCGATCGCTTCCGGCTGGAAGGTGATCGGCGGGTCGGTGGGTTCGCGCGGCCCGAAAATGATCACCAGCGTCAGCGCCACCAGGAGGCCCAGCATGACGACGATGATGCCCGCGAGAATGCGCAAGATCTCCTCCTGTTGTCGCCCGAACGTCCTTGCCGGCCGCTGGCGTCCCGCGGCGTCGAAGGTTCGAACGGTTCTTCGGACCAAAGCCGATCCGCTGCCTCAGTTCAACCGGCGGATCGACGCGGCGCCAAGCGAGACCCGGCCTGGGCGACGGCCTCGAGCAGCAGCGGCAGGGCAGCATCGCAGGCGGCCCGGTCAAACCGACTGCTGGGACCGAAGACCGAAATGCCGGCGATCATCCGCCCGGAGGTATCGCGCACCGGTGCGGCGATGGCACGAAGGTCCGGCTCGCGCTCGCCGTCGTTGATGGCGTAGCCGCGCTCCCGGATCACCGCGATTTCTGCGAGGAGAGACTCTGTGCTGACGACGGTGCGGCCGGAAAAGGTCTCGCGCGGCACCGTGGCAAGGTGACGGTTCAGGGCAGCGTCGTCGAGTTCGGCAAGCCAAAGCTTGCCATTGGCCGTGGCATGGGTCTCGAAACGTGCACCGACCCTCGCATTGAAGGCCACGGCATGCTTCGACAGGCCGGTGGCGATGCAGAACACGTTCCGGCCATCGAACCGGGTCGCCATCGCGGATTCATTGGCGGCGGCGGCCAAATCGTCCAGCACCGGTTGGAGCTGCATCGCAAGGTGCGGCTCCCCCTCCACCTGACTGGCAAGGTCGAACAAGCGGTAACCCAACCGGTAGACGCCGCGGCCGATCGAAACCAGGGCTCCCACATGCTCGAGGCTTTTCAGGAAGCGGTGGGCCGTTACCGCGTTCAATCCGAGCTCACGGACGACGACGGCGGATGTGATCTCCGTCCGATGTTCCGAAAACAGGCCAAGGATGGCGAAGCTGCGCACGATGGAATTGTTGATCTGACCCGCCATCTGCCTGCCTGCCAACGGCGTGTTCTCGAGGAAAGTTTGACAGCGCGGCCGCGTCGAAACAGAATGACAATAATTGAAATCTATATTTCAAATAATGAAATGTAAAGGCCGCCTCATAGTGGCTTGGCGTGGAAAGAACGGCAGGAAAGGAGCCTGCTAATGGTCAGGGGGAGACGGGCGGAGGGGGAGGCTGCAAAGCATGGCAACGGCCGGCAGGAGCACCATGAACCCTTCGCCATGAGCGCCGGTGCGGCAATCTTCGCCCGACTCAAGGCGCTTGGCGTCGACTATGTGTTCTGCAATTCCGGCACCGACTTTCCGCCGATCATCGAGGGGCTTGCCGAAGCGGCTGCCAGGGATGTCGCCCTGCCGCAGGCGGTTGTAATTCCGCACGAGCACGCCGCACTGAGCATGGCCCACGGCTACTATTTCGCCACTGGCAAGGCGCAGGCGGTGATGCTGCACACCAATGTCGGTCTCGCCAACGGCGCTATCGGCGCGATCAATGCAGCCACCGACCAGATCCCGGTCCTGATGATGTCGGGGCGCACTCCCGTGGTCGAGCAGGGCCGGTTCGGCGCCCGGACCGTACCGATCAGCTGGGGCCAGGAGATGCGCGACCAGGCCGCTCTGGTGCGTGAGGCCTGCAAGTGGGACTACGAGCTGCGCTTTCCCGAGCAGATTCCCGAACTGCTCGACCGGGCCCACGCGATTGCCAACTCGCTGCCGAAGGGGCCGGTCTATCTCAGCCTGCCGCGCGAGGTGCTGTGCGAGCCCTGTCCCGCCGGGGCCCTGGCACGGGAGCCGGCAATGGCGCCCGCCACGCCGGGCCCCGCTCCGGAGGCAATCGCGCGTGCCGCGGCGCTGCTGGCGCGTGCGGAGCGGCCGGTGGTTTTCGCCCAGCGCGGCGCCGGCGGTGCGGAGGGGTTTGGACGGTTGGCCGCGTTGTGCGATGCCTGGAGCCTGCCTGTCTGCCAGTGGTGGGCGGTAGCGACCGCGCTGCCGACCGATCATCCGATGTATGTCGGTACGGATCCCGAGCCGTGGGTGTCGGAGGCAGATGTCATCCTGGTGCTCGACAGTCTGGCGCCCTGGGCGCCGGATGTACACAAGCCCCGCCCCGACGCTAGGATCATTCAGCTCGGGCCCGATCCGTTGTTCGCACGCTTTCCCGTCCGCCACTTCCGCGCCGACATCACGATCGCCTGCGATACCGCGACCGGGATCGCCGCGCTCGAGTCCGCGCTTGCGGCCGAGCCTGGGCGCGACACCCCGGCCCGGATCCGGCGCCGCCGGACGATTGAGAAGCGGGTTGCGACGATCCGGGCGAAGACGGATGCGGCCGCGCGGCCCGGGCCGGCAATGACGAAGGCTTTCGTTGCCCGGTGCCTCTCCCAGGCGATTGCCGGTCGCAATCCGGCGGTGTTTTCCGAGCTTGGTTGCCCGCTCGATCCGATGACCCTGGCGGCGCACGACAGCTGGCACCAGGAGCCGCATTCGGGCGGTCTTGGCTGGTCGTTCCCCTGCGCTCTCGGCATGCAGCTCGCAGATCGCGACCGGCTGGTGGTCGCCACGATGGGCGACGGATCCTACATGTTCGCCAATCCGGTCGCCTGCCATCAGATTGCCGAGGCACTCGAGCTCCCCGTACTCGTGGTCGTTCTTAACAACGGCGAATGGAGTGCTGTGCGTCATTCCGTGCTCGGGCTCTATCCGGATGGCCATGCCGCAAAAGCCAATGTCATGCCTTTGACCTCCCTTTCGCCAAGCCCCGACTTCCGCAAGATCGCGGAGGCAAGCCGCGGCTATGCAACACGGGTCGAGCGGGCGGAGGATCTTGCCGCAGCCTTCCAAGCGGCGCTCGCGCACATCGCGGCGACGCGCACGCAGGCGCTGGTGGACGTGAAGATCGTGTGATGCCCACGCTCGTTTTGGAAAGGGGCAGCGGAGACGCTTCGCTTTCGAGGGAGCAGGCAGCGATCGAAATGCTTGATCGGCGACGCGCTGGCCCAGCGGCGCGTCGGCTTGCATCGCTTTTTGCTTTCGGCCTAAAGAAGGTTTCTGACATCTGCTGAGCGAGGCCATGACGATCCGCCTGCACAAATACGATCTGCCCGACCTTTCCGCCTATGCGGAGGCTGATGCGGTGGCGGTTGACACGGAGACGTTGGGGCTCAATCCGCATCGCGATCGGCTTTGCGTCGTTCAGCTGTCGCCGGGAGACGGCACTGTGGACGTCGTCCAGATCGCGCGCGGTCAGCCGGAGGCACCCAATCTGGCGCAGCTGCTGGCCGATCCGGCCAAGCCCAAGATCTTTCACTACGCGCGATTCGATCTGGCCATGCTCCATCGGTATCTCGGGGTCATGCCGCAGCCGGTCTGGTGCACCAAGATCGCATCTAGGCTGGTGCGAACCTACACCGATCGCCACGGCCTGAAGGACCTCGTCAAGGAGCTGCTCAACATCGAGCTTTCCAAGCAGCAGCAGAGTTCCGACTGGGCGGCGGAGACGCTGAGCGAGGCACAACTCGCCTATGCGGCCGCCGATGTGCTTTATCTCCACCAGCTTCGTGACAAGCTCCGCGAGCTGCTGGCCCGTGAAGAGCGGTCGGATCTTGCCGACGCGTGTTTTGCCTTCCTGCCGACCCGTGCCCTGCTCGACCTCAAGGGATGGGACGAGACGGATATTTTTTCGCACAGTTAGAGGGAAGGTCTTGCGTCGGGTCATGCCCGGCGCAAACTGGATCAGCGTCTCGTCTCTTTAATTCGCGTTGGCGCGGCATTCAGAACAATTTCAGTGTTGCGGCCGTAGCCTTGTCGTCCGCCGACGCAGACATTTGCGTTTTCGTTTCCTATATTCGGCCCAGTAGTAAGCCGTGGCGGTGAATCGGCCGGGGCACGGACATTGGATCAATGGATCAGCGTACGTCATCTGGAGGCTACGGGGGCGCGGCCGAAGCGACCCTGACGGGCGGTTGGCGCGTTGCCGACCACGAGCAGCGCCGTGCCGCCCGCCGGGCCGCCCAGCGACACAGTCGGCTTGTTCGGCTTTTCCGTTTGCTCGTACCGGGAATCGGCGTCGCGATCCTGATCGTCGTTGTCGCGATGATCGGGATTTCCAACTATCTTTCCAGCCTCGGCCTCGGCAATGTCAGCCTGACCAGCGACGGTCTGGTGATGGATAGCCCCGAACTTTCCGGCCATGACGGCGACCGCTCCTATCGCGTTTCCGCCGAGCGTGCGATCCAGCGCATCTCCGATCCGCGCATCATTGACCTGGAGACAATTGTCGCCCAATTGACGCTCGGGCCGGAACAGGAGGTCGCCGTGACTGCGGCATCCGGCACCTACAACCACCAGAACGAGACGCTGGTCCTCGGAGGCGGCATCGACGTTACGACCAGCGAGGGCTACAGGGCCCGCTTTGGTGCGCTTTCAATCGATCTGAAGAACGGATCCGTCCGCACCGACGATCCGGTCACGGTCGACTCCGAGCATGGCTCGATCCGCGCCTCAAGGTTGAACTTCGACCAGGACAGCGGAACGCTGTCGTTCACCGGGGGCATTTCGATGACGCTGCTTCCGCCCGCGAAGGAGAAAGGGCAATGACGAAGACGGCATGGCGGTCACTATATGGCGGCACGATGCTGCTGTTCCTGGCACTTGCAGCTCCGGCCGCGGCGCAGACGTTTTCCGACGCCTTCGCCGGCTTCGGGAACAACGATGAGGAGCCGATCCAGATCGAAGCCGAGGAACTCGAGGTTCAGGACAAGACCAACAGCGCTGTCTTCTCCGGAGACGTCGTCGTCACGCAAGGCAACGCGACAATGAAGACCCAGCGGCTGATCGTGACATACGACGGCAAGGCCGGAGCCAATACGGAGGGCGTTCAGCAACGCATCAAACGGCTCGAGGCGGCGGGTAGGGTCTATATCTCGGCCAGGGATCAGACGGCAACAGGCGATCAGGCCAGTTTTGACATGGACCGGCAGGTCATGGTCATGACCGGACGGGAGGTGGTGTTGTCGCAGGGGCCGAATGTCGTGGTCGGAAGTCGGCTGACGGTTGATCTCAAGACCGGCAAGGCCGATCTTGAGGCGCCGAAGTCGGGCCGGGTCAAGGTACTAATTCAGCCAAACAGCCTGAAGAATGCGCCTGGTAACTGACGGACCTCTCCGAATTCGCTCTGGTGTGCCTTCGTCGGTCGGTCCCGATAGCACCGGGCGGGGCGTCCGGCCCCGGAGCTCTAACGCCGGGCCCTGCCCCAGTCGCCAGGAAGACTCGTTGTCAGATCGGCCTCGTCCGGCACCACAGGATACTCGGTGAGATTGTTTTCTTCCCTTTCCCGCGCCAAAGCCAACGGCCACGCTGATCCGGCTCCGAGTCCCGAGGAAGGCCTTCTCGTGATCGACGGCATCGGCAAGAGCTATCGCCGCCGTCAGGTCGTTCGTCACGTCAGTCTGGCGGTCGCCCGAGGTGAGGCCGTAGGCCTGCTTGGGCCGAACGGCGCCGGCAAGACCACCTGCTTCTATATGATCACCGGCCTGATACAGCCCGATCACGGCGCCATCCGGCTCGATGGCTTCGACGTCACCCGTCTGCCGATGTATCGTCGTGCCCGTCTCGGGATCGGCTATCTGCCGCAGGAGGCCTCGATCTTTCGCGGCCTGTCGGTGGAAGACAACATCCGGTCGGTTCTGGAAGTGGTTGAGCCAGACCGGAAGCAGCGCGAACGGGAACTCGATGCGCTGCTCGACGAGTTCGGCGTCACCCACTTGAGGAAATCGCCGTCCATCGCGCTGTCGGGCGGCGAGCGCCGCCGCGTCGAGATTGCCCGCGCGCTTGCCTCGCGCCCGTCCTTCATGCTGCTCGATGAGCCGTTTGCCGGTATCGATCCGATCGCGGTCGGCGACATCCAGCAGCTGGTGCGTCATTTGACACAGCGGGGCATCGGGGTTTTGATCACGGATCATAACGTCCGAGAGACCTTGGGCCTGATCGACCGCGCCTACATTATCGCAGCCGGTGAGGTGCTTACCGAAGGCAGTCCGTTCGAAATCGTCGCCGACCCGGATGTGCGGCGGCTTTACCTCGGCGAACAATTTACGCTTTGATTCGGAAATTGCGCTAAGCTGAGAAGCAAGAACCGGACCACCGGGTGGGGGCTTCAGACAGGCGCATGGCATTATCACCCAAGCTCGAGATCCGTCAGAGCCAAACGCTGGTCATGACGCCGCAGCTGATGCAGGCCATCAAGCTGCTGCAGATGTCGAATCTCGATCTCACGACCTATGTCGAGGCCGAGCTCGAGCGCAATCCCCTGCTCGAGCGCTCGGACAGCGAGGCGGCTGCCGAACCCGCCCCCGACCGTGAGGATCCGAATGACGAGTCGTCCCGCGATACCGGTTCGGATGGGGAGGCCGATTGGCTTCAGACCAGTCTGGAGACCCGTTCGGACGAGATCGCAGCGCGGATGGACACCGAGCTTGGCAACATCTTTCCGGACGAGCCTGGGACGCAATCCGGCCCCGATCCCGTGGCCATGAAAGGCGATCCGTGGCAGGTCGGTGGCGCCGCCGGTCACGTCTCCAGTGACGATTATAATCTCGAGGCGTTCATCGCCGGCGAGATGACGCTGACCCAGTACCTTGCCGACCAGCTGCCGCTCGCCTTCTCCGATCCGGTCGACCGGATGATCGGACAGAACCTGATCGACGGCCTGGATGAGGCGGGATATCTGCGTGCGGACCTCGACGAAACCGCCGAACGCCTTGGGGTCCCGCGCGAGCGGGTCGACGCCGTCTTGACGGCGGTGCAGACCTTCGAGCCCACCGGCGTCTTTGCGCGGTCGCTCCAGGAGTGCCTTGCTCTTCAATTGAAGGAAAAGGACCGCTATGATCCGGCTATGGCGGCGCTTCTCGACAATATCGATCTGCTGGCCCGCCGCGACTTCACGGCCCTGAAGCGCGTCTGCGGCGTCGACGATGAAGATCTCGCCGACATGATCCACGAGCTGCGCGCCCTCGATCCCAAACCCGGCAGCCGTTTCGGGGCGGCCCTGATTCAGCCCGTGGTGCCGGACGTGATCGTCTGGCCGGCGAGCGACGGCGGGTGGGCCATCGAACTCAATTCCGACACGCTGCCACGGGTGCTTGTCAACCAGACCTACTATGCCACGGTGTCACGAACCACCAAGGACGAGGCCGAGCGCGCTTATCTCACCGACTGCCTGCAGACGGCAAACTGGCTCGTAAAGAGCCTCGACCAGCGGGCCCGCACGATACTCAAGGTGTCGTGGGAGATTGTTCGGCAGCAGGACGCGTTTCTGAGCCGCGGTGTCCAGTACCTGCGGCCGCTCAACCTGAAGAGGATCGCCGACGCGATCGGCATGCACGAATCCACGGTGAGCCGCGTCACCTCGAACAAGTACATGGCGACGCCCCGGGGCATCTTCGAGCTGAAGTACTTCTTCTCCGCGGCGATCGCTTCGACGGAGGGCGGAGATGCGCATTCTGCGGAGGCAGTCCGCCATCGAATTCGCCAACTCATCGACGAGGAAAATCCGGACGATATCTTGTCGGACGACACCATCGTAAAAATTCTGAAGGACGAGGGCATCGACATTGCCCGACGAACGGTTGCAAAATACCGGGAATCGATGCGCATTGCCTCTTCGGTCCAGAGGCGTCGGGAAAAGCGCGTGCAGGCCGTTCGCTCCTAGAGCACTGACCTGTGCTCGGAAGGGTGCATGAAGGTGCTCTAGCACTGGGGGACGACCAGCTCTGCCTTCGGAGAAAGACCCTCCGCGGCAGGGTGGTCTAGCGGGATAGGGACCATGCCGAATCCGCCGAACCGTTCGACTTGGCCGGGTCCGTACGCCATGCAGGCATGGGCGCCCCGGTGCAAGGCTGGGGAACGTTTGCGGGCGGACTTGATTGACTCGTGCGGGTGTGGCGCTTATAGGACCGCCCGCGACTGGGACCGGCCGGGCTGCGGCGTCCACGCGCAGCAGCGGCCACCGAGTGGGACGCGCCGGCGTGTGACCACGCCTGACGCAGCCCGGTCGCCGGAGATGAGGCGACACCGAAAGTCGGCTATCCGAAGAACAAAGAGGTTCCCATGATACTGCGGGTTTCGGGGAAGAACGTCGATGTCGGCAGTGCCCTGCGCAGCCACATCGAGGCTCGGATCGACGAGGCCTTGTCGAAATATTTCGACGGCGGCTACCACGGCCACGTTACGGTTGGACGGGAGGGATCCGGCTTCCGGACCGAATGCGCCCTGCACCTGGACACTGGCACGGTGCTCCAGGTTTCGGGCGACAGCCACGACCCGCGGATGAGCTTCGATGCCGCTGCCGATCGGATCGAGAAGCGGCTGCGGCGCTACAAGCGCAAGCTCAAGGATCATCACGGGAACAGTGCCAACGGGCGAGATGCCACCGAAGTGGCATCTTATGTTCTGGCCTCTCCGGACGAGGAGGAGGAGCTTCCGGCCGACTTCACTCCGGTGATCGTCGCGGAAACGTCCGCGCGCATCAAGACACAGACCGTCGGCATGGCGGTGATGGAGCTCGATTTGTCGGAGGCCCCCGTTGTGATGTTCCGCAATGCCGGAAACGGGGCGATCAACGTCGTCTATCGTCGTCCTGACGGCAATATCGGGTGGATCGATCCCGAACTCTCCGTCACCAAGTCGGCCGGCTGATTGCCGCCGGATCGAGATCGGGGCGCCCGAGAGAGGCCGCCGCCGTCGCTAACAGAGGCCTAGTCATGGATCTTAGCGATCTGATCGTTCCGCAGGCTGTTATTCCGGCATTGAAAGCCAACAGCAAGAAGCAGGCGATTCAGGAACTGGCGGCCCGAGCCGCTGCCGTTACCGGCCTTCCAGAACGCGATATCTTCGACACCTTGCTGCAGCGTGAGCGGCTCGGGTCGACCGGAGTCGGCAATGGCATCGCCATTCCGCACGGAAAGCTGGTCGCGCTCACGAAGCTGGTCGGCCTGTTTGCCAGACTCGAGCGGCCGATCGAGTTCGATGCACTCGACGATCAGCCGGTCGACCTGATCTTCGTCCTGCTTGCGCCCGAAGGTGCCGGTGCGGACCACTTGAAGGCTCTGGCGCGCATCGCCCGACTGCTGCGCGATACGTCGACCGCCAGCAAGCTGAGGGCGACGACTGATGCCGAAGCGCTTTATACGATACTGATGCAGCCGGCCGCTTCGAACGCGGCGTGACGTTGCTCATCGGCATCTACTGAAGCAAACGGGGAGCCGCCAAAGGCTCCCCGCTCCGTTTCTGCCGCCGTGTCGTGAAAGATGACTCGCTGAGCGGGGCCGGTGCCCTGCATCAGTGCAGGCTCACAGTCTGCAGTTCCTGCTGCACCGCGTTGGCGATCACCGTGTCGCGGCTGTCGGACAGCATGATTGGTGTACCGTCCGCGTTGAGCAGGACCCAAAGCTTCAGGCCCGCGGCAAGGCGGGGAGCCTGCGGGAACAACGTGTTGAGATCATCCGAGGTCATCGTCTTCACATAGGCGATCTGGCCCGCGCCTAGGGTTTGGAAGACCTCAGGGGCCATGACCGAACGGGGAGCATGGGTCATCGTGCATCACTCCTGTCTTGAGCCGAATGGAGATCTGCGCCCGATCAGTCGCGAGCGGAGATCTGGATCCGACGCACGATCCGCTCCGGCTCCGGGCGGAAGAGATCGATCGACAGGAGGCCGTCCTTGAGTTCCGCGCCGAGGATCTCGATTCCTTCGGCAAGGACGAACGCGCGCTGGAACTGCCTTGCGGCAATTCCCCGATGCAGGAAGTCGCGGGTTTTATCGTCGTCCTGGCGTCCACGAATCACGAGCTGGCTTTCCTCGACCGAGACGTCGAGCTGATCGCGGGTGAAACCTGCAACGGCCAGGGTAATGCGGATGACGTCGCCGTGCTTGTCGCTTTTCGGCAGCCGTTCGATGTTGTACGGCGGATAGCCGTCGTTCGCTGCCTTGGTCACCCGGTCCAGAACCCGCTCGATGTCATCGAACCCGAGCAGGAACGGGCTGGAGAACGCCGATACTCGCGTCATGCCTTGCGCCCTTTTTCAAGCGGCCTTCGCCGAACCGTCCCTTCGTCTCCCGATCCTTGCGGCATCCGGCGGCGAAGCGTTCGTGCGATCCGGACCCTTTCCAGGCATCCGGCGGGGCGTTACGCCCCGTTGACACGAAATATGGCGGCTTGCGGGCGCAGTTTCAAGGAATGGCGATCAGCCAATGAGAGCGAAGTCTGCCTTGAACATATGAGGTTCAGCGAGCACCGGATCCGCAATCGGTTGTCTCGGCTGCGAAGGCCGCTTACCCGTTGCGGAACGTATAGCTGTAACCGTTGATAGCCGGCACGCCGCCAAGATGGGCATAGAGAACCCTGGAGCCGGTAGGGAAATAGCCCTTCTGCACCAGATCGATCAGGCCTTGCATCGACTTTCCCTCGTAGACCGGGTCGGTGATCATGCCTTCGAGCCGGGCACAGAGCCGGATTGCAGCCTTGGTCTCTTCCGACGGCACCCCGTAGACCGGATAGGCATAATCCTCGACAAGCACCACGTCGTCTGCGCCGAGATCCTGGCCGAGTTCCACCAGCGCGGCGGTATTGCGCGCGATCTCCAGCACCTGTGCCTTGGTCTGTGCCGGCGTCGCGGAAGCGTCGATGCCAATCACCCTCCGCCCGCGCCCATCCTTGGCAAAGCCCACCAGCATGCCGGCGTGAGTCGAGCCGGTCACCGTGCACACCACGATATAGTCGAAGGTAAAACCGAGCGCCCGTTCCTGCGCGCGAACCTCCTCGGCGAAACCGACATAGCCCAAGCCGCCGAATTTATGCACCGAGGCGCCGGCCGGGATCGGATAGGGCTTGCCGCCCTTCGCCTTCACGTCCTCGATCGCCTCTTCCCAGCTGCGGCGGATGCCGATATCGAAGCCCTCGTCGACCATTTGAACCTCGGCGCCAATGATGCGGCTGAGCAGGATATTGCCGACACGATCGTAGACCGCGTCCTCATGCGGCACCCAGCTTTCCTGCACCAGGCGGCACTTGAAGCCGATTTTGGCGGCCACGGCGGCGACCATCCGGGTGTGGTTCGACTGCACGCCACCGATCGACACGAGCGTGTCGGCGCCCGAGGTGATGGCATCGGGGACGATGTATTCGAGCTTGCGCAGCTTGTTGCCGCCGAAGGCCAGGCCGGAGTTGCAATCCTCCCGCTTGGCGTAAATCTCGACGGCGCCGCCAAGATGAGCGCTGAGGCGACCCAGCTTCTCAATCGGCGTCGGGCCGAACGTCAGCGGATAGCGCTCGAAATTTTCCAGCATCGCAGTCTCCGTATCTGGATCGGATCGATCCCAGACGCTAGCATTCCCGCCGCGGAAGGTGCTTTCTTTATCTCGGCAGGCAGTTGCGGTTTCGCCGGAAGCGGACCCGGCAGTTTGAAAGAATAGGACAATGATGCGGGAGAAAATCGAAGACTCTTCCGTGAGCTACACTCTCGACCGAATCGACGCCAAGATTCTTCGCCTTTTGCAGGGCAACGGCCGCCTCACCAACGCCGAACTGGCCGAGCGCGCCAACATAGCGCCAGCGACCTGCCATAGGCGGACGCAGCGGCTGTTCAAAGAGGGCTTTCTGACCGGCGTCCGCGGTTTGATCGCGCCGGCGAAGGTCGATCGTGGCGCCCTGGTGATGGTCGGCGTCGTCCTCGACCGATCGACACCGGAGAGCTTTGCGGCCTTCGAGGCCGCCGTGGCAGAACTGAGCGTCGTGCTCGACTGTCATCTCGTTGCGGGCGATTTCGACTATTTCCTGAAGATCCGTGTGCGCGACATGGCCGATTTCAACCGCTTGCACGGCACCAAGCTGATCGCGCTGCCCGGCGTGCGCCAGACCCGCACCTTCTTCGTCATGAAGGAAGTCGTCGACAACGCGCCGCTGGAATTTTGACCTCGCCTCGACAGCGGCCTACCGGGTCGGGCAGGATTGGTCCCGCGCTCAATCCTGAAACGACCGCGTTGGTTCCGGTCTTGCACACGAGATCGGGTGCAGGCGATCAGACGAGGGGAAGCCCTCGCGTGCACGGTCCTGGGGAACGGTCTCGTGCAGGTGCACAGCGCTTCGCGGCAACCGCAAAGCGGCAGGCACCATATGCTCCGCTCGGCGCGCGCGCCTGGCATCGAGCAGCGAAACTCTGCTCGTCCGGAAAACCTGAAAGCTTAGCGGAAGGATGGTGGAGCCAAGGGGAGTCGAACCCCTGACCTCTTGAATGCCATTCAAGCGCTCTCCCAACTGAGCTATGGCCCCATCCCGTCGTTGGCGCAGCCGAAGCCGCCAACGCGTCGCCGGCTTGGGAACCGGCGGCTGGTGCGGGCGGAACATAGTTGGTCCGCCCGTCGTGTCAAGTGGATTGTCGCTGCGACTTGGCGGCACCCGAATGCCGCCAGGCACCTGTGGATAAAGTGACCGCCTCAGCGGTCGGCGTCGTCCTCCGGCCGTTCGACGATGAGGTCCGACACTTCCTCGTCTTCATCCTCATCATCGATGAAGACGTCGTCTTCGTCGCCGCCGGCGATGTCCTCGTCGATCTCTTCATCGTCGATGTCGATGACCTTTTCGGCTTCCGTATCGGCGTCGGCCTCCTCGAGACTGACGATGTCGACCTCGAGTTCCTCGTCCTGCGCTTCGTCTTCCACGACGGCCGCACGGGCCACCTTCGACGAGCGCACCGCTGATCCGACATCGAACAGCGTGCCGCACTTGGGACAGGTGATCGGGTCGCGGTTGAGATCGTAGTATTTTGCGCCGCATCCGACGCACAGCCGTTTTGTGCCGAGTTCGGGTTTCGCCACGGTTCTGACCCTTGTCTTGAATGAGCGGGTTCGCATAGCTTCTGACCGCCGCTCTGTCAAAGCCTATTGCACGTGTTCCAGGAAAGGATTCCCTCTGCAACGCCGACGATTGCCGAGCGGTCACATTTCCCGCTTCATCGATCGGCCTTGCGGTCGGTGCGGCGGTGACGGATTGCCTGCAGCGTGCTAGGAGGAGCCGCTTTGCCGCCACGATGCAACCCCGGAAGCCGACGATGTCCAAGGCCGCCACGCTCTGCCCCCTGATCGCCCGACCGGGTTCGGCTCTGTCCGGCCGGGTCCAAGTGCCCGGCGACAAGTCCGTATCCCACCGGTCCCTCATGTTTGGAGCGCTCGCGGTCGGCCGCACTACGATCTCTGGGCTTTTGGAAAGCGAGGACGTTCTGAACACCGCCGCCGCCATGCGTGCGATCGGTGCTCCCGTGACGCGGCAGGCCGACGGCAGCTGGACGGTCGATGGCGTCGGCCTCGGCTCGCTGCTCGAACCGGAAGCGGTGATCGATTTCGGCAATGCCGGCACCGGCGTTCGCCTCACCCTCGGCATCGTCGGCAGCCATCCGATCGCCACCACCTTCGTCGGCGACGCCTCACTGTCGCGCCGGCCGATGGGCCGGGTGCTTGAGCCGCTGCGGGATATGGGCGCCATCGTGGTTGCTCGCGCCGGCGATCGCCTGCCGCTGTCGATCAAGGGGCCCGAGACCGCCGCGCCGCTGACCTACCGTGTTCCTGTTCCCTCGGCACAGGTCAAGTCGGCCATCCTGCTCGCGGGCCTCAACGCTCCGGGTGTGACAACGGTGGTCGAGCCCGTTGCCACCCGTGATCACACCGAAAAGATGCTCGAAGGCTTCGGTGCGGATCTGACCGTAGAAGTCAACGGGGCCGGCGAGCGTGTCATCCGCCTCGTCGGCCAGCCGGAGCTGAAGCCCCAGGATGTCACCGTGCCCGGTGATCCCTCATCGGCGGCTTTCCCGATCGTCGCCGGTCTGATTACACCGGGCTCCGACGTCACGGTCGAGAACGTGCTTTTGAACGAGCACCGTATCGGCCTCATCACCACCCTTCGCGACATGGAAGCCGACCTCGAGATCGTCAATGAGCGCCTGACGGGCGGCGAGCGGATCGGGGACATCCGCGCCCGGCATTCCGCGCTGAAGGGGATAACGGTGCCTGCGGAACGCGCGCCGTCTATGATCGACGAGTACCCTGTGCTTGCTGTTGCCGCTGCCTTCGCCCAGGGCGAGACGGTCATGCTCGGGCTGGAGGAGCTTCGCGTCAAGGAGTCCGATCGGCTGGCGGCCGTTGCTCGAGGTCTGGAGGCGAACGGCGTTGCTTGCGTGGAAGGCGAGACCACGCTGACCGTCACCGGCCGGACCACCTCGATCGGGGGCGGCACGGTCGCCACTCATCTCGACCACCGCATAGCCATGAGCTTCCTTGTCATGGGGCTTGCCGCGGACCGGCCGGTGACCGTCGACGACGGCGCGGTGATTGCGACCAGCTTCCCGACATTCCAGGATCTGATGCGGTCGCTCGGCGCCGACCTCGCAGCTGAAACGGTGGCGGCATGATCATTGCGATCGACGGACCGGCAGCTTCGGGCAAGGGCACGCTCGCCCGCCGCCTTGCTGCGCACTACGGGTTGAACCATCTCGACACCGGACTGACCTATCGCGCCGTCGCCGCTGCGCTCCTGGCCCGCGGCCTTCCGCTCGGTGACGAGGCGGTCGCCGTATCGGTCGCCCGCAATCTCGACCTCGGGAAGATGGATCGGGATGTGCTCGCCGCCCACGAGATCGGCGAGGCTGCCTCCCGTGTGGCCGTGCTTCCCGGTCTTCGCGAGGAGCTGGTGCGCCTGCAGCGCAGCTTCGCCCACACGCCTCCGGGGGCGGTGCTCGATGGCCGCGACATCGGTACTGTTGTCTGCCCCGATGCTACGGTGAAACTCTATGTCACGGCCGCCGCCCCGGTGCGTGCGCGCCGGCGTACTGCCGAGCTCCAGGCCAAGGGCAGGCCGGCAAATTACGACGAGGTGCTGAGCGACCTGAAGCGGCGCGACCGGCGCGACAGCGGCCGCACAGTCGCTCCGCTCAAACCGGCTGACGATGCCCACTTGCTCGATACGTCTGAAATGGATATAGAAGCCGCGTTCAAGGCGGCTGTGGATATCGTCGGACGCACGGTGCAAAACCGGCGGGACCGGCGCCATCCATCCTAGCCGCTTTGTGCCGTTCTCGGCTTCAGCCGGTACGGCGATGCTCCGGGGCAGGCTTATGGGCCAGCCTATGTCTGCCCCGCGCACAAACAGGCACAGGATCGCCTCAGCCCGCTTCGCCGGCCCGCTCCGCATGACAGGCGGTGCGGTCGTCTTCCCGTCGCGGGAGGCCGGGTGGAGACGGTCCAATTTGCAACACCAACCCGCCGGCGAGCGGCCATGTGGCCATTCCGGGAGTTTCAATGAACAGTCTTAACCCCACCCGCGAGGATTTTGCTGCGCTTCTCGAGGAGTCCTTCGCTGCCCAGGATCATTACGAGGGATCCGTCGTCAAGGGCAAGGTGATCGCGATCGAGAAGGATCTCGCGGTGATCGACGTCGGCCTCAAGGTCGAAGGGCGTGTTCCGCTGAAGGAATTCGGCGCCAAGGGCCGCGACGGCGAGCTCAAGGTCGGCGACGAAGTCGAAGTTTACCTGGAGCGTGTCGAGAACGCGCTCGGCGAGGCGATGCTGTCGCGCGACAAGGCGCGCCGCGAGGAAAGCTGGGGCCGCCTCGAAGTCTCGTTTGAAAAGGGCGAGAAGGTTACGGGACAGATCTTCAACCAGGTCAAGGGCGGCTTCACCGTCGACCTCGACGGCGCAGTAGCCTTTCTGCCGCGCAGTCAGGTCGACATTCGCCCGGTCCGTGACGTCACCCCGCTGATGCATACGCCGCAGCCGTTCCAGATCCTGAAGATGGACAAGCGCCGCGGCAACATCGTCGTCTCGCGCCGCGTCGTGCTCGAGGAGACTCGCGCCGAGCAGCGTTCGGAGCTGGTTCAGAGCCTCGAGGAAGGCCAGGTGGTCGAGGGTGTCGTCAAGAACATCACCGACTACGGCGCCTTCGTCGACCTTGGCGGCATCGATGGTCTGCTGCACGTCACCGACATTGCGTGGCGCCGCATCAACCACCCGAGCGAGGTGCTGACCATCGGTCAGACCGTCCGGGTGCAGATCATCCGCGTCAACCAGGAAACGCACCGCATCTCGCTCGGCATGAAGCAGCTTGAGGCGGATCCCTGGGATGGCATCGAGGCGAAGTATCCGATCGGCGCCAAGTTTACCGGCCGCGTGACCAACATCACCGACTACGGCGCTTTCGTCGAATTGGAGCCGGGCATCGAGGGCTTGATCCACGTCTCCGAGATGTCCTGGACCAAGAAGAACGTTCATCCCGGCAAGATCGTCTCCACCTCTCAGGAGGTCGAGGTGATGATCCTGGAGGTCGATCCGGTCAAACGCCGCATCTCGCTTGGCCTGAAGCAGACCCTGCAGAACCCGTGGGAAGCCTTCTCCGAGAAGTATCCTGCAGGCACGGTGGTCGAGGGCGAAGTCAAGAACAAGACCGAGTTCGGCCTGTTCATCGGCCTCGATGGCGACGTCGATGGCATGGTCCACCTCTCCGACCTCGACTGGAACCGTCCGGGCGAGCAGGTCATCGAGGAGTTCAAGAAGGGCGACATCGTTCGCGCCCAGGTCCTCGACGTCGATGTGGAGAAGGAGCGTATCTCGCTTGGCATCAAGCAGCTCGGCGGTGATCCGTTCGAGACCGGCGCCGCCGGCGAGATCCGCAAGGGTGCCGTCGTCACCTGTGAGGTGCTCGAGGTCAAGGATGCCGGCCTCGAAGCCAAGATCGTCGACACGGATCTGACCACCTTCGTGCGCCGTGCCGACCTGTCACGCGATCGCGCCGAACAGCGCCCCGAGCGTTTCTCGGTTGGTGAAAAGTTCGACGCCCGCGTCACCCAGTTCGACAAGAAGACGCGCCGCGTCTCCGTCTCGATCAAGGCGCTGGAGATCGCCGAGGAGAAGGAAGCGGTGGCCCAGTACGGCTCGTCCGACTCTGGCGCGTCGCTCGGCGACATTCTCGGTGCCGCTCTCAAGGCGCGCGACAGCGAAGACTGAGGCACAGGCCGGCCCGGCGCCGGCCTTTACCTGCCTCCTCGACAAGAAGCGCAAAAGCCCGGCGGAGACGCCGGGCTTTTTCTGTTCGCTGCTACCGTCCTGGGCGGTCCGGAACGAAGCTGACGAAGGGCGCGGCCGCAGAGCGAGGCATTTTTGCTCGCGCTCCGGGGCGGCTCGGTCCGGACCGATCCGCGCTGCAGCTGTTGAACCGGGTGGAAAAGCGGGAACTTTCAAGCCGGTTGGCTTCTTGGCCATACTCTGGCCGCGGTCGTCGTCGATGGGTGATGGAAAGGCTTTTCTTCGCGTGCCGAGCCATGTAGCCATAGGCGCGTCCGGAACGGGGAACGCGGAGCCGTCGTCCTCGCTGCCTCACGTTCCGCGTCGGAGTCTGAACCCGGGAAGCCGCCACGGGAGGGCAGTCGCCTTATGTCACTTGACGCCGATGCGATCATCGACCGTCGCCGTCTCCGCCGTAAGCTCGCCATTTGGCGGGTCGTGGCCTTTGTCGTCGTGGCCGTCGCCCTCGTCGGGGCGCTGGCGGTGCTGACGGGCGTCGGCGGGCCGTCAAAGCGAACGGATCATATTGCCCGGATTCCGATCGAAGGCCTCATCGTCGAGGATCGAGACCGAACCAAGATGCTGGAGGCGATCGCCAGGTCGGACAGGGTCAAGGGCGTCATCATCGCCATCAACTCGCCCGGTGGCTCGACCACCGGTGGCGAGTCACTTTACGAGGAGTTGCGCAAGCTTGCCGAGAAAAAGCCGGTTGTCGCGACCATCGGCACGCTTGGCGCCTCGGCCGGCTACATGACGGCCGTCGCCGCCGACCACATCGTCGCTCGGCACAATTCCCTCACCGGCTCGATCGGGGTCTACATTCAGTACGGCAACATCAAGGGTCTGCTCGATGATCTCGGAGTGGAGTTTGATGTGGTGCGGAGCGGACCGCTCAAGGCCGAGCCGAACCTGTTCAGGCGGACGCCCGAAGCGGCACGGCAAAACCTCCAGTCGGTGATTGACGACAGCTACGGGTGGTTTGTCGATGTCGTCGCCGAACGGCGCGAGCTCGACAGGGAAAGGGTTCGCGCTCTTGCCAATGGCGGCATCTATTCCGGGCTGCGGGCTCGCGAGAACGGCCTCGTCGATGAACTCGGTGGCGAGGAAGTCGCAATAGCCTGGCTAGAACGCGAGCGCTCGGTAGCCAAGGGCCTGCCGGTTCTGTCTTGGAAGCCTGCATCCAACATCGAAGGAGTTCCTTTCGCCTCCAGGCTCGCCGCGGCGATCGGCTTCGGGCTCGCCAAGGGTGTGTCGGATTCCCTCACCAGCGCGAAAAACCTAATTCCTGCGGGGGTTTCGCTTGACGGTCTGGTATCGGTTTGGCACGCTTCGGACGCGGCAAACGAAAACGTCATGCGAGGGGGCCGGCAATGATCAAGTCCGAACTGGTTCAGCGGATTGCCGAACAGAACCCGCATCTCTACCAGCGTGACGTCGAGAACATTGTCAATGCTATCCTCGATGAGATTACGGAGGCTCTGAAGCGCGGCGATAGGGTCGAGCTTCGGGGGTTCGGGGCGTTCTCGGTGAAGAACAGGCCGGCTCGGGTCGGCCGCAATCCGCGCACCGGCCAGAAGGTCGACGTCAACGAGAAATACGTGCCGTTCTTCAAGACCGGTAAGGAAATGCGCGAGCGTCTGAACGGCGGCGTCGATCACGGCGACGACTGAGGTCGATCCCGGCGAAGACTGCCCTCGACGGTGCACGGGACATGGGAGCGCGGGCGTTGACGCGGTTCGTAAGAAGCTTGCTGTCGGGTGTCGTTGCAATAGTTCTGGTGCTGTTGGCCGTCGCCAACCGGCACGACGTTGTGCTGTCGTTCGATCCGCTCACTCAGGACACGCCGCGCTGGTCAGTCACGGCGCCGATGTTCTGGTTCCTGTTTGCGGCCGTAGCGTTCGGCGTCGTCATCGGCGGCATAGCTGCATGGGCCAAGCAGGGCAAATGGCGCAAGGAAGCGCGTGCAAAACGACGCGAGGCCTCGCGCTGGCATGACGAGGCCGACCGCCTCAAGGCTGCGACCACCAGCTCGCCACCGGCGCTCGAGGATCCCGACCGACGCTCGGCCGCCTGATCACCCCGGCGAGGACCTGGGACCCGGCTGAGTTCGGCGGATCAACCGCCGCTCAGCGTCACGATCATGCCCATCAAGTTTCCTATAAGAAGCGATCGCCACTAGCCAGCGATGCCAACAGGCGTGCGCCATCAATTGGCACAGGCGCTCCCCCCGACCTCAGGCCGTACGATCGACCGTGGAGCCCGGCTGTCCGTCGGCCTCGACTGGTCGCGGTGCTTCCTTCGGTCCGCCCTTGGAGACGCCAACCAGAGCAGGACGCAGCACACGATCGCCAATGACATAGCCGTCCTGGACGACCTGGACCACCGTGCTGGCCGGGACTTGCGGATCCGGCACCTCAAACATCGCCTGGTGGAAGTTCGGATCAAACTTCTGCCCGGAGGCATCGATCTTACGGACGCCGTGCTTCTCGAGCTGATTGAGCATCTCGCGCTCGGTCATTTCGACGCCCTCGACGAGCGCCTTGAACACGTCATCAGCCTTGCTGCGGGCCTCGGGTGACACGGCTTCGAGTGCTCGGCGCAGATTGTCGCAGACGGTCAGCATGTCGCGCGCGAAGCTCGCGGCGGAATACTGGCGTGCGTCGCGCAATTCCTTCTCGGTTCGTCGACGCAGGTTCTCCATGTCCGCCATCGTCCGCAGAACACGGTCCTTCAGCTCCGCGTTCTCCGCAGTCAGCGCCGCAACCGGATCAACGTCCTCGACGCGGGTCTCGGCGTTTGCGGCTGCCTCCGTGGCGGGGCTCTCGGACTCGGGAGTTTCGGGAGTTTCGGGAGTCTTGTTGTCTTGGTTCATCTCACGCTCGAAGGGTTTCGATCGGACGTTGACGACGCGCGGCACAATAAGAGATTGAAGCAAACAGTTAAAGTCCGGTCGCATGACGACCGGACCTATGCTTCTGTCCTCAGGTGACGAGGTCAGGTCGCGCTTTTTATCCAGTCGGCGAGCCGATTCTTCGGCGCAGCACCGACTTGGGTCGCGACCGGCTTGCCGTCCTTGAACAGGATCAGGGTCGGAATCGACCGCACGCCGTACTTGATGGCAGTGCCCTGGTTCTCGTCGATGTTCAGCTTGGCGACCTTGACCTTGCCGGCGAGTTCATCGGAGATCTCTTCCAAAGCTGGCGCGATCATTTTGCACGGACCGCACCATTCGGCCCAAAAGTCGACGACCACTGGCTCCGAAGACTTCAGGACGTCCGCATCAAAGCTCGCATCGGTAACGACAGCAGTGCTCATGGCATGCCTTTCAGAAAGCTCGATCGTCCCGTCCCGTCCGCAAGCGGCTCGGAGCGGAAGGATCGACCGGTTCCATTCGCCGAAGCGGGGGGACTTGGCGTAAGCAACCCGGCGCTTCAGACGCGCGGCGTCGCGCCGCGCAGTTGGTTTGAACTTAGGAAGCCGGTCGACCTGCGTCAAGCGAGGGGCGCTCCAGATGCAAGGGCCGTGATGGCGTCATCAAGAAGCTGGTCCGGCAAGTCAATCAATCGTGGGCCGGAAGTGTAGAGCAGGGCGGAGCGTACGGCGCGGTTCGGGTAGAGCGGCCTCAGCAGGTGACGATAGCAAGCGAGCTGCACCACGTGACTCCGGGGCACCGAGCCGGCGCTTTGTGGAACGAAGCGGTCGGTCTTGTAGTCGACGATCAGCACGGCATCGTCGGTGACGCAGAGCCGGTCGATCTGGCCCGATATAGCATAGGCCTCACCGTGGGCTGTGGTCATCTCCCCAACCACCGGCACTTCGACAAGCGCATTGCCGGAAAACAGCGCAGCAAACCGGGGATCGGCGAGCAGGGCACACGTCTCCTCCGCCAGTGCGTCGGCCCGGTCAAGCAAGGTTTTTGGCAGGGCTCGGGCGAGCAGCCGGCGCGCTGCGGCTGGCCGTGCCGAAGGATCAAGGGTGGGCAGCAGTTCGAGCAGCCGATGGACCGCGCGGCCGCGGACACGCGCCCAGTCAGCCGGTTCCCGCGCAGCCGCGAGCGTGCTCGTCGCCGGCGGTTGCTCCGGGCCGTCCTTTGCTTCCATCGCCTCGAATGCGTCCGATGGTTGCAGGCGCCGCGGCCGCATCGGCGGCGGCACTGCTCGATCGAGCCAGTCGGGGCGTCTGACCTGCGCTTCCCGTACCGGCGCCTTTCCACCCAGCCGGGGCGCTTCGCCCTCAGCGCCGCTTTTGCGCCAGACCAATCGCCTGACCCGGCCGTCCGTATCTGTCTCCTTACGTGCCGAAGGGCCGAGCGCCGCCGAGACGAGCTGATACCAGGTTCCGTCCGGCTGGCCCCGCTTCGGCGCCCAGCCGCAGACGACCAGCCGGTCCCTCGCCCGCGTCATCGCCACATAAAGCAGGCGGCGGTATTCTTCCGCGGCCTTGTCGCGCAGCGCGGCGAGGGCGGACTCGTGCCAGGCCGTTCGCGACGGCTTGGCCGGCAGCCACACCAGGGCCGGTGCCAGCAGTCCGGCTTCATCGCGAGGCCGTTCCAGCATTGCCGGATCGTGATATGCCGCCACCGGCGCCGCGCCGGGATCCACCAGGATCACGACAGGCGCCTCGAGCCCCTTGGCGCCGTGCACAGTCATGATGCGCACCATGCCTGACGTGCCCGAAAGTTCGCGCTTGATCTCCGTTGGCGCCGCGCGGAGCCAGGCGAGAAAACCTTCGAGACTCGGTGTGCCTGTCGTCTCATAGGAGATCGCAAGCGCCAGGAATTCGTCGAGGATGTCGTCGACTTCGCTGCCCAGCCGGGCACGAAACAGCCGCCGGCCGCCATCGGCGCCGATTAGGCGGGCGTAGAACTCGAAGGGCGGCATGAAGTCGGCCCGAGCGCGCCAGGTTTCCAGCCGTGCCTGCACGCTGCGCCAGCGCGGGTCGCCGTCCGACCGCTTGACCAGCGCCTGCCACAATGTGCCCGGCCGTGGCCGGTCGCCCTCGCGGGCGATGTCGAAGAGATCATCGTCGGTGAGGCCGAACAGCGGGCTCTTCAGCACGGCAGCAAGCGACAGGTCGTCTTCGGGTAAGAGCAGAAACCGGCCCAGGGCGACCAGATCCTGGACGGCGATATGCTCGGTCAGCACCAGGCGGTCGGCACCGGCGACGGCAACGTCGAGCCGCTTCAACTCCCGGCTCAGCGCCTCGACGAAAGGTCCGCGTTTGCGCACGAGCACCAGTACGTCGCCGGGATCGGCCTCGCCGGTCTTCGACCACTCGGCGATAGTCGCGGCAATGCGGCGGGCAAGGCGCATCATCGGGCTCGTGGCCGAAATCCGGTCGACCGGTTTGGACCAGTCGCCGGGCGGCTCGATTTCTTCCGGCTCTTCCAGCGGCCAGATCTCCACCATGCCCGGATCGTTGCGACGGATCGCCTCGTGGACCGGCGGCTCCGGGTCCCGGACAAGTCCCTTGTGTGCTTCGGGCGAGGCAAACACCGTATCGACCGCGCCGAGTACGTCGGGCGTCGAGCGGAACGACAGCGTCAGGTCGAGCCGCGAGAACGCCGCGCCCGCGGCCTCGGCGCGGGCGGCGAAGTATTGGCGCATCTCGGCGAAGAAGGCCGGCACCGCGCCCTGAAACGAGTAGATCGACTGCTTCTCGTCGCCAACTGCGAAGATCGTGCGCACCGACGTCGTGGCGCCCTCGCCGGCAAAGAATTCCTCGGCGAGCGCCTGAATGACCTGCCATTGCCGCGGACTGGTGTCCTGGGCCTCGTCGACCAGGATATGGTCTAGACCGCGGTCGAGCTTGTACTGCACCCACTGCGCCGCTTCGGAGCGCGCAAGCAGGTTGGCGGTACGCACCACCAGATCCTCGAAGTCGAGGGCGCCGCGCCGGGTCTTGTCGGCCTCGTAGCCGTCGAGCACGGCATCGGCGAGGCGAAGAATTGCGGTCGTGCCTTCGAGGGTCAGCGCGGCACGGCGACGTCCGGTCAGGACCAGCAGCCGCTCCTGCTCGGCGAGCATCAGCGCGTGCAGGTCGGGATAGGCGTCCGCGACGGCTTTGGTCATCAAGGACTTGCGCGGACCGAAATCCCTTGTAAGGAACAGGTCCTGCCAGGCACTGAGCCAGGCCGGGCCACGCCCGTCCAGTGCCAGCCGGCGTAACACCTTGGCCCGGTCTCGGTCGGACTTCGAGCCGGTTTCGAGCGCTTCGGCAAGGTCGATCTTGGTCCGATCCGGGATCAGGCAGTTCGCAATGGCTTCCTGGTCGACCGCAGCCACGCTGTCGCCAGGGCGGACCCCGAATGCCTCCGCCAAGGCGTCCAGTGCGTTGTCCAGCGTGCCGCTCTCCACGATCCAGCGCCCGAGCTGGTCGCGCTTGCCGACCAGTTCGGCAAGCACGTCCTCGACACCACTGTCGGAAAGCTCGCCGATCAGGAAGGCGAGGGCGCGGCCGAGCGGGCTGTCCGGCTCACTCTCGGCGCGATGAAGCACCCGGGCGCGGGCCTCGGCCAAAAGCTCGGCCGTCTGCCGGTCGTCCAGAACGGAAAAATGCCCGGCGACATTCGCCTCCAGCGGAAACTGGTGCAGCAGCGCTTCGCAGAAGGCGTGGATGGTCTGGATCTTGAGCCCGCCCGGCGTCTCCAGCGCCGCAGCAAACAGGTGCCTCGCCCGGGCGAGTCGGTCGGCATCGGGCGGCCGGCCCTCGATGTCGGCGATTTCGGCAGCAAGACGCTCGTCGTCGAGTGCGGTCCAAGCGCCGAGGATCTCGAACACCCGGGTCGCCATTTCAGCGGCCGCAGCTTTGGTGAAGGTGAGGCACAGGATCTTCGCCGGGTCCGTGCCAGCGAGCAGCAGCCGCACGACGCGGCGGGCGAGGACGAAGGTCTTGCCGGAGCCCGCGTTGGCGCTGACCCAGGCCGAACGCGTCGGGTCAGCGGCGAGCGCCTGGCGCTGGCGGGTTGCCTCGGGGATCAGCGGCCGGCTCATGCGTCCTCCCCGCCCTCGACCGACCACTCCCGCACCCGGGCAAGATGGTCGTACGGGCCGGATACATCCCGCTCCTCGAACACCCGGGCGCGGGAGAGATAGCCTTTGTCCGGGTTCTCGTACGCGGCAAGCAGCGCCATTACCCGCGCCAGCGCCTCGGCGGCAAGCTCGGGCACAGTGGCGTCCTTGGGATTTCTTGTCAGCACTTCGACCGGCCTGCGGCCGCCGGTCAACCGGATATAGGCCATCTCGCCAACCGGAAGATTTGCGTCCACCCCGTCGAAGCCTCCGGCGGCCACCAGCGCGGCCTCGAGCGGCAGCTGCGGGGCGAGCAGCGCCTCGACCTGCTTTTGCGACGGTGCTTGGCCGGTCTTGTAGTCGATCACCGACAGCGTGCCGTCGCAGCATTCGTCGATGCGGTCAGCCCGGCCGGACAGTCGGATCGTGCGGCCGGGCGCAAGGTCAAGCTGGATGCCGCCGCCGATCTCGAGGTGACGGCGTGCGATGGACGACGCCCGCTCCGCCTCGGCGGCGACGAAGGCGGAAGCGACGCGGCAGAACCGCGGCCACCACAGCGCCCGCACCGCCGGAAAGGCGTCGAGTGGGGCAAAATGCGCCCGCCCGATCTCGACGAGCGCGTCGACCGCGCTTTCGTCAAACGGGCCGTTCCAGCGCTTCAGGAAATCAGCGAGGCTGTCGTGGATCAGCGTGCCGCGGTCGGCTGCGCCCGGCTCGCCGCCGATCGGTTCTATCTCGTCGAGGCGAAGGATGCGGCGGGCGTAGATGGCGTAGGGGTCGCGAATCAGGCGCTCGATGTCGGTAATGAAGAGTTCCGCCGGCCGGGCGGCGACCGGCGGCTTCGGCTCCGGCCGCGCAGCAGGGCGGGGCGGGCCTTCGACATGGTCCACCAGGGCGGCGAGGGCACGCAGGTCTTCGCCACGCCGGCGCATCGCCGCCGCGACATCCGGCCCGAGCAGGGTCGTCAGCCGTTGCAGCCAGCGCGCCGCCACGGTCGGCGCTCCGTCGGCACGCAACGCCCTCGTCAGCACCACCTCTTCGGCCCCGAGCCCCTGACAGAAATCGTGGGCCGCCGCGCCGATCCTCCGTTCCGGCGGGTCGAGACCGATGTCGCGCTTCATCGGTCGGTTGAGCCACGGATCGTTGCGCGTGCGCGCCGGCCATACGCCCTCGTTAAGCCCGCCGAGGACGACTATGTCGGGGCGCTGCAGCCGTGCCTCGAGCGGACCGAGGATCGCAATACGTGGGTCGCCCGGCAGGCGGCGACGGACATTTGCGCCTGAAATCAGCGCACAGAACACGTCCGGCCAGTCGAAAACCGGTATCGTCAGGTCCGTCTCCTTCGCGTCGATCAGGGATGCGAAGACGGCGGCGAGCGCATCGCCCGCTTCACCGGCATAAAGCTCGGCATCGGAGCCTGTCTCGTCGCGGGCAAGCCGCGACACCGTTTCGACATGCGCCTCGACCAGCCGCGCCACGGCGACCTCTCCAAATTCAGAAGCCAGGGCCTCCAACGGCTGCAAGGCCTCGGTCAGCCGGGCAACGAGGTCCTCGACCGCGATCCAGTCGTCCTCGACGAGTCTCTTCCAGCGCGGTGTGTGGCGTCCGTTGACGGCCGCGCGCGCAGCGGCGACGGCGGCGGCGAGCCCCGCCGTGCCCGGTCGCGCACGCGGCCCGCGCAGGACGCCCCGTTCCAGGCTCCGGGCGGCCGCGCGGATCTCCTTCGGCGAAAGACCGAGTCGGGTAAGCGGGTGTTTGAGGAGCGCCAGGAGATCGATCGGTTCCAGGCCCCGCACGGCAAGCCGTGCCGCGAGCACGGCGAGGATTGCCGGCGGCGTCTGGTCGAGCGGCCGGCCTGCGGAATCGTCGACCGCGATGCCCCAGCGCTGCAGCTCGACCGCCACACGGCGTGCCAGCATGCGGTCGGGCGAGATAAGTGCGGCGCGCTTGCCTTCTTCGATCGCCTGGCGCAGCCGGACCGCGACCGTGAGAGCCTCATCCGCCTCGTTGCGGGCCTCGACCACCGAGACGCCTGCGAACGCTGCGGCACGGTCGTCGATCGACACGTCCCGCAGCACGATCGGCCATCGATCGGTGGTTTCCGCCGGGCGCATGGCCTCGGAGACCAGCCTGTCGCGCGCGGCAAGCGCCGGGTTTGCCGGGGCAGCGAGAGGCACGACATCACCTCGGGCCGTCTTCAGCCGGGTCAGAAGCTGCTTCAGCCCATATTGCGGGTGCCCGGGATGGCAGGTCTTCGCCTCGGGCGCGCCAATTGTCTCCCAGGCGTCCGCATCCAGGCTCTGGTCGAGTCCCGGCAGGACGATCGCCCCCTTCGGCAGCGCGGCCACCGCCGCAAGCAGATCCGCCGTGGCTGGAATCGACCCCGTTGTGCCTGCGACGATCACCGGATCCTGCGGAGGAGCCCGTCGCAGCCTCTCGGCTTCGCGGCGGATGAGGGCGGAGCGGCGTGCTTTCGGATCCATGGCGCCGCGTTCGGCGAGGACCTCCGGCCAGGCCGCGGTGGCGATCTTCAGGAAATCAAGCGTGATCTGCCAGTAGCGGGCATGTTCCTCCGGCACGAGGTCGGCAAGTCCGTCCCAGCCGGCCTCCTCGGTCGCAATCTCGTCCATCAGCGCGATCAGGTCGGCGGCGAGCCAGGCGGCATCTGCGGCTGAGGCCGGTACCTTCAGCGTTTCGTGCGCGGCAAGACCGAGGACGTCGCGGCGCAGCGCGCCTTCCCAGGCGCGCACCAGGCGGGTCATGGCGAGCCGGCGCTCCATTTCCGGAATTGCCGGCGGCAGGCCCTCGACCTCGGGTCCGCCGGTCAGAAGCTGGACTTCCTCGTCCGCATCTCCGAGCGGCCGAATGCGCGGCAGCAGGCATGTGCCGCCGAGCTTGGTGCGGAACAGGTCCGGCAGGGCGCGGGCCGCACGGCGGGTTGGCAGATAGAGCGTCACCCGTGCCAACGCCAGCGGATCGGCCCGTACGTCGAACCCCGGCACCAATCGGCCGTCGACAAGCGCCTCGATCAACGTGTCGAGGAACGGAACCGACGGCGGAATCGTGAAGAGCGCGGGGTGCGCGGGCATTCATCGAACTCCGGCAGATTCGGACCGGTCCATTGTCAGGGGGATTGGCAGAGGGGGGAAGGGGCTGCACCACCCCTTCCCCAGCTTGGTCTTAGAAACGGACTTTACGGCCGCCCCGCCGCATCAATCGTTTTGGCCAGCTCGACCAGGCCAAGGAACTCGCCGCGATAGTTCTCCGGATCGGCACCCCGCGCGTCGCGGGCGAGCGCCAGAATGTCGTCGTAGGAAAAGGTGCCGGTATATTTTCCCCCCGTGAGCAACTGACCGAAGCCTGCCACGGCGGCGGCGAACCGGGCGTCTTGGGGTGCCGCGGCGATCGTGGCGGCCTCGACCGCCGTGCTGACCGGAGTGGTGATCAGCTCGCTTGTATCGCCGTCCGGTGCCTTGTAGCGGATCTTGACAAAAGCGTATTCATCGCTGCTGTCGCCGGTAGAGGCGGCGGGTGCCGCCGGCCCAGGTAGTTGGTAGCGCAGCGGATCAACCAGCGGTCCTTCGGCACCGACAGGAGTAATCTCGTAGAGGGCGGTCACGGTGTGTCCGATGCCGATGTCGCCGGCGTCGACCTTGTCGTTGTTGAAATCCTCGCGCTTCAATGTCCGGGTCTCGTAGCCGATCAGCCGGTAGGCGGCGACGGTCGCCGGATTGAATTCGACCTGCAGCTTGACGTCCTTGGCGATGGTGAAAAGTGTGCTGCCGGCTTGGGCGACCAGCACCTTGCGCGCTTCGTTGAGGCCGTCGATATAAGCGGCGTTGCCGTTGCCGTTCTGGGCGAGCGTCTGCATGAGCTCATCGTTGTAGTTGCCCTTGCCGAAGCCGAGCACCGACAGCGTCACGCCGCTCCGGCGCTTTTCCTCGATAAAGCGCCTCAGATCTTCCGGGTCGCTGATTCCCACGTTGAAATCGCCGTCGGTCGCCAGCACCACCCGGTTGACACCGTTCTTGTCGAGTCGGCTTTCAGCGAGCCGGTAGGCCTCGCGGATGCCTTCTGCGCCGGCGGTCGAGCCGCCGGCGCTGAGCCGGTCGAGGGCGGTAAGGATCTTAGCCTTCTCCGACACGGCCGTCGGCTCCAGCACTGTTCCGGCACTGCCGGCATAGGTCACAATCGCTACCGTGTCATCGGGCTTGAGCTGCGTCAGCAGCAGCTTGAAGGCGTTGACGAGCAGCGGCAGCTTGTCGGGCGCGTCCATCGAACCGGAGGTGTCGATCAGGAACACCAGGTTGACGGGGGGCGTCGCCGCCTGCGGCGGAACATAGCCTTTTATGCCGACGCGCAGAAGTTTGGTCGCGGGATTCCACGGGGTGGGCATGACGTCGACGGTGGCCCTGAACGGCTCGCTGGCGTCGGCCGGCGCAGGATAGTCGTAGGGGAAATAGTTGATCAGTTCTTCGACGCGAACAGCCTCGGCCGGGGGCAGCACGCCGTGGTTGAGCGAAGCCCGGACGAAGGCATACGAGGCGGTGTCGACGTCGACGGAGAAGGTCGAGACCGGCTCGTCTGCCACCAGTTTCAGCGGGTTCGGTGTGGCGTTGGCAAAGCGGTCGCGACCCTGGTCCCGGTAGACGGAGGTTGTGTCGGACGGGCTCGGCGCGGCCAGACCGGCGGCCGGGACAGGCTGGCGCGACCGTGCGGCTCCTGTCGCCGTTTGCGGCATCGGCGCCAGGTCGACCACGGCCGGACGGGTGGCCGGCGCCTGCTCGGCGGTTACGGCCGGCGGCGGTGCTGCAGGTCTCTCCGACTCTTCGGAACCGGCTTCGTCAGCGAGCTTCGGCGTCGGAGCCACGAACGGTTGCCCAAACCTGTCCGGAGCGGCGGGCTGCTGCGGGAGCATCGCAGCAGGCTGTTCCATGCGCGTACCGGGGTCGGTCGCCGTTGGCGCCGAAACGGCGGCCGGCTCGTCGGGCGCTCCAAAGCCAAGCTGGTCAAGCGGCAGGTCAAGCTTCAGGACGAGCACGAGCGCGGCGAGGCTCACGCCTCCGGCGAGCATGTGGCCGAGTCTGGGACGGGTGAGTGTCATCGACAGTCTCCTTGAAAGAGCGGTGGACAATGCCCTGCCTCGCTCTCTCAGACGGTTGTCGTCCCGCAATCCTTGGGAGGCGTGTCGATTTTTCTCCTCATAGACGGTCATGGCGGCGGCAACCGCCGCCGCGCGGGCCGCATCGGCCGGGCGGATCGGATCCTGGTGGCGGAACGCCCGCTCCAATCTGTCGAGCTCGTCGCTCATGCGTCCATCCCTGCAAGGGCTTTCAGTTTCTTTTTGAGTTCGTGCATGCGCCACGAAACTGTGGCTTCCTTGACCTCCAGGATCACGGCAGCCTCGGCGTGGCTCAGTCCCTCGGCGAGCACGAGGATCGCCGTCGCCCTCAACTCGGGCCCGACCTGCTCCAACGCCTCGTAGAGCCAGGCGATCTCGGCGGCGATGGCCGCCTCGGCGCCGCGGGCAAGCTCGGCCGCCTCGGCATAGGCCTTCTGGAGCCGGATGGCTCCGGCCTGGCGACGCCTCAGATCGTGCGCGGCATTGACAACGACACGGTACAGCCAGGTCGAGAACCGCGCCTCGCGTCGATAGGATCTCAGCCGGGTGGCCAGCGCCACGCAGATCTCTTGTGCCAGATCCTCTGCGTCGTGGCGGTTGCCGGAGAACCGGTAGGCCAGGCGATAGACGCGGTCGTAATGGCGCTCGATCAGCAGGCGAAATGCTGCTGCGTCGCCATCAGCGGCCTCCGCCGCCAGATCCTCGTCATCCGCCATCCTGTCCATCTTACGAACTTCGACGCGCACCGAAGTCGTTTCCTTGGCCGAGTGTGAGAAAATTCTTCAGAGGGCTCGATGTGAGACAGGATTTCACGTCGAATCGTTGGGTCACGACGCGCGTGGGTCGACGACCTGATACGCCTCATCAATCGGCGCTCTCACGCACCGCCTTTTCCGCGTCGGCGAGGCCCTGTGGTGTGCCGACGTGAAGCCAGATGCCGTCGAGTTCGACACCATAAAGCCGGTCATCTGCGATCACCTTGTCGAACAGCAGGTTCATGGAGAAGGCGCCGTCAGGTGCGCCGTCGAACAGGCGTGGATGCAGGATCGCCGCTCCTGCGTAATAGTAGGGGGCCACCGTGCGCTCCTCACGGCGGGTCAGACGGCCCAGCTTGTCCATGGTGAAATCACCCTTGGTGGCGAGCCCGACCGCGTTGACGGTCGGTGCGAGCAACAGGAGGGCGTCCATGATCTCGGAATTCCAGATCTCGATCATGGTTTCGAGATTGGGCTTTGCGCCCTCGATCCAGGTGACGTCAGAGTTGAGCTGGAAGAACGGCGCTTCACCGAGCAGCGGCAGCGCCTTCTTGATGCCGCCACCGGTTTCGAGCAGGGCGCCGCGCTCGTCAGAGATCACAATCTCCATGTCGCGGCGCCGCATGACGTGAACCTCGACCAGGTCGGCGAGATAGTGGACATTGACCACACAGGTCCTGACCCCGGCGGCGGCAAGCTTGTCGAGACCGTGATCGATCAGGGCCTTGCCGGCGACTTCGATCAGGGGCTTGGGCGTCGTTGCCGTGATCGGCCGCATCCGCTTGCCGATGCCCGCGGCGAGAATCATGGCCCGCGTCGGCCGGGACGGATCGGTCTGCGTCATTGTGAGAGATCCGGAATGGGTTCGAGCGTTGTTGCGCCGCCGGAGCCTCAGCCGGAGACGCGGCGGCGCCTCTCATACCAGAGCTTGAGGTCGGACAGAACCGCGTGATCGAGTGCCCGGTCGAGATAGGTGTGAAGTCGCGGCAGGTGGCGCAGGTAGGCGGGCTTGCCGTCACGCCTGGCAAGCCTCACGAAGATGCCGAGGATCTTGGTGAGGCGCTGGGCGGAAAGCACGGCATAAGCCTTGGCGAAAGCGGCGGTGTCGAAGCTCGGATCGGCAGCGGCACGCCGGGCGGTATAGGCAGCAAACACCGCGCGCTCGAGATCCTGCGGCACCGTGACGCGAGCGTCGAAGCCGAGCGAGCCGAGGTCGTAGGCTGGCGAGCCGAGGACCGCGTCCTGGAAGTCGATCAGGCCGAGCCGGTCGCGGCCGGCGCGCTCATCGCGCCAGATCAGATTGGGAGAGTGGTAATCGCGCAGCACCCACGTGATCTCGCCGCCGTCGAGGGTGGCGAGCGCCGCTTGCCACAGCGCGTGGAACTCCTCGCGAAGGGCAGGCGTCGGCTCTTCGCCGGCAAAAGGCAGGTACCAGTCGGTGTAGAGCTCGGTTTCGAAGCTGAGTGCGCGGTGATCATAGGGTGACAGCCGGTAGCGCGTGCCATCGGGCAGGGGCACCTCCTCGGGCCAGCGTTCGCCATGGAAGTCGGCCAGCAACTCGGCGGCGGCAAGATAACGATCGGCAATTGGGGCCCCGTCGGCAATGACACCCTCGCGACCGAGGTCCTCAATCAGCAGGAAGCCCTGGTCGAGGTCGGCGGCAAAGATCTCCGGCGCCGAAAAGCCGTGGCGGCGCAGCTCCTCGCCGACGGCGACGAAGGGGCGGACGCTCTCGGCAAGGTGGACGAGCCGGGGATAGGGCAGGCCGTCGCGCACTGGCCTATCGTCTGACCTGGCTGGCATGTTCATCAGGATGACCTCGGTGCCATCATGCCTGATGGTTTCGTAGGTCCGGGACGAGGCGTCGCCCTGAAGGTAGCGACGGGCGGCGCCCTGGCGGCCGGCCTGGTCGAGAAAGTGGCGCACGGCGAGCGACCGAGCGAGCCTTGCTCCGAAGCCAGCGCCTTCCGGTGCGGTGATTCGGACGCGGCGCGCGAACGGCTCGCCGCCCGGTTCGATGCGGATGTGGATGCTGTCTGCCGGCAGGCGTCCGGCTGCCCTCTCCGGCCATTCAATCAGTGCGGCGCCGGTTTCCATGATTTCGTCGAGTCCGAGCTCGTCGATCTCCTCGGGCTCCTCGAGCCGGTAGAGGTCGAAATGGGAGACCGGATAGCGCGGCAGCCCGTAAGTCTGGACCAGGGTGAAGGTTGGGCTCGGCACTTCCAGCTCCGGATCGTCCGCAAGCGTCCGGATCAGCGCCCGCGCCAGAGTCGATTTGCCGGTGCCGAGGTCTCCGGAGAGCGCAAGGCAATCGCCGGGAGCAAGTGCTGCAGCCAGATCTTCGGCCAGCCGCTCGGTGGCGCGTTCGTCGCCAAGCGTCAGGTTAAGAATGAGATCGGCGGCAGGGTCCGGTGCCGCGGCCTTATTCCGCGGCATGTTTCATGGCCGTCGGCTCAAGGGGGAAGCGGCAGGTCACCGTCGTGCCCTCGCCTTCCTTCGAAGCGATCTCGACCACGCCCCCGTGCAGCTCGACAAAGCTCTTGACGATGGAAAGGCCGAGCCCCGCGCCGCGGCGGCGCTTGCCGGCGTCGCGGCCGACGAAGCGGGAGAACACCTGGTCGAGAAGATCCTGCGGGATGCCGACGCCATGGTCGCGCACTTGGAACTCGATTGCACCGGGCAGGCGTTCACAGGTGACATCGATCAGGCCACCGTCGTCGGAATAGCGCAGGGCATTTGAGATCAGGTTGAACAGCACCTGGCGCAGCCGCCGCTCGTCGGCCTGCAGCTTGCCTACGTCGTCCGGCACGTGGGTTCTGAGCGTAATCCCGGAATCGGCAATGCGGTCCTTGAGCCCTTCCACGGCCGCGGCAACTGTCCGCGCGACATCGACCTCGGAGAGGTCCAGCTCCATGATGCCGGCGTCAATGGTGGCAAGGTCGAGGATGTCGTTGATGATAGCGAGCAGAGCCGAGGAGGAGGAGAGGATGTAGTCGGTGTATTCGCTCTGTTTCTCGGTGAGTGTGCCGAACTTCGGGTCGGACAGGAGCTGGGCGAAGCCGATGATGTTGGTGAGCGGCGAGCGCAGCTCGTAGGATACGTGCTGGATAAAGGCATTCTTCAGTTGATCGGCCTGCTCCAGTGCCTCGTTCTTCTCAAGGAGCGCGCGCTCGACAAGGACGGTGTCGGTGACATTGACAAATGTGACGAGCGTGCCGCCGTCCGGTAGCGGCACCGTAGCGAAGTCGATGACGTCGCCCAGCGGACGCTCGAGCCGGCCGTAGATCGGCTCGCGATTGTCTGCGAGCCCGGTGACCGCGCGCGCCAGCGTCTCCCAGGTCTCGCGCTCTTCCTCATTGAGCGCCGTGCGGTCGACCACGTTGTTGATATGCGGGCTGTCGCCGAGTTGGTCTTCGGACAGGCCCCAGATCGCGCTGAAGGCCGGGTTCCACAGTCGGAGCCGGCCGTCGGAACCAAACACTGCGACAGCTTCCTGCAGATTGTCCAGCGTCTCGCCCTGAACGCGAATGAGTGCGTTGTAGCGGCTTTCAAGATCCAGCCGCTCGGTCACATTCTCGTAGATGTAGGTGACGCCGCCCTGCGGATGCGGATTGGCAATGACGCGCAGGGTCCGGCCATCAGGCAGGTGCCACCAGAATTCGCGGGCGTCGAGCGAGCGGTAGCTCTCCAGCATGTTGTTGCGCCAGCCGCGATAATCGGCCTGCTCCGGTAGCTTGCGCGCAGCGCGCAGGGCATCGAGCACCGCGCCGTCCTCCGGGCTGCTTTCCAGAAATGCAGCGTCGAGATCCCATAGTCCGCGGAAGGCTGCATTGTAGAACTGCAGGCGGCGGTCGGGGCCGAAGATCGCGACGGCCGTGGCGAGCTGGTCGAGAGTTCGGGCATGGAAGTCGATGGTGCGCGACAGCTCCTGGCGCACCTTCTCCAGGTCGGAGATGTCGATGGCGAAACCGACGCTACCTGCCGGAGCGCTGACGTCGGTGACGTCGAACATGCGGCGTCCGCCGTTGATGACCACCGGCAGGCGTTGGTGGCTGACCCCTCCGGGATTGCGCCGGCTTTCGATCGTCTTGCGACCAGTGGCGTCAAGGAACTCGGTTCCCGCCTCCACCGCCGCGGCCGGCGACGGCGCCTCAACCGCGGCGGCGTAGGCGCGATTGGCCCACGACAGGCGGCCGTTGCTGTCGCGCTGCCAGGCCGGCGTGGGCAGGGTGTCGAGCAGGTTGCGCAGCGCCGCCAGCTCGGAAGTTACGGCTTCATGGCGTTCTGCGAGCTGAGCCTGAGCGCGCCGTTCGCCGGTGAGCGCCCGGAGCCTGAGGACGGCTGCGCCGGCTGCGGTGCGTCCAGCCGCTTCGATGAGATCGCCGACGCGGGTTTTTAGCGTAAGGACGAAGGCTTCGCCGTCACTGCGCAGCCGGTCGACGGCACGCTCGAGCGTGGTGGCGCTTGTCGCATCGAGCCAGCCGCCGAAGGCGAGCAACGCGCTCGGTACGCGTGGTACGCCGCTTGCCTCCGCAAGCGCGCCGGCGACGAGGGGCGCCTCGCCGGTTCCTGTCCAGATCACGATGCGATGGTCGTCGGTATCGATCAGGCTTTCGAGCCGATCGAGCTGAGCTTTCAGATTGGCATTGGAACGGTGCAGGTCATCCAGCATCTCGGACGAGCGACGGCGATTGCGCACCATGGTCACGGCCGAGGTAACGGCAAAGGCAACGGCTCCGCCCATCGCGGCGATCCACACCACCTTGAGAGCATCGACTCCGGCTGTTCCCGACCCGGGCAGGACTTCCATGCCCTGAGCTCCAGTCGCCCCGAATGCAAGGACGGCGGCGCCCGCTCCGGTCAGAGCGAAAACCTTGCGACTCCCTCGCCGCCACGCGGCGCCAATGCGCGCATGTTCGAAGCCGCCGACCGGCATTCCAACGTCCTCTTGTGCCGCCAAAGCGGGCGCTAAGCCCGTGTCGGATCAGTTCTGCCTCAAGAACGATCCGATTCGCAAAAACCATAGCGCGTTTGAGAATCCGGCAGAAGAGTCTCTTGACAAAAAGTAAACGGGAGCGCGGCATCCACAGCTCCCGTTCGAGGCGTGCTCCACACGATGGATTGACGCCACAATACTATATGTAGGAGTCAGCTTGACGTCCGATCAATAGCGATAGTGTTCGGGCTTGAACGGGCCGGTCTTGCTTACGCCAATGTAGGCGGCCTGTTCGTCGCTGAGCTCGGTCAGTTTTACGCCAAGCTTGTCGAGATGGAGGCGCGCGACGTGCTCGTCGAGATGTTTCGGTAGCACATAAACCTTGTTCTTATAGCGATCGCCCTTGGTGAACAGCTCGATCTGGGCCAGCACCTGATTGGTAAACGAGGCGGACATGACGAAGCTCGGATGTCCGGTGGCGTTGCCGAGGTTGAGTAGCCGGCCCTCCGACAGCAGGATGATCCGCTTGCCGTCCGGAAACTCGATCATGTCGACCTGGGGCTTGATGTTCACCCATTTGTAGTTCCTCAGTGCCGAAACCTGAATCTCGTTGTCGAAGTGGCCGATGTTGCCGACGATCGCCATGTCCTTCATCTCGCGCATGTGCTCGAGACGGATGACGTCCTTGTTTCCGGTGGTCGTTATAAAGATGTCGGCCGTCGCAGCAACGTCCTCCAGGGTGACGACCTCAAAGCCGTCCATCGCCGCCTGAAGGGCGCAGATAGGGTCAACCTCCGTCACCTTGACGCGGGCGCCGGCGCCGCGCAGCGAGGCAGCCGAGCCTTTGCCGACGTCACCGTAGCCGCAGACCACGGCGGTCTTACCGGCCATCATCACGTCGGTGCCGCGGCGGATGCCGTCCACCAGCGATTCCTTGCAGCCGTACTTGTTGTCGAACTTCGACTTGGTGACGCTGTCGTTGACGTTGATCGCGGGGAACGGGAGCTGGCCCTTCTTCATCAGCTGGTAAAGTCGGTTCACGCCCGTGGTTGTCTCTTCCGACACGCCCTTGATCGCCGCGCGCTGCCTGGCGAACCAGCCCGGCGAGGCGGCCATGCGCTTTTTGATCTGGGCGAAGAGGATCTCCTCTTCCTCGGAGCCCGGGTTCGACAGCACATCCTCGCCCGCCTCGGCGCGGGCGCCGAGTAGGATGTAGAGCGTGGCGTCGCCGCCGTCGTCGAGGATCATGTTTGAGTAGCCACCGTCCGGCCACTGGAAGATCGCGTCGGTATAGCTCCAGTAGTCCTCTAGCGTCTCGCCCTTGATGGCGTAGACCGGAATGCCGGCCGCGGCGATCGCGGCGGCGGCATGGTCCTGGGTGGAGAAGATATTGCACGACGCCCAGCGAACCTCGGCTCCGAGGGCGACCAGCGTCTCGATCAGAACCGCGGTCTGGATCGTCATGTGCAGCGAGCCGGTGATGCGGGCCCCCTTGAGGGGCTGGGCGGCACCGTATTCCTCACGGCAGGCCATCAGGCCCGGCATCTCGGTCTCGGCAATGGCGATCTCCTTGCGGCCGTAGTCGGCAAGCGAGATGTCCTTCACGCGGTAGTCCTGGGTCGTCGTCATGTCGTCTTTCCGTTCGGGTTTCGGATCTCGCGGTCCGCTCCTTTGAACGGCCGTGCCTAGGCGGCCTTATACCGCGGCGCCATTCCGATGCCAATAACGATATAAAGATTTCTTTATATCTTGACGGAAGACCCTTTGCCGTGAGCGACAACCGATCACCTCGCGTCGGGAATATAACTCCGAGGGTGTGCCGTTGCCCCGAGCGTAGCCGGCTGACGCCGTGACGCACCTGGACCCTGTTAGGTCCGCGCGTGCCCTGAACTGGACGGTGCCGCACCGGTCTCGCCATCCATGAAAGGACATCGTGATGAACGCACGAGATCGCCGGGGAGGTAGGCCTGGTTCGGGTGATTGCGGCGGAGTTCGGAGCCAGAGGCGTGCGTGCCAACGCCGTCCTGCCGGGCGGCACCGACACGGCGGCCGACTGAGTGTGGTGTCGACGCCGGAGACGCGCGACTTCGAAAGGTCTGCACCCACTGAAGCGCATGGCAAAGCCGGAGGAAATCGCGCGCGCGGTGCTGTATCTGGCCTCGGATGCCGCGAGCTTCGTTACCGGCACCGCCATGCTGGTCGATGGCGGCGTGACGATCACGCGACCTGGCCCGGCCGGGACCTCAGTCCGTTTCGCCGAAGCCACTCGCGACGAGGTCGGCGATTGCGTCGAGCGCGGCTTCGGCTTCCGGCCCTTCCGCCTCGATCCGGATCGACGAGCCCGTGGCGGCGGCAAGCATCATCAGGCCCATGATGGAGGTGCCGCCGACCGATTGCCCGTCGCGTGAAACAATGACGTCGGCGTCGAACTGCTCGACGAGCTTGACCAGCTTGGCAGAGGCTCGGGCGTGAAGGCCACGGCGGTTGACGATGACCAGATCGCGCGCGGTCCTTTTCGGAGCCGGCGCCGCGGGAATCTTGCCGCCCTCGGCGGTGCGATCGTGTTGGCCCCTCGGCAAGCTGCGTGTCTCCCCTGGATTAACCGGCGACCGGTCCGGCGCGCCCGGAACAGGTACGGTCTAACGATGTCCTTATCGAACAGAAGATTATTTGCAACCGGGCCCCGGCGGCGGCTCCGACCACCGCATCGCCGCCGGCACGAGGGGAAGTTGACGCCCCCCAACTTTCAGCCGGCGCGGGGCTGCGCTCGGGCTGCATTCTCATCCCTGGCCCGACAGCACCTGGCTGGCCACGGATATGTATTTCTGTCCGGCCTTGCGCGCCTCGTCGACGGCCTCGGCGAGGGGAAGATCGGCGCGGACGCTGGCAAGCTTGATCAGCATCGGCAGGTTGACGCCAGCGATGACCTCGACGGCCTTGTCGTCCATGACGGAAATGGCAAGGTTGGACGGCGTGCCACCGAACATGTCGGTCAGAAGAATGACGCCGGCGCCGTCGTTGGCGCGTTCGACCGCAGCAAGAATGTCCTGTCGCCGCTGCTCCATGTCGTCGTCGGGTCCGATGCAGATCGTCTCGATCTGAGTCTGCGAACCGACCACGTGCTCAAGCGCGGCTTTGAACTCTTCAGCCAATCGGCCGTGGGTGACAAGTACGAGACCGATCATGCCTTGTCCGTCTCTGGATCACGGCCCGGTCGGACCAAACGGGTCCGACATCAGTCACGTGATCGCCTCCAACATTCTGCAACACCGGTCGACATCCCTGGGCGGTCCCGCGGATCTCGATGGTGTCCCTTGCGGCGACGCGGCCCATGCGGACCGCCTAAAGCGTCACATTCATCTGACGCTCTCAGCCGCCCGGCACCGACAGCCTGGCAGACCTTGCGGACGCCTTCCGCCGGGCGTCCAATGTCGGCAAGCAGAGGGTGCAGCGCAAGAAAAATCGGCAGGCGGTGCCCTATTCTCCATCGGCGAACAGGTTCTCGGCGCCCGGATCGAGGCGCATGAACACGGCAGGTGCGGCCAAGTCGCAGGCTCTTGCCGGCACGACGACCCGCGGCAGGCGCACGCCCTTGATTTCGGCAGAACGGGTATCCGACTCCGGCAGACGGTCAATATCGGCGGCCGCGACGAGGTCGACCACGAGGCGCAGCACAGCCCGGTCCTCATGCGCCACGCGAACGATGCCGAGGCCGGATCGCTCCCACAGGCCTGCGGTCGCAGCGGGGGCTGTCGCGACGATTCGGCCATGCCAGTGAGCCAGCGCGACGCGGTCATCGGCGACGAAGGTGGCATACCCGCCCGAAGCCCGCTGCGACCTCACCAGATGCGCGGCGAGAGTCGACTTGCCGCTACCGGAAGCGCCGCGCAGCAACACGCCAGCGTCACCGAGGAGAATGCAGGAGCCGTGCACGGTGGGCGTGCTCATACCGCGCTGCTGCCGGCCGGCAGCCGAACGGTGAAGCGGGCGCCGATCACCTTGGGCTTTCCTTTCGTTGCGGTCCCGAGCCTGTTCTCCGCCGAGATCCTGCCACGATGGGCCTCCACGATCTGCCGCGAGATCGAAAGACCAAGACCGGAGTTGTTGCCGAAGCTCTCCCCCTCAGGGCGATCGGTATAGAAGCGGTCGAAGATGCGGTCGATCTTCTCCACTGTAATACCGGGGCCGTCGTCATCCACCGTGACGATTACATGGTCGCCGGTCCGCTTGGCGGCGATCCGGACCTTGCCGTTCGGCGGCGAGAACGAGCGGGCGTTGTCGATCAGGTTGTTGAACACCTGGCCGAGCCGGGTGTCATGACCAATGATGCGATAGGGATGATCCTGGCGCGACGGCGCGATCGATAGCACCACGGGGACCGCGCCCGGCTCGGCACGGCTGTTGGCGAGGTCCGTCACCGTGCGCAGCAGCGTCGCCACGTCGACCGGCTGGGCATCGCTGCGGGCGAGTTCGGCATCGAGGCGCGAAGCGTCGGAAATGTCGGTGATCAGCCGGTCGAGCCGGCGCACGTCATGCTGGATCACGTCGAGCAGCCGCTTGCGCGACTCGTCGGTGCGGGCGAGCGGCAGTGTCTCGACCGCACTCCTGAGCGAGGTCAGCGGATTCTTGATCTCGTGAGCGACATCGGCGGCGAAGCTTTCGATCGCATCCATGCGGTTGTAGAGCGCGTTGGTCATCTCTCGCAGCGCCCGCGCAAGGTGGCCGATCTCATCCTGCCGATGAGAGAACTCCGGGATGCCCTCGCGCGAGCGGATGCCGCGGCGCACCCGCTCGGCGGCGGCGGCAAGGCGCCGGACCGGACCGGCGATCGTGCCGGCGAGCAGGATCGATAACATCACGGTGACGCCGGCGGCGACCAGGAACACCCGCATGATGGCAAAGCGTTCGGCGGCGACGATCGCGTCGATATCGCCACCTTGGGTCGAGAGCAGCAGGGCTCCCAACACGGCACGGAAGCGCTGGATCGGCACGGCGACCGACACGATCAGTTCACCGTGCGGCGAGACCCGCACCACACTCGCAGGCGAGCCCGCCAGCGCGGCCTCGACCTCCGGATAGGCCCGACCGTTGTTGGCGCCCACCTCCTCGTAAAGCGGCAGGTCGCCGCGACGGAACCACAGCTTGATGTCGGCCCAGACCCGCTCGAACAGTCCCGGCTCCTCGGCATTGGGCGGTGGCAGGTCGAACCGCAAGATCTGGCCGCGCGAATAGAGGTAGCGCGAATCGAGGATCAGCCCGCCTTCGGGATCATAGATCCGCCCACGCGTCTTTGTCGGCGAGATCAGCCGGCGCAGCACCGGTGCAACCCGTTCGGGATTGATGGGAAAATCGATCAGCCGGCTTTCGTCGGCCGGCGTCATGCTCTCGCCGGCTTGCAACTCAAGGAGCTTCTCGGGATCGACCATCAGCCCGTCGGTCTCAACGGTGGCCGATGCGGAGATGGCGCCGGCGATGATCTCGCCCTGGATGAGAAGGCTTTGAACCCGGAAATCGATCAGGCCGGCGCGGAACTGGTTCAGATAGAGTATGCCGACGACGAGGGCGCAGAGGCCGGCAAGATTGAGAAAAACGATGCGCCGGGTGAGGGAGGAGAAGACGTAAGGACCGAGAAAACCGCCGATCCGGGCGGCCACTCGGGCAAAGAGACGTCGCCGCACGCGCTTGTTGCCAAGCCTGCGCAATCGTGCCTTGCGTTCCGCGGCGCGAGCGTCCGCAGAACGATGCAGTCCGCCTGTTCTGTCCGCGTCGATCGCCATGTCCGTCTCCGAGGCGGCCGACTCGTCGGCCGGGGCCGCCTGCTGTGCGGAGGCCGGAGCGCGGTCCCGCCGCCGGTCAGCTTTCGCGGAAACGATAGCCCACCCCATAAAGTGTTTCGATCATGTCGAAACTGTCGTCGACCACCTTGAACTTCTTCCTGAGCCGCTTGATGTGGCTGTCGATGGTGCGGTCGTCCACATAGACCTGGTCATCGTAGGCGGCATCCATCAAGGCGTTGCGGCTCTTGACCACCCCTGGGCGCTGCGCCAGCGCATAAAGGATGAGGAACTCCGTCACCGTCAGCGTTACCGGCTGGCCCTTCCAGGTACAAGTGTGACGTTCTTGGTCCATCAGCAGAAGTCCGCGTTCCAGCACCTTATCGCCGTCCGGCTTGATGGCGGAGGCGTCGCGCGGCTGCACGCGTCGGAGCACCGCCTTCACGCGCTCCACCAGCAGGCGCTGCGAGAACGGCTTCCGGATAAAGTCGTCGGCGCCCATCTTCAGACCGAACAGTTCGTCGATCTCGTCGTCCTTCGACGTGAGAAAGATCACCGGCACGTCTGACTGCTGGCGCAGTCGGCGCAGCAGTTCCATCCCGTCCATTCGAGGCATCTTGATGTCGAGAATGGCAAGGTCCGGCGGTTCGGCCGTCAGGCCGTCCAGGGCGGAAGCGCCATCGGTATAGGATTGGACGCGATAGCCTTCGCTTTCGAGGGCGATCGACACGGAGGTTAGAATATTGCGATCATCATCCACCAGTGCGATCGTGGGCATGGTCCGAGCCTTGATCCTTTGTCCAGTCATTGCTTTGTGCTCGCTAGCCTTGGCCCGTCAATTGCGCGGAAAGTATGGCGAAGCAGATTAGGTGGCGCGTGCGCCTCTGTCACCTGAAGTCCTTCGCTTCTCCACGTCCGAGCATTTGGGCAGCCGCAGCCGATACCGCAATGAAAAATGCCGGCCAGGCTCCCCCCGGTCGTCGGATTTTCCGCGATAATCCTCAGCCATGCCGTGCGCCTCGAAATTGATCCGGCTTTTAAGAGGGCTCTGCCCGCTGTACCAGCAAACTGGCGTCAGGTTTTCCCCTTTTAGGACAAGTTTTCGCTGCGGTTCTGCCAAAGGGCGATTAAATTTTCGAAAGAAAATAATTACGTTTTTGGAACGCGTCGACTTAAATCGATTTAATGAGAGAGAGGCGACCTTAGATGCTTGTTGAGGTTCTCCGCTTCATCTACGGTCCCGTCGCTTTCGGCGCGACCTCGGCGTTGGTCGCGCATCATGGAAGCGCGCCGGGCCTCTCGGCCTGTGAGATGCCAGTGAGGGATGATCAGAACGATGAAGGAAAAGGGTGTGCGCAATCCGTCGATCGGCATCGGGGCGATCGGGCTGAAGGGGCTTGCCGGTGTCGCCTACAACCTGAGCGAACCGCTGCTCTACGAGCAGGCGATCGTCCGGGGCGAAGCGCGAATCGCGGCTGGCGGCGCCCTGGTCGCCGATACCGGCGCACATACCGGCCGCTCTCCGAAGGACAAGTTCATCGTTCGGGATGCCACGACGGAGGCGACCGTCTGGTGGGATAACAACAGCGCCATGACGGTCGAAGCCTTCGATCGTCTGCTCGCGGACATGGCCGGCCATGTCGAAGGGATGGACCTCTTCGTTCAGGATCTTTACGGCGGCGCAGATCCGGAAAATCGCATCGCCGTTCGTGTCGTCACCGAGTTGGCGTGGCATTCGCTGTTCATCCGCAACATGCTGATTCGGCCCGACCGGGCGACGCTGGCAAGCTTCGTGGCCGATATGACAATCATCGACCTTCCGAGCTTCAAGGCCGATCCGGCCCGGCACGGTTGCCGCTCGGAAACCGTGATCGCGTGTGATTTCAGCCGCAAGATCGTGCTGATCGGCGGGACGGCCTATGCTGGCGAGATGAAGAAGTCGGTGTTTACGATGCTGAACTTCCTGCTGCCGGCCAAGGGCGTGATGCCGATGCATTGCTCTGCCAATGTCGGTGTCGACGGCGATACGGCCCTGTTCTTCGGCCTATCGGGCACCGGCAAGACCACGCTGTCTGCCGATCCTGAGCGTACGTTGATTGGTGATGACGAGCATGGCTGGGGTCCGGACGGCATCTTCAACTTCGAGGGCGGCTGCTACGCCAAGACGATTCGGCTGTCCCGTGAGGCCGAGCCGGAGATCTATTCGACCACGGAGCGCTTCGGCACCGTGCTTGAAAATGTCGTCCTTGACGAGGACGGCGTGCCGGATCTTGACGACGGCTCCAAGACCGAGAACACCCGTGCCGCCTATCCGATCCACTTCATCTCCAACGCCAGCACGGACGGCCGTGCGCCGCATCCCAAGACGATCATCATGCTGACCGCGGATGCCTTTGGCGTCATGCCGCCGATCGCTCGATTAACTCCGGCCCAGGCAATGTACCACTTCCTCTCGGGCTATACCGCGAAGGTCGCCGGCACCGAACGCGGTGTGACTGAGCCCGAGGCGACCTTCTCGACCTGCTTTGGCGCGCCCTTCATTCCGCGCCACCCGTCGGAATACGGCAACCTGCTGCGCGATCTCATCGCCAGGCACAACGTCGACTGCTGGCTGGTCAACACCGGTTGGACCGGAGGCGCCTACGGCACCGGCCACCGCATGCCGATCCAGGCGACGCGCGCCTTGCTGTCGGCCGCGCTCGACGGCTCGCTCAGACAGTCTCGCTTCCGCACCGATCCGTTCTTCGGCTTCGCCGTTCCGGTCTCCGTGCCCGGCGTCAACGACGGCATTCTCGATCCGCGCTCGACGTGGGCCGAACCGGACGCCTATGACATGCAGGCCGCCAAGTTGGTCGAGATGTTCGTCAAGAACTTCGCAAAGTTCGAGAGCCATGTGGACGGCGCCGTACGCGACGCCGCGCCGGTGGTGACGGCGGCGGCGGAATAGGCTCTCTTGTCGGCGGTGTGGTGGCCGCCATAGCGTCGCCATCGTGCCGCGGCCCGCCGGCCACCGGCCTTGCACGTCGTGGGCAATGCACTACCGATCGCCGCCGGGCCCTAGCGAGCGCATGGCGTTGGCGAGTGCGTCGCGAAAGACTTCGTCAAAGGAAACGCCTGAGGAGACCCAGGTCCCGGCGTTCTCGCCAGAGACAAGGTGCCAGTGCGAGGTCCACCGAAGCGCTTCTTCATTCCAGACCAGTGCCCCGCTGAGGAGAACTGTGCCGCCAAGGGCCCTTCGCAGGACGTCCAGCCGACGTCTGTCGGCCGCGTCGACCGCGGCGAAATCAATGGGAACGGCCGCGAGCGCCGCCTCGTCCGGCACCGCGATCTTCAATCCGAACCTTGCCGCAATCTCCGAAAGCGCCTCGCGCTGGTCGACCCCAACGGGCGAATCACGGGAAACCACGAAGTGTCGTGCGCCGTTGTCGATTCCGACGAGAATCGTGATCGTCGGCCGATTGAGCCAGGGCGAACGGCCGAGCGTGCGCAATGCCTCATCGATCTTGGCTTTTGAGAACGTCGCATTGAGAAGATGCGGCCTTTCCCGCGTGCCCTGCTCGTCGTGCACGGGGATTCCGGCCATGCGGTCGCGCAGGGTATAAGCCTCGACGAAGCCCTCTGCCGTGGCTGCAAGGGCCGCCATCTTTGGTGAAGCGGACAGATCCAGATCGCCCGAAACCTTGACCAGAACCTCGAGGAGACATGCCGCGAACCCGCGCCGTTTCTCCTCGTCCAACGTGCCGGTGATGATCGTCGTCGCGCTGTAGAGCCCGACAGGTTCCTGTGCCCCTGCCGCTCCGGACAAGAAGAAAAGAAGGGCGCCGGCAAGCGAGATGGCCCGGCCAATGATACACGCCTGCATGCAAGTTCTTCCCTGCGGACCGCCTGTACAATCCAGTGCCGCTCATGCGCCTTTCGTCAAGCTGCCACGAGGATCCAGGTCAGGCGTTCGTCGCCTTACCCTGACTCTCAGGTGCACGCCGGCCTGAAATTTGACTTGTGGCCGCATTGCCTGTCCGAATGCATTGTGTCGCCTTATATTCCAGCCGGAGAAGGAGGGTGCGGTGATGCAGTTCGAGCACGCATACGATGGTGTGGCCGATCCGCTAACGCTGGCTCAGGCCTGGAGCGAGGCTGGACGCAAGGTGGCGATTGCCACCGTGATCGAGACCTGGGGTTCGGCCCCCCGCCCGGTCGGCTCCCACCTCGTTATCGACGAGGAGGGGAATTTCGAAGGTTCCGTCTCTGGCGGCTGCGTTGAGGGTGCGGTCGTTTCCGAGGCAATCGACGTTATTGCCAGCGGCAAGCCCACCACTCTGGAATTCGGGGTTGCCGACGAGACCGCCTGGCGCGTTGGCCTGTCTTGCGGTGGCCGCATCCGCGTCTATGTCGAGCCGGTTGAAGGGGGACCCACCGCCTGATGCCGTCCGTCGAGATCCTTGCCGCCTTCGCCGCGGCGACCCTTGTCTTTGCCTATATGCCTGGCCCGGCCCTGCTCTACACCGCCGCGCAGACGGTTGCCCGCGGCCGTCGGGCCGGGCTTTTCGCGGCCGCTGGGCTTCACGTTGGCTGTTACGCCCATGTCTTCGCCGCCGCCTTCGGTCTCTCTGCCGTCTTCGCCGTGGTGCCAACGCTCTATACTGCGCTGAAGATCTTGGGCGCGATGTACCTCGTTTGGCTTGGCTGGCACATGATCCACGCTCGCGGCAACGGTGCCGCAGCGGCCGGACCGGTGCGCTCGCCGTGCCGTGCTTTCATCGACAGTGTGCTCGTCGAGGTGCTCAACCCGAAGGTGGCGGTGTTCTTCATTGCTTTCCTGCCGCAGTTCGTGGACCCCTCCGCCGCGCTGCCGGTCTGGGCCCAGTTCCTGATCCTTGGCACGATCGTCAACATCACCTTCACGTCGGCCGATCTCATTACCGTCGCCTTCGCCTCGGCCGTGCAGGGCCGGCTGTCGCGATCCTCGTGCGCGCAGGGTCTGATGCGCTGGATCGGTGGCTCGCTGCTGATCGGCCTCGGCGTCAGGCTCGCGACCGACCGGAGCTGAGACCATGGATCTCGCGCTGCTTTCCGAACTCAATGCCGCCCGCGCCGCTCGTCGCGCGGCAATCGTCATTACCAATCTCGGCAGTGGGAGCGCGCGCCTCGTGCGCCACGAGGACGATTTCTCCTCCGACCCGCTCGCCGACGAGCTGAAGCGACGGTTCCTGTCCGGCAAGTCCGGCATCGTCGAGACGGCGGAGGGCGGCAGCGTGTTCCTCACCGTCAGCGTGCCGCCGCCGCGCCTCGTCGTGATCGGCGCCGTCCACATCTCTCAGGCACTGGTGCCGATGGCCGAGATTGCCGGCTTCGACGTGACGGTCATCGACCCGCGCACCGCCTTCGCAACGCCCGAGCGTTTCCCCGAGCGCGTGCTGCGTGCCGAATGGCCAGAAGACGCGCTAAAGGAGGTGCCGCTCGATGCCTTTACCGCGCTCGCTGCGCTTACCCACGACCCGAAGATCGATGATATGCCGATTGCGGCGGCGCTTCGGGCCGGCTGCTTCTACGTCGGTGCGCTGGGTAGCCGCAAGACCCATGGCAAGCGCCGCGAGCGTCTGCTTGAAGCCGGTGTCGATGAACGCGATTTCAACCGGATCGCCGCGCCGATTGGCCTTGATATCGGCGCCGCCTCTCCCGCGGAAATTGCAGTCGCCGTGCTCGCGCAAATCATCGCGGCACTGCGCAAACCGGTGGAGGGTTAACGGATGTGGTTCGGATCCGTCGCCACGGCCGAGGCCGAGGGCGCGCTGCTTGCCCATTCGGTTCGCCGTCCCGCTGTGGCGTTGAAGAAGGGTCACAAGATTAGGCTGCACGATATCGCCAAGCTGCTGGAGGCAGGGATCGCCGAAGTGGTCGTCGCCCGGCTGGATCCGGGCGACCTGCAGGAGGACGCCGCCGCGGAGCGCTTGGCGCGCGCCGTGGATGGCGGCGGCTTGCGGCGAGAACCGCCGTTCACCGGGCGAGTTAATCTTTTTGCGACGCACGCTGGCGTGACGGTAATCGATGTCGCGGCCATCGACGCCACCAACCGGATCGATCCGGCAATCACGATCGCCACACTGCCGGCCCATGCCGCCGTCGAACGCGACCGTATGGTGGCGACCGCCAAGATCATTCCGTTCGCTGTTCCTGAGCCCCTCGTCGAACGTGCTGAAACGATGGCGCGCGACGCGGTTCGAGTCGCCCCCTATCGCGCCCGCAAAGTCGGGCTGGTGGCGACGGCGCTCGATCATCTGAAGCCCTCGGTTATGGACAAGACGCGGCGGATCACCGAGCAGCGCCTGGCGCCATCGGGCTCGACGATCCTCGCCGAACGCCGTGTGCCGCATGACGCCGCCGCGGTCGGCCAAGCACTGGCGGAACTCCGTGACGAAGGCGCAGAGCTTTTTCTCGTCTTCGGCGCCTCGGCGATCGTGGACCGGCTCGACGTTATCCCGGCCGGTATCGAGGCCGCCGGCGGCCAGGTTGTGCATTTCGGCATGCCGGTCGATCCCGGCAACCTGCTTCTCGTTGGCCGTCTTGCCGACCTGCCGGTGATCGGCGCCCCGGGCTGCGCCAGAAGTCCCAAGGAAAACGGCTTCGACTGGGTTCTGTCGCGCCTCCTCGCCGACATTCCCGTCACCGCCTCCGACATTACTGCAATGGGAGTCGGCGGCCTGCTGATGGAGATTCCCTCGCGGCCGCAGCCCCGCGAGCGACCGCAACCGGTCTCCTCGCCGAAGCCGGTGCAGGCGCCCAGGATCGCAGGTCTTTTGCTTGCCGCGGGTCGCTCGCGGCGCATGGGCGGGCCGAACAAGCTGCTTGCCCGGCTGCACGGCCGGCCCCTGGTCGAGATCGCCGCCAGAAATGCCATTGATGCCGGGCTTGCCGGTGTGACCCTTGTCACGGGCCACGAGGCGGAAAAGGTTGGCGCTGCCGTTGCCGGTCTCGATCTTGCGGTTGTTCACAACCCGGATTTTGCCGAGGGGATGGCGAGCTCAATCCGGGCCGGTGTGCAGGCGCTTCCGGACGATGTCGATGCCGTCATCGTGCTGCTCGCCGACATGCCGGCGATCACGCCCGACGTGCTGAGACAGCTGGCAGCCGCTTATGACCCGGCCGCCGGCCGCACCATCGTGGTCCCGACGGTCAACGGCAAGCGTGGCAATCCTGTGCTGTGGGATCGGCGCTATCTTGCCGAGCTTGCCCGGCTTGAGGGCGACACGGGCGCGCGCCACCTGATTGGCCAATACGCCGATGCGGTCGCCGAGGTCGAGATCGGCGATGCCGCCCGCCTCGACCTCGACACGCCCGAGGCCCTGTCCGCGGCGGGCGGGGAGGTTCCGGGGGAGTAGCAGGCGGCTCACCTCCCTTTCGCGGCGCTGCGTTCCAGCAAATCCAGCGTCATGGCATCGGGGTGGCCGAAATAGTTTTTCAGCGCGGTGTCGAACAGGTCGGCGCCTTCGCTCGCGGCGGAAAACAGCGTCATTGACGAGTGGAACTTGAGCGTGTCGGGGTAGCCGAAGATCGTATCGGCCGTTCGCCCCTCAATGCCGAGGACGAGCCGGGTGCATTCGGCGAGCCTTGGCCCGAGCACTGGGTGGGCGAGATAGGCCTTGGCCTCGGCAAGACCCGAGATCGCGTAGCGCTCTGCCGTCGCGCTGCGGCCGAGTCCGGCGATCTGCGGAAAGATGAACCACATCCAGTGGCTGGCCTTGCGGCCGGCCTCGAGCTCGGCGCAGACGCGGGCGTAGACCGGACCCTGGGCCGTAATGAATCGCTGGAGGTCGAACGGGTCTTCGGTCGTCATGGCTCACCTCCCGACGGTGCCGGTCGCGGGCGCCACGGCATCGGCGCCCGCCCCGCACGATGGGTGATCTGGAACCCTGCGTCCAGAATCGGGCGATCGAACGATCACGGCCTCGCCGAGACCGGATCGACCGAACGCGCGCTGGCCGAGCCGCGCGCGACCAAGCCTGGGCTGACAGCGAGCCTGGGCAGGAAGCCAGCTGGAGGCGGATCAATCATCCGTCTCGAAGCAGGCCAGATATTTCCTGAGCAGCGCGTTCAGCGCCGTGCGGTCGTCGGGTGCCAGGCTGGATGTCAGGCGTTTTTGGGTTTCGACATGGTCAGTCACGGCAGCGTCGATGACGGCAAAGCCGCGCTCCGTGAGCGAGACGAGCACGCTGCGGCCGTCATCGGGATTGACCCTGCGTTCAACAAGGCCGGCCTTCTCAAGTTGATCGATGCGGTTGGTCATTGTGCCCGAGGTGATCATCATCGTTGCGAGCAGTGCGCCTGGCGATAGGGCATAGGGCGGGCCGGATCGGCGCAAGGTGGCGAGGACGTCGAAGGTGGCGCTGTTCAGCCCGTGACGGGCAAACGTCTTCTCCATGTCCCGGAGCAGGTGCTGCGACAGTCGCCGGATCCTGCCGATCAGCCCCATCGGCGCAACGTCAAGGTCCGGGCGCTCCCGGTTCCATTGGTCAAGGATGGCGTCGACGCGGTCCATGGGCGAACTGTTTCCGGGATTTATCTTGACGTCAAGCGAAGATGCGTTATCTTGAAGTCAAGATAAATCACGTTCGCGCTTGACAGCGCACTATTGTGAGGCGCCGGTGTCCCGCAACCTTGATCTCCTCCTGACCGCTCTTGCTCCCTCGGTTTGGGGCGGCACGTACATCGTCACGACCGAACTTCTGCCACAGGGCTACCCGCTCACCGTCTCGCTGCTGAGGGCACTTCCGGCCGGGCTCGTGCTGCTGCTCCTCGTTCGCCGGCTTCCCAGTGGTGACTGGTGGCCCAAGGTCTTCGTTCTCGGCGCGCTCAACTTCTCGATCTTCTTCTGGCTGTTGTTCGTCGCCGCCTATCGGCTTCCAGGTGGTGTGGCCGCCACCGTCGGAGCAATTCAGCCTCTTATCGTGCTGCTGCTGGCCCGCCTCGTCCTTGATGCGCCGCTGCGTCCGCTCGCGGTCATCGCGGGCGTCGCTGGCGTCGGCGGCGTGGCGCTGCTCGTCCTGACGCCGAGCGCGGCCCTCGACCCGATCGGCGTGGCGGCCGGTCTTGCCGGTGCCGCATCCATGGCCGCGGGCGTCGTGCTCAGCCGGCATTGGCAGCCGCCGGTATCCCCGTTGACCTTCACGGCCTGGCAGCTGACGGCCGGCGGTCTGCTGCTCCTGCCCGCTGCCTTGATACTGGAACCACCCTTGCCAGCCTTGACCACCGCCAACATCGGAGGCTTCCTCTATCTCGGCATCGTCGGCGGAGCGATCGCCTATCTGCTCTGGTTCCGGGGCATCGGACGGCTTGAGCCGTCGACCGTGTCGCCACTGGCGTTGCTCAGTCCGGTGGTCGCGGTGGTTCTTGGCTGGGCGGCTCTTGGCCAGGATCTGAGTGCTGCGCAGATCGTCGGCATTGTCGTCGTGCTTGGCAGCGTCTGGGTCAGCCAGCGGGCGCAGCAGGCACGCCCTGCAGCGCCCATACCGGCACGCTAAGCCGGGGCCAAAAGAGACGCAGACAGTCGCGCGTCGTCGGCTGACGGGCGGCGCTGGGATTCCGCTCCTATGCCTCCTGCAGCGTCCGCTCCGGCTCGGGCGCTTCCGTCGACGGTGCCGCGGCCCCGTCGTCGTCCTCCTCCTTGATCCGGAACCAGGTGACGTAGAGCGCCGGCAGGAATAACAGCGTCAGCAGCGTAGCGCCGGCGAGGCCCCCGATCACGGTATAGGCCATCGGCCCCCAGAACACGTCTTCCATGATCGGGATCATTCCGAGGATCGCTGCGGAGGCCGTGAGCAGAATCGGCCGCAGCCGGTGCTGCGTCGCCTCGACGACCGCGTCCCAGGACCGCATGCCGGCAGCATGATTGGCCTCGATCTGATCGATCAGAATCAGAGAGTTGCGGATGATCATGCCCGTGAGTGCGATGATCCCGAGCGTCGCGACGAAGCCCATCGGCGTATTGGTGGCCAGCATGATGGCGACCACGCCGATGATGCCGAGCGGCGCGACCGAGATGACGAGAAACATGCGCGAGAAGCTCTGCAACTGGATCATCAGCAGAGTCAGCATTATTCCCACCATCAACGGAAGCTGTGCCACAAGCGCGGCATTGCTCTCGGCGCTTTTCTCGACGGTGCCTCCGTCGATGATGCTTGCGCCGGGCGGCAGCTCGGCCCGAAGCGCATCCATCTTCTCCTGGAGCCTCGAATAAACCGTCGGCGCCTGCAGGCCCGGGACGACGTCGGCCTGAACCGTGATGGTCGGCAGCCGATCGCGGCGCCAGACATAGCTGTCGTCGAGCACGTAGTTGAGAGACGCGATCTGGCTGATCGGCACCGAATTACCGTTGGCGAGGTTGATCTGCAGATTGCGCAGCGCATCGATCGAGAGCCGGTCGTCGCTGTCGGCCCGGGCCAGCACGTCGATCAGATAGATCGAATCACGCACCTGGGTGGCGACTGATCCGTTGAGCAGAGTGTTGAATGTGTTCGCCACCGCCTCGGAACTGAGGCCGACCTGACGCGCCTTGTCCTGGTCGATTGCGAGCCGGATGGTCTTGCTCTTCTCGTTCCAGTCGAAGTTGACGAGCCGGGTGAGCCCGGACTGACGCAGGACTTCCGCCACCGCTTCAGCCTGTTTGCGCGTCTCGTCGAGCGAGCGGGCGCTCACCCGGTACTGGACCGGCCAGCCGACTGGCGGGCCGAGCTCCAGCCGCGACACTCGCACCGTAAGGTCAGAGAACTCGATACTGGAGAACATCTCGTCGAGTTTGGCCTGCAGTCGGTCGCGAGCCTCCAGATCCTTGGCCACGATGACGAACTGGGCGACGAAGTCATTGTTGAGCTGAACGTCGAGCGGGAGATAGAAGCGGATCGCTCCGCCGCCGATGTAGCTCGAATAGCTTGCGATATCCTCGTCCCCGTCGATAAGGCTCTGGATGCGGTCGACCTCGTTCCGGGTCGCTAGGATCGAGGCGTTCTTCGGCAGGTTGATGGTGACGAGCAGTTCCGACCGATCGGACGACGGGAAGAACTGCCGCTGCACGTGCTGCTGCCCGTAAAGTGCCAGCACGAAGATCCCGATCGTAGCGAGGATCGTCATGTAGCGGTGTCGCATCACGACGAGGAGCAGCGAGCGGAACAGTTTCTGGCCGCGCCCGGGTTCGTCGTGGCCGCTCTTCTTCTTCATCACTGCCGGCAACGCGATCAGGCCGATATTCGGCGCAAATACAACGGCGACCACCCAGGATGTCGTCAGCGCAATCGCGATCACCGCAAACAGCGAGAAGCAATACTGGCCGGTGTTGCTGTCGGCAAAGCCGATCGGCATGAAGGCGACGATCGTGATCAACGTTCCCGTCAGCATTGGAAACGCCGTCGATTCATAGGCAAAGGTCGCGGCGCGGATCTTGTCGTAACCCTCCTCGATCTTCGACACCATCATCTCGACCGTAATCATGGCGTCGTCGACCAGGAGGCCGAGCGATATGATCAGGGCGCCGAGCGAGATCCGCTGCAGCGAGATATCCATCAGGTCCATGCCGAGGAACACGACGGCAAGCACCAGCGGGATCGAACACGCGACGACGAGCCCGGCGCGAAGACCGAGCGAGAGGAAGCTGACGGCAAGCACGATGGCGACTGCCTCGAACAAGGCCGAGGTGAAGCCGCCGATCGCATGTTTGACCACCTGGGGCTGATCGGCCACCTGGACCACGTCGATGCCGATCGGGAACTCCTGGCGCAAGCGCTCGGCCACCTCGGTGAGGCTTTTACCGAATTCCAGGCTGTTGCCGCCGTCGCGCATCGAGATGCCTATGCCGATAGCCGGCTTGTTGCCGACTCGGAACATCTTTTGCGGCGGGTCGACGTAGCCGTGCTCGATCGTCGCCAGGTTGGAGAGCCGATAGAAGCGGTTGTTGATGTAGAGATTGATCGCCGCGATGTTCTCCGCCGTCAGAAGTTCGCCCGAGACCTCGACCAGGATGTTCTCGTTGTTGGTGTTGATCTCGCCGCTGGGGGTCACGGCATTTTGCTGCGCAATCGACTGCAGCACCTCGTCGAGGCTGAGTCCGAGCGCGGCGAGCTTCTGCGGCGAGAAGTTCAGATAGATCTTTTCATCCTGGGTTCCGAAGATGTCGACCTTGCCGACATCGCGGGCGCGCAGGAATTCCGTGCGCGCCGTCTCTGCGAAGTCGCGAGCCTGGCGCAGCGAGAAGCCGTCGAAGGTGATTCCGTAGATGATGCCGTAGACGTCGCCGAATTCGTCGTTGAAGAACGGTCCCTGCACACCCTGAGGCAGGGTCTGGCGAATATCGGAAATCTTCTTGCGCACCTCGTACCAGACCCAGGGAATCTGCTCTGGATCGGTCGATTGTAGCAGGTTGACATAGACCACCGAGACGCCAGGCTTGGTATAGCTCTTGAGATAATCGAGGTTCGGCGTCTCCTGGAGCTTCTTCTCGATGCGGTCGGTGACCTGCTCGATCGTGTCCTGGGTTGTTGCCCCCGGCCAGTTGGTCTGCACGATCATCGTTCCGATCGCGAAGGACGGATCCTCTTCACGGCCGAGGTTGAGATAGGCGGCAAGACCGCCGGCCAGGAAGACGATCATGAAAAAGGCGACCAGAGTCCGGTGACGGACGGCCCAGTCCGACAGATTGAAGCTTTTCATTGAACCGCGACCTTGCTCGCCTCGACCCGCTGCGGCCTTACCTTCTGCCCTTCCGCAAGCGAGTTGACGCCGGCGGTTACGACCAGGTCACCCTTGTTCACTCCCTCGGAGATCAACACGCTGTCGGTGTTGTAGCGCGCGACTTTGACCGGCACCGTCTTCACCGTGTTGTCGGGCTGGGTAACGATCCAGACCCTGGGCGTGTCGCCGGTCTGCAGCAGCGCGGTCGACGGCAACTGGGTCATCAGGTCCTTGCCCTGGACTGATGCCTCGCCGACAATGATGGCGCCGAGCCGCATCGCAGGCGGCGGATTGGTGAGCCCGATCTTGACCTGATAGGTGCCCGTAACCGGATCGGCGTTGGGCGCGATCTCCCGGATGGTGCCCGTAACGGCCTGATCCGGGTGGCCCTGGAGCCAGACCTTGATCGGCATGCCGATGTGCGCGAAGGCGATTCGCTCGGATGATACGGCGAAAACGGCGTCCTTCTCCCCGTCCTGGGCGATCTCGACCACCATCTGCCCGGCTTGGACGACCTGGCCGGCGTCGGCCCCCGTGGCCGTGATGGAGCCGTCGATCGGTGCGACCAGTCGGGTGTATTTGAGCTGGTCCTCGGCGACCCGAAGGTTGGCTTGGGCCCCCTGAAGCTGAGCCTTGGCGGCATCGAGATCGCGCTTCTTCTGATCGTATTCGGCCTGAGTGGTGAAACCGTCCGCGAGCAGCTTGCGGAACCGCTCCTCCGCACCTGCGGCCTGGGTGAGGTCGGCCTGGGCCGTGGAAACCTGAGCCTGGGCCGCCGTCAGGTTGTTCTGGAAATCCGTTGGATCGATCTGGGCGAGCAGGTCGCCAGTCTTCACGACCTTGCCGACGTCCACGTTGCGCGTTGTCAGGCGCCCGGTCACCAGAAAGCCGACGCTCGAGGTAAAACGCGCCTGGATCTGTCCGGCTGCTTCGCCGGAGAATACCATCTTCTGCGGTTCGGCCTCGACCACGAGGACCGCCCGAGGAGGTGCCGGCGGCGGAGTCTCGTCATTGCAACCGGCCAACGGCAGCAACAGCATGAGTCCGAAGCCCGCAACAGACGAGAAGCGCAAAGAAACCTGCATTGGATTGCCCTAATAACTCCACCACGCCGATAGAACGCGGCCACTCCGCCGTCCCTACGGATCATCAATATGATCGCGCTGTGAAAATTGCGTTGCAGCCCCCGAAGGTCGGACGACCTACCATACGCCAAGACGGTGCGAATAAAAGTCGCAATCGCCGACGATGGTGCCAGGAAAGACGTCAGAGCTTCCGCAAGGCCACGGCCTCGATCGCATGGCTCGCCGCCTTGTTCAGGATCAGGTCGGCGCGCGGCCGAGTCGGCAGGATGTTCTCACGCAGGTTGACAAGATTAATCTGCGTCCACAGGTCCTCGGCGATCCGGAGCGCCTCGGTGTCCGAGATCATCGAATAACGGTGGAAATAGGAGCCGGGGTCGCGGAAGGCCGTTTCGCGCAGGCGCATGAAGCGGGCGATGTACCAGTCGTGCAGCACCTGTTCGTCCGCGTCGATGTAGATCGAGAAGTCGAAGAAGTCCGACACGAATGGAATTGCCTTGCCGTCGCGGGGCAAGGTCGCGCTCTGCAGCACGTTGAGCCCTTCCAGGATCAGGATATCCGGCCGGTCGATGGTGATGGTGTTGCCCGGAACGACGTCGTAGTAGAAGTGGGAGTAGACCGGGGCCCGGACGTTGCGCACCCCGGCTTTGATGTCCGACAGGAATTTTAACAGGGCCGGGCGATCGTAGCTCTCGGGAAAGCCCTTGCGTCGCATCAGGCCGGCCGTCTCAAGGACGTGGTTGGAGTAAAGGAAGCCGTCGGTCGTCACCAAGTCGACCTTGGGGCTGGATGGCCAGCGCGCAAGCAAAGCCTGAAGGATGCGCGCCGTGGTCGACTTACCGACCGCCACGGAGCCTGCAATGCCGATGATGAAGGGATTTTTGCTCTCGTTGATGCCGAGGAATCGGTTCGTGGCCCTGTGCAGCCCTTGGGTCGCCTCGACATAGAAGCTGAGCAGGCGCGACAGCGGCAGGTAAATCGATTCGACCTGCTCGATCGAAACAGGATCGTTGAGGCTTTGCAGCCGTGCGACCTCGGCCTTGGTCAAGGTCATCGGAGTGTCGGCGCGGAGCCTCGCCCATTCGTTCTCGGTGAAAACGCGATAGGGCGACAGTTCCGCGCTCGAAACCCGGCCGGCACTTTGTTCCATTCTCGTCATGCTCCCGGGCATGATCGCCCCCGCCCGCACCAGATCAACGCGTGATCGGCGAATTCCGGCTGAACCTCCCAGCCTGATCCGGCCTCAGGGCCAGGGCAACGTGTTTGCGTCCGGCACTTCCGCCGGTTGCTCTAGTCTTTCGCACGGGCCGCCTTTTCCTCGAGCCCGCTTCGACCGGTGCGGCCAGCCAGTTCCGCCATCACTTCGTCGATGCCGACGCCGCTCGCCTGCAGCAGCACCAGGAGATGATAAAGCAGATCGGCAGCTTCGGCCCGGATCGCCGCCCGATCGCCTTGGACGGCCGCGATCGCTGTTTCCACACCCTCCTCGCCGACCTTCTGGGCGATCTTGGCAATGCCCATCCTCACCAGCTTGCGGGTGTAGGAGGTCTCGTCGCCGCTGGTCGCGCGCGCGGCGATCATGCGGGCGAGCTCGTTGAGAGTGAAATCGGTCATTGGTCTAGATCCTTCCGGCGGACCGTCATTCTCCCGCTGTCTCCAGCCGCACCGGCACGCCCGCCGCTGCCATATGGTCCTTGGCCTCCCGGATCGTATAGGTGCCGAAATGGAAGATCGAGGCCGCCAGGACCGCAGTGGCGTGGCCGTCGCGGATGCCCTCGACCATGTGGTCGAGCGTGCCGACCCCGCCGGAGGCGATCACCGGCACGGGCACGGCGTCGGCAATCGCCCGGGTCAGGGCGATGTTGTATCCCGCCTTGGTCCCGTCGCGGTCCATCGAGGTGACGAGCAGCTCGCCGGCGCCGAGCGCGACGACCTTTCTGGCGAAGTCGACCGCGTCGATCCCGGTCGGCGTCCGCCCACCATGGGTGAAGATCTCGAACCGCTCGGGCTCGCCCGGCGCGTTGACCTGCTTGGCGTCGATCGAGACCACGATGCATTGTGACCCGAACTTTTCGGCCGCCTCGCGCACGAACTCGGGACGCTTCACCGCTGCCGTGTTGATCGACACCTTGTCGGCGCCGGCGGCGAGCAACCGGCGGATGTCCTCCACGCTACGGACACCGCCGCCGACGGTGAGCGGCATGAAGCACTGCTCGGCGGTGCGCCGCACCACGTCGATGATCGTGTCGCGGTTCTCGTAGCTCGCCGTGATGTCGAGGAAGCACAGCTCGTCGGCGCCGGCGGCGTCATAGGCCTTGGCGGCCTCCACCGGATCGCCCGCATCGACCAGGTCGACGAAGTTGACGCCCTTGACGACACGGCCGTCCTTGACGTCGAGACAGGGAATGACGCGGGCTTTGAGGGTCATTTGGTGTGCACCTTCCGCAAGGATCCCAGACAAGCACGACTATGCGCCGGATAGGCGCGCCGCTGCGTTGCGCATGATCAGCCGATGAAGCGGCGGCACGACGTGCAGGTGGGCCCGCGAGGTTTCGCGCACAATGATCATGACGTGCCTGCCGGTGCCGATGCGGCCTTCAACACTGCGAGCGCCTCTGCCGCATCGAGCCGTCCGTCGTAGAGCGCCCGGCCCGAGATCGCGCCTTCCAGGATAGCGCACTCCGGCTGCACCAGCCGCCGGATATCCTCGATCCCCGCGAGACCGCCGGATGCGATCACCGGGATCGAGACGGCGCGTGCCAGCGTCAGCGTCGCCTCGAAATTGATGCCCTTCAGCACGCCGTCGCGGTCGATGTCGGTGTAGATGATGGCGGCCACGCCGGCGTCTTCGAACCGTCTCGCGAGATCGACCGCAGTCAGTTTCGAGGTCTCGGCCCAGCCCTCCACGGCGACCTTGCCGCCGCGGGCGTCGATGCCGACGGCAATCTTGCCCGGATGCAGCCGGCAGGCTTCACACACCAGCGCCGGATCGCGCACGGCGACGGTGCCGAGAATGACCCGGGCGATGCCCTTGTCGAGCCAGGCTTCGACGTGGGCAAGCGAGCGGATACCGCCGCCGAGCTGCACCGGATTCGTCGTGGCCGCAAGGATCGCCTCGACCGCCGCGCCGTTGCGGCTCTCGCCGGCAAAGGCGCCGTCGAGATCGACGACGTGCAGCCACTCGAAGCCCTGGTCCTGGAATGCTCTAGCCTGGGCGGCAGGGTCGTCGTTGAAGATCGTGGCCTGGCCCATGTCGCCAAGCTTGAGCCGGACGCACTGGCCGCCTTTCAGGTCGATCGCGGGAAAGAGGATCATGCAACTGCGTCCGAAATGCTGGTCACGGCGCCCACGCGAGGAAATTGGCGATCAGCTTCAGCCCGAGCGCCTGGCTCTTTTCCGGATGGAACTGGGTTCCCGCGAGATTATCCCTGGCCACGGCCGCAGTGAAGGTGCCGCCGTAGTCGAAGCTGGCGAGCCGGGCCGCCGCGTCGCGGCAGGCGAGGTGAAAGGAGTGTACGAAATAGGCGTGCAGCCCGTCTGGCCCGGTCTTGATGCCGGCAAACAGCGGATGGCCGCCCGGCCGGAGGTCGATCGTGTTCCAGCCCATGTGCGGGATCTTGAGCCCGGGATCGTCCGGCTGCATGACGACAACGTCGCCGTCGATCCAGCCGAGACCCTCGACGGTCTCGAACTCGAGGCCGCGTGCCGCCATCAGCTGCATGCCGACGCAGATGCCGAGAAACGGCCGGCCCTTGCCGCGCACGGTCTCCTCGAGCGCCTGGATCATACCGTCGACAGCGGCGAGCCCGCGCTTGCAGTCGGCGAAGGCGCCGACGCCCGGCAGTACCACCCTGTCGGCCCGGGCGACGACGTCCGGGTCGGAGGTGACGCGGATCGCCGGGTTGCTGCCATGGTCGCGCCCGGCGCGCTCAAACGCCTTCGCCGCCGAGCGCAGGTTGCCGGAGCCGTAGTCGATGATCGCGACACTCATGCCAGGCCGTCCCGGCCGAGCGACAGCCCGACCACGCTTTCAGAGCCGACGCGCGGCACGAAGGCCGGCTGGCGCGGCGGCCTGTCCGGCGGTGGCGCCGGCGGCTGTGCGGCGTTCCCGAGCCAGGCGGTGAAGAAACGGGCCTCGGCCTCGTCCCGGCGCGATCCGTTGGCGACGCCGAACAGCCGCCATCCGCGGCGCTCGAGCGTCCAGCGTCGCAGCCCATTGGCCTCGCAGGCGAACAGCAGCGCGAACAGCACGGCCACGACGCCGTGGATCGCCCCGTCGGAGGAGAGCCCTGTCAGCACCACCGCGATCTCGATGGCGACGACCACGGCGATGTAGCCAAGCAGGACCAGCCACATCCGGTGCCACAGCAGCCAGATCACTGGAATGAAGAGGGCCGGCCAGCAGAAGCCCTCCTTCACGAATGCGACGCGCTCGGCTGCGGCCTGCGTCGGCCGTACAGGATCGGCCCCCGGCGGAAGAAGCACGCAATAGACCGTCATGCCTCAGCCTCCGAGCTGGCCCTTGGTCGAGGGTACACGTCCCTCCTGGCGTGGATCGGGCTCGATCGCCTTTCGCAGCGCTCGCGCCACGGCCTTGAAGCAGGTTTCGGCGATGTGGTGACAGTTCGTGCCGTAAAGATTGGCAATGTGCAGCGTGATGCCGGCATTGGCGGCGAACGCGCGGAAGAACTCCTCGAACAGTTCCGTGTCGAAATCGCCGACCTTGTCGCGCGGGAAGATAACCTGCCAGACGAGATAAGGCCGTCCGGAAACGTCGACCGCGCAGCGCGTCATCGCCTCGTCCATGGCGAGGTGGCAATCGGAATAGCGCGTGATCCCGGCCATGTCGCCAAGCGCCTGACGCAGCGCCTGACCGAGCGCGATGCCGACGTCTTCGGTGGTGTGGTGGAAATCGATATGGGTGTCGCCGTCGGCGCGCACCGTGAGGTCGATCAGCGAATGGCGCGACAGTTGCTCCAGCATATGGTCGAGAAAGCCGACGCCGGTCTTGACGTCAAAACGTCCGCTGCCGTCGAGACTGACGGTAACGGTGATGGCGGTTTCCTTGGTCTTGCGCGTGACCGTAGCGTGGCGCATGCGGAGCCCATCCTGAGTGCGGGCCGGGCGAGCCGGCAGTGACGACGGCGCGTTGTAACAGCCCGGCCGGCGCAATGAAATAGGGCGGACCCCATCTGCTTGGCGAGTGCGCCGTCTCGTGATACCTGCCGGGTCCGAGCCCGCATCCAAGGGAACACCGCTGATGTCCTACGCACCCGCCACCCCCACCGACCGCCTGATCCTCGGCCTCGACGTGCCAACGGTCGCGGAAGCGCGTGCCATCGTTGAAGAGACGAAGGGAGCTGTCGGCGTCTACAAGATCGGGATGCAGCTCCAGTTCGCGGGCGGTCTTGCCTTTGCTGAAGAGCTCGCCGCCGCCGGCGAGAAAGTGTTTCTCGACGTCAAGTTGCTTGATATCGACAACACCATCGCCAGTGCGGTCAAGAACATTGTTGCCATGGGCATGTCCTTCGTGACGATCCACGCTTACCCCAAGGCGATGCGCGCTGCAGTGGCTGCGCTCACCGAGACCGGTGCAAACCTTTGCCTCCTCGGAGTTACGGTGTTGACCTCGATGGACGATACCGATCTTGCCAACGCCGGCTACGCCGGCTCGGTCCGGGCGCTGGCCAGGGCCCGCGCCGCCGATGCTCGCGCCGCCGGCATGGGCGGCATCGTCTGCTCTGCCCTGGAAGCCGCCGCGCTCAGGTCCGTTGTCGGCGACACCATGGCGATCATCACGCCCGGTGTGCGTCCCGAGGGGAGCGCCGTCGGCGACCAGAAGCGGGTCGCAACCCCTGCGGAGGCGATCAGGGCCGGCGCCGACCGCCTCGTCGTCGGTCGCCCGATCCTGACAGCACCCAATCGCCGCGCGGCAGCAGAGGCGATCGTCCGGGACATCGCCGCCGCGCTGTAGGAGCAACCCGTCAGGCCGCCACCGCCGCGGCGAGATGCTCCACCGCCGCCTGCACGCCGCCGCGCCCGTGTGGCAGCTTCAGCGCCTGTAGTCCCATTTCGATCGCGCCCAGCGTGCCGATCAGCATCGGAGCGTTGACGTGGCCCATGTGGCCGATGCGGAAGCCGCTGCCGGAGATCTCGCCGATGGTGCCGCCGATCGTCACGTTGCAGGTGTCCTGGCAGAAGGCGCGCAGCGGCTTGACGTCAAAACCAGGCGTCAGCACGACGGTGACGGAGTCGGCGCGCGCCTGCGGGTCAACGATATTGAATTCGAGCGCGCCCAGCTCGCTCCACTTCGCAACGGCCGCGCGCGTCGCCTCGGCCAGCAGCCGGTGACGACGGAACGAGGCCTCCAGCCCTTCGGTCAGAAGGATGTCGAGCGCCTGGCGGAAGCCGAACAGGAGATGCTCGGGCGGCGTACCACAGTATTTCTGGTAATGCTCCTGCCCCAGGCGGAAGCTCCAGTCCCAGTAGAGCGTGCGCAAGTCCGCCGTCGTGTGGGCGTCAAGCGCCCTTGGCCCGGCGGCGACGAAGGACAGGCCGGGCGGCGTCATAAGTCCCTTCTGCGAGCCGGAGAGCGCCACGTCGATGCCCCAGCCGTCCATGGTGAACGGCATACAGCCGAGCGAGGCGATGGTGTCGACCATGAAGAGCGCTGGATGCCCGGCCGCCCGGATCGCGGCGGAGATTGCCGGAATGTCGTTGACGACACCCGACGCCGTGTCGACCTGGACCACCAGTACGGCCTTGATGACGTGTTCCTTGTCGCGCGCGAGCCGCTCCTCGACCGCCACCGGATCGACGGGCTGGCGCCAGTCTCCGCGCAGCACCTCGACCTTCACGCCGAGCATGGACGCCATATCGCCCCAGCCGCGGGCAAAGCGACCGGAATCCAGCACCAGGATTCTGTCGCCACGCGACAGCACGTTGGTGAGCGCCGCCTCCCAGCCGCCGTGACCATTGGCGGCGTAGATGAAGGTCTCGCCCGTGGTTCCGAAGACCCGCTTGAGGTCGGCAAGGCAGTGCGCCGTAACGTCAAGCAGCGGCCCCGAATAAATGTCGACAGCCGGCCGATGCATGGCCCTCAGCACCTCGTCCGGCACGGTGGTGGGGCCGGGAATCATCAAGAACGCGCGGCCGTTCGCAAGCGTCATGGCTAACCTCGGGCAAAACCTGGGAAGAATGGTTCTGTCAGGCGGGAAGCGCAGTCTGCCCCCGGTCCGGCGCCCCCGCAAGGGGTCACACGACGTTCTTCTCCAGCACCTTGCGGCCGGCGGAGATCCGGTCGAAGCCGAGCGGAGACAGGTCAAGTGTGCGATAGCGTCCACAGACGATAAGCTCGGCGATGCCGCGGCCGACCGCTGGCGCCTGCTGCAGGCCATGGCCGGAAAATCCGGTGGCGAGATAAAAGCCCGGCACATCGGCGACGGGGCCGAGGATGGCGTTATGGTCGAAGAGGTTCATGTCGTAGTGCCCGGCCCAGGCACGACCCGGCCGGATCACCTCGAAGGCTGGAACGCGATGCGCGAGCACCGGCCAGATCGTCTCCTCGAAGAAGTCGTGATCGACCGTGAAGTCGTCGCTGTCCGGGTCCGCCTCCGGCGCCGGTGCTGAGCCACACAGGAAGCCGGTGCCCTCCGGACGGACGTAGACGCCGGTCGGATCGATCAGGAGCGGACAGCCTTCGACTGGCGTACGGCAGTCGAAGGTAAAGATCATCCGCTTCTTCGAACGCACCGGGATTTCGACGCCGAGCTGCCTTGCCAGGGCCGCCGCCCCGCTTGCGCCCGCCGCGTTGACCAGGGTGCCGCAGGAGACTTCGGTCCCGTCCGACAACGTCAGCCGGAAGCCGGCACCGTCGCGGGCGACCCGTACCGCCTTGGCACCGAGATAGCGCACACCGTGCGACCGCGCCCTCCTGCGGAATGCCTGCATCAGTGCATAGCCGTCGAACCAGCCCTCGCCGCTGGCCCCGAAGCAGCCGGCCGAGAGGTCGTCGACATTGAGCCACGGAAAGCGCTGCTTCAGCTCGTTCGGCTCGAGAAACAGGATGTTGGCGCCTAGCGCGGTCTGCAGCGCGTGGTTTTCCTCCAGCACCGACCGCCCGGCCTCTGTCGCGATGAACAGGTAGCCGCCTTCGTGGAGATCGACGACCGGGCGCTCGTCGCCAACGGCGAGCCGGCTGCCGATCTCCCTTAGGAACTCGATGCCATAGAGCGAGATCTGGATATTGGTCGGGTCGGAGAACTGTTGCCGGATTGAGGCGGCCGACAGTGTCGAGGCGCAGGCCTGGTAGGACGGATCCTTCTCGATCACCACGACGGAACCGGCAAACGCCGGATCCATCGTCAGGTGACAGGCAATTGCCGAGCCGATAACCGCCCCACCGACGATTGCAACGTCGGCCGCTTCAACGCTCATTGAACCCCCGCCTCAGAAAAACGCCTGCAGTCCAGTCTGCGCCCGGCCGAGAATAAGCGCATGAATGTCATGCGTGCCCTCGTAGGTGTTCACGGTCTCCAGGTTCTGCGCGTGCCGCATGACGTGATATTCCTCGGAAATGCCATTGCCGCCGTGCATGTCGCGTGCGGCGCGTGCAATCTCGAGCGCCTTGCCGCAGTTGTTGCGCTTGACCAGGGAAATCATCTCCGGCGCTGCCTTGCCCTCGTCAAAGAGTCTGCCGACGCGTAAGGAGGCCTGCAGACCGAGCGCGATCTCGGTCTGCATGTCGGCAAGCTTCTTCTGGAACAGCTGTGTCTGCGCCAGCGGCCGGCCGAACTGCTTGCGCTCGAGCCCGTACTGCCGCGCCCGGTGCCAGCAATCCTCGGCGGCACCAAGCGCACCCCAGGAGATGCCGTAGCGGGCGCGGTTGAGACAGCCGAACGGTCCCTTGAGACCGGAGACGTTGGGCAGGAGTGCGTCCTCGGGGACCTCGACGCCGTCCATCACAATTTCGCCGGTGATCGAGGCGCGCAAGCTGAGCTTGCCGCCGATCTTCGGCGCCGACAGCCCCTTCATGCCTTTTTCCAGTACAAAGCCGCGGATCTCGTCGCCGTGCGCGGCCGACTTCGCCCAGACGACGAAAACGTCGGCGATCGGCGCGTTGGAGATCCACATCTTCGAACCTGTGAGGCGATATCCGCCGTCGATCTTCTCGGCGCGGGTGCGCATGCTGGCCGGGTCGGAACCGGCATCGGGCTCGGTCAGACCGAAGCAACCGACATGCTCGCCAGTGGCGAGCTTCGGCAGGTATTTCTGGCGCTGCTCCTCGCTGCCGTAGGCGAATATCGGATACATCACCAGCGACGACTGCACCGAATTCATCGAGCGGTATCCCGAATCGACCCGCTCGATCTCGCGCGCCACCAGTCCGTAGGCAACATAGGACGCCCCGGCGCAGCCGTATTCTTCCGGCAGGGTGACACCAATCAGGCCCAGTTCGCCCATCTCGGTGAAGATTGCCCGGTCGGTCTTTTCCTGGGCATAGGCCTCGAGCACGCGCGGCTGCAGCTTCTCCTGGGCATAGGCACGCGCGGTCTCCAGGATCAGGCGCTCGTCCTCGGTCAGTTGCTCGTTGAGCAGGAACGGATCGTCCCAGCTGAAGCGGCCGCCGCCGGACGGCGCGGTTTTTCCGCTGACGGACGTCGCGGTGGACGCGGAGGGTGCGGTCATGTGTCGTCTCCTGCGGCGGATGCTGTGGCACGCGGGGGAGCGCGCGCTCTGTTCACGCCAGCGGCGCTTTGGCGCCGGGCTCGGATGATCAGGGGGCGGAGTGTCCGGCCTGCACCCCCCGTCGCAAAGTGATATGTTCTCGCAAGTTCATGAGCAAACGGAATGAGCTTTGAAACGCGGATTCCTTCCTCCGGTCGACAGCCTGATTGCCTTCGAGGCTTCGGCAAGGCATGGCAGCTTTACCCGCGCGGCCGAAGAGCTGCATCTGACCCAGGGTGCAGTCTCCAAGCAGGTAAGGCTCCTGGAGGAGCGGCTCGGGGTGGAGCTGTTCAAACGGGTGCGGCAACGCATTGTGCTGACCGATGCCGGGCGGCTCTATCTCCACGACGTCTGCGAAGCACTGGAACATCTGACGGGGGCGACGCGGCAGGTGATGTCCTTTGCTGGCAGCGCCGATGTCCTCAACCTGGCGACCCTGCCGACCTTCGGAACACGCTGGTTGGCGCCTCGGCTCGCTGGATTCCACGCGCTCTATCCGCAGGCAAGCTTCAACATTGCCGTCCGTCTGCGGCCGTTCGACTTCTCCAAGGAACCTTTCGACGCGGCGATCCATTATGGCGAGCCGGTCTGGGCGGGGGGAATTGTGGAACCGCTGTTTCAGGAGGAAGTGATTCCGGTTGCCTCGCCCGCGTTCCGGGACCGGCACCGCATCGACCAGCCGGAGGATCTTGCCCCCGTGCTGCGGTTGCACCAATCGACCCGGCCTCTCGCCTGGCGGCAATGGTTCGAGGCGGCAGGGGTGGAGACCGACGTCGCGTTCCAGGGGCCCAGAATGGAGCAGTTCGTGATGATCGCCCAGGCCGCAGTCAATCATTTCGGAGCCGCCCTGATGCCCCGGTTCTTCATCGAGGAAGAATTGGCGGACGGACGGCTTGTGCAGCTGTTCGACGTGCCGCTCACTTTGGTGTCGGCCTACCATTTCGTCACGCCGGACAATCGGGCTCTGCGGCCGGTGGTGGCGGCGTTCCGCGACTGGCTAAGGCAGGAAGCCCGCTGCGCCGCGCCGGCAACAAGGGTCAGGATCGCCGGATGACTTTGACTTCGCGCGGCCTGCTCCTGGCGCTGGGCGTTTGGCTCGCAAGCCTTGTGTGGGTCGATGGTGCCCCGGCGGCCTGCGGTTGCCGCTGCGTCGGAACGACCGTGCAGCCCTATTGCGACAATCCGATCGGCGCGGTGCCGGTGTGTCCCCCCACAGCCTGCCTCGATACGATGCAGAAGCCGCCAAAATCGGTGATCACGCCGGCCATTCCGAAAGTTCGGCCGCCGCGCCCCGTACCGCCCGCCCTGCCGGATTCGCAGTCGCACGTGCCGGCGCCGCAACCGCCGAAGATCGTGCAGCCGAAACCGCTGCTAGGATCGCGAGGAGCGGGAGGCAATCCGGTGCGCGAGCGTCTTGACCAATTGAACCGGCAGAACAAGGTGGGCTGTCCGCTGGCGCCGGTGCGTAATCCTCGCACCGGAACATACCAGTTGCGTCGTAGTTGTTCTTGAGCCGGCGCCTGCAAGGGATTCCTGATGAAAAAGAGCGCCGATGACATCAATGCTGCGGAGCAAGTCGTCCGGAACCGCAACTAGCGGAAGGCTGCTTTGCGGCTGGCGCTCAGCAAACCTGGCTTTGGGCCCGAAACTTGCTCAGCTCACGGAAAGAGCCATTCATTCAGTGAATGGACCATCACTGTGCCTAGGGAAGAGGCGCCCACATCCGAGAACCGCCTGAAGAAGGCGCAACACGGGATATTAAAATGTTGGTGCTCGCACTCTCCGTCTGCCTTGCGCAGAACCCGGCGACCTGCAGGGACGTGCATCTGACCTTCGTGGCCGAACATGCCACGCCGCTTCAGTGCATGCGTTTTGGCCAGCCGGAAATCGCCAAGTGGCATAACCGCCACCCCGAATGGACGGTCAGGAAGTGGCGCTGTGTTGCCGCCGACAGGATCGACAGGCAGATTTGACGGCCACCCAGATCTCAACGGTGGTGCGGCCTGGAGACCGCCCTAGAGTGCCATTCTAAGCTGCTGGCACAGCGTCTTCAGGACCGCGATGCGGGCGTAGCGCTTGTCTTCGGCCGGTATCAGGGTCCAGGGTGCGTAGCGGGTCGACGTCCGGTCGATCATGACACCGGCTGCCTCGGCATAAGCGCCCCATTTCAGCCGGTTGCGCCAGTCCTCGTCGGTGATCTTGAACTGCTTGTAGGCGGTTTCCTGCCGCGCCTTGAAACGCTCGAGCTGTTCGGCCTCGCTGATCGTCAGCCAGAACTTGGCGACAACGATGCCAGAATCCGTGAGTTCCGCCTCGAACGCGTTAATCTCATTGTAGGCCCGCAGCCAGTCGGCTTCGCTGCAAAATCCCTCGACTCGTTCGACCAGCACCCGGCCGTACCAGGACCGGTCGAAGATTGCGATGTGGCCGCGCCGCGGTACCCGCTTCCAGAACCTCCACAGATAGGGCCGTGCCTTCTCCTCCTCCGAGGGCGCGCTAATCCGATGAACACGGTAGGTCCGCGGATCGAGCGTCTGGGCCACACGGCGGATGGCTCCGCCCTTACCGGCCGCGTCATTGCCTTCGAAAGCGGCGACCAGCGCAATGTCCGCAAAGCCTTTGCGGTCGGTGAGTTCCGCCAGCTCCGCCTGAGACTGCGCAAGCTCATGCTCATAGGTCTTTTCGTCGAGACTGCGGCTGAGATCGAGCGCGTCGATCGCACTGCGGTGTTCGACGCCGGCGACGACCGCCGGCGCCGCGGCGGCCGCCGGCTGCGGCTGGGCGAGCCGCTTAGCGATCGAGCTCGCCAGGATCTGGCCAAAGGCGTGGTCGCGATACTCCGGATCGAGCGACGGGATAACATACCAGGGCGCCTCAGGCGTCGAGGTATGCAGTGCAACGGTCTCCATGGCGAGCTGCGCCCTGCGGCTGTGCCTAACGTCCGCCCATTCGGTGAGGATATGGCGCTGCTTCTGCCGCCGCTTTACGAGCTTTTCCATCCGCTGCTTCTGCTCCTCGAACGGCAACGAGAACCAGAACTTCAGGATCAGCACTCCATCGGCATGCAGCATCTCTTCGAAACGGTTGATGGCTGCGAGTTGGCGCTCGAAGGCACCGTCGCCGATCCGCTTCAGCACGCGGTCGCGCATCGGGGCATGATACCACGACGACACCACGATCGAGACCTCTCCCTTGGTGGGGAGGTCACGCCAGTACCGCCAGAACGGCGGCCGCAGCCGTTCGTCCTCGGTCGGATCGTCATAGGCGTTGCAGGCCAGGTGGCGCGGATCCATCCACTCGTAGAGCCGCGAAATGGCGTGGTTCTTGCCGGCTCCGTCGACGCCGGTGATGACCACGATGACGGAGAACGCCTTGTTCTCAGCGAGCGCGAGTTGAGCCTTGAGCAGATCGGTTCGCAGCTTTGGCACGAGCGCGTCGAAGGCCTCCTTCGACAGACTTTGCGGAATCGCGGCTGACTGGAACATTGCTCCTCCTACACCGCTGCATCGCCCTTCGCGGCACCTCGGGGTCCAATACACGGCAAAGTGTGGCCCGAGGATGGGAGCCACCGCAAGAAATCGTGGCTCGCGCCATCGCTTTCGGGATTGGCGGACGACTCCCCAGGACGTACATGTTCGCAGGGTGCCTCTCCCCCGAGGCCTCCGCCCGTGACCGCTGAACCGGTACCGCCGAGCGATCTTCGTGACCGATCTTCTCAACCAGCTCGTCGCTTTCATCGGCGAGAACCCGACGCTCGCCAACGTGGTGGTCTTTCTGATCGCCATGGGCGAGGCGCTGTTCATCATTGGTCTGTTCGTTCCCTCCACAGTGGTGCTGGTCGGGGCCGGCACGCTGGTCGGTCTCGGCAAACTCGAGTCCTCGCCGATCTTTTTCTGGACCATGGCAGGCGCGATCGTGGGCGATGCCGTTTCCTACTGGATCGGCCACTACTATCGCGACCGGTTAAAGACGGTCTGGCCGTTCTCACGCTATCGCAGCCTGGTCGAGCGCGGGGAGGCGTTCTTCCGCCGCCACGGCGGCAAGAGCGTCTTCATCGGCCGCTTCGTGCCGGGCGTGAAAGCGATCGTGCCCGGCATCGCCGGCATGGCGGGAATGAACGCCACCCGCTTCACGGTCATCAACGTCGTTTCCGCCTTTGCCTGGACCATAGCGCATCTCGGCCCTGGTTTTATCGCGGGCACCGCCTTCAGCGCGCTGGGCGAGGTCAGCGGGCGGCTAGCGGCGGCGCTTGGCGTGCTCGTCGGCCTGCTCTTCGTCGCCGTCATACTCGGGCGCTGGATGATCCTGATCTTCCTGCCGCTGTTTTCCGGCAGTCATGCTGCGATCGTCGCATGGTTCGCGCGCCGACCCGATCGACCGTCGCAATGGATCGCCCGCACCTTCGACCCCGACCATCCACGCTCGGCCGGCATGCTGGTGTCGGCGCTGCTGCTGCTCGTCACCATCCCGGCCTTCGTTGCCATCGTCCTGGCGCTATCGCCCGGCGACACCATGGAGCGTGCCGATGTGGCGATCCGGAATCTGTTCCTGAGCATGCGGACCCCGGTCGGCGACAGGATCATGGTGTTCCTGACCATGCTCGGCGATGGATTCGTCACGGCGGCCGTGACAGCGATTGTCGTGTTCTACCTGGTGCTGCGCCGCGCCTGGCGCCGCGGTACCGGATTTTTGATCGCGATGACGGCGGCGGCCGTGTTCGTGCCGCTGTTCAAGGTGCTCACCGATCGGGCGCGACCGACCGAACTGCTCTACACCGGCCCGCACGCCTTCAGCTTCCCGTCCGGTCACGCCACCATCAATACGGTCCTGTTCGGCATCATCGCCGTACTGGTCGCACATGACCGCTCGCCGTTGGTCAAAGCGGGCGTGTTCTCCGTCGCCATCGCGTACATCGGTGCGATCGCGTTCTCCCGGGTCTATCTCGGCGCCCACTGGTTCTCCGATGTGGTCGGCGGTCTCGTCTTCGGCACGGCGATGGTTTCGGCCTTCGCCTTCATCTTCGGCTCCATCCACAACGAGAAGGTCGGGCGCTGGTGGCTTGCCAGCCTGGTGACGCTGGCCGTAGGCGTTGTCGGCGGTACTCATGTCGCCACCAATTTCGCGGACGCCCGCGATGTCTACGCGCCGCGGCCTCCGATTGTCTCGATGGCCCGGTCCGATTGGCTGGCGGGCGGCTGGCGCGACCTGCCGTCCAATCGCATCGAGCTCAACGGAGAGAAGGAGGAGCCGCTGGTCATTCAATGGGCCGGCGCTCCCAACCTCCTCGAAGCTGCCCTGCGGACCTTCGGCTTCGAACGGGCGCCGCGGTGGTCGCTCGCCAATATGACAGGATTCCTGGTCGGGCAGACCGAGCCGGAGGCGCTGCCCGTGCTGCCGCGCACCCACAACGGCCGTGGCCCGGAACTGGTGCTGATCAAACAGGACGCCACCACCGACGGCGATCCGTCGAGCAAGGGTCGTTGGGTGCTGCGGCTGTGGCCGAGCAGCTATGTCGTCGAAGCCGGGGGCGGAGAGAGTCCGGTTTACGTGGGCTCGCTCGTTCACGAGCGACTGCTTTATCCACTGGACGAATTGTCGACGCTGCGGACGGACAGTGAGGCGCCGTCGGCGGACGGCAATCCGCTACTGATGATCCCCGATATCGCGGTCGGGCGCCGCGATGAAGGGCCGCCGGTCGTACTCGGGCCGGTGTCTGCAGAGGCTCCGGGATAGAACCTATTCCGCCGCCTCCATCACCCGGTTCGGGTTGTTGGGATGCGTTGTCCAGTTGGCGTAGGCTGGGTCGATCGACCGGCCGGTCCTCGGATCGACGCCCTCCGTCATCGGTACCATGGTGATGCAGTTCTCGACCGGGCACACGTTGACACAGAGGTTGCAGCCGACGCATTCCGCGTCGATCACCTCGAAATGGCGCATGCCCTCCTTGGTTGCCGTGATCGCCTGATGCGAGGTGTCCTCGCAGGCGATGTGGCAGCGGCCGCACTTTATGCAGAGGTCCTGGTCGATCCTCGCCTTGGTGACATAGTTGAGGTTGAGGAACTGCCAGTCGGTGCAGTTCGGGACGGCGCGGCCCACGAACTCCGAGACGCTGGTGTAGCCCTTCTCGTCCATCCACTCGGACAGTCCGGAGATCATCTCCTGCACGATCTTGAAGCCGTAGGTCATGGCCGCTGTACAGACCTGGACATTGCCTGCGCCGAGCGCCATGAACTCGGCAGCGTCCCGCCAGGTGGTGATTCCGCCAATGCCGGAGATCGGCAGGTCGCGTGTAGCCGCGTCGCGCGCGATCTCCGCCACCATGTTGAGCGCGATTGGCTTGACCGCCGGCCCGCAATAGCCGCCATGGGCGCCCTTGCCGTCGATGGTGGGAATCGGCGCCATCAGGTCGAGGTCGACGTTGGTGATCGAGTTGATGGTGTTGATCAGCGACACCGCATCGGCGCCGCCGGCCTTCGCCGCCTGGGCCGGCTTGCGGATGTCGGTGATGTTTGGCGTGAGCTTGACGATCACGGGCATGCGCGTGTTCTGCTTGCACCAGCGGGTGACCATCTCGATGTATTCTGGAACCTGGCCGACCGCCGAGCCCATGCCGCGTTCACTCATGCCGTGCGGACAGCCGAAGTTGAGTTCGACACCGTCGGCTTCGGTCTCCTCGACCCGCTTCAGGATCGCGACCCAGTTCTTCTCCTCGCACGGCACCATCAGCGACACCACCAGCGCCCGGTCCGGCCAGTCGCGCTTGACCCGCTTGATCTCCTGCAAGTTGATCTCGAGTGGCCGGTCGGTGATCAGTTCTATGTTGTTGAAGCCGATCAGCTGCCGGTCCTTGCCGTGGATCGCGCCGTAGCGCGGACCGTTGACGTTGACGATCTCCGGATCTTCGCCAAGCGTTTTCCACACGACACCGCCCCAGCCCGCTTTGAAGGCGCGCACGACATTGTACTCCTTGTCCGTCGGCGGCGCGGAGGCAAGCCAGAACGGGTTCGGCGACTTGATGCCGACGAATTCGGTTCTCAGATCGGTCATGGCAGTCCCCTTTCTCGGTGCGGGGAAAAACTCGGATCCTGAGGGCGGTGAGCGCTTCAGCTGCTCCAGCCCTCAGCCCATGAGGGCAGCGTGAATCGAGCGGGCGGCGACCTTGCCGTCCTCCACGGCGGCGACCGTCAGGTCCTCTCCCCCGGCAACGCAATCGCCGCCGGCCCAGACCTTCGGAAGTGACGTACGACGCTCTGCGTCGACCTTGATGCGGCCGCCCTCGAGCGCCAGTGTCCCGCCGTTGCCGGTGACAGGGTCGGCAACGAAGGTCTGCCCGATGGCCTTGAACACCTGATCGGCCTCGAGCCGGACGATGTCGCCGGTGCCGACCGCCCGGCCGTTCGCGTCCGGGGCGGTGCGCTCCAGGTCGACAGCGACCACATGGCCGCCCTCGCCGACGAGGCGCCTCGGCGCGAGCCACTCGCGGATCACCACGCCCCTGGTCAGTGCAAGTTCCTGCTCGTACTGCGAGGCCTTCATGGCGTCACGGCCGCGCCGGTAACAAATCGTCACGTCCTCCGCGCCGAGCAGCTTGGTCTGAACGGCAATGTCGATTGCCGTCATGCCGCCGCCGATCACCACGATCTTGCGTCCGACGGGCAGCGTGGAAAGGTCCTCGGCTTGGCGCAGCGCGGCGATGTAATCGACGGCATTGAGGACGCCGCCAAGGGTCTCGCCTTCGACCTCAAGCGAATTGACGCCGGCGAGGCCCGGACAGAGGAAAACCGCGTCATGATCAGCTGTGAGCGCCGCCAGCGAGAGCTCGCGTCCAAGCGCCTTGCCGGTCTCGACGGTGATGCCGCCGATTGACAGCACAAACGCAACCTCGGTCTGCGCGAAGCCACCAGTGGTCTTATAGGCGGCGAGCCCGTATTCGTTGAGGCCGCCGAGCTTGGGCCGAGCCTCGTAGAGCGTCACGTCGTGACCGTAGGTAGCCAGTTGATGGGCGCAGGAGAGGCCAGCCGGACCGGCACCAACCACCGCCACGCGTTTTCCGGTCGGAGCGGCCCGGGTAAAGGGCGTCTCCGGCGTCTTCGCCAGGTAGGCATCGGTGGCGTAGCGCTGCAGTTCCCCGATTCGGACCGGCTTGTCCTCGGCCACGTTGCGCACGCAGGCCTGCTCGCACAGCGTCTCGGTCGGGCACACCCTGGCGCACATGCCGCCGAGGATGTTCTCGGCGAAGATCGTCTTCGCCGCACCGATCGGGTTACCGGTTGAGATCTGGCGGATGAACTGCGGAATGTCGATCGATGTCGGGCAGGCGATGGTGCAGGGCGCGTCGTAGCAATAGTAGCAGCGGTCGGCTTCGACGGTGGCCTCGTGAGGATCAAGCGGCGGATGCAGGTCGTCGAAATTGGTCAGATAGTCTTCCGGCGACAGGCGTCCGGCACGAATGTCGGGTGCAAGCAGGGCATCGGCCATCAAAGGACCTCCCAAATCCGGCGCGAGCTGACCGGATGGCCGGCGCTGCGCGCGGCATTGTGCTGGCCGAGCGGACACGAAGATAACGCAGTCACTCGGCTTCCCCTGGTCGTGGCGCGCCTCTCTTGCTGCGGAAGCGTCTGCCACTTCTGGTATTGGGGCAAAATTTGACCAAATAGTCAAATTCTTTCGAGCAAGGATTTTGCGGGTGATGATTTGCCGGAAAGCAGACAGGGTCCACGGCGATCGATCGCGGCAGCCTCGTCTTATTTCGGGAGGAGGGTGGAGGTGGCGCGCGGTGCGTCCGGCCTCGTCATTCAATAAAGCAGCCGCACGAGGAACAGGCTGAGCACCGGGAACACGACAAGGATCGTCACCCGGATGACGTCGCTGAGGATGAAGGGCACCACACCACGGAATGTGTGCGCCAGCGGGATATCGGGCGCCATGGCATTGATGATGAATAGGTTCATGCCGACCGGGGGCGTGATCAGTCCGGTTTCGACCACGATCAGCACCAGGATGCCGAACCAGATCGCGAACTCCTCGAACGGTAGCCCATAGTCGAGCGCACTGACGATCGGGAAGAAGATCGGGATCGTCAGCAGGATCATCGACAGCGAATCCATGATGCAGCCGAACAGCAGATAGCAGACCAGGATCAGCGACAGCACGAGCCAGGGGTTGAGACCGAGTTCAGTGACGTAGGACGCTGCCTGTTGCGGCAGCTGCGAGAACGCGAGAAAGGCATTGAATACGGTGGCGCCGAGCACGATAAAGAAGATCATGCCGGTGGAGGTCGCGGTGGCAAGGATCGCATGCTTGAATTCGTGCCACGGCAGGCCGCCTCTGACGAGAGCGATGATGCCCGTACCAGCGGCACCGATGGCCGCCGCTTCGGTCGGCGTGAACACGCCAGCATAGATGCCGCCAATGACGAGGAGAAAGACGACCAGGACCGGCCAGACGTCGACGACAGCCTTGAGCCGTTCACTCCAGTCCGCGCGTTCGCGCGAGCCCGACGAGTCGGGGTACAGTCGAACGTAGATCGCAATCGTGATCATGTAGCCAATCGCTGCCAGGACGCCGGGTACGAAGGCGGCGAGGAACAGCTTTGCAATGTTCTGCTCGGTCAGGATGGCGTAGATGACGAGCACGATCGACGGCGGGATCAGGATGCCGAGGGTGCCACCGGCGGCAAGGCTGGCCGTTGAAAGAGCGCCGGAATAGCCGAAGCGCTTGAGTTCCGGCAGCGCCACCTGGCCCATTGTTGCCGCGGTGGCAAGCGACGAGCCGCATATCGCACCGAAACCCGCGCAGGCGGTGACTGCAGCCATGGCAACGCCTCCCCGGCGATGTCCGACCATGGTCTCGGCAGCCTTGAACAGGGCCTGGGACATGCCGCCGCGCGTGGCGAACTGTCCCATCAGGAGAAACAGCGGCACGATCGACAGCGAATAGCTGGAAAAGGTATCGAAAACCAACGACTTGAGTTGCGCCAGGATCGGAATCCAGTTCCCGGTGACCAGGCGCGTGCCGACGACGCCGCACAGCAGCATCGCCAGCCCGATCGGCATGCGCACGAAAATGAGCAGGAGCAGGACGGGAATGGACCAGAGGCCGATTTCGAGGGGGCTCACGTTCTACTCTCTCAAGGACCGGCCATGGGGCTGAAGGGCGAATTCGTGGACGCTGCGTACCACGGTGAAGGCACAGACCAGGACGAACACGGTCGCGCCGACGAGCGCGGCCGAATAGGGCCACCACACCGGGAACTGAAGGATAAAGGTCGTCTCGCCGTAGCTCATCTTGTCGAGCATGCCGAGATAGAGGCGCCATAACACCAAGCCCGCGGCGGCCGTCATCAGCACGTTGGCCACGATGTCGATGATGAGATTGGTGCGCGTGGACAGCCGGGCCATCAGGATGTCGACGGTCACATGACCGCGCCGCATTTGGCACCATGGCAAGAACGCGAATATCGCAAAGCCCGTGCCGGCCTCGATCAGTTCGAAGTCGCCTGGAATTGGGCCGAGACCGACGGAGATGAGGGCGCGCCCCGTGACACTTACGACGGTAATGACGACGAGGGCGACCAGCACGACGCCTCCGACGAGTGCCAGTCCGATCGAAAGACGTTCAAGAACGCGTTCGAGGGCGGAATACAACGGGGCGGATCCTGGCTTGGGAATGCGACGGCGGTGGATCACAAGGGCGAAGCGCGGGGCAGATCGGAACGGCACTCTCGCCCGATGGCGCTGGGCTGCGAGGCGATGCCGCCCATCGTCGGTGACGCCGCGCTGCGGCGATGCACATCGCTGGGTTCACGCCCGTTCCTCCTCCGGCCGCTCCGGCCCGACATTCCGCGGCGCGCTGGTCACGCCTCGGTCCCTCATGTCCTTTACCCGCTTCTTCAATCCATCGGTGGCCGGCCACGAGCCGCCTCGCCATCTAGTCTCTTCGCGGCGACGGTTTCAGGCCGCGCTATCGTTACCTGAGACCTTGCGAAACCATCGGACGGATTGCCTCTCCTCTCGGGTAGTCCAGCGATACCTTGCACAATTAGTAATGTAAAATGAGTTTTCCGGCGAGTGATATAACCTCTTGAGTCTGTGACCGGCGGTCTAGCTCAGCCTGCCGACGTCGCTGCAATCGGACGCACTATCTGTGAGGCTGAGGTCTCGTTGTCCGTCACCTGCAAAGGGCCAGCCAGCCATGACCATTGTTCCCGTTCCAACCCTGCGCCACGACACAGTCAGCCTTCCGGGCGGTCGCCGGCTTGCCTGGAAGGAATGGGGACCAGGCGACGGCGCACCCATCATCTTCTGTACCGGCGCCGGCATGAGCGGTTCGCTCGGATTTGGCTGGAACGACCTTGACCGACTCGGCCTTCGGCTGATTGCCATAGATCGTCCGGGGCTCGGCGCCTCCGACCCGCATCCGGATAAAACGCTCGCCTCATGGGCCGACGATGTCGGCATGCTCATCGCTGCGGCCGGCCTTGATCGCCCGCTCGCGGTCGGCTTCTCCCAGGGCGCACCCTTCGCCCTCGCCCTTGCGGCTACCGCGCGGGTCGAAGCCGTGGCGGTGGTCGCGGGCCAGGACGATCTCGGCCATCCCGCGCTTGCCCATCTGCTGGAGCCGCAGGTTGCCGGCATGGTGGCTGCCGCGCGGGCGGATCCGAAGGGCTTCGCCGCTGAAGTGGCCGCCGTTGCCAGCGCCGACTGGCTCTGGGACCTCGTCATCAAGATGAGCGCCGACATCGATCGGGAGCTCTATTGTGCCCCCGAGTTCATGTCGTTCTATCGCGCCTGTCTGCAAGAAGGTTTCTCTCAGGGCGCCGAAGGCTACGCGCGCGATCTCGCCATTGCGCTCGGCGAATGGCCCTTCGCGGTCGAGGAAATTGCGGTCCCGGTAGACCTGTGGTTCGGCGGGCGGGACACCAGTCCGGTGCATTCGCCGGATCTCGGCGCGAGTCTGGCCGCGCGACTGCCGATCGCGTCCCGGAAGGTCGATCCGGCCGCCGGCGGCTCGCTGCTGTGGCGCAACGCCGAAGCGATCCTGGCCACCCTTGCCGCCCGGCGCCGGCAAGCCCCCTGCTGATTTAGCCCTCGGGCGAAAGTTTCGGTGCCACACCGGCCGATACATCGACCGCCGCTGCCTTCTCCTTGCCCTCGCCGGCAAGGGCGCCGCCTTCGACGTCGGGCGGAGGCGTGTTTGTCGCCTCGACCGGATCGAAGGCCCCGCCGGGGGCCGTTTTCCCGGTCTTGCCGAACCGCAGCAGCACCGTTGCCCCCGTGCTGTTTCGCGCGTCATCCGGCTTGTCCGATCCGGTTGCGCTGGCACCGCCTGCGATCGGCTCGATGCGCAAGGCGGCGCTGCCGCAGTCCCCGGGGCCGAGCTTTTCGACCGTGCCGCCCTCGACAGCCAGCCCTTCCTCGGCGACCGTGATGGTCCCGCCCGTTACCCGGACCTCCTCGCAAAGCCGATAGTCGAGCAGGTCGGCCTTCTGGTCCGGCGCGAGCGTGACCACGTCGCCGATGTTGAGCTCGGCGAACGGCGCAAGCGTCGACCCCACGGCGATATCGAGCACGATTGCCGCCGGCTCGGCCGCAGCCGGCTCGGGGGCGAGAAGCGCCGCCGGCAGCAGGGCGGTCGCAAGGACCGCTGCGGTCCGGAATGTCGCGCGCCTTCGCACGGTCTTCGCCATGGTGTTTCTCCTCAAGCTCGATCGGCAGCAGTCCGCCGTCGGCCGCCGATGTCGCATCACATCTGGCCTATTTTGTGAAAGGGCACAGAAGCCACTCCGGTCCACATAAGGCTGATCCGGGTCGCGATAAGACGGCTAAAACCCTGAATCTCAGTAATTTTTTGCCGCGCGCGATTGCAGTAGCCGCCAAGACGGCTTCCCTGAAGCCGGTTGCCGTGGCCGGTCACGAATTGTGCCGAGCTTGGAACGAAGTTCACGTCGGCAGCCAGCCTACTTTCGCAGTTCCTGTGCGAAATAGGCGATGGTCTGGCGATAGACCATGGAGCGGTTCCAGTAGTAGAGCACCTCGAAGTTCCGGGTGCCCTCGGACCAGTCCTCCCCGGGACGCCAGCCGTGCTTGGCAAGAAGGTTCGCGGTCGAGGCGAATACGTCCGGCGTGCTGGCGATCAGGTTTGGATGGCCGTCGCCGTCGAAGTCGACCGCATAGCGGGCGTAGTTGGTGGCGAGAAACTGGGTTTGGCCGATTTCGCCCGCCCAGGCACCCTTCATTTGCGCAATCGGGATGTCGCCCGACTGGACGATGAACAGCGCGCTGAGGAGTTCCTCGGTGAAGAACTCGGATCGCCGGCAATCGTAGGCAAGCGTCGGTAGCGACGAGAAGATCGGTATGTCGCCCATGAAGGTCCCGAAGCCGGATTCGAGGCCCCAGATCGCGACAATGATCTCCTTCGGCACGCCAAATCTCGCTTCGACCTTGGTCAGGATGCCGAGGTTCGATTTCAGCCGCTGCCGGCCCATGGCGATGGCGCCGGGAGGCGCGCGGCGCTTCTTGAACTCCTCGAAGCTGAGCTTGAACGACGACTGAGACCGGTCGCGCCGGATCACCTGGCGGTTGTAGCTCGCGTTGCCGAGCGCGGCCTCGACGACGCGCTCCGAGACGCCGGCCGCGACGGCCCGTTTCTTGAAATCCGCAAGCCACGCCGGAAACCCCTTGGCATCATTGCCGCAGGGTGCCGCCGCGGCGGTCCCGGCCGCCAGGCTAAGCGTTGCGGCGAGCAGCCAGGCACGCCTCCTCACTCTCTTGCGTTCCTTCGTCGAAACACCTGTCACGGCACGTCCCTCACGAACTACCGGCTGTCTGCGCCAGGTGGGTACTCTACCGTGCGATGCAGCCGGATTTCACGCGTTTTCGTCAATTCTGCTTGATCCGGCGCCGACCGACTTCGCAGACGGCAGCAGGCCGCGCAGCAGGAGGTCCCGGATCGCCGTCTCCGCTCCGGCCCGAAACTCTGGCTCGTCGACCCCCGATCCCGTCAGCGCGCGGATCTGGGTGGCAAAATCGGCGTAATGCTGTGTCGTTGCCCAGATCGCGAAGATGAGATGATGTGGCTCGACGGCACGGATCTTGCCGGCGGCTGCCCAAGCGCGAATCACCTCGACCTTGTCATCGACCAGAGCCTTGAGCGGACCTTCAAGCACGTCGGCAATCATCGGCGCGCCCTGCATCACCTCGGTGGCGAACAGGCGCGACGCTTCCGGATAGGCGGCCGACAGCTCGATCTTGCGCCCGATATAGGCGGAAAGCTCCTCGGCCGGGTCACCTCCGGCATCGAGAGTCCTAAGCGGCGTCAGCCAGATGTCGAGCAAATGCGCCAGAACCGCCTTGTAGAGCGCCTGCTTGGATCCGAAGTAGTAGAGCAGGTTGGATTTCGACATCCCGGCTTCGGCGGCGATCTGTTCGACCCGGGCGCCGCGGTAGCCGAAGCGGGCGAACTCGAGCAGACCCGCCTCAAGGATCTTTGCCCGGTTCTTCTCCTGGATCCGGGTGCTTGCCCGCGGGTTTGGCCCGTCGTTGGCAGTGTCCTCGTTCACGGTGCCGTCTCCCGAGTTGCCGGCCGCGGCAATGGCCCTGGACTCGGACGCCTTGCTGCCTCGTCCCGGAACCAAAAATTGCTCTTGACCGGCGTATGGCGGCTTCCTACGCTGATTTTGACCATTTGGTCAGGTTTTTTCGCCGAAGCCAATGGGTAACAAGCACCGGCAGCGCCGGCAATAACGACGATAATCTTCCGGACAGGCCGCCGCTCCCTTGGTGCGGGGGTAGACGATATCAACGCGGCCCGCCTGGGCCGCCGATGAGGGGATTTACTGACGATCGGCGACAGCCGGCGTGCGGCTGGGATAAGCTCGCCCGGACGCCGGATTCGCGGCAGCGGATCGTGCCGGCGTCGACCGTAGCAACAGGCGCCGCCGCGGATCGCGGCGCACGGAGGAATTATGTCCAGCATCGCCACATCCGCGACGACCACGTCCGGTAGCGCGCTCACCGCCAACAATCTCGAAGCCTTCTGGATGCCGTTTACGGCGAACCGGCAGTTCAAGCAGAACCCGCGCCTGTTCGTCGGCGCCAAGGACATGCATTACAAGACTGCCGACGGCCGCGATGTGCTCGACGGCACCGCTGGCCTGTGGTGCTGCAACGCCGGCCACGCCAGGCCGAAGATCACCGAGGCGGTGCAGCGCCAGATCGCCGAACTCGACTACGCCCCGGCGTTCCAGATGGGGCATCCCAAGGCGTTTGAGCTGGCTGCCCGGCTCTCGGCGCTGATGCCGGCACCGCTCAACCACGTGTTCTTCACCAACTCCGGTTCGGAATCGGTCGAGACCGCGCTCAAGATCGCGCTCGCCTACCACAGGGTGAAGGGCGAAGGATCGCGTTTCCGCCTCATCGGCCGCGAACGCGGCTATCACGGTGTCAACTTCGGCGGCATCTCCGTCGGCGGCATCGTCGCCAACCGCAAGATGTTCGGTACGCTTCTCACCGGCGTCGATCACATCCGCCACACCCACGACCTGTCACGCAACGCCTTCACCCGCGGCCAGCCCGAGCACGGCGCCGAATATGCCGAGGATCTCCTGAGGCTGATCCAGCTCCATGACCCCTCGACCATCGCCGCGGTCATCGTCGAGCCCGTCGCCGGCTCTACGGGCGTCCTGATTCCGCCGAAAGGCTACCTCGAGAAGCTTCGCGCTATCTGCGACCAGCACGGCATTCTCCTGATCTTCGACGAGGTCATCACCGGCTTCGGTCGCCTTGGCTCGCCCTTCGCCGTCGAGCATTTCGGCGTCGTTCCCGACCTCGTCACCACCGCCAAGGGCATCACCAACGGCGTGATTCCGATGGGCGCCGTGTTCTGCTCCAGCGAGATCCACGAGGCCTTCATGACCGGGCCGGAGCATCTCATCGAGTTCTTCCACGGCTACACCTATTCCGGTCACCCGGTCGCCTGCGCAGCCGCGCTCGGCACGCTCGACACCTACGACGATGAAGGTCTGCTCACCCGTGCCGCCGATCTCGAGGACTACTGGGCCGACGCACTGCATGCGCTCAAGGGCGTGCGCCACGTGATCGACGTGCGTAACATTGGCCTGATCGGTGCCGTCGAGCTCGAGCCGATCGCAGGACAGCCGACCAAGCGCGCCTTCTCCGCCTTCCTCAAGGCTTACGAGGCCGGCATTCTCATCCGCACCACCGGCGACATTATTGCCATGTCGCCTCCGCTCATCATTTCGAAGAGCCAGATCGATGAGCTGATCGGCACGCTGCGCAAGGTGCTGGAAACGCTCGACTGAACCCGCCGACCGCCCGGCCGTCCGGCGGCACGCCGGGTGGCCGGGTGCGGCACTGCCCGCAACGACAACGGAAGGCCGCCTCATGACCGCACCTGGCGAGAACCTCAGAATCAATTCCGACCGTCTGTGGGATTCGATCATGGAGATGGCTAGGATCGGTCCGGGTATCGCCGGCGGCAACAACCGCCAGACCCTGACCGACGCCGATGCGGAAGGCCGCAGGCTGTTCGCCAAGTGGTGCGACGATGCCGGGCTTACGATGGGCGTCGACAAGATGGGCACCATGTTCGCTCGCCGCGAGGGCACCGATCCCGATGCCCTACCGGTCTACATGGGCTCCCATCTCGACACCCAGCCGACCGGCGGCAAGTACGACGGCGTGCTCGGCGTGCTTGGCGGTCTGGAAGTGATGCGCACGCTGAACGATCTCGGCATCAGGACCAGGCGGCCGATCGTGCTGGTCAACTGGACCAACGAGGAGGGCACGCGCTTTGCCCCGGCCATGCTGGCGTCGGGCGTCTTCGCCGGCGTCCACACCCTCGACTGGGCCTATGCCCGCAAGGACGCCGAAGGCAAGACCGTCGGCGAGGAGCTGAAGCGAATCGGCTTCGTCGGCGACGAGGAGGTTGGCGCCCGCAAGATGCACGCGATGTTCGAGCTCCATATCGAACAGGGACCGATCTTGGAGGACGAGGGCATCGACATCGGCGTCGTCACCCACGGCCAGGGCCTGAAATGGCTGCAGGTGACGCTGACCGGCAAGGAAAGCCACACCGGCTCGACCCCGATGCCCAAGCGCCGCAACGCCGGCCTCGGCATGGCCCGCGTCACCGAACTCGTCCACGAGGTGGCGATGGACTACCAGCCCGACGCCGTCGGCGCCATCGGCCACGTCGAGGTCTATCCCAACTCGCGCAACATCATTCCTGGTCGCACGGTCTTCACCATCGACATCCGCTCCCCCGACAAGGCGGTGCTCGACACAATGGACGAGCGCATCCGGGCAGGCATCGACACCATCTGCGACGCGCTGCAGATTTCCTACGAGATCGAGCAGGTCGGCCATTTCGACCCGGTCACCTTCGACGAGGGCTGCGTGAACACCGTCCGCGCCGCCGCCGAGCGCCTCGGCTATTCCCACCGCAACATCGTCTCCGGCGCCGGCCACGATGCCTGCTGGGTCAATCGCGTCGCTCCCACCGCCATGATCATGTGCCCCTGCGTAGACGGCCTGTCGCACAATGAGGCCGAGGAAATCTTCCCCGAATGGGCCAAGGCGGGCGCGGACGTCCTGTTCCACGCGGTGGTGGAGACGGCGGAGATCGTGGGGTGAAGGAGACTCAGGGGACCATGGATGTCCTATCGTTGCGATATACGGACAACAGGCTTGCTACCCAAGGATTTCGTCCGTTCGACCTTGCGGACGCTTCGGCGGAGCTACGATGGGGGAACATGGATCGTTCGGCAGGACCAAACTGACCGTAACGGACACAAGGACGAGTAAAACTGTTGCCCAAGAAGGAAGATTCTCTCGGCCTGATCAGGAAAGCCGATTTGGTCAATGAGAATGCAAGGTGACTAGTTCGGCGAACCGGCTGAATTCGGCGGTTCGTGAATTTTCGCCGCCGCGGTAAGGGCAATGCACTTTTTTATAGTGGTCCGCTATCCGCAGTGAAGGAGGCTAATGCGATGGGTCGGCCGGTCGAATTAACGGCAGAACAACGCGAGAAGCTGTTGGAAAAAGGGTTCAAGCCTGTCGAAATCTGGGTGCCCAGGTCGGACGATGCCACCTATCGCGCGGAGGCCGCAAGGCAAGCGCGCGAAGCCGCGAAGGCTGACGCGGAAGACAACGCCATGTCTTGGGTCGCCTCGGTTTCAGGCGGCGTGTGGGACGATTGATGGAATTGCGGCGCGGCATGGTGGTCACCGTTGCCTGCAGGGCGACCTTGGCAAGCCGAGGCCCGCAGTTATCCTCCAAGCCGACGAGTATATCGCCGAACATTTTACCTTGCTGGTCGTGCCGATGAGCACCTTCATGACTGATGCGCCCTTCATTCGCCCGACCATCGATCCGGGCCCTCAGAATGGCTTGGCCGTGGTTTCGCAAGTGATGGCGGACAAGGTGACGCCCGTCCGAAAGTCTGCGATCGGCAGCGCCGTCGGGCACTTGTCGGACGAAGACATGGCAAGAGTTGAAAGCGCACTGGTCAATATTACGGGATTGCGGCGATCCGTTTTACCGATCCAGACGAACAAACCAGAGGACAGCATAGAATGAGCACTGTCATCAAAGGCGGCACCATCGTCACCGCCGACCGCACATATCAGGCGGACGTCAAGGTCGAGGGCGGCGTCATTACAGAAATCGGCCCGAAGCTCTCCGGTGACTCCGTGCTCGACGCGTCCGGCTGCTACGTCATGCCTGGTGGGATCGATCCTCACACCCACCTCGAGATGCCCTTCATGGGCACCTACTCCAGCGACAATTTCGACAGCGGTACCCGCGCCGCGCTGTCTGGCGGCACAACGATGGTGGTCGACTTTGCCCTGCCTTCGCCCGGCCAGTCGCTGCTCGAGGCGCTGTCGATGTGGCACAACAAGTCGACGATGGCCAATTGCGACTATTCGTTCCACATGGCGATCACCTGGTGGGGTGAGGAGGTCTTCAACGAGATGGAGACCGTCGTCCGCGAGAAGGGCATCAACACCTTCAAGCATTTCATGGCCTACAAGGGCGCGCTGATGGTGGACGATGACGAGATGTTCGCCTCGTTCCAGCGCTGCGCCGAGCTTGGCGCCCTGCCGCTCGTCCATGCCGAGAACGGCGATGTCGTGGCCCAGCTTCAGTCCAGGCTGCTGGCCGAGGGCAACGACGGCCCCGAAGCCCATGCCTATTCCCGTCCGGCAGAGGTCGAGGGTGAGGCCACGAACCGCGCCATCATGATCGCGGACATGGCAGGCGTTCCGGTCTATATCGTCCACACCTCCTGCGAGCAGGCGCACGAGGCGATCCGCCGGGCCCGGCAGAACGGCATTCGCGTCTACGGCGAGCCGCTGATCCAGCATCTCACCCTCGACGATAGCGAGTACAAGCATCCCGATTGGGATCATGCCGCCCGCCGGGTGATGTCGCCGCCGTTCCGCGACAAGAAGCACCAGGACAGCCTTTGGGCGGGACTTGCAGCCGGCACGCTCCAGGTGGTCGCAACGGACCACTGTGCCTTCACCACCGAGCAGAAGCGTTTCGGTGTCGGCGATTTCACCAAGATCCCGAATGGCACCGGCGGACTCGAGGACCGGATGCCGATGCTGTGGACCCACGGTGTCGTCACCGGCCGCCTGACGATGAACGAGTTCGTCGCCGTCACCTCGACCAACATCGCGAAGATCCTCAACGTATACCCGAAGAAGGGGGCTATCCTTCCAGGCTCCGACGCCGACATCGTCGTCTGGGACCCGGCCAGGGAAAAGACGATCTCGGCCGCGACCCAGCAGTCGGCGATCGACTACAATGTGTTCGAAGGCAAGCACGTGAAGGGCTTGCCGCGCTACGTCATGACCCGGGGTCTGGTTGCCATCGAGGACGGTGCGGTAAAGACCCGGCAGGGCCACGGCAGGTTCGTTGCCCGCGAGCCATTCCAGGCCGTCAACAGGGCGCTGTCGACCTGGAAGGCGCTGACGGCGCCGCGTAAGGTTGAGCGCACGGGCATTCCGGCGAGCGGCGTGTGAGGGAGGTGCTGGCAAAAGGCGGAATTCAGGTCCGGGCGAGCTGTAATCGGCGCGCTTCGAGAACCGGAGTGCAGCGTGTACGTTCTGGGAGAGGGGCGAATGTCAATCCGCGTCCGACCTCGGCTGGCCTCGATTCAGTCCGCCCGGCCGGCATTTTCTGGAGCGAGAACGATGATGCTCGGCGAAGTCGTAAGGATGCGCGGCGTCTTCACCAAGGCGCACTGGCTTCGTGGCGTGACCTCGACCGAGGTCGAGCAGCGTGTCGGTTTCCGTCTCGGCCGGCTCGCCGACGGGTGGTGGCTGTGCTTCATGACCGAAATGCCTCTGCCCCAGGACTTTGAATTCCTGGGATACGGCACCGCCTCCGGTGTCGCGGAACAGGGCCATCTGCCAAATCCGCTCGATCCGGGCAGCGCGGAGCAGCGCCTGCTCGACGACTGCTTTGACCTGGGGCGACTCAAGAGCCAGGCCATCGACGAGATCTTCGCGCTCAGCGGCCCCGATCGGCTCGCCAAGGTCATTCCGGCCGCCGAGGACTCCGGCGAGCCCGACGGCCCGGCCGGCAAGGGCGTCGAGCAGTGGACGCTGGTTCGCGACAAACCATTCCGCGTTGCAGCCTTTCTGCCGCGCGGCGCAATCTACGATGGGAATTACATTTGAAGAGCGTCGCGCAACTGGGAACGCACGGTCTCGACGAGGAGGATGCGGGTCGGATGCGGGGGCAGACGAGACCGGAGCAAGATTTGAGACCTGACACCGTTCAGAGGGCGAGGACATAAAGGACATGCTCGCGCAGCCAGCCGCCAAGCCAGCGACGGAGATCGCCACGCCGGTGATCGACATCGAGAATCTGTCGCTGACGTTCGAGACAGCCGACGGACCCGTCCATGCCCTGTCCAACATTGACCTCAAAATTGGTGAGGGAGACTTCGTCTCCTTCATCGGCCCTTCGGGCTGCGGCAAGACCACGCTGCTGCGTGTCATTGCCGACCTGGAGCGGCCGACCGGCGGGTCGATCACCGTAAACGGTGTCAGCCCCGAACAGGCGCGGCTCGCCCGCGCCTATGGCTACGTGTTTCAGGCCGCCGCGCTCTATCCCTGGCGCTCGATCGCCGACAACGTCGCTCTGCCTCTGGAAATCATGGGCTTTCCCGCAGCCGAGCGCGCCGAGCGGGTCCGGCGCAACCTTGATCTTGTCAACCTGTCGGGCTTTGAGAACAAATTCCCCTGGCAGCTATCCGGCGGCATGCAGCAACGCGCATCGATTGCCCGTGCCCTTTCGTTCGATCCCGACCTGCTCCTGATGGACGAGCCCTTCGGTGCGCTTGACGAGATCGTGCGCGATCACCTCAACGAGCAGCTGCTGAAGCTGTGGGCCAAGACCAGGAAGACGGTCGTTTTCGTTACGCATTCGATTCCGGAAGCGGTGTTTCTGTCGACCAGGATCGTCGTGCTCTGCCCGCGCCCTGGCCGGGTTCATGATGTGATCGAAAGCGACCTGCCGCCCGAGCGCACCCTCGACATCCGCGAAAGCCCGGAGTTTCTGCGGATCGCGCACCGGGTCCGTGAAGGCCTCCGGGCCGGGCACTCCTACGAAGACGCGTGAGCCGGGAGGGAGGGGGATGAAGCCGCAGTTCTTCTTCTGGCTTGCCGGGTCGATGGCCGCTTTCCTCAGCGCGGCGACCGCCTCGCGCGCCTACGTTTCCGGCAACAACGTCAGCCTGCTGATCCTGTCGCTGGTGCTCTACACCGCTGGCAATCTGATGATGGTCAGGCTGATGCGCGAGGGCGGGCTCGGGCTCGCGATCTCCGCCTCAGCGATCGTCCAGCTCCTGCTCGTCAACGTCATTGCCTTCACGGTGTTTGGCGAGCGGCTCACCACCCCGCAGCTCGCCGGCGTCGCCCTCGGCCTCGTTGCCATGGGGCTGATGCTCTTGCCGCTGCCCGCGAGGAGTTGACGATGGCGACCGACGTCCTTGCCGCGCAAGCACCGTACCGCCCATGGTCCCGTCTGATGTCCGGCACCGCCGGTCCCGTGCTCGTCGTTGTCCTTGCCATCCTGGCGCTGTGGTACGTCGCCGCCGTCGTCCTCAATGCCCCGTTCCAGCGCGAGACCTTCGCACGCGCTGGAGCGGTCGACGTGCCTGTGACGCAGTTCGTCGCCGCCACGCTTGCCCAGGAGCGCCCGGTGCTGCCGGCGCCGCACCAGGTCGCGGTCGAGATCTGGGAGACCACGGCGAAGAAGGCGATCACCTCCAAGCGTTCGCTCGTCTATCACGCCGGCATCACGCTCTCCTCGACCTTGCTCGGCTTCGTCATCGGCACCGTCCTCGGCATTCTGCTCGCCGTTGCCGTGGTCCACAGCCGCGTGCTCGACAAGAGCCTGATGCCTTGGGTGATCTCCTCGCAGACGATCCCGATCCTGGCCATCGCACCGATGATCATCGTGGTCCTCAACGCCATCGGCATCTCCGGCCTGCTGCCCAAGGCGATGATCTCGACCTATCTCTCGTTCTTCCCCGTCACCGTCGGCATGGTCAAAGGCCTGCGCTCGCCGGAGACGATCGAGCTCGATCTGATGAAGACGTACAACGCCAGCCCGCTGCAGACGCTGACGAAGCTGCGGCTGCCCTCGGCAACGCCGCATCTTTTCGCCGCCATGAAGGTCGCGGTCGCGGCAAGCCTGGTCGGCGCTATTGTCGGCGAGCTGCCGACCGGGGCGGTCGCCGGCCTCGGCGCGCGCCTCCTCGCCGGCTCCTACTACGGCCAGACCATCCAGATCTGGTCGGCGCTGGTCGTCGCCGCCGTGCTCGCCGCTGCCCTTGTTGCCGCCGTCGGCCTCGCCGAGCGCGTGGCGCTGAAGCGCATGGGGATGGCGCGATGATCGGTCTCGCCAGGCTGCTGTCCGCCGCCGCCGGGCTCGCCGCCGCCGCGTCCCTGGTTCTGCCACTGTTCGTGACCGCGGAGGCGAGCCTCACCGTCTGGTCGGATCCCCCCCTCGTCGCCTTTGCCATGGCCACGATCGCTCTCGCCATTGCCTCCGCGGCGGGGACCCGGCTTGCGGGTGTGACCGGCGACATCATCCTCGCCGTTGTGGCTCATGCCGGCGCGGTCCTCCTCCTTGTGGCCCTTGCCGGCCATGCCGGTGCGGCCGCTTCCGGCTACTGGGCGCTCATCGCCGCCGCCTGGTTGCTCGGCTGGGGCTTCGTCCAGCGCCTTGCCGCCCGTCGCTTCGCCGCGCCCTGGGCGAGCCGGGCCGTTGCCGTCGCGATTCCCATCCTGTTCGGCGTCTGGATTCTCATCCTGTGGCAGGCGCTGGTTGTCGGCATCGGCGTGCCCAAGGTGCTGCTGCCGGCGCCGTCCGATATTGGCGCCCGCTTTTCCGGCGCCATCCCGACGCTCTGGGCCGATTTCCGCCAGACCTTCCTCAAGGCCGTCCTCATCGGCTACGCCATCGGCTGCGGCTCGGGTTTCGTCGTTGCGCTTCTTGTCGACCGCGTGCCGTTTCTGCGCCGCGGCCTGCTGCCGATCGGCAACCTTGTCTCGGCGTTGCCGATCGTCGGCGTCGCCCCCATCATGGTGATGTGGTTCGGCTTCGACTGGCCCTCCAAGGCCGCCGTTGTCGTCATCATGACCTTCTTCCCAATGCTGGTGAACACCGTGGCGGGCCTCGCCAGTGCCGACCGCATCCAGCGCGACCTGATGCGAACCTACGCCGCCTCTGAAACGCAGGCTCTCCTCAAGCTGCGGCTGCCGATGGCCTTGCCCTTCGTATTCACCGCACTGAAGATCAACTCGACGCTGGCGCTGATCGGCGCCATCGTCGCGGAATTCTTCGGCACGCCGATCGTCGGCATGGGTTTTCGCATCTCGACGGAAGTCGGCCGCATGAACATCGATATGGTCTGGGCCGAGATCGCCATGGCGGCGGTCGCCGGTTCGGTCTTCTACGGCTTGGTGGCGCTCGCGGAGCGGGCTTTCACCTTCTGGCATCCGTCCGTTCGTGGATGACGGGAACGACGGGAGCCCAAACCAGAGGGAGAGTGCGTGATGAGAAATAAGGTCATTGCGGCGGCGGTCGCCGTTGGTTTGGCCGCAGGGCTTTCCGGTGCGGCCCAGGCCGCCGACCCGGTTACCCTGCAGCTTAAGTGGGTAACCCAGGGCCAGTTTGCCGGCTATTACGTCGCCCTGGACAAGGGCTATTACGAGGAGGAGGGACTCGACGTCACCATCAAGCCCGGAGGCCCGGACATTGCCCCGCCGCAGGTGATTGCCGGCGGCGGCGCTGATGTCATTGTGGACTGGATGCCCTCCGCGCTGGCCTCGCGGGAGCGCGGCGTGCCGCTGGTCAACATTGCCCAGCCATTCAAGAAGTCCGGCATGATGCTGACCTGCCTCAAGGATACCGGCATCACCAAGCCGGAGGACTTCAAGGGCCGGACTCTCGGCGTCTGGTTCTTCGGCAACGAGTACCCCTTCCTGTCCTGGATGAGTCATCTCGGCATTCCGACAGAAGGCGGGCCGGATGGCGTCACCGTTCTCAAGCAGGGCTTCAATGTCGACCCGCTGCTGCAGAAGCAGGCCGACTGCATCTCGACCATGACCTACAACGAATACTGGCAGGTGATCGACGCCGGCATTCCGGAGGAGGAACTTGTGATCTTCAAGTATGAGGATCAGGGCGTCGCCACCCTTGAGGACGGTCTCTATGTGCTCGAGGAAAACCTTCAGGATCCGGCCTTCGTCGACAAGATGGCCCGCTTCGTTCGCGCTTCGATGAAGGGCTGGGCCTATGCCACCGAAAATCCCGAGGAGGCGGCTGAGATCGTGCTGGAGAATGACGCCACCGGCGCCCAGACCGAGAAGCACCAGGTGCGCATGGTTGGCGAGATCGTCAAGCTGGTCGACGGCTCCGACGGCACCCTCGACATGGCGGACTACGAGCGCACGGTCGCGACCTTGCTCGCTGGCGGCTCCGACCCGGTCATCACCCGGGAGCCCGAGGGCGCCACGACGACGGTCGTCACTGACAAGATGAAGCAGTAGTCCGGCCCCCGGACAACGACGCCGCCGGCTGATCCCGGCGGCGTTCGTCATTCGGGCTGACATCCGGATCTTGCTGTACGCTAAGCTGTCTCGGCGATAAGAGGCCACACTTCCTCGAGCAGCCGGTCGGTCATCTCCGCCGCCGCGTCAACTGTCTCGGCCCTGGCGCGCAGCCCCTCCCAGTCGACCTTGGCCTGCGTCAGGATTCTGATCTCGTCGAACAGGTGCCGCCCGCTGTCGCGCGCGGCCTCGGCCGCGGTCTTGACCAGGGCTTGCGCTTCGGCACGGGCCATGTGCTCCATCAGTGCGAAGGACGCCGCCTCCGCCAGCAGCAGTCCGTTCGATCCATCGATCGCCTGCTTCATCCGCGTGACATCGGGTGCAAGTCCGGCCGTTAGTTCTTCTGCCCGCAGCAGGGCCGCGCCGGTCGCCGCGATTATCTGCGGCAGCATCAGCCACTCGCACATCCACGCCGCACCGTCGCGCTCCTCGGCCTGGACGCCGGTGGCAGCGAAGGTTCCGAGCAGTCCGGCGTTCACCCGCGCCAGCGCGATCAGCACCTCCGCCTTCACCGGATTTTTCTTTTGCGGCATGGTCGAGGAGCCGCCGGCCTCGGCCAGGCCGATCTCGCCAATCTCCGTGCGCGCGCCGATCAGAATATCGGCGCCGAGCTTGCCGAGCGCGTTGGTAAGCGCCACCATCAGCGTCGCGATGTCGAGCAAGGGGCGCCGACCGGTCATCCACGGTGCCGCCGCCGCAAGGCCGAGCTCGCGGGCGAGCTCTTCCGTCAGCTGCGGGCCGCTTCCTCCACCGACCGTCATCGCTGAAAGGTCGCCCGCCGCGCCGCCGAGCTGCACCCACAGGCCACTTGCGGCAATAGTCTTCAGCCGCCGGCGCTCAAGCGCGAGGTCTCGGGCCACGGTCGCAAGCCGCAGCCCGTAGCTCACGGGCGTCGCCATCTGGCTGCGGGTGCGCGCGGCCATCGGGGTCGCCCGGTGCGTCTTCGCCTGTCCGGCCAGGCGCTTGAGCAGCACCGCTAGCCTGCCGTCGAACAGCGCAAGCGCCCGCTTCAGGCGGATCATCAGTCCGGTATCGGCGATGTCCTGCGAGGTCGCGCCGAAGTGCAGATGGTCGGCACCCTCCGGACCGACGGCCGCGCGCAGCGCTGCCACCAGAGCGGGCACCGCCACGCCGGCCGAGGCGATCTCGGGGGTAAGTCTCTCCACATCGACCATAAACCCGGCGAGCCGAGCATCGATCGCTGCAGCCGCCTCTTTCGGGATCAAGCCGAGGCGTCCCTGTACCCGCGCCAGTGCGCGCTCGACCTCGATCATGGCGGCAAGTTCGGCCTGATCCGAAAGAAGGGAGGCCGTCTCGGCATCTCCGAACAGACCGGCATAGAGCGGGGAGGAGAGGGGCATCGACAGGTGCCTCCGGTCAGGCTCTACGGAAATCGGGCATTTGTGCCGAATGAGACGTTGGAGAGGGGGCGCTCCCTCTCCATGTCGTGCGGTCGTCCTGCCCGGCCCATCACTTTGCAAGACGGCAAGAGAGTGTTCCCTCACTCACACGTCGAAGAACGGTGTCTCCTTGGCGCCCTGCAGATGGATATCGAATCGGTATGTCTTATGCTCTGCAGCTGGAACCGCAACCCCCGTCAGCGCCGCCCGATCGGTCGGCGACATGCGCTTCAGATCCGGGTCGTTCGCAATTGCCCCCTCATCCTCGGGGAAGTAGAGCCGGGTGTGCAGGTGGAGGTTGATGCCGCGGGCGAAGATCAGAATCGCGATATGCGGCGCTGAGCCCTCGCGGTGAACCCCCGGCTTCACGGTCTGGAACCGGAAACCACCCGTTGCGAAGTCGGCGGTCGTCCGCCCGAACAGGCCATGCCGTCCGACGCGACCCTCCGCGTCCGCACCCCAGAATTCGATCATGCAGTCGCGCACCGGCGCTCCGGCACCGTCATAGACCGTGCCCTCGACCACGACCGTGCCGGGGCCTTCCGCCGCAACCGGTCCGGGCTGGCGGTAGAGCGTCTGCCGGCCGATCGCCTGCGGGGCCGTGCCGATGTGGACATAAGGGCCGGCGGTCTGCGACGGGGTTTCCTTCAGCCGGGTGTCGGTGATGCGGGGATCAATGAGACGATGGGTCATCACAGGCCCTCCGGATGGTTCTCGAAGTAGGTCTGGCGCCGGCCGCGGAGAACGATGTCGAACCGGTAGGCGAGGCAGTCGAACGGCATCTGGTTCTTGAAGTCCAGCCGGGCAACGAGACGCTCGATCACCTCCGGGTCGGGGATCGTGTTGACGATTGGACACATCGGGATCAGCGGATCGCCCTCGAAATAGAGCTGGGTGATCAGCCGCTGTGCAAAGGCTTCGCCGAAGATCGAAAGATGAATGTGCGAGGGGCGCCAGTCGGAGCCATTGTTTGGCCAGGGGTAGGGTCCGGGTTTGATGGTACGGAACTTGTAGTAGCCCTCCGCATCGGCCATGCAGCGGCCGCAGCCGGAAAAGTTCGGATCCAGAGCCGCCATATAGCTGTCATTCGTGTGGAGGTATCGCCCGCCAGCATTGGCTTGCCAGATTTCGATCAGCGCGTTCGGCACCGGTCGGCCGTTCTCATCGAGGACCCGACCATGGACGATGATGCGCTCGCCGATCGCTTCGCCGGTGACCATGGCATTGCGGATCAGGTCGGCGTCGATCGGGCTGACGTCGCTGTGGCCGAACACCGGCCCAGTCATCTCCAGGTCGCTCTGTTCCGGCGAAACCAGCGGGCGGAACGGCGCACGCAGCACGGCGCTCTTGTAGCCGGGCGTGTAGGAGGGCGGATGCTGATTGCGCTCGCGGCGATAGAAGGGCAGTCCATTCATCGAGGGTTCTTGCCTCCCTGAGTCTGCTTTCGCTTGGCGAAGGTTTCCTTGGCCACCTTGATGGCCTGGTTGGCGGCCGGCACGCCCGCATAGATCGCCACATGCAGCAGCGCCTCGCAGACGTCCTCCTCGCTGGCCCCCGTGTTTTCCGTCGCCCGGCAATGCATCGCCAGTTCCTCGTCATGGCCCAGGGCAGCAAGCAAGGCGATGGTGATCAGCGAGCGCTCGCGCTTGGACAGACCCTCGCGCGACCAGACCGAGCCCCACGCCGCCCGCGTGATCAGGGTCTGGAACGGTTCGTCGAATTCCGTCTTGGCGGCTTCGGCGCGGTCGACATGAGCATCGCCCAGCACCTGGCGCCGCGTCTTCATGCCGTCGTCATAGAGGGCGTCGGTCACGCCGAGTGCTCCTTGATGAAGGATATGATCAGATTGGCGACCGTATCGGGCGCCTCGATGCAGGGCAGGTGACCGGCTCCGGCGATCTCCTCGTAGCGCGCGCCGGGAATGATGGACGCGCAGGCCCGGACCAGGTCCGGTGGTGTCGCGCCGTCTTCAGAGCCGCACAGGCACAGCGTCGGCACGGCGAGCCCGCTCGCTGCCTCCGTCAGGTCGGTGTCACGCAACGTGGCGCAAAGATCGAGATAGCCCCGCGCTGGCGTGCGCGCCATCATTGCCCGCCACAGCGCAAGTTCTGCGGGGCGCCGTGTCCGGAAGGCGGCGGAGAACCACCGTTCCATGACGCTGTCGGCAATCGACTCCAGGCCTCCGGTCTCGATCGCTGTCATCCGCGCCGCCCACATCTCGGCGCTGCCGATTTTGGGCGCGGTGTCCATGAGACAGAGGGTGGTTACACGCTCCGGCCTTGCGATTGCCAGCGCCAGGCCGATTAACCCGCCGACCGAGAGCCCTACGACTGCTGCGCGATCGGCCTCGAAGGCGTCGAGCACCGCCGCGAAGTCCTCGGCATGGGTCGACACCGTCGTGGAGCCTGTGATGCCCGAAAGCCCATGGCCGGCGATGTCGTACCGGATCTTGATCCACTCCGCCGGCAGCCGCTCGATCACGGCATCCCAGACCCGGAGGTCGGTCCCAAGCGAGTTGGAGAACGCCACGACCGGCGCCGTGACGCCACCTGCTGTCTCCGCCGGACCGTCGATTCTTGCATGGATCACCCGCCCGTCCCTTGCAATCGCCCGCACGTCATCCTCCCGGTTGCGGAATGTCGCCCTTTCGCGGTTGGCGGTACCCAGGCCAGGTAGCCTATGCTTCATGACCTAAGGCGCGGCGGCCCTGCACGACCGCCGGCTCGGCAGGTTGGGCGGCCGCCCAAGGTTTCGAGAAACCGGCCAACCATGAACCTTGCTAGTGGTAATGTAAAATGATAATTCCAGCCCGATTCATAACTTTTTGGACCTTTCGATGCTGTTCGACGCCGCCATCAAGCTGCGGCATCTCCAGGCCTTTCTCGAGATCGCCCGACGGCGCAGTCTGACCGAAGCGGCCACGGCCCTTGGCATCAGCCAGCCTGCGGTGTCGAAGACCCTGCGCGAGCTTGAAGACCTGCTCGGCGTCACACTGATGGAGCGCGGCCGAGCCGGCGTTGCACTTACGCCCGCCGGCGACATCTTCCTCCACTACGCCTCCATGAGCGTCGCCGCGCTGCGCCAGGGGCTCGACGGCATCGAGCAGGCCAGGATGGGCTCTGATCGGCTGCTCAACGTGGGCGCCTTGCCGAGCGTTGCCGCCAGCGTCACTCCCCTCGCCGTGGAGCTCTACCAGGCCAAGGGTGTCGGCGGCACGCTCTCGATCGTCACCGGGCCGAACGGTCACATGCTCGATCAGCTCCGCGTCGGCGCGCTCGATATTGTGGTCGGACGGCTCGGCCAGCCCGACGCCATGCAGGGTCTCACCTTCTCCCAGCTCTACAGCGAGCAGGTCTCGCTCGTGGTCCGTCCGGGTCATCCGCTGATCGTGGCACCTGACATTTCGCGCCTGCCCGAGTTCACCGTCCTTTTCCCCAACCGCAACGCTGCGATCCGCGAACTCGTCGAGCGCCTCCTCGTCGCCAATGGCATCGGCCGGCTGCCGCGGCGGATCGAGACGGTATCAAATGCCTTCGGTCGCGCCTTCACGAGGCGGACCGACGCTGTCTGGATTATTTCCCAGGGCGTGGTTGCCGGAGATATCTCCGAGGGCACCCTGGTCGCCCTGCCGGTGGACACGAGAATCACCCTCGGTCCGGTTGGGATCTCGACCCGGGCCGATGCACCGCAAACCCCGGACCTGATGCTTTTCATTTCTGCGCTGCGCGAGGCGGTCACTCGGATGAAGCGGATGTGACCGAAACGGAACAGTGCAGGCCCACAAATCGACCACGTCGGGATCATGTGCGTCAATCCAGGACACTTTTGGACATTGAGCGGACTTTCTACATTTAAAAGTTTTAATACTTTGAAAAACAAAGGGTTTATCGAATGAGGATTGCCCGGAAGTCGTTGACGTTTGTTCGGGTCGGCCCGGTGACGACCAGATCGCCGAGCGCCTCGAACGCCGAGTAGGCGTCGTTGCCGGCCAGCAGATCGCGCGCCTTCAATCCCCGCCGCGCCAGCCGGTCCACCGTGGTCCCGTCGCACCAGGCGCCGGCGTTGTCCTCCGAGCCGTCGATGCCGTCGGTGTCGGCAGCAAGGGCCGAGATCCCCGTGACGCCTTCGATGCCGAGAGCAAGGCCAAGCAGGAATTCCGAGTTCCGTCCGCCGCGGCCCTTGGCCCTCAAGGTCACTGTGGTCTCACCACCGGACAGGATGACGCAAGGCTTTGAAAATGGCCGGTTCTTATCCGCAACTTCCCGCGCGAGTGCTGCATGGAATCGTCCCGCCTCCCGAGCCTCGCCCTCAACCGCGTCGGACAGGATATAGGCTTCGAGCCCCTGATCCCGTGCCGCTTCCGCCGCCGCTTCCAGCGAGATCGACGCATTGGCGATGGTGTGGTGGCTGTGGTTTCGGAACGCCGGATCGTCGGGTCGCGGCGCCTCCGATGCCGGGTCCTTCAGCCATCTTATCACCGCTTCCGGCAGTTCCATGGCGTAGCGCTCGATGATCGCCAGTGCGTCGTCTCGGGTCGTGGCGTCCGCGATCGTCGGACCCGAGGCAACGAGGGCGGGGTCATCGCCGGGGATATCCGACAGCACCAGGGTGACGACTCTGGCCGGCGCTGCCGCCTTGGCGAGCCGCCCGCCCTTGATCTGCGACAGGTGCTTGCGCACGCAGTTCATCTCGTGGATCGAGGCGCCCGATGCCAAAAGCGCCTTGTTGACCAGTCGTTTGGCCTCGGCGCCGATCGAAAGCGGCGGCAGGGTCAGCAACGCCGAGCCACCGCCGGAAATCAGTGCCACCACGAGGTCGTCGGCCGAAAGCTCCGATACCAGGGCGAGGATACGCCGCGCCGCACGTTCGCCGCTGTCATCCGGCACCGGGTGCGCCGCCTCGACGATTTCGATGCCTCGACACGGCGCGCCGTGGCCATAACGGGTCACGATCAGCCCCTCGACCGGGCCGTTGCCGCGCGCCTCCCAGGCCTCCTCGAAAGCTGCGCCCATCACCGCCGATGCCTTTCCAGCACCGATCACGACGGTCCGTCCTTTCGGCTTTTCAGGAAGATGGTTGCCGATCACCCTGGCCGGATCGGCCGCGGCGACGGCCGTGTGGAACAGGTGTTCGAGGAAACGTCTCGGATCGTCGATCATCGGCAGGGTCCTTGGCAGAAAGCCTGACCCATTAAGTCGCCTGCGGCCGTGGAAAGTGCAAGGTCGGTGACACCCGGTTCGGTTCGCAGTCACGCGCTGCGCAGCGCCGCCGCTTCGTCGCCGGCGAAAACCGCGGGCGGCAGCGCCTCCCGCCCCAGGATGAGATCGGCGCCCTTTTCCCCGATCATCACCGTCGGAGCGTTGGTGTTGCAGGACGGTATGAGGGGCATCACCGAGGCGTCGCAGACCCTCAATCCATCGATCCCCCGCAGCCTGAGATCCGGGGTCACCACCGCCTCGTCGTCGGTGCCCATCCGGCAGGTGCCGACCGGATGATGATCGGTCTTTGCGTTGCGGCAGGCGAAGTCGATCAGGGCGGCCTCGTCGGTGACATCGGGGCCGGGCAAAACCTCGCGTGAGACGAAGGGTTTGAGCGCCTTCTGGCGCATGATCTCCCGCGCCAGCGTCAGCCCGCGCAGCGCCATCTCGCGGTCGTGCGGGTCGGACCAGTAGTTCGGGTCGAGCAGCGGCGCAGCCGTCGGATCGGCGCTCTGCAACCGCACCGTACCGCGCGACCGCGGCCGGAGGTAGGCCGAATTCAGCGTAACGCCGGGGTTCTGCAGTCTGGCGACGCCGGCCTCGATCCCCGAACCGAGGCCGAGATGGAGCTGGATGTCGGGTCGATCGGCGGCTGGATCGGCGTACCAGAACCCCCCGGTCTCGAACAGGCTCGAAGCCGCCGGCCCCTTCTTCAGAAGCACGTACTGCAGCCCGGCCCAGACGGTGCGGTGCAGCTTGGCGTAATTGTCGTAGGTGTGGTCGCCGGTGCATTCCGAGATCGTAAAGAGGTCGAGGTGGTCCTGCAGATTGGAGCCGACCCCGGGCAGGTCGTGGACGGGCGTGATGCCGACCGACTTGAGGTGGTCGGCCGGTCCTATCCCCGACTGCAGCAGCAGCTTCGGCGTGCCGATCGCTCCGGCGCAGACGATGATTTCGGCTTCGGCCCGAAGCACCTCCGGCGTTGTGCCGCCGTCCCTTGAAATCTCGACGCCGACGGCGCGGCCGTGCTCGACCAGGATCCTGTGCACCAGAACGCCGGTTTCGATCGCAAGGTTCGACCGGCCGCGCACCGGGTTGAGATAGGCAACAGCCGCCGAAGAGCGCCGGGCATTGCGCTGCGTCAGCTGGTAGTAGCCGACGCCCTCCTGGTGGGCGCCGTTGAAGTCTGGGTTGAACGGGATGCCGAGCTCCTGCGCCGCCCGGAAATAGGCCTCGCAGATCGGCAGCGGCGAGACCGGGTTCGACACCCCGAGCGGGCCGCCGTAGCCGTGGTAGTCGTTGGCGAAGCGTTGGTTGTCCTCAGCCCGGATGAAATAGGGCAGCACCTCGCGATAGCTCCAGCCGGTGCAGCCCTGCTCAGCCCAGCCGTCATAATCCTTTGCATGCCCGCGGGTGTAGATCTGGGCATTGATTGTCGAGCCGCCGCCGAGCACCTTGGCCTGGGTGTACCACAACACGCGCCCTTTCAGGTGCCGTTGCGGCACCGTCGACCAGCCCCAGCTTGCGATGCCCTTGGTCATCTTGGCAAAACCTGCCGGCATGTGCATCAGCGGGTGGCTGTCGCGGCCGCCGGCTTCCAGCAAAAGCACCGAGATGTTCGGATCCTCGCTCAGCCGGTTGGCGAGCACGCAGCCGGCCGGCCCGGCGCCGATCAGGATGTAGTCCGTCACGGATGGCCCTCCCGCCGCTGGACCAGGTCAATCCGCCGGCCCGTTCTCGCCGATTGCTGGGTGAGCTCGATCAGCTCGATCACCTCGGCCGCCGATCTGGCGGACACCGGCACGGGAGTTCCGTCCTCGATGGCCCGCCGCATGCCGCGATAGAACTCTGTCCAGCAGCCGGTCTCGGCAGGAACCGGTCGCCGGCTGCCGTCAGGACGGACCAGCACCCCCCACTGATCCTCCGGCTCCTGGCCGAATTCTGCCGCATTGGGGCGCATGCCCTCGCGCAACTGCGTCTCCTGCGGATCCAGTCCGGCCTTGAGAAAGGTGGCTTCGGTGCCCGTCATCTGGTAGCGCCAGGTGCATTCGCCGGGAACGATCAGGCTGACGCCGAGGGTGATCCGCAGCCGGCCCTTGCCCATCAGGATCTCGAAGCCATCGTCGGACAGCCCGCCCTCGCGCTGGGTGAAGACGTCGGCGATCAGCCAGTCGGGGCGCCCGAACAGCTGCAGCGTCTGGTCGATCAGATGCGGCCCGAGATTGTAGAGCATTCCCGTTCCCGGCCGCGCGCTTTCGTGCCAGCGGTCGACCACCGTCGGACGGTAGCGGTCCCAGCGCATGTGGAATCCGGTGACCTCGCCGAGTGCGCCTTCGGCAATCAGCCGGCGCAGGGTAAGAAAGTCGCTGTCCCAGCGGCGATTCTGATAGACCGCGAGCTTGAGGTCGCAGGCATCGGCAAGCTCGGCGAGATCGTTTGCCTCGGCTCTCGTGAGCGTAAAGGGCTTTTCGACCACGACATTGTGGCCGGCCTCGAGCGCCCATTTTGCCTGGCGGTAGTGCAGCTCGTGCGGGGTGGCAAGGACGACAAGATCGATATCGTCGCGCAGCGCCAGATCCTCGAATCGCGTCAGCCGGTCGGCTTCAGGCCAGTCGGCTTTGACATCGGCCTCGCGCGAAGAGACGATCGCGGCGATTTCCATGTCCGCAGCGGCGATCACGGGCGCATGCAGATAGCGTCCCGCTGCGCCGAACCCGACCAGACCGACCTTTACCGTCATGTCATCCTCATAGCCTGGGGACAGCGAGGGCGCCGTCGACATGAATCACGGAACCGGTGGAAAAGGCCATCGCGCCGCCGGCCAGAGCCGACACGGCGGCGGCAACATCCTTGCCCTCTCCCCAGCGGCGTGCCGGGACCAACCCGTCCGCGATCAGGCTGTCGTAGCGTCCGGCGACGGCCTCGGTCATGGCGGTGCGGATGATCCCAGGGCGGACCTCGAAGACGCCGATGCCGTCCGGCGCCAGCCGCAGCGCCAGCGTCTTCACCCACATGGAAAGCCCCGCCTTTGAAATGCAGTAGTCGGCCCTTTCCGGTGAGGCGAGCTCGGCGCTGACCGAGGTGACGGTGATCACCGTACGCGGTCGTGGGGTGCGCTCGGCGAGCATGGCCTTGACCACGGCCTGGGTCAGGAACACGGTGCCGCGCAGATTGACGTTCAGCACCGTGTCGAAATTTTCCGGCGTGAGGTCCAGTAGGTCGCCGCGGATGGGAGACGCGATGCCGGCGTTGTTGACGAGGCAGTCGATCCGGCCGAATGCAGCACGTGCGGCCTCGACCACGGCGGCGTGGCATTCAAGGTCGGCAACGTCACCGGCCTGAAAGGCAAATCCCGCACCCATTTCGGCGACGGCTTCGGCCAGTGTGTCGGCTTCTGCGTCGCGGACCAGGTCCGTTGCCATCACATCGAAGCCGGTTGCGGCGAGCCGCAGAGCGATTGCCCGGCCAATGCCGCGTCTGGCGCCCGTAACGATCGCAGCGGGTCGGCTCATGCCTTGACCTCAGTGGCCACGATGTGGTCGGCGACGCGAAGCGCCTGGGCGGCGATCGTCAGCGCCGGATTGACCGCCGCCGAGGTCGGCAGGAACGAGCCGTCCACGACGAAGAGGTTGGGGTGATCGAAGGCACGGCACCAGGGATCGAGCGGGGCCGAGGCCGGATCGGTTCCGATTCGGACCGTGCCGCACTGGTGCGAAGGAGTGCTGTGGTCGAAGGTCTTTCTGAAGACGATCGGGTAACCGGCGGCGCGAAGCAGGGTCCGCATCCGTTTGATCAGGCTTTCGTGCGCCGCCCAGTTGGTCCGCCGCCAGTCGAGCACGATTCGATCGCCGTCAAGCCGCACCCGGCTGTCGGGGTCGGGCAAGTCCTCGCTCATCAGATACCAGTCGACCGAGCGCCGGGCGATCCAGTCGAGGGCGGGCCGGGGCGCGGCCGGCACAGCGGATTTCAGGATCGTGCCGTTGATCTTGCCGAGCAGCTGAACGTTGCCGAGCGGCCCGCCGCCGTTGCGGTCGTCGAGATAAAAGTCGTTGAAGCCGATGGTCTTCTGATAGATCGAATCGTTGATCCGGCGCGGATCGACCGCAAGCAACGCGGTGGCATTGTGGTTCATGAAGTTCCTGCCGACCATGCCGCTTCCGTTGGCGAGGCCGTTCGGGTTGCGGTCGTCGGCGGATCGCAGCAGCAGCACGGACGAATTGACGGCGCCGGCGGCCAGCACGACAAGCTTAGGGGTAACCCTGCGGATCTCTCCGTTCTTGCGATAGACCACCGCGGCGACGCGCCGCCCGTCCGGCGCGGCCTCGAGCCGTTCGACACAGGCACCGGTTTCCAACGTGACGGAGGGTGAGGCCAGCGCGGGAACGAGCGCGCAGGTCTCCGCATCCATCTTGCCGCAGTCCGTATTGGGAAAGGCGTCCCAGGGCGTTTGCCCGCGTGAGAGCCACTTGACGTGATCGACCGCCAGCGGCAGCGAGAATGGATGCAGGCCGTCTTCGGCAAGCTTGGCGCGAATGGCGGCGATCGGCGGCTCGTCCGGCACCGGGGCGTAAGGATAGGGCGTGGAGCGTGACGGCTCGGTCGGATCCTCACCGGCCCGGCCGCGCACTTGATAGAGCGCCTCGGCGCGGCCGTACCAGGGCTCCAGCTCGTCGTAGGAGAATGGCCAGGCCGGCGACAGGCCGCCCGGAAGCTCGTTTGCCTCGAAATCCTGCCGGCGGAAACGGATCATCACCGCGCCGAAGAATTTCGAGTTGCCGCCGACATAGTAATAGGTGCGGGGATTGAAGCGTCGACCGGAGCCGTCGAACCAATGCTCCTTCGAGCGATAGACGCCATCGACGAAGATCGCAGCGGCGTCGCGTTCATGGCCATTCGCTGTCAGACGCTCGCCGCGCTCAAGCACGAGGATCTGCGCCCCGCTGGCGGCGAGTGCGTTGACAACGGTGGCGCCGCCGATGCCGGTGCCAATGACCACGATGTCCGGAGAGGAGTGGGCCAGGGAGACCATGGGGGCTTTCGTCAGCGGATCCGGGTATGGCTGTCGGCGTCGAAAAAGACCGCCTTGTCGAGCCGGAAGGCGAAGGGCGCGGTCTCCCCTGGCGTGACGGTGGTCTCGGCGCCGATGCGGGCGATCACCTCGCGACCCCCGAGCGTCGAGATGACATAGGTGTCGGCGCCTGCCGGCTCGACGACGTCGACGTGGCACTCGGCGACCACAACGCCGCCGTCACCGGCGTCGTGCGGGCGCACGTCCGTTATCGCCTCGGGTCGTATGCCGAGCACCACCTGTTTGCCGTTATAGGCGGCGAGCCCCGACGCCCGGCCGTCCACGGGAAGCACGATCGGATCGCCGCTGGGCCTCGCCAGCTCCACGGCGGCACCGCTGCCGTTGGCCTTGACCGCGACCGGTACGAGGTTCATTGAAGGTGAGCCCATGAAATCGGCGACGAACATGTTGGCCGGGTCGGAATAGATCTCGGCGGGGGTCCCGACCTGCTGCAGTTCGCCATCCTTCAGAACCGCAATTCGGGTGGCGAGAGTCATCGCTTCGATCTGGTCGTGGGTGACATAGACGATCGTGGTCTTCAGCCGTTGGTGCAGCCGCTTGATCTCCGTGCGCATGTCGACCCGGAGCTTGGCGTCGAGGTTGCTGAGCGGCTCGTCGAACAGGAACACCTGCGGGTTGCGCACCAGCGCTCGGCCCATCGCAACGCGCTGGCGCTGGCCCCCGGACAGCTGTCCGGGCCTGCGATTGAGCAGATGCTCGATCTGCAGCGTCTTCGCCACTTCGGCGATCGCCTTCTGGCGCTCGGCCTTCGGCACGCCGCGCATCTCCATGCCGAAGCCGATGTTTTCGGCAACACTCATGGTCGGGTAGAGCGCATAGGACTGGAACACCATGGCGATGTCGCGCTTGGACGGGTGCAACTCGTTCACCCTTCGCCCATTGATCCGGATTTCGCCGCTGGTGATGGACTCAAGCCCGGCAATGGTGTTGAGCAAGGTCGACTTGCCGCAACCGGACGGTCCAACAAGGACGAGGAACCCGCCCTCCTCGACGGAGAGGGTGATGTCCTTCAGTGCGCGCACCGCGCCGTAATCCTTGTTGAGCGCCTCAATTTCGAGAAAGGCCATCGTTTACCCCTTCACCGCGCCGGCCATCAGGCCGCGCACGAAGTAGCGTCCGGAGACGATGTAGACGACGAGGGTCGGCAGCGCCGCCAGGATCGCGCCGGCGAAATGGACGTTGTATTCCTTCACGCCGGTCGAGGACGACACCAGGTTGTTGAGCGCAACCGTCATCGGCATGGAATCGAAGTCGGCGAACGAGGCGCCGAACAGGAAGTCGTTCCATACATTGGTGAACTGCCAGATGACGGTGACGACGATGATCGGGCCGGAGCTCGGCAGCAGGATCCGGGTGAAGATCTGGAAAAAGCCGGCGCCGTCGATCTGCGCAGCCCGCACCAGTTCCGTCGGGAAGGCGTCGTAGTAGTTCCGGAAGAATAGCGTGGTGAAGCCGAGGCCGTAGACGACGTGAACGAGCACCAGCCCGGCGGTGGTACCGGCGAGCCCGAGCAGCCCGAGGATCGAAGCCATTGGAATGAGAACGATCTGGAACGGGATGAAGCAGGCAAAGAGCAGGAGGCCGAACAGGAGCGTGTCACCGCGAAACCGCCATTTGGTGAGCACGTATCCGTTGAGGGCGCCCATGACGGTCGAGATCACCACCGCAGGCACCACCATCTGAATGGTGTTCCAGAAATAGGGCCTGAGCCCGGTCGGCTGCACGCCGATTTGCGCCGTCGCCCAGGCCGAGAGCCAGGGTTCGGTGGTAAAGGCTCGCGGCAGCGCCAGCATGTTGCCGGTGCGGATCTCGTCGAGCGGCTTCACCGAGTTCACCATCATGACGAACAGCGGCAGCAGATAGTAGACGGCAAAGAGGATCAGCGCGGCATAGATCGCGGCACGCGCGAGCCGTCCCGTCCTGACGGCGGTTTCCTGGGAGGCGTGGGCCGTCATTTCCGACCTCCCCGGATCTCGGCATAGATGTAGGGCACGATGACCGATGAGATCATCGCGAGCATGATCACCGCCGAGGAGGCGCCCACTCCCATCTCGTTGCGGGTGAAGGTGTAGGAGTACATGAATGTCGCGGGCAGCTCGGTTGCCCGGCCCGGCCCGCCATTGGTCAGCGCCACCACGAGGTCATAGGCCTTGATGGCGAGATGGGCGAGCACGACGAAGGCCGACAGAAACGCTGGGCGCAGCTGCGGGATAATGATCCTGCGGTAGAGGTTGACAGTTGAGGCGCCGTCAATCTGGGCCGCCTTGATGATCTCGTTGTCGATGCCGCGCAGCCCGGCGAGGAACATTGCCATGACGAAGCCCGAGGACTGCCAGACCGCCGCAATGACGACGGTGTAGATCGCCATGTCGCGGTTCTTGATCCAATTGAACTGGAAGCTCTCCCAGCCCCAGAGATGCATCGTGTTCTCAAGGCCGATGCCCGGGTCGAGGAACCATTTCCATGCCGTGCCGGTGACGATGAAGGAAAGCGCCATCGGGTAGAGGTAGATCGGCCGGAGCAAACCCTCTCCGCGGATCTTCTGGTCGAGCAGAATCGCAAGCAGAAGGCCGATCGCGGTGCAGATCACGATGTAGAGCACGCCGAAGATCGCCAGGTTCTGCAGCGCGATCGACCAGTTGCGGAGCGAGAACAGGCGGACGTAGTTGGCGAGGCCCACGAATTCGAAGCTCGGCAGGATCCGACTGTCGGTAAAGGACAGGTACGCGGTGAAGCCGATAAAGCCGTAGACGAACACGGCGACGAGCAGAAGCGTCGGGCCGAGCACCAGCTTCGGCAGCCATGCTTGCAGCCGCTCCCGCAGGCCGGCGGTCGGCACACCGACGTCGGCGGCGACGGCGGTCGAATAGGCCATCGCGTCCTCCCTTACGCGCAACCTGCCGAGCCGGGCGTGCGCCCGGCCCGGCAGGCTTTCTCCTGCCTACTTGGCGCCTTCCACGGCGTTCACGAGTTCCTCGACCGCGGTCTCGGAATCGTATTCGCCGTTGAAATGCGCTGTAACGACATCATAGATCGCGTTCTTCACGCCCGCCGGCGCTGCGTGGCCATGGGCCATCGAGCCAAAGAGCTTGCCGGCGTTGCTGGCTTCTGCCAGATCCTTCATGCCCTTCTTGCCGCAATCATCGAAGGCTTCGTCGGAAACGTCGGTACGCGCGGGCACCGAGCCCTTGACGACGTTGAAGGACGATTGAAAGCCCGGATCCATGATCGCGGATGCCATCAGCAGCTGTGCGTTGCGACGGTCCTCGCCGACCTTGAACATTGCAAACTGATCGGAGTTGAAGGTTACCGCCCCTTGCGTGCCGGGGAAGCGGATGCAGACGAAATCCTCTCCCGGCTTCTGGCCCGCCTTCAGGAACTCGCCCTTGGCCCAGTCGCCCATCATCTGCATGCCGGCCTTGCCTTCGATCACCATCGCCGACGCGAGGTTCCAGTCGCGGCCGGAGAAGTTGTCGTCGACATAGGTCCGCAGCTTTGCCATGCGATCGAAGGCTTCCTTCATTTGATCGGAGCCAAGCGCCTCCGGATCGAGTTCGATCATCGACTTCTCGTAGAAGTCGGTGCCGAGCGACAGCACGACCGCGTCAAAGATCGTGGCGTCCTGCCAGGCCTGACCGCCGTGGCCGAGCGGGGTAATGCCGTTCTCCTTCATCTTGTCGAGCACCGCGATCAACTCGTCCCACGTTTCCGGCGCCTTGCCGCCGGCGGCGTCGAGCGCGGCCTTATTGATCCACACCCAGTTGGTGGAGTGGACATTGACGGGCGAGGCGATCCAGTTGCCCTCGTACTTCGAGAACTTCTGCAAGGCCTCGGGCACGACGTTGTCCCAGCCTTCCGCTTCTGCCACCTCGTTGAGGTTGCCGAGCGCGCCTTCCTTGGCCCAGTCGAGAATGTCGAAGCCGAGCATCTGCACAGCGGTCGGGGCATTGCCGGCGGTGACCCGCGCGCGCAGCGCGGTCATCGCCTGCTCACCGCCGCCGCCGGCGACCGGCATATCGTTCCAGGACACGCCCTTTTTTTCCAGATCTTCCTTGAGCACGTTGAGCGCAGCGGCTTCGCCGCCCGACGTCCACCAGTGCAGCACCTCGACGCTGTCCGCGGCCACAGCGGGGGCGCCCACCACGGACGCCATCGCGGTCGCCAGCAAGATCCTACGCAGCATTGCTCTTCCTCCCTTTGCTCGTCCGTTGACCGGACAGCGACCCAGTTCTCGGGCCACCATTTCGCATCGCGCCATCCGGTGATCCGGCACGTCGCGCGATGATTTCCTTCTGTTCGTGCCTCCGTCGCCGCCAAGTTCTCCGCTCAGCCGCGCGAGAACTTCGGCCGTCGTTTTTCGCGGAAGCTGGCAACTCCCTCCTTCAGATCGGCCGTCGTCGCTATGAAGGCGCTGGCCAGCGCTTCGGTCGCTCCGGCACTCTCCTCACCCTCGGCGACCGCGATCATCAGCTTGATCGCCTCATTCGCCACCGGACCGCGGGCGGCGATCTTTTCCGCCCAGGTCGTCGCCTCCTCCAGGCCGGCACCGGTCGGCACCACGCGGTCGACCAGGCCGAGCCGCTGCGCCTCCTCGGCGAAGAACACCTCGCCGCCGAGCGCCATGCGACGCACCGCCTGTGCGCCGAAGCGACGCACCGCGCGCTGCGTGCCCGACCAGCCGGGGACAACGCCTATGCCGGCTTCCGGCATGCCGAGCATGACTTGGGATTCCGCCACGCGGAAGTCGGCGGCGGCGGCAAGCTCCAGGCCGCCGCCGAGCGCATGGCCGTCGAGCACTGCGATGACCGGCTGCCGCAGCTGGGCGAGGCGGTCCATGACCCGGTGCCCGCGCCGCACCCAGTCGTGAGCAAAGGCAAGCGCGTCCATGTCGGACCAGGCATTGACGTCGCCGCCGGCGGAAAAGCCCTTGCCGTCGCCGGCAAGGATCACGGCACGGACGTCGACGAGCGCCTCGACCGCATCGAGCGCATCCTCCAGCGCAGCGAGCATGTCGAGGTCGATCGCATTGAGCTTGTCCGGGCGCGACAGGAGCAGGGTCGCGACAGGCCCTTTGACGCGCAGGAGCACGCCCTTTCCCTCGGTGCCGAACCTCTCGTCAGGCGACATTCACGATCCTTTCCGGCGTTGTGGCCTTGCGACAGGCGAGGCGCAGCCCCATCGGCGTCTCGCGATAGAGGTCAGCCGGCGTGACCGCGAGCTGATCAGCGACGCGGAGAGGGAAGCCGGCCTTGGACAGGACGTCGCGCTCCAGATCGACGCCGGGGGCGACCTCCGTCACCATCACCCCGTTCGGCGTGAGCTTCAACACGCAGCGTTCGGTGACATAGGTGATGTCCTGTCCCTGTGCGACGGCCCGCCGACCCGAGAAGGAAACGTGCTCGACCTCCTCGACCAGCTTGGCGATGCGCCCCTCAGCGTCGATCGCAAGCTTGCCGTCTCGGATGGCGAGCTTGGCGCCGGCGTTGAAGAAACCGGAAAAAACGATCTTCTTCGCGCGGGCGGTGATATCGACGAAGCCGCCGGCCCCGGCCGTCACATGCGGCCGCGCCGAGAGTTTCGAGACGTTGACGGAGCCGCTGCGATCGATCTGCAGGAACGACAGCAGCGAGGCGTCGAAGCCGCCGGCCTGGAAATAGGTAAACTGGTGCGGCGAGGGCATAAGTGCCTCGGCATTGGCGGCGCAGCCGAAGGCGAAGTCGAGCAGCGGCACGCCACCGACGGCGCCCTGCTCGATCACCCAGGTCACGGCGCCGTGCAGACCTTCTTCCAGAAGGATCCGCGGTACATTGGCCGAGATGCCGAAGCCGATGTTGACGGCGGAACCTTCGGAAAGCTCCATCGCCACGCGCCGGGCAATCACCTTCTGCACGCCGAACTCCGTCAGGGAGAAACTGTCGAGCGGGCGCCGGATCTCCCCGGAAATTGCCGGGTCGTAGATCGTCTGTGTCGTCTGCAACTGGTCGGCCGCGACGACGACATAGTCAACCAGCACACCGGGCACGCGCACGTCCTGGGTCCTGAGGCTTCCTGACTGCACCCTGCGCTTGACCTGCGCAATCACGGTGCCGCCATTGTTGCGCGCGGCCAGCGCCTGCTCCAGCGCGCCGAGGAACGCGCCCTCGTGCTCGAATGTGAGATTGCCCCGTTCGTCGGCGCTGGTCGCGCGGATGATGGCGATGTCCGGCACGATCGCCGGGAAGTACAGCCAGTCCTCGCCGGCGAACTGCTCGTGACGCACGATCGGTGCCGCCGCGGCGGCCGCATTCATGGCGCAGCCCTCGCGCTCTGGGTCGACGAATGTGTCCAGCCCGACCTTGGTCAGTACGCCCGGCCGCTTGGCGGCGGCCTCGCGGTGCATGTCGAACAGGATGCCGGAGGGCACGTTGTAGGCCGCGACCTGATCGGCCGCGATCATCTTCCAGATCTCCGGCGGCTCCGCCGAAGACGGACCGGACGGATAGGAGCCGCAGATCGTTCGCTTCAGGAGGCCCGGGCGGGCGATGTGGTCAATTCCCTTGACGCCATACATGTCGCCGGCCGCGATCGGATGCAGCGTGGTCAGATCGCGCGGGTGACCGGTTGCGGCGAAACGCTCCCCGATCGCGGCGAGCACGGCATCGGGGCAGCCGAGCGCGCTGGAGGAGGAGACGGAAACGACGGCTCCGTCCCTGATCAGTTCGGCCGCCTCGCGCGCGTTAAGCACCTTGGCCATTCCCGCCTCCTAAAGCCCGGCCTCGACAGGGCAGACCGTGCGGGTCTCAATCGAGCGCAGCGCCGCCAGCCCGGCGGCAAGTGACCAGACGCCGTCTTCGCCCGTCGCTGACGGCGCACCCTCGCCGCGGACCGCGGCGTGGAAATTGCGCAGACCACGGACGTATAGATTTTCATGCGCGACCTCGACGGAGTGGTCGCCATTGGCGTCACGGAGCATCACGGTGCCAATCGGGCGCTGAGTCATCACGTCGCGCGCATAGACGGACCCCTCGGTGCCGTGGACCTCGAGGCCGGTGTGGGCGAATTTCGCGGTAAAGGCATCGTGGCATTGGGCGATGAGCCCGGACGCGAAGCGGAACACGGACATGGCGCCATCCTCGAGCCCGTCCGAAGCGAGGCCGCCGTGCTGTGCAATCGCGGTGACTTCGACCGGATTGTCACCGAGCACGAAACGCAGCGTATCGATGTCGTGCACGGTGATGTCGAGAACGACACCGCCCCCCGCATCGCGACGGTTGATACGCCAGCCTTGCAGGTTGGGCGGCAGGTAGACGGCATGGAACACGCGGGCGGAGAGCGGCCTGCCGATCCGGCCGCCGATGATGATGTCGCGGACCGCCCGGTGGGTTGCGGCGTTGCGCAGGTGATGATTGGTCGCCATGACGACGCCGGCATCCCGGCAGGCGGTCACCATGGCCTGGGCGTCCTCGACGGTCAGCGCCAGTGGCTTCTCGCACAGAACGTGCTTGCCGGCGGCCGCTGCGGCGAGCGTCTGGTCGCGGTGCAGCTCGTTGGTGGTCGAGATGTAGACGGCGTCGACCTCCGGGTCGGACAGGAATGCGTCGAGACTGTCCGTGCTTCGCGCGATGCCGTGCTGACCAGCGTAGGCACGCCCGCGCTCCGCGTTCGAGCTCATCACGGAGACGACCTCTCCCGCGCCATCTGCGCGGATTGCGTCGATCACCCACTGGCTTGCGATCGTGCTGGCGCCGATCAGGCCCCATTTTACCGTCATGAGACGCTCCTTTCGGCTAACTTGCTTGCGCCGCAGCTCTCGCGAACGACAAGTTGAACGGCGCCCGACTGGTCCTCGCCGTGTATGCGGCCGGTCTCGATCATTTTCAGCATGGCCTGGGCGGCGCGCTCGCCGATGCCTTGCGCATCGACCTTCACGGTGGTGAGCGCCGGCGTGTAAAGCCCGGCCTCGGCGACGTCATCGAAGCCGACGACAGCAAAATCGGTGCCCGCTTCGCGGCCGAGACGTTTCAGCGCCAGCATGACGCCGAAGGCGACGATGTCATTGAAGCAGAGGGCAGCGGAAGGCGGCGCGGCCATGGGCTGCAGCCGTTCAAAGGCCCGTATCCCGCCGTCGCGGCTCAAGTCCGCTTCGATAACCAGCGTGGGATCGAACGGGATCCCGGCCTGCTGGAGCGCGGTGCGGTAGCCAGAAACCCGCTGCTGTTGCACAACCATGTCGGGATAGCCGCCGAGAAAAGCGATGCGGCGATGGCCAAGGCCGATCAGGTGGCGCACGGCGTCGCTGGCGCCTCGTTCGTTCTGCGGCGTTACGGAGGTCGCGCGGCTGCCGGGCAGGCCGCGCATCGCGTGAACCACGGGCACACCCGCCTTCAAGAAGCCGTCGAAAGCATCCGTTCGCGTGCCGCGTGCCGGCGAGGCGATGATGCCGGCGACCCCTTGCTCGCGCATGGCCTGAAGCACCTCTTCCTGGCGCAGTGCGCTGTCCTCGGTGTTGGCGATGAACGGGACGTAGCCGGCGACCCGGAACACCCGCTCGATGCCCACGGCGAGCTCGGCGAAGAACGGGTTGGTAAGATCATTGATGACAACGCCGACGATATTGGAGCGGGCGCGGCGCAGGTTGGCGGCACCGCGGTTATAGACGTAACCGAGCTTGCGGATCGACGACTGGACCTTGTCGGCCGTTTCCGGCCGCACCAGCGCGCTGCCCTGGAGCACGAGCGACACGGTCGATTTCGATACCCCGGCGTCGCGTGCGATGTCGATCAGCGTAACCGTGCTGCGCTGCGCCGGCATGCACACCCGTCCTCCCATTACGGCGCTTCTTTTGGAACGTTCTTATTTTTTCATGGCCAGGTTGTCAAGACGGCTATGGTGCATTTGACACCGCCGCGCGCCTGCTGCACGGTCGCCGTATCAATTTTTTCTTTTTCACACATAAGCTTCGACCGCGCCATGGTGTGAGGGGTTCGCAAGCCCGCTGCGATTCGCCGCTCCCAACTTGGAACGTTCCATCTCTGCGAGAAGTGTTGCAATGAGGCGCGCTGCCTTCAATGCTGTCACGGGCAGTCTCAGCCCGGACGATCAAACCGGAGGCGGAGTTTGACCGGCAGCGGCTTGAAACGGCAGGTTCTGCGGGGCATTTGGCAGCGTTGACGACGTCAGGTGACCGCTTTCCACTTGATCGAGCAGCCCATGGACGGGACCTGTTCCGCGGGTCCCTTGCCGGTCTCGGCAATTTCCTTCATGGCCAAATAGAGGTCGCGGCGCAGGTCCGAGGCGTTTGGGTCGGCGCGCCCGGCATCGAGCCGGCCGCGGTACTGCAGGCCGAGGTCGGCGTCGAAGCCAAAGAAGTCCGGGGTGCAGACCGCACCATAGGCCCGGGCCACCGACTGATCCTCGTCGTAGAGGTAGGGGAACGGAAAGGCGTTGCGTTTGGCCACCTCCCGCATCCGATCGAAGGAATCTTCGGGATAGGAGATGGCATCATTGGAACTGATGGCAATGGTTGTCACGCCGAGAGCCTCAAGATCCTTGGCATCGCGTATCAGGCGGGGCAGCACCGCCTTCACGTAGGGGCAGTGGTTGCAGATGAAGACGACGACCGTGCCGCGCTCGCCCTTCAGGTCGGACAAGGTGTAGACCTTGCCGTCGGTGCCCGGTAGGCGGAAGTCGGGGGCTTTCCAGCCGAAGTCGCAGATCGGGGTCTCGGCAGCCATGGTTCGTCTCCGTTTGTCGACCGGTCGAAATGTGAACGCAGTCTAGCGTCCGATGCGGCTGCGGTTAAGACGACCTCAGGCTGTATCGGCCGCCTGCCGGATCGCGGCGATCCGGCGCTGATAAAGTTCCGAGGTCTCCGGGGTTGCGTCCTTGAACACGGCCGAGCCGGCGACGAGCACCGTCGCCCCCGCTTTCGTTACCAGCGGAGCCGTGCCGGTCGTGATGCCGCCGTCGACCTCGATTGCGATCGGGCGGTCGCCGACCATGGCCTTGAGCCGCGCGATCTTGTCGACCACGGCGGGTATGAACTTCTGGCCGCCGAACCCCGGGTTGACGCTCATGACAAGAATGAGGTCGAGCCGGTCGAGCACATATTCGAGCGCGCTTTCGGGCGTGGCCGGATTGAGCGAGACGCCGGCCTTCTTGCCGAGCGTCCGAATCGCCTGAAGCGAGCGGTCGAGATGGGGGCCGGCCTCGGCGTGTATGGTGATGATGTCCGATCCGGCCTTGGCGAAGGCCTCGAGGTAAGGATCGCAGGGCGCGATCATCAGATGCGTGTCGAACACCTTGTCGGTGTGTGGCCGCATCGCCGCGATGACGTCGGGCCCGAAGGTGATGTTGGGCACGAAGTGCCCGTCCATGACGTCGAGATGGATCCAGTCCGCCCCGGCCGCCGCCACGGCCCTGATCTCGTCTCGCAACCGGGAGAAGTCGCTGGCGAGCATCGAGGGCGCGATCAGGGTCTTGGTCATCGTCTCACCATGTCGTTCGGGCCTGCCGCGCATCCTGCCCTCAAGCGGGGGCGGGATGCTCTAGCACTTTGGGACCGAGATCAAAAGCCGGGGCAACACCGCCCCGCTTCAGCGTGCTGCCGTGATCACACTGCAGAAGCCGTGCATGGCCGCAGCGGTCAAGACCCTTCCTCCGTTTCGGCGGATCCGCCGCTTAGGCCGACGGGCCGACCCGATCGGGATGAGCGGCAGCGAACGTGTCCAGACCGCGGCAGGTCTCGGCGATCTCGCGCAGGCGCGGGCACCTGGTCAGGTCTGCGCCCCAGCGTTCAGCATTGTAGACCTGTGGCACCAGGCAGAGATCGGCCATGGTCGGCGTGTCGCCGTGGCAGAACCGGCCGGTAGCCGGGTCGTCGAGCATGCCCTCGAAGGCGGCGAGCCCCTGGCCGATGATGGACTTCATCCAGTTGACGCGCACCTCTTCGCCGCCACCGGCAAGGTCCATGACCTTCAGGGCAACACTCATGTTGCAGACCGGGTGGATTTCCATGGCGATCGCGTAGGACAGTGCCCGGACGCGATGACGTCCTTCGGGCGAGGCCGGCAGCAACGTTCCGCCGCGTGTCTCGTGGAGATACTCGATGATCGCAAGTGACTGCGTCAGCATCCGCCCGTCGATCGCCAGCGTCGGTACCAGGCCCTGCCGGTTGCGGGCAAGGTTATCCGGCCCCTTGTGCTCTCGCTTGAGCAGATCGACCGGCACGGTATCGTAGTCGATACCGCAGATGTTGAGCGCGATCCGGACGCGGTAGGCGGCAGAGGAGCGCCAGTAGTCATAGAGCACCGGACGCGTCATGTCGGTTCCTCTTTTGTCAAGTTCGAGTCCATTTCCGGTCGCATCGGGTATCCGGCCGCTACTCGGGACTGGCGCTGCGGCTTGGCGGCAGCCTCAAGCGCGGCGGCAAGCACCGCACGATCGCCGATGTGGTTGGCGAGAATCAGGATCAGCCGGGCGTTGAAGGCATCGCTCTCGGCCTTGGTCAAACCTTCGTGCGCCGCGAGAAGATCCGCGTAAAAATCATCCGGACCGGCGATGTTGGGCGTGGTAATGAGCTGCGGCATTGCGGTGCCTTTCTATGCGCGCGCTGTCGCGACGTTCAGCGCCGATCGCACCGCGCCGTCCTCGAATTGCGTCCAGCGTGCGGCGACGTGCTGGTCAGGGCGCATCAGGTAGACGGCGGCATCGGCCTCGTCGAGATACCGCTCCTTCAGTGCACCGCTCGGATCGTCACTGGCCGAAACGGCAACGCTCTCGACCGTGATGCCGTCGATGTCGATCAAGTCCGGTACGGCCGTGCCGATCGCAAGCAGCTGGAAGCGGTTGCCGAGCCGGTCGATCAGCCAGCCGTCGCCGAGCGGCGCGTCGCTTGCCGGCGCGCCGGGTCGGGTGCGGGCGGGAAGTCCTTCACAATCCGGGCCGTTTAGGGGCGAGCCGTCGTAGACCGCCGGCACGGAGAGGCGGCCAGAATTGACGAGCGGCCGGGCAAAGGCGAAGTGCTCGGAGAGTTCCAAAACGGCATCGCGGAACAGACGGCTGGTTTCCGATTTCGGTGTGATGAAGTCGGTCGAGCGCGTCGAATTCAGGATGTTCTCGTCGGTCGCCGGAATCCGCTCGGCGTCATAGCTGTCGAGGAGGCGCTCGGGAGCCTTGCCATCGAGGACAAGTTTGAGCTTCCAGACCAGGTTGTCGGCATCCTGCAGGCCGGAGTTCGCGCCCCTCGCGCCGAACGGCGACACCTGGTGGGCGGAGTCCCCGGCGAAGATCACCCGGCCGTGGCGGAACCGCGCCATGCGGCGGCACTGGAACGTGTAAACCGACAGCCACTCGTACTCGAACTCGGCGTCGTCGCCGAGCATTGCCTTCAGTCGCGGCGTCACGTTTTCCGGCTTCCTGGCCTCTTCCCGGTCGATGTTCCAGCCGAGCTGCAGGTCGATGCGCCAGACATCGTCGGGCTGCTTGTGGAGGAGCGCCGACTGGCCGCGGTTGAACGGCGGATCGAACCAGAACCAGCGTTCGGTAGGGAAATCGGCCTTCATCCTGACATCAGCGATCAGGAAATTGTCCTCGAATACCCGGCCCTGAAAGTCGAGGCCAAGCATTTGCCGGGTTGGTGAGCCGGCACCGTCGCAGGCGATCAGCCAGTCGCATCCGAGCTGGTAGGGGCCGTCCGGCGTTTCAATCTTGAGAGTCACGCCGTCGTTGCCGGGCGCGACGGACGTCACGCGATTGCGGCCCCGGATCTCGATCGGCGTGCCGTCCGCCTGCAACTGCCGCACCCGCTCAACCAGGAACTGTTCGACGTAATATTGCTGCAGGTTGATGAAGGCCGGCCGCTTGTGCCCGCCCTCCGGCAGCAGATCGAACGCATAGACCTGGCGATCGTCGAAGAACACCTTGCCGACGTTCCAGAGCACACCCTTGTCCACCATCGGCGCTCCGCAGCCGAGCCTGTCGAGGATTTCCAGTGGACGCTTGGCGAAACAGATCGCCCGCGAGCCCCAGCTCACCCGGTCGTTGTCGTCGAGCACCACGACGGGGACGCCGTTGATCGCAAGGTCGATCGCTGCCGCAAGCCCGACCGGACCGGCCCCGACGATCACCACCGGCCTGCGCGTCGGCTCGGTCGTGTCTTGGTCGGGCGAGCGTTGATAGGGATAGAGCGGGGTCTCGAAGATGCGCGCCATCACTCCTCCCCGCCGCAGGCGGCGGCGTTGTTCCAGATCGCATTATGACCTAAATTCTGGCCAGAAAGGAATTTTGCCGTGAACGAGCGCGCCGCAGCGAAAAAGCAGACGACGGTCTCGATCGCCGAGGCCAAGGCGCGGTTCTCCGAGCTTTTGAAGAAGGCGGCCGCGGGCGAGGAGATCCATGTCACCCGGCACGGCAAGCCGTATGCGAAGCTCGGGCCGGACAGGCCGGAGAAGCCGAAGCTGCCGCGGGTCGGGGCGTTCGAAGGAGAGTTCGAAGTGCCGGACAATTGGGATGCGATCCCGACCGGCTTTGAGAAGTACCTGTGATGATGGCCGACAAACGTCGGGACTACCTGCTCGACAGCCATGTCCTGCTCTGCTCGCTGTACGAGCCGTTCAAGTTGCCACCCCATCACAGAGACATCCTTTCGGGTCCCGATCGGACCTGGGTCAGCGTGGCAACGATCTGGGAGGTCGAGATCAAGAAACGGGCCGGCAAGCTGCCGATCCCCGACTCGATCTGGGACCAGGTCGTATCCGTCGGCCACCAATTTCTGCCGATCGAGAGGAGCCATGCCGCGTTGGCAGGTTCCATGCCGACACATCACAATGATCCGTTCGACCACATGCTGATCGCGCAAGCCGACATCGAAGGCTTTACGATCCTTACCGTCGATGCCGCCTTCCGCCGCTATGACGTCGCCGCGGTCTGACGCGGCCATCTTGCGATTGCCGCCTCGGCAGCCATGATCCGGGTCGTCGCTCATCGCTCTCCAGCGCCGAATGGCGCCGCCGCCGGATCGCGATCGAACTCGATGAAGAACTCGTCGAGCTGTGGCGGTGCTACTGGCGTTCCCGACAGCATGGCGTGGACTTGGCCGCGGTGATGGATCTGGTGCTGGAAGAGATGCAAAAGCACAAGGTCGATCCGCTCCCACCAGATCCCGGCCTCGCCCCGGTCATAGGCGACCCGCCGATCCAGGTCCCACGGCGCGAGCCCCTCGCAGAACGCAACCAAAGCGATGTCCTGCTCTGCCTGTGCCGACTTGATCGCGGCGGCGGTGTCGCATTCCGGCTCAAGGAAAACGCGAAGGCCGCGCCCGGCCTCCGTCAGCCCGTCGAGATAGTAGCGGTCGACGGCGAGAATGTGGTTCAAGGTCTCCTTGATCGAGGGGAAAAAGCCCGTCCTCGGCGCCACGAACTCGGCTTGCGACAGCCGTTCACAGGCCGCGAGCAGCCGGGTATTCGCCCACGTATTATTGCGGGCCATCGCAGCGAAACAGTCGGGCGCATGCGCCATGGTCTAGCCCTGCAACTGCTCCCACATTTCGCGGTCGCGCGCGGCCGTCCAGATCCGCGGTGTGTCGATTCCACGGGCCTCGTCATAGGCGCGGGCGACGTTAAACGGAAGGCAGTGCTCGTAGATTGCAAAATCCTTGAACTTCGGGTCGCAGGCGGCGCGCACCGCATCCCAGGTCTCTTTCAGGGTGCCGCCGCGGGCGGCGACGCGGGAAGCCGCGCGATAGGTGCTGTCGACGAAATCGCGTGTGCTCTCGATAGCGGCGTCCACCATCTCACGGCCGACCAGCGCATCGCCGCGCCCGGGGGCGATTGCCTGCAGGTCGAACGCCTTGATCTCGTCCAGCGTGTGGCCCCAGTCGGAAAAATGGCCGTCACCGCAGTAACACGCCGAGTGGTATTCGACGATATCGCCGGTGAACATCACCTCCTCGTCCGGCACATGGACGACGATGTCGCCAGCGGTGTGGGCGCGGCCGAGGTGCATCAGGTCGACCCGGCGATTGCCGAGATAAACGGTCATGCGCTCCGAAAAGGTGGTCGTCGGCCATGTTAGCCCGGGGATGCTCTCATAGCCCTGGAACAGGCGCGGAAAGCGGGCGAATTCGGACTCCCAGTCCTCCTGGCCTCGCTCGGCGACCATGGCGCGTGCCACATCGCTCATGATGATGGTCGGCGCCTGATAGGCGGAGGCACCGAGCACGCGCACGGCGTGGTAATGCGTCAGCACGAGGTGGGTGATGGGCTTGTCGGTGACCGTCCGCACCTTTTCGATCACCTTGTTCGCAAGCTGTGGCGTCGCCTGCGCCTCAACGATCATGACGCTGTCGTCGCCGATGATAACGCCCGAATTCGGGTCGCCCTCGGCCGTGAAAGCCCAGAGGTCGCGGCCGATCTCGGTGAAGGAGATTTGCTTTTCTGCCATGTCGCCGGCGGAAGCGAAGGTTTTCGCCATGGTACGGCTCCGTGGTTGGAGGTCAGGATTGCGCGGCGTGCTTGCCGGCCGTCCAGCCGGCAGCACCGATCGTGCGCTCGGCGACCTTGCCGGGATAGTCCTCCAGTTCGGTCGCCATGGTGTCATTCCAGCGATTGAGATAGCCGAACAGGGCAATCGCAGCGACGAGCTCAACGATCTCGTCATCGCTGAAGTGTTTCCGCAGTTCTTCGAAATGCGCCGCCTCCACCGTATTCGGCACCGTGCCGGCATGGAAGGCGAGCCGAAGTGCAGCCTTCTCGGCGTCGGAAAACAGCGAGCTTTGCTCGAACTCCCAGATCGCCGCGATCTTGTCGTCGGGGACGCCATAGACGCTGGAAAGATTGGCCATGTGGCTCTGGCAGTAGCGGCAGCCTGCCGCCGAACTCGCCATGAAGCTGACCATCATCTTCAAGGCTTCCGGCACAGTGCCGTCGTAGAGCACTGCCTGGTTGAGCTGCATGAAGGCCTCCGCGATCTTCGGCCGCCGGCTCATGGTCAGGATGGAGTTCGGCAGGAAGCCACGGATGCGGTCATAGCGTTCGAACAGCTCGGCAAACTGCGGCAGCGCGGCCCGGTCGAGCGGTTTTACATGCGGCATCGATCCCTCCCACGCACCGCGTTGTTCTGTCCGGCCCTTGACGCCTAGATAGCGGCGGCGGACCTATTCATACTTGATCACCGTTTGCTCAATGGCACCGAAAATGGATCGGCCTTCGGCATCCTTCATCTCGATGCGGACGGTGTCTCCGAAACGGAGGAACGGTGTTTTGGGCGCGCCGGCCTCAATTGTCTCGATCATGCGGATCTCGGCGATACAGGAATAACCGACGCCGCCCTGATCGACCGGCTTTCCCGGGCCGCCGTCGAGCTTGTTCGAAACCGTGCCCGAGCCGATGATCGAGCCGGCGCCGAGCGGCCGCGTCTTTGCGGCATGGGCGATGAGCTGGGGGAAGTCGAAAGTCATGTCGATGCCGGCGTTGGCACGGCCGAACGCCTTGCCATTGATGTCGACGACCAGCGGCAACGACACTTTACCACCGTCCCAGGCCCCGCCCAGTTCATCGGGAGTGACCGCGACCGGCGAAAACGCGGAGGAAGGTTTCGACTGGAAGAAGCCAAAACCTTTGGCGAGCTCTGCCGGAATCAGGCCGCGCAACGAGACGTCGTTGACCAGCATGACCAGGCGGATCGCCTCGCGCGCCTGCTCCGGGGTGGCGCCCATCGGCACGTCATCGACAATGACGGCGATCTCGCCCTCGAGGTCGATTCCGAAGGTCTCATCGGCCATTGCAATCGGATCGCGGGGGCCGAGAAAGCTGTCGGACCCGCCTTGATACATTAGCGGGTCGGTCCAGAAGCTCTCGGGCATCTCGGCACCGCGCGCCTTGCGCACCAGCTCAACATGGTTGACGTAGGCTGAGCCGTCCGCCCACTGGTAGGCGCGAGGCAGCGGCGACAGCGCCATATGCTCGTGAAAGCGCATGGTCGGTACGGCATCGTGCTCGAGGCTTTCAGCCAGCACGGCGAGCTTCGGACCCGCCGTTGCCCAGTCGTCCAGCGCCGCCTGCAACGTGGGCGCAATCCGCGTCGCCTCGCTGCAGCGCGTCAGATCCTTCGACACGACGACCAACCGGCCGTCGCGGGTGCCGTCCTTCAAGCTGGCGAGTTTCATCTTGTTCTCAGTTCCTCCAACGATTTCGCCATCGGACGGCCGGGACGGTGGTGCCCGCTCCGATTCGATCGGTGCCTATCAGCCTATTTGAGACCCGGCGTACCGTCGAACTTCTTTTCGATGCCGTTCCAGCAATCAACGTAGTCGTCCTGTAGCGGTGCTTCCCGTGCGGCGAATTCCGTCAGATGCTGGGGAAAGCGCGTCTCGAACATGAAGGACATGGTGTTGTCGAGCTTTTCCGGCTTCAGCTCCGCCTTCGAGGCGCCCTCGAAGGCATTTCGGTCCGGCCCGTGCGGCAGCATCATGTTGTGGAGGCTCATCCCGCCGGGGACGAAGCCTTGGGGCTTGGCGTCATATTGGCCGTAAATGTTGCCCATCAGCTCCGACATGATGTTCTTGTGATACCACGGCGGTCGGAAGGTGTGTTCCGCCACCATCCAGCGCTCACGGAACAGCACGAAATCGATGTTGGCCGTGCCCGCCACGCCGGAGGGTGCCGTCAGCACCGTGAAGATTGACGGGTCAGGGTGGTCGAACAGGATCGCGCCCACCGGACAATATGTTCTGAGGTCGTATTTCACCGGTGCGTAGTTGCCGTGCCAGGCGACGACATCCAGCGGGGAATGGCCGATCCGGCAGGAATGGAACTGACCGCACCATTTGATGGTCAGCGTCGAGGGTGTTTCGCGGTCCTCGAACCAGGCAACAGGTGCCTTGAAGTCCCGCCGGTTGGCGAGACAGTTGGCGCCGATCGGACCGCGATTCGGCAGTTCGAATTTCTGGCCGTAGTTCTCGCAGACGAAGCCGCGGGCCGGGCCGTCGAGAAGCTCCACGCGATAGACCAGCCCGCGCGGAATGATGGCGATTTCCTTGGGCTCCAGGTCGATCAGTCCGAGTTCGGTGCAAAAGCGAAGCCGGCCCTGTTGCGGCACGACCAGAAGTTCACTGTCGGCGGAATAGAAGTACTCGTCCTCCATAGAGCGCGTGACGAGATAGATGTGACTCGCCATGCCGACCTGGGTGTTGACGTCGCCGGCCGTCGTCATGGTGCGCATGCCGGTGAGCCAGGTCAGAGGCGCATCGCTATGCGGCACCGGATCCCAGCGGTACTGGCCGAGCGAGATGACATCATCGACCACATGCGGCGCCGTCTTCCAATAGGGCAGGTCGATTTTCTCGTAGCGGCCGGAATGCTTTACCGACGGGCGGATGCGGTAGCACCAGGTGCGCTCGTTCTGATGGCTCGGCGCGGTGAACGCGGTGCCCGACAGCTGCTCGCCATAGAGGCCGTAGTTGCATTTTTGCGGCGAGTTCTGGCCCTGCGGCAAAGCGCCGGGGAGGGCCTCGGTCTCGAAGTCGTTCCCGAAGCCCGGCATGTAGGAAAGGGTCGTCACGGTCATTCCTCCCGATCGGGCCGAAGATAGTTGCATTTGTAACCAATGAGGCGGCCCAGTCAACCCGGCAATGATTGACATTGTCTTCGGGCGCAATGGCGCCCGCATGGCATCGAGGCCGGAAAATGGCTGTGGAGGGCGTCGGACCAATGCCTTCGAACTGCGTCGCGCGATGGAGCAAAGAGGATGAGCACAAAGGCAGCAGGCGGAGCGGTTGGCCAGACACCGCGAGGGTGCAGGGTCGCATGGCATCCAAGGTAGCCAGAAACTAATTAACGTGTTTTGCGGTTGCGATTTTTGTAGAGACGCGCGAAATGGACGCCTGCGTTCAGTCCAGCTTCGGATGAGCGCACACGGCGACAGGCGGCGGAGCCTTATCGGTCAACGACCGCCTTGCCGATCGCGTGCCAGGCTCGCGACTGCATCCGAAGCGCTGCAAAGGGAGGTTCAAGAATGGCTACGCCCGTCACCGGCGCCCCTTACCGTGCCGACCACGTCGGCAGCTTGCTGCGGCCGGAGGCTGTCAAAGAGGCACGCAAACGGCATTTCCAGGACAAGACCCTATCGGCCGAGGAACTCCGGAAGGTCGAGGATCAAGCGATCGCCGATGCCGTCGCCCTGCAGGAATCCGTCGGTCTCAAGGCGGTGACGGATGGGGAGTTTCGACGGTCGTTCTGGCACTACGACTTCATGGGACATCTGACCGGCTTTGAACTGGTCGAGCGCGAAGAGGGCGTACAGTTCCACGGCGTCAAGCTCCGGCCGATCTTCCCCACCATTCCGGGACGGCTCGACTTCCCCGCCGACCACCCGATGCTGGACCATTACCGCTACTTGGCATCGGTCACCAAGGTGCAGCCCAAGATCTCTATCCCCGGCCCGTCCTGCTGCCATTTCCGCACCGCGCCCGCCGACATCGCACCGCCGGAGTACAAGGACCTCGACGTGCTGTTCGCGGATCTTGCCAAGACCTACGCCAAGGCTGTGCAGGCGTTCTACGACGCCGGCTGCCGTTATCTGCAGATGGACGATATCTTCTTCGCCTACCTGTGCGATCCGAAGCATCGCGAGGACAAGAAGAAGCTGGGTCAGGATCCGGACTGGCTGATCGACCGCTATGCCTGGATGATGCACGAGGCAATCAAGGATCGGCCGGCGGACATGAAGATCGCCATGCACCTGTGCCGCGGCAACTTTGTGTCGACCCATGCCGCCGAAGGCGCTTACGACCTTGCGGCCGACGCCATCTTCAACAAGACCGGCATCGATATCTATTTCATGGAGTACGACACCGAGCGGGCCGGCTCGCTCGAGCCGTTGCGGCTGCTGCCGAAGGGCGGCAAGCGGGTGTTGCCCGGCTTCATCACGACGAAGACCCCGGAACTCGAAAGCCTCGACGACCTGAAGCGCAAGTTCGAGGAAGCCTCGAAATATTGCGACATCAACCAGCTCGGCATCGCACCCCAGTGCGGCTTCGCCTCGACCGAGGAAGGCAACAAGGTCACCGAGGACGACCAGAAGCGCAAACTGGAGCTGGTGGTCGCCACCGCCGAGGCGATCTGGGGCGGCGTCGACAAGTAGAAATTGCCTTTGGCGGCCGGCGGATTGCGCCGGTCGCGGTCCAGCCAGGTCAGACCGCTCGCACAAGGCTTTGCGAACGGCCGGGGCTCGGCGTGAAAACCTCGTGAAAAACGGCCGCGGAGCGTCGAAATTGCGTCAGTTTCGCGTCGACAGACTATTCAGGCCGTTGGAAGTGCCGTAAGCTACCGCTATTACAGAGCCGCCGCGCCCCGCCTTCTCGCTGCCGCGAGGAGTCGTGGGCGTCGGCGGCGGTTTTTCGTGATGAGTATTACAGCTCGCTTGGGCCGGATCCGATATTTTCGAGCATCCTAGCGCACAGAACGCCCGGTTGAAGATTCGGAGAGACGCTAAGCGTCAAACAAGAGGTTCACATGTTCAGGAGAGCGATCGCCGTTGTGGCCATTCTGCTGCTGGGCTCGGCTCCCGCGTTTGCCAAGCGCGTTGCCCTCGTGATCGGCAACGGCGCCTATCAGAACGCGGTGGCGCTGCCCAATCCCGTCAATGACGCCAAGGCCATGTCGACCAAGCTGCGGGATCTCGGCTTCGAGGTCGTTGCTGGCTACGATCAGGATTATATGTCGATGCGGCGTACCATCGGCGATTTCGCCCGAGTGGCCCGCGGCGCCGAGATTGCACTCTTATTCTACGCCGGACACGGCATGCAGGTGCGTGGACAGAACTATCTGATCCCGACCGATGCGAAGTTCGAGGACGAGACCGCCCTGGACTTCGAGACCATTTCCATGGATTTCGTCGTGCGCCAGATGTCGAACGACGTGCGGGTCCGCATGGTGTTCCTCGACGCATGCCGCGACAATCCGCTCGCCCGCACCCTGGCCCGGCGCATGTCGCCGAGCCGCTCGGCCTCCATCGGCACCGGCCTCGCCGAAATCAAGATGGACGACGGCGGCGGCGAAGGTTCGGTGATCGCCTTTGCGACAAGTCCCGGCGACGTCGCTCTCGACGGCGATGGCACCAACTCGCCATTTACCACCGCGTTGCTCAAGCACATCGACACGCCCGATACCCCGATCCAGAATGTCATGACCCGCGTGACCGGCGACGTCTACCGTTCGACCGACGAGCGGCAGCGCCCCTGGGTCAACGCCTCGCTCATCGGCGAAGTCTATCTCAACAAGCGCAGCACCGCCCCTGCAGGTCAGCAGGTTGCGGCCCTGCAGAGCCCGACCGGGTCCGTCGAGGCGAAGCCCGAGGCACCGGCGGCGACCTCGACCACGCCTTCGGCCAACGACGTGGCCTGGGATCGGGAGAAGTCGCTGTTCGAATTCGCTCAAAAGGGTGGAACCGTCGCCGATTACGAAGCCTATCTTGCGGCCTATCCGAACGGGCACTTCGCCGACATTGCGCGCAATGCCATCGAGCGGGTGAAGGCATCGAGCCAGTATGTGGCCGTGCAGCCTGAGGCGACACGCGATCAGGCGGCTGCGACCCCGACGGCGGTCGCTCCCGCCGGCGTCAAGCTTTCCATAACGGACGAGATCAAGACCGTGCCGGGCACGGAGGCGACCGAAGCCGAACTCGGCTGGGATCGGGCAAAGCGCAAGGAGGTACAGGCGCGGCTCGAGCTTGCCGGCTTCGAACTGGGACGGCCGGACGGGGCCTTCGGCCCGGCCACCCGCAACGCCGTGCGCGGCTGGCAGACCGCCAATGGCATTGTCCCGACCGGCTTCTTTACCGGGGCTCAGTATCAGGTGCTCGCGTCTCAGACGGAAGTGCAATACATCGCCTACGAGGCCGAGCAGCGCCGCATCGCGGCGGAGGCCGCAACCCGTCGTGCCACGGCAACGCGCAGCACAACGTCGGCGAACGGCACGTCCAATAGTCCCGATCGTACCGCGACCCGACGCCAGCCGGCACAGAACGACAACGGTTCCGCGTTCGGCGCCGCGCTGATCGGCGGAGTGGTGGGCGGCATCATCGGCGGCGCCATTGGTCGTTGACCAGGCGGATGCTGCAAGGCAGAAAGGCCGGCATGTGCCGGCCTTTTCTTTCGTCTTCGGCAAGTGCGGCGCACTCCGCGCCGCGCTGTCAGTCAACGAAAACTCACGGTCACGTCAGCAAGGCGGGATTCTCGTGCCCGGTCCAGCACGAGCACGATGTCCTGGAGCGTGGCTGAAGCGGCCGGCTGAAGCACCGCAGTCCGCGCTCCGCGCTCGGCGAGTGCATCAAGTTGTCGGGAGAGCGCGGCTGGTGCCACCGGCTCGCCATTGACCAGGATGCGCGGCTGCGCCACGTCACCGTCGACCGTCTCGCCCGGCATAACGACGATGAAGACGCCATAGCCCCCGGAGTGCGCTTCCCCCGGGTCGGCGACGGTCGCCGCAGGATTTGAGCCTGCGCTCGGTTTATCCAGCCCGACGGTCAACGGACGCCAGATCCCGAAGGTCGACGACAGCAGGAAGAACATCACCAGCAGGAAGATGATGTCGATCAGCGGCGTCAGGATCAGGCGCCGGCGGCGGGACGTGGTCGATGGAATGCGAAGAATGGTCGCGTCCTCCGCGAGCGTTCATTGGCAATGCATCATAGCATGACCATCGCCGAACTGGCCGTTCCGCCACCGAGCGGATTGTCCTAATATCCGAAAGAGCCAAGTGTTGCCGTGAGGTGCGCCTCTTGAACGGTCGCGTCATCTTTCCAACGATCTTGCGCGGACAAGGCATCCTGGCCGGACGCCTCGCACTGGGCCTGGGTGTCGCTGCGGCAGGCACCCTCCTGATGCCGCCTGCCTCGGAGGCAGGCTTGCGGATTTGCAACGGCACGCTCGACCTCGTCAATGTCGCGATTGGTTATCAGACCGAGACCGGCATCCGAACGGAAGGCTGGTGGACGGTGACGGCCAACGCCTGTGCTCAGGTGGTCCAGGAGCCGCTCCGGCAAAGTATCTACTATCTCCATGTCGAGGACGGGTTCGGCGAAAGCCGCCTCGAAGGCGACGTCACGCTCTGCGTGCAGGATCGGAAGTTCTCGCTGGTCGATGCCGACCAGTGCTGGCAGCGGGGCCTTATCGAGGCCGGTTTTTTTCAAGTAGAGACCGGAGGCGCCGTTGAATGGACCGTCCTGCTCTCATACGATTGATGGCACGCGCCGCAAGGGGGGAGCACGCATGACGGTTTCGGCCGAACCATACATTTTTGCGCAACGCCGTGAACGGCACCCGGCCGGTTGGCCGGTCGTGGCCATTCTTGCGCTTCTTGCTGTGGCGATGCTTCCGGTGGTGCCGGAGGTCGCGGCGCAGACCGGCGCCCCGGCCACCGACAAGATCACGCTCGAGCTGAACAACGCGCAGGACACCGACAGCGGCAGCTGCCGGCTGTCGGTGGTCGCGACCAGCCATCGGCCGCAGCCGGTCGATGCGCTGGGCGTCGAGGTGGTCGCCTTTAATGCCGACGGGCTGGTCGACCAGTTCCTGCGGCTTGACTTCCCGCGCATGACGCCCGGCCGCACCAGGGTGCTGCAGTTCGACCTTGCCGGCAAACGATGCGAAACGATCTCGCGCCTGCTCGTCAACGACGTCCTGAATTGCGCCGCGCCTGGTGAGGGCGACATCCACTGTGCGGACCTGCTCGAGACCAGCAACAGGACGGCAATCACTTTCGGAAACTGACAGGCAAAGCGCTCGGGCAAGGCTGCGCACGCTCCGCCGGCCCGCTTCGTGATGCATTTGGCCGCGGCAAGGGAACCGGGCTTATGGACATCAAGACGGAGCTGATCGAACTGGGCGGGCCGGTGGTCGTGATCCTGCTCGTACTGTCGGTTATCGCCGTCACCATCGTCGTTGCCAAGACGCTGCAGTTTGCGTCCGCGCGCGTCGGACGTCACGCCACGGCGCGCAAGGCGCTGGCGTTGTGGCAGAAGGGCCAGCTCGACGAGGCGTGCAGCCTCGTCGCCAACGAACGCTCGCTTGCCGGAGCGCTGTTGCGGCTGGCGATGGAGCAGCGGCGCGTGGTTGATTCCGAGCACGGCGACACGGCCGATCGAGCCCTGCACGAGGATCGGCTCAGGGAGGACATCTCGGCCCGCGCCGCCGACCGTCTGTTCGCGCTGACAAGCTGGCTGCGCGCACTCGATCTCATCGCCCAGATCGCGCCGCTGCTCGGGCTGTTCGGCACCGTGCTCGGCATGATTGAGGCGTTCCAGACGCTGCAGGAGGCTGGCAGCGCCGTCGATCCATCGGCGCTCGCCGGGGGCATCTGGGTGGCGCTTCTGACCACGGCGTGCGGCTTGGCCGTAGCCATCCCAGTCTCCATGGCCACGACGTGGTTTGAAGGGCGCCTGGAGAAGGAGCGTTCCGCGCTCGAGGTGCTGTTGACCGGCGTGTTCTCGACGCCGCCGGTCGGCAGCAGGTAGCGGCTAGCGAATGACCTTGAAGGCCGCGAGCGTGAAGGTGCCGGCCGGCGTCAGGAGGCCGGGCAATCGCGCGGCATCGTCTACCGTAAAGGGCGCGGGCTGATCTGCGGCTGGACGGCCGCGGATCGACAGCAACAGCACCATCGCCTCGTCGACTTCCGTCGTCAGGGTCACGGGAAAGCTGAAGCGCCAGCCGACCATGTCGTCTTCTGCCTCGATATAGGGTCGGGCATCGTGAACCTGGCCGCTGTCATCGACGAGGTAGAGTTCCGGGGCGCCCGCAGCGCCGTGGGCCACAAGCATCACCTCGTCCGCGGTCGCGCTCAAAGGTGCGCGCAACAGCTTGCCGGCCACCGCAGCGCCGTTTTCCACCACCGTGCGGTCAAGTGTGATGAGGCCGTCGACCTCGGTCCCGCCGGCAACGCCAAGAGCATCGAGCAAAGGACATTGCGCCGGCGCGATCAGCTGCAGTGTGACGGCCGCTTCGACGCCGTTCGCTGTCGAAAACGCCTGGTCGAAGCGCAGGAACGGATCGATGGTTGCACCATAGGCCGTGACCGCCGCCGCGTAACGGTCGTCAGAAGCGGAAGCCGTCGCGGTCGCTGGGCTGAGATGGGTGCAAGCCCCTGCATCGTAATCGGTCACGAACTGCGCCATTCTTTCCGCCCGCGTAAGCGCCTCGGGAACGGGAGCGACCGGTACGGCATCCGGCGCCGCCGCCCCGGGCGCCGGGCGGATCACCTCCGGCCGGACCAGTGTCGTCGGCGCCAGCGCGGTGACGATCGGCGGCTGGACCGGGACCAGTTGGGTCGCGGCAGTGGTGGTCTCGGGGTTCGAAACGGCTCCGACGGACGGGCGGACCGCCGTGGCTACGGGGGCCGGCCTGGTACCGGTTGCAATGCTTCCGGCCACCGGTCGCCCAGCGTCCGGCTGCGGCGCTGCCGCGGCGGCCGTGACGCGAGAAACGGCTTGCGCAGCACTTGTCGGTGCTACGCCGGCGACAGAAACGGCGGACGTGGCTCCGGCCGGTGGCGTATTTTCCGGTTCCGCCGGCGATACCGGCGACATGGCGGTGACAGAGTGCACCGATGCCGCAGCCTCTCCTTGCGGCGGGGTGGCTATCACTGTCGAACCGGCGGCAGGTTTGAGAGCCGTGGCTGCCGTTCCTGAGGATGCAGGGTGGAGGGCTGCAATCACGTCGGGCGTTGAGGTGGAAGCCGCAGCAACCGGGGAAGCCGGCCTAAAGGAGGCCGCCGTTGCAGCGACGGACGACGCCGGCCTGGCGGAAATTGGTGCCGCCGAACCTGCCACGGGCTTGGCCGCGGGCGAGATCGGGACCGTCGGCCGCACCGGCGTCGAAACCGCCGTCACACTCGCGACGGGTTGAACAGGTTCCGCGGCAGGGGCAACCGCCGTCACCGGCGCAGAAGCAGCCGTAACGGGAACGACGGTATCGGCCGGTGTTGCCGGCGTCATGGGCTTGAATTCGACACCTCCGGCCGCGATCGTCAGTCGTGTTTCGGCCGCTTGCGGCTGCGGCGGGTCGGACCTTCGCCAGCCGTCGACCAGATCCCCGATCAGGATCGCATGCAGGACCGACGAAACGGCGAAGGCGGCGAGCCAGATCGGCGGACGAACATCCGTTGCGCCCAGACCCGGGACTGCAAGCCTGCGGTCGTCCGCTGCCGTTGTCCCGGCGCTCATGGCTCCGCCCGATGCTGGGTGACGAGCGTGATTTCACCAATTCCCGCGGCCTGCAGCCGATCCGCAACTGCTGCGATCCTGTCACTCGTCACCCTGCGGTCGATCAGGAGCGTCAGTTGCCGCGCCGGATCGGAACGGGCCGCGATTGCGGATCCGAGGTCCTCGATCGCGATCTGCTGGCCGCTGACCCACAGCCGGCCTTCCGCGTCGAGCATGACGGCCCCGAACGGATCACTGCGCCCTTCACCATGGAGTGTCTCCGCCAGCTCCAGTCCGGGGGGCAGGGCGGGCCGCAAGGTTCCGGCGGCGAGGAGAAATACCAGGAGCAGGAAAACCACGTTGATCAGGGCAAGCGATCCGTCGCGGCCGGTTCGAAGCCTTGCGGGTGTCGGCAGAAAGACGGATTTCGTCCGCCGTCTCATGGCGTGATCTTCACCGTCGTTGCCGTCGCCTGGCGTACGGCCGCGCTTCGGACAAGGGCGGTAAACGCTTCTGCCGCGGACTGGCCGCGCAGGGTCTGGATCTGGTCGCGCAGGCCTGGCCCGACCATGGCGATGATCAACCCGATCTCTTCGTTTGACGACTGGGCGTTAAGCGGCACGGCGAAAGTCTGATTGCCGCCCAGTTCAAGGGCGAAAGGCGTCAGATCGGCGATTGTGCCGTCCTCGCGCACCATGACGGTGACAAGATCGCCAAGACTGGCGTCAATGCCTCCGACGTGGGCGCGCAACTCGCCGCCGGATGGAATGACCGTGCGCTCGAGCCCGAGCGACAGATCCGTCTTTGCGCCGCTGGCCGACGGCGTTGCGCGGAGAAAGTCAATGGCTGGACACTGCGGGGGCATCACCAGATTGACCTGGATCTTGGCTTCGAAACCCTGCTCCGCCTTGAACGCCTTATCGAATGCGAGGAAGGGCGGGACCGTCGAAGCGAAGCCTTCGACCATCGCGGTCTCCTCGCCGATGGATGTCGGCTGCAGGAACACGCAATCACCGGCCGGGTAGGTTACGACAAACTTGCGGATGCGTTCTTCGGCCGTCAGTGCAGGAGGAGACTGGACCTCCTGAACCGGCGAATCTTCCGCCGGCGGCAGCACTGGAATGACTGGAGTCGTCGGTCTCGGCGGGTCCTCGGCGGATGTCGTAGGTGAGACCGGGAGTGTGGGTGTCGTCGTCGACGGCTTCGGTTCTTCATCGGTGCTCGTCGGCGGCGGAAGAACGAGCGTCGGCTTCACCGCCGGAGGATCTGATACGATCGTGGGATCCGACTGGCTGGGCGTCGTTTTCGTCGGTGTTACCAGAACCGGGCGTTGCGGTGCCTCCGGTATGGTGTCGGCTGCAAAATAATAGACAGCGGCTGCGCCGATTCCGGCAAAAGCAATCATCGACACGCCCATCATCACGCGTCGGATCCAACGGCTGGCCGGCCGGTTCTCGTCCTCTCCCGCGGTCTCGTCTTCGGCCGTCGTCTGCGGCTGGACGCGGATCACGGTGGCGTCCCGTGCCGCTGGTCCGATCGGCGCGCCGGGCGTCCATTCGGCGATCTCGCGCATGCTCGCCGGCCTGAGGGCCGGATCAGGCTGCAGCATGGCGCGCAGCAGCGGCAAAAATCGCGAGTCGATGCCGTCCAGAAACGGCACGGTCCGCCGTTTCTCGATCATTTGTACCTGGGTGCCGCCCATATCGGCCTGCTTACCGGTGAGGGCTTCGGCAATGACGAGGCCGAGCGAGTAAATGTCGCTTTTCGGTGTCACCTTGCCGTCGAAGAGGCCGACCTGCTCCGGCGAGACGTAGTTGATCTTGCCGGCGAAGCCGTCACCGATGATCGTCGGGCCTGCGGTGTTGGACCGGGCGATGCCAAAGTCGATGATCTTCGCCTGTCCGACGTCGCCGTTTTGCAGGATGATGTTGTCGGGCGACAGGTCGCGGTGGATGACGTCGCGGTCGTGTACAGTCTGCAGCGCCGAAGCGACACGCTTGATCAGCCGGAACATTGCGTCAGGGCTGAGCGGCCCGGCCTCGAGCCGCTTGCCGAGCGACGGCCCTTCGACGAACTCCATCGCCAGATAGTAGACCGACAGCGTCGGTTCCTTGGTAAAGACGAAATAGTGGGTCAGCGCCTCGTGCTTCAGCTTGCGCAGGATCTTGGCCTCGCGCTTGAACAGGTCGAGGATCACCGGATCGCGCGCGAAATTGGAATGGAGCACCTTGATCGCCACCGGGTCACCGCTTTCGACGTCGCGGGCGCGGTAGACGATGCCGATCCCGCCCTCGGCGATCTTCTCCTCGATCTCGTAGAGGTCGTTGAGGCGGGTGCCGCGAGGCAGGATGTGAGGCGCTTCGGTCATTGCGCTGCTCCCGCTCGAACCAGCGCGAAATCGACAACCACAGCCGTCACGTTGTCCTGGGCCCCGTGCTCGAGCGTGTCGTCGACCAGCGCCTGGGCGGCCTGCGCAGGTGTTCCTGTGGACAGCGCCTTCTGGATGACGTCGTCGCCGAGATGCCCTGTCAGACCATCGGAACACAGCATGAAGCGATCCTTGTCGCGCAGCGAACCGGTGACAATATCAAGTTGCAGCTCCAGCCCGGCGCCGATCGCACGGGTGATGACGTGGCGGCGCGACCAGGTCCTGGCTTCCTCCGGGGTAATCGCCTGCCGGTCGAGGAGATCCTGGACCTCGGTGTGGTCCCGGGTCAATTGCTCCAAGGTGCCGTCGCGCAGGCGATAGGCTCGGCTGTCGCCGGCCCAGAGGCAGGCGAAATGCGATCCGAATGTCAGGATTGCCGCAATCGTCGTGCCCATGGCGCCACCATGGCCCGGTTGCTTCTCCAGCGCGTCCATTTCGGATTTGGCCCGGACGACACGATCCTCGAACCGGGCAAGCAGATCCTCCGCGTTGGCGGGTCGGCCGATCCGCGCGAGCGCGGTCTTGACGAGTCCTGACGCCACGGCTCCGCGGTCGTGGCCGCCGGCGCCGTCCATCACCGCAAATACGCCGGCTGCTTCGTCGATATGGTAGCAGTCCTCGTTGTGACTGCGGACACATCCGACATGGGTCACACCAGCCGCCGCGGCGGCAAAGGATGCCGCGGCGAAGGGGTTCGACGTCATCGCCCTTGTCCTCCCGGCTCGGTGGCGACAGCCGCGGCGGACCACTGCGGGCCCTTCAGGTCGGCCATGGTCAAGGTGTCCGGCTTCATGAAGCGGTGAAAGACGGTTGGCGCCGGCAGACCCCGGCAGCCGATTCTGGCGAGCACAATCTCCTCCACGGCGCTGCGGCACCAGAAGGCGGCGTCGAGCCGGTTCGCCGTCTCCGCCATTGCGGCAACCACGTCCGTCGGCGTGTCGCTGCGGGTGTGGCGCCGTCCGGCTGGCGCGGATGTCTCGGCTTCACGAAGACACGGGGCGGCGAAGCCGGCAAGCCGGTCGCGGAACGCCTCGAACGTCGCGCCGCGCTCGAGCGTCGCCAGCAGCACCGCCTCGAGGCCTTCATGCCACGGCCACAGCGTCTCGACCGGATCGGAATCAGGATCGAAAGGCTCGGTGCAGGCGGCCACCACCGTGAGCGGATAGGTTCGCCCAGCGCCGTCGACGCTGGGCATGAAGGCGCCCGCAAGCGGCCGATGACGGGCGTCGCCCGAAAGCGGCACCAGCAGGAAGCGCCAGATCGGCATCGCGAAATAGGCATCGGCCCAGTCTGCGCCGAGGGCATTCCGGCTGGTCGTCAGGCCCTGCTCGAGCCAGGCCTCCCACCACGGCCCGAAACCGGGCGGCAGCCCGCCGGACACAAAATCCATCCGCGCCGGCAGTTTGCCGTGGAAGCCGCAATGGGCGTCGGTCAGAAGTTCTGCGGACATTTGAACTCGCTCAGCGCCGACAGGAAGAACGGGTTCGGCGTGGACCGCAGCTTGACGTTGAACGACACCTGACGGCCGCCGAGTGTCTGGCGTATGACGAACTCGCGCTGGCCCGATGTCGCCCGGAATTGCCGCACGTAGCGGTAGAATGCCCAGTCGCCGTTGATTTCGTAGCGCGACTGGTATCCGGGCACCTCTGGCAGGATCACGAGCGCTACCCGCGACGACGCCGTGTTTCCGGGCCAGTCAAAGTTGGCCGGGATTTGCTGAATCGTTGCCTGGGCTCCGCCGAACCCGAACCCGCCACCGCCGACGCGGCTGACCTGAACAAGATTCGAGTTGACTTCCAGGCTGGCGGAATCGGCCTGCTCGGAAAGGGAGCGCGGCTCGATCTGGATGCCGATGGACGGGAAGGCGTTACCGGTCGGGAAGAAGGCGCGCTGGATCAGCTCCGCCCGCTGGAACTGGCGCAAGGTGGCATTTGAAAGTTGCTTCGCCTGCGGCAGGTCGTCCTTCCACTTCCAGGGATCGCCGGAGCGGTCGACCAGCGGTTCAAGGTTTTCGGAAAAGAAGCGCTGCAGGATGCCGCTCGGTGAGAACAGACGGCCGAAATCGGCCATCGTCACCTCGCTGCGGCCGTTCACGAACGGAAAATTGCGGCCGACGATGCGCTCGCACTCGCGGACGACCTGGTTCTTCAGCTTCTCGTTGAGCTGGGTCACCGAAGTGTCGATTGCCTCTCCTTCGAATTCCTTGGCCGCCTGCAGAATCATGTCGTCGAACGGCTTGGGGAAGCGCGAGGCATTGCCGCGCAATAGCGAGGCCTGGATCTGCACGTTGGAGGTGGCGCTTTCCGTCTGAACCGGGTTGTTGGCGATCACGAGCAGGTTGTCGAGGATATTGCGCAGGTTCTGCAACAGCGCGTCTATCTTGCGGGCGTTCTCGCCCTCGACCAGCACGTGATAAGGCCGGAAATGGTCCTCGATCGTGCGGCCTGGGATGATGTTCGCGCCGCCTCCACTGCCGCTGGCTCCAGCCGCAGTGGCCAGGCTGCCGAGGCCGCCTGGTGCAAATGCCTTGACGCCGGCTTCGAGGCCGATCCGGACGATGCCGCCGCTCGGGTCGATGACATAGCGCTGGAACACCCGGCCGGCGATCTCTGTGCCGGCCTGCTTGCCCGCCGCACCCGAGACCGCATCTGCCACCGTGCCGCCGAGGCCGTCGTCGAGGCCGGGAATCTCCTGGTCCTGGGTCAGGATCGTCTCGCGGCGGATCGACTCAAGCAGCAGCACGATCGGCGAAGCCGGCGCGGAGGCGGCCTGCAGGGTCGTGTAGAGCGGCTTGTCTGCCGCGAGCGATTTGAGCTTCAGGTTTCCGAGCGCAGTCTCCCAGTTCTCGATGAAGTCCTTGGTGTAGAGCGCCAGGATTTCGCTCGGCAGCGACTGGTACTGACTGGCAAAGGCGTCGGCTTCGGCAATATCGCCGAACACCCAGCGGTCGCGCTGCAGTTCCTCCTTGATGGTCGCAAGGTTGGGCAGCACCGCCCTGTGGAACCCGACATAGGTGAACAGCTTGTCGACCATGACGGTGTCGAGGCTGTCGCCGTTGCGGGTCTCGAAAACCGATTCCATGTCCGGGCCGCCGCGCTGAACCGCGACCCAGTCCTCGCCGGCCATGCCCCGTGCCCGCGATTTCAGCAGTGCATAGCCGCGCTCGGCCAGGCTGACGCGGGCAAGCACGCGTTGCGCGTCCTCGACCAGCACGCCGTCGAGCTGTGCCGACAGGTTGTTGCCGCCGAAGTCGAGTTCGAGCATGGCGGCGATGTGCTCCAGCAGCAGCGTGCGGAACGGATCGAGCTGAGCACCCGGGAAGGTTGCGGCAAAGTCGGCACGGAACGAATTCAGGATCTGATCACGGTCGACCTCGGGGGCGTTGCCGCCGAGCATGCGGTAGATCTTGAGCAGATTGTAGAGCGTGTCGACGTCGTTGATATTGTCGGCCATCTGGCCTTCGAGACGCAGCAGCAGGCGCGGCCGGAGCAGGCGTTCCAGGCCGGTCTGATAAGACGTGACACCGGCGGCGATCAGACGGTCGCGTTGGCTGAGGCCGAAGGTTTCCATCAGCGGCGTACCGTCGTTGCGGTTGCCGTAGCCAGCCGGCAGGTCGCGCAACATTGTCAGGAGCACCGTCGTCTCGCGCAGATCGGCATCGGCGACCTCACGGGCGTCGATCACTCCGTCGCCCTCCGAAGCGATGGCGGTTGCCGCCTCCGCAGTCCTGTCAATCAGCGCAGCGTTATTGGAGTAGCTGATTGCCCAGAGCGTCGCGAGTGCCAGTGATACGAGGCCGATCACGGCAAAGCCCGCGATCCGTGTCGCAGTGGCGAGCCGCACCGCAGCGCGGTTGTGACCGACCCAGCCCGCTTCTCCGATGATGACCTTGTTGATGAGATCGCGCAGGAAGAAGCTCTTGCCGTGGCCGGAGAAGGCGGCGGCCTGGTAGGCTGTACCGAAGGCCTGTGACATCGAGCCCACCACCCGGTCGATCACGGTGCCGGTCTGGGTTCCGGACGTGAAGTAGAAGCCCCGCAGCACCGCGTTGGGATAATAGCGGCTCGGCTCGAACACCGCATTGAGGAACGTAATCACCTTCGGCTTCAAGGCGGCGACCTGTGTCGGGAAGCCGAACAGCATCAGGCGCGCCCGCGGATCCGGCTCCTCCTGCAGGCGGTCCGGCAGTTCCTCGTTGAGCCGCTCGACCAAAAGGTCGAACTCTGCCGGCGCTTCCGACACCATGTTCTTGGTCTTCTCGCGCGACTGGAAGGTCGCGCCCCAGACGAGATGCCGCCGCGTCTCCGGGAAGGAGCCGAAGAATTCCATGAAGCCGGCAACGGTGTCGGCCTTGGTGAACATCACATAGACTGGGAAGTCGACCTTGAGCGTCTTGTGTAGTTCGATCAGCCGGGCCCGAACCTTCTCTGACTCCTCCTTCATCTCGGCTTCGGAGAAGGTCATCAGGCTTTCGAGGCTGATTGCGACGATGACGCCGTTGATCGGCTGCCGCGGCCGGGCGCGCCTCAGGATGTTGAGGAATCCGAACCAGGCCTCGCGGTCGTGCTCGGCATCGGAATCATGCGTGACATAGCGTCCGGCGGTGTCGATCAGCACCGCGTTCTCGGCAAACCACCAATCGCAGTACCGCGTGCCGCCGACGCCGGCCACAGCCTGCGGATGACCCTTGCCGGCATTGGCAAACTTGAGACCCGAATGGACAAGGGCCGTGGTCTTGCCGACTCCCGGCGGACCGATCAGGAGGTACCACGGCAGGTCGTAGAGATAGGTGCGCTTGCCGCCGCTCGCCTTCCTCAGCGTCTTAAGCGCATCCTTCATCCGCTCGGTCAGGATCGCGATATCTTCGTCGCTGGCCTTCGGCTGCAGCACTTCGCGCTCCAGCGCCCGGTTGGCGGCGATGCGCCGGTAGATCCGGTATCCGGTCCAACCGCCGATGCTAAGCACCACCAGTCCCACGAGCAACAGGCGCACCCACAGCGGCTCGAACGGCCGCACCGCCCCGAAGGCGACGAACGGGCCGCCGATCCAGATCAGCAATACCAGCGCCAGGATGCCGATCAGTGTCGCGGCAATGCCAAACCAGAATCTCATCGTTGCCGTCCCGTGACGTGTCTTCTCGTGACATTCCGAAGGATCGGCGCCGCCCCGCCCCGATCTAGACTTCACCCGCCTCGACCGTCCGGCGGATCGCCCGCCGGTTTTCCGCTAGCCGCTCGGCTGGCGCAGGAAAACCTCGACCCTGCGGTTCTTCGCCTTGCCCTCGCGCGTCGTGTTTGGAGCAATGGGTTCATCTGCACCCTTGCCCTCGATCTGGATGCGCTCCGGCCTTTCCAGGATGCCCTTCATGATCTCTGCGACCGCCTCGGCACGCGCCACCGACAAATGCCAGTTGGACGGAAAGCGCGGATTGTTGCGGATCGGGTCGCTGTCGGTATGGCCGATGACCAGGATGTCCCCCGGCTCGCCGACCAGTGCCTGTGACACCTGTTCGATCAGGGTCTTGAACTCCGGCCTGACCGTTGCTGCCGCGACATCGAACTGTGCCCGCATGCGAATCATCAGCGTCTGGCCGTTTTGCTGGAGCTCGACACCGTCGAGACCGCCGATCTGGTCACGAAGTCGGTCGATCGGCGGATCGGGCGGCAGCGGCGGCGGCGGCGGGGGCGCCGGCTGATAACCGGCCCGCGCAAGCAGGATCTGGCCGGTCGGGTAGAGCGTCGCCAGCCGGGTCGCCGCAACCTCGCCGCCATTGGCAAGCAGCAGGCGCAGCGTGATGTAGCCGCCGAGCAGGACCGCGCCTGCCACGGCGGCAACCGTCCACACCGGCAGCGAAAAGGCGGCGCGCCGCGCCGCGAGCGCGAGGCCCTTCCAGTGCGGCGACAGGTCGTCGCCCGGCCGCGGCCGGACTCTGCGCAACAATTCGTGCAGATCCCGCCGCTCGCGCTCGAGCAGCGTGCCTCCGCCCTGAATGGCGCGGTACTTGCCGTGAAAGCCGAGCGACAGGCAGGCGTGCATCACCTCCAGCACGCCGTAGTTGACGGCAGGGTCCTGCTTGGCGCGCGCCAACCGCTCGAAGAACTCCACACCTCCCGTTGTCTGTCCGAAGAACTGGGTCAGCATGGAGTATTGCGTCCACTGATGCCGACCGGAGCCTGGCAGGTTCTGCACGATGTCGTCGGCCGTGGCGCAGAGTGCGTATTTCGCGGTTTGAATCTGGTCGTCGGTGACACCCGAGGCGCGCAGTTCCTTCTCGAAACGGCCGATCGCGGTGGCGACGTCGCCCATTAGCGCAGCGAATTGCGCGTTGGACATGGTGAGCCGCAGCCGCCCGAGCAGAAGCAGCAACGGCGTGGCGGCGCGCACGATCGGATTCTTGTTGGCAACCCGGATCTGGGAGATATCGGGGGCGTCGGCGATGAGGCTCTGGGCAGGTGGCGCCGCGCTGGCCTCAGTGGCCGGATTGGGCTGCGGCGGCGCAAAGGCCTGCGGCGGCGGCCGGCGGAGATCCGGAGCCGTTGGCTGGCCGAATTCGTAGCCCGCCGGCGTCGCGGCATGAGGATCGGGTGCTCCTCCCGTGGTCCATGGATCGGCAGGCGTGCGTGGTTGCGAAGACGGCGGCGCCAGCGGATCGTGGGGGCCACGGTCGTCCGGGCCTGCCGGCCCGGCGACGCGCCGGCCGCCCGGGTTGGGTCGTACGATCGTCTGGTCGCGGCGCTTGGAGACGCCGAACGGATCGTCGTTCATGGATCAGCGCCCTTCCTTGATGGCCCAGAACTCAAGCTGGAGGTCGGGCCAATTGCCGGAGAACTGCAGGCCGATTGCCGAATCCTGGCTGAACTCGCGCCAGTAGGGCGACGCCTTGTCGAGCCGGAAGTACACGTGGTCGGACAGCGTGCGGATCTGCGCCGGCGGCGTCGGCATGTGGATCACTGGGATGCCGGGCAGGTTGGAATAGACGATCTTGCCCATCTGGCTGAATGGGCCGACCTTGAACAGGTGAGGGAACTCGTTCTGGATCTCGACCAGCGGCCGCTTCGACGCCACCTCGATGACGAATGTCGCCTGCGTGAACAGGCTGCGATCGACAATGGTCGACTTGAAGGCGTTGGGAGCAAGTTGCTCGAGCGGCAGCCGCACGGCGCGCCGGTCGTAGCCGGCCGACAGGAAGGCCTGGATATCCGCCAGCACCGGTTCGAACACGACGTGGAGCCGGTCGTGGTCATAGGCCGGATAGCTACGGGCCCGGCGGTCGCGCGTGGCGAAGGTGGCAAGTTCCCCGGCGAGCTGCAGCAGCGCCTCGTAGAGCCGTTCGGGATGGACGTAGCCTGACTGGCGCAGGTGGCGGAACAGCGTGATCTCACGATTGAGGATCTGCAGCGTGAAATAGTCGAAGTTCTGCAGGCCGCCGCCGGCCGAGACATCGGCCGCATAGCGGGCGAGCTCGCCGAGCTTGCGCTCGACCCAGCCGATGACCCGGTCTATCCAGCCCGTTACCACCGGATGGGCGCTGCACACCAGCACCGGCGGCGCGAAGGTCTCGTCGAAGATCACCGTCTGATCCTTGACCTCCAGGATACGGGCAATGGGCATGCAGACCCGGCCGGGGTGCGGATTGCTCCGGATCGAATAGGCGAGCCGCGGGTGGGCGACGTCGATCTCCTCCTCGATCCGCAGGCTGGAGGTGGAATCGATGATCGTCTCGCGGCCCTGAATGTAACGGCTGGCGCTGTCGTCATGGCCGTTGGCGACCTCGACGGCGTTGACTGTGGTCTCCGGCACGCCAATCCAGACGATCTGGCCGGCGGCATCCTCCGGCACGTCGACCGCGTCCGGCGGAACGCCATCGGCGGGGAAGTTGAACACTGTGCCATCGGGGAACACGCCGCGGCCGCGCCTGAGCGCAAACCGGCACTGTTGCCCGACGTCTCGGTCGATTTCGAGGTCGGCGAACCCCCAGGGGTAGGGCGTCGCCAGCCGCACACGTTCGTCGAGGAGGTGCTCAAGATATCGGTCGGCCTGCTGAAGATGATGCGGGCGAAGGAACAGGCCCTCCGTCCACGCAACCTTGCTGTACCAAGACATTGATCTGCAACATCCCCTTCTTGCGCGATCCGGTGCCGGATTCCGTCGGCTCTTTCTGTCGTATTCAGGCCGTCGGGTCAGGGCTCCGTCTTGTTCCCGGCGCTGAGTTCTTCATAACTTTCCGTAAAGTAATGGGTAAACAATCCGGCAATCCCGCCGTCGTATGTCGTGCTGTGGGCCGTCCAACGTTCGCAGAGCAGATCCCAGAGTTTTGCTTTGTGGTTTCCGAAAGTGCTGCGGCTCGCCGGAGTGGACTGCTCCAACGCCTGCGGCGACAGCGTGTCACCAAAACGGGCGGCGGCCTTCTGCATGGCGGCATAGGTCCAGACGTGGTGCTTCTGGATGTCCTTGAACGCGGCGGCCAGCGCCTGCCCAAGCGGGAGGTAACCGCTTTCCTCGACGTCCTTGGCGAGCATTGTCTGAAGGGCGCTTGCGGCGGTCGGCGAGAACTTCAGCGCGTTATTGCCGCTGCGGCTGATCATCGTGCGGTTGGGGCTTCGGGTCAGTGCCTTGACTTCGCTGCGGGCCTGCAGCAGCGCCATCACGTCTTCGGTGAGCCCGCGCAGCAACTGCCCGAGCTCGCGCATGAAGGCCTCCGCTTCCCGATCAGACAGGCAGGACGGGTCGATCCCGGCACCCGCGGCAAAGGCGGCGATCAGGTCTCGGTCGTCAGCCGGCGCAGGCTCACAACCGGGCGTCGACGGCGCTGGCGCCGCCACGGGCTGCTGAGCGGCCCGCACTTTCGGCGGTGGCGCAGCGTGATCTTCCGTCGACATCGCCGCCGGTATCGGCGTCGATGACGTCGCCTCGGTCGGTGCGGGTGCCATCTCCTCCGCGGCCTCGGGGGGCGGCCAGCCGGAGAGGGCAAACGGATCGGGCTCGGCCTGGTGGTCGGGCGAGGTTGGAAACGGCGATGTCACCTCTCCGGCGCCCGCTTCCGGGTGATCCGGCGGTGGGAACGGCGACGTCGGCTGTGGCTCCTGTGTCGGCGCCTGCTGTGGCTCCGGCTCGTCGATGAGGACTGGCTGGTGGGCGTAATGGTCGAGGAGGTCGGCGTTGGACGGACCGCTGCGGGCAGATGAATTGACCGACGGCGCATCATAATAGCCCGGGTCGCTGGTGCCCGGCACGTGGCGGCCACCGGTCCAGATGTCGTCTGGCGTGACGCCGATGCCCGGATCCGCGGGGGGCGGCGCATGCCGGCCCTCCTGGCCGAGCGTGTCGGTCGGCCAGGGCGACGCCGTGGCTGAGCCTGGTGACATGAAACTGGTGGGTGGCTCGTAGATGTCCCTGTAGGGCGCGGGCTGCTGCGGCGCCGGAGCCTGATAGGACGGTGCATCGAACGGCGCATCCCACGCCGGTGATGCCGCTGGCGCCGGAGGCTCGCCGGGGTTCTCCGCTCCAGCGCTCACAGTGACGCCGATGATATAGTCGCCGATCAGCAATCGATCGCCGGAGCGCAGCACGTGGGGCCGGTCGAGACGTGTCTGGCTTCCGTTGAGATAGGTGCCGTTGGTAGAAACGTCGTAAAGGACGAAGGCGCCGTTCTCGAAGCGCACCTCGCAGTGCTTGCCCGAGACGACACGTTCGGGGTCCGGCAGGCTCCAGTCAAGATGCTCGTGCCGCCCGATATCGAACCCGCGATCGGAGCAGGCGTACTCGACCTGTCCGCCGGTCGGCAGCAATTCCCGGTTCTCGATCCGAAGAGTAATGCGCATTGTGCTTCGCGGCCCTCCCCCCTACCGCCTGCTGCGGTTACACCCTTACGCGGCCGTCTGTCCTTTTACCGTGACCGTTGGCATCGTACCACCTTCCCCAAAGGCAAGTCCCGCCCTGATGCACGCCCGCATCGCCTCGGCACGCTGCCGCTGACCTTGTTCGGCGACGGCGATCAGGACGCCGGCGTTCACGGCCTTCGCCGTCAGTTGGGGCGGCATCGGCGCCATCGGCTGGCCGGCGGGCGCAAGCGAACCGGAGGCCCAGCCGGCGCCGTAGGCGATCCAGGCCGCCGGCGTCTTGCGTCGGGCCTGGTCGGCTCCCTTGAGAGCCCTGGCGCGGTTTGCCTCGTTGCAATCGCGGACCCAGGCTTCGGCAAGGGCCAGCAACGCCGAGTCCTCCTCCGTCATCTCTGTGCAAAGGCCTGCGACGCAGCGGGCGCCCCACCACACCGTTTCGCGCTTCGGCAAGAGATGCGCGAAGAACAGGATGGCGTTCTCTGGCACGTCGCCTTCCAGGAGATCGGCCACGAAGCGCGCCGGCGCCGCGTCGCTGCCGCTGAGGCCGATGTCCTCCTCAAGCTCGGGAAAAGCTTCGAACACTTGGCTTGCCTTGGTGTAGCGAATGCGCGACGGCATCTCGTCCTCTGGCTCGGAATGAACGGTTCGCTGGTTACATGCGTGGGACGATAACGATCGGGGCGTGGCCGGCACGGGGGCCGTCTGCCGCGCCCTCAGTTGATCATCACCAATCCCCCCTTCAGAACGAGCATGCCGTCGCCCTTTACAGTCGTCATCGGCGACTTCATCGTCACCATCCCGTCGGCCTTGATGTCGATTGTGGGGGAAGAGATCGTGATCTTTGCCGGCTCCATTATAATCTTGCTGGCGCCGACGACGAACTCGATCTTCGTGCCGGCCTCGGCTTTCCAGACCGTGCCGATAGTCTCCGTGCGTTTCTGGCCGATCGTGTTTGTCACGCTGTTCTTGACATGCCGCGTCTCGTTGTTCTCGACGACGATGTCGAGATCCTTCTGGGCGTGTAGTCCGACCTGTTCCTCGCCCTTCAGGTCGTTGAACACGAATTCGTTGTAGCCGCCGCCGCCCTTCGTCGAGTCGGACTTCAGGCCGGCCTTCTCTTTTTCGCCGGGCAGGCTGTAGGGCGGCATGTGTTCCGCGTTGTAGACGGCGCCAGTCACGATCGGCTGGTCCGGGTCGCCCTCGAGGAAATGGACGATCACCTCCTGCCCGACACGCGGGATGACGATGCCGCCCCAATTCTTGCCGGCCCACACCTGGGCGACACGCGCCCGGCGCGACGGTGTCTTGTCGCGGTCCCAGTGGAACTGGAGCAGGATCTGGCCATACTCGTCGACGTCGATCTCGCCTTCGCCGACGACCTTGGCGGTCTGTGCGCCGGTGATCAGCGGCTTGGGCGTCTTGGCGATCGGCCGGAAAGGGATGTCGGAGGCGAGGACGTCATAGCGCCCGACATAGGCCTCCTCCGTTCGTGGCCCCGTCCCCGATCGGTAGAGCTCTGCAACAATGCTATGGCTCGCCCGTACCACCAAGTACTCCTTATTTTGGGGCTTGTGCGGGTGGCGGGTGAGGGTGAAGAGCGCGCCGGCATGCAACCGCGGCACCTGACCGGCGGCGCTGATGCGCTTGTCCGCTGCCTGCTCGGCCTGCAGCCGGATATTGGCAAAATGCATGCCCTTATCCTTTTCGGTATAGCGGCCGGGGTAGTCGTAATTTTCCAGCGAACCAGCTTTGTAGCGCGCACCAGCATCGCGGTCGGCGACCAGCGAGGCGCTCGGCTTCGTAAAATCGTAGTCGTTAACCGTCATCTTTCCGGTCCGGAACCGCCGGTTGGGGACCCAGTAGGAGAAGTGCTCCTCGTCCCGCTGATCGGCGCCGCTGAGCGGAATATACGGGATCTGGGAGGCCCCACGCACGGGCATGTATGATGACTTGGCGTCGGCGAGCACCATAACGTGCTTGTCTTCACTGTGCTCGAAGAAGTACGAGATGCCGAATTCTTCCATAATTCGCGAAACGAAGGCGAAATCCGATTCCCGATACTGTACGCAATAATGAATTTTGTCGTAATTCTCGGTCAGCTTGTCGCGGAAGTCGGCAAAGTCGTATTGGCCGAACACCTCCTTTATGATTTCCGGAGCGGTCTTGTCCTTGAAGATGCGGCAATGGGTGGTCTTGGTCAGGAGCCAGAACCACGGACGTAGCGTCAGGCGGTAGAGATAATAGACTTCCTGATGCACACCCAGCCATTGGGCGTCCGTCAGAAGTCCGTCGAAATGACGGGTGTCGCCGTTGTTGGTCAGGACCCGGATCGACATGTGCGTCGCGAGCGCCTGGTCAAAGTCGAGGTCATCGCGTTCGCTGACGACCTCGAGTCGGATCTCGAACCCTTCGCTGATCGCCTCCTCACAGTCGAACTGAACCAAGGAGATGACGTCCTTGCCAAACACCGACTTGAGGACGGCGATGCGGTCTTGCTGGCTAAGCGTGTTGGTGACCACGGTCAACTCCTCAGTCAACGTCTTTGAATTGCGAAAGAAAATTGGAGAAAAGTAGCCCCTTCCCCAAGGGTAGTCGGGGCGACGCCTTATTGTAAAGCAGGACCTTGCAAGGTCCGCTCTGTCCGTGGCGTCTGTCCGGTCCGCGCCGGAGCGCGCACGACCCGGCGGACCGTTCCGCCGTCGTCGGCGTGGGGCTGCTGCTGGATGCGAGCGCGTTCATCGTCGTCTCTTCAGGATTGATCCGGAGCCCGGGACGGTCCGTCCGAGCCTTGTCTGTCAATCTAGTGAGGCGGAGGCCAATGCACTGTGACAGATATCACCGCAGGTCGGGATGCCGCTTCCGTAAGGAGATTGCCTTGGCGTCAGCGCCGAACACTTGTTACAATTGGCGGTGTGAGGCGTTGACTGCCCTGGCGGTCAGGCTTCGAGCGGGAACGTGCGGGGGACACGGAAAAGTCGGCGGCTGTGATGAGAAAGGACCGTCTCGGGGCGGTGCTCGCGCATGCGCGTGGGAGACGTTTCCGGAAAAGCCGTCGGCCGGGGAGAGCGCCGACGCATCCTCGTGATTTTCAACACAGCCGCCAGGTACGATCATCCCCATTTAGAGATCGGTGGCCAGCAAACCTGGCCTTGCTTGTTTATTGTGCGATCGACGAAAGGAGTTCGCGATGAGTTCTTTTGACAGGGTTAGGCCGGCATTGCCTTCCGGCATCGCACGGTCCGTCAAGGGGCTGCTGGCGGGATCGGCGCTCGCCCTCGGGCTCGCCGCCGGCACCGTTCAGGCACAGGAGCCGACCTATTCGGCCGATCAGGTGATCAAGCATTTCGAGGCGCAGCGCTCCCTTAACGACGGCAAGCTGGTAACCCGGGGGTTCACCCTGCCGGCTGCGACCCGCGGTGTGTGCATCGGTACGCGCGATGAATGCGAAGGCAAGACGGCGGCCGACGCCGCCACGACGGCCTCGCCGGGACTTGAGCCGAGCGTCACGATTGCCGCGCAGCCGGACGGCTCGGGCGACGCATCCGCGCCGCATGGCGAAGGCTTCAACCTGCTGGTTTCGTTCGAATACAACTCCTTCGCGTTGAGCGAGGCGGCGAAGGCGAACCTGCGCGAGTTTGCCAAGGGCATCTCCGATCCGTCCCTGTCGGACGCGGTGTTTCTAATCGAGGGCCATACCGACGGGTTCGGCTCGGCGGACTACAACCAGCAGCTTTCGGAAAACCGGGCCGCGGCCGTGGTCGACTATCTGGTTTCACTCGGAATCGACAGCGCTCGTCTGGAAGCGGTCGGTCGCGGCAAGTCGATGCCGAAGGTTGCAGATCCGTTTGACGAGCAGAACCGCCGCGTTGAAGGACGATTGGTGGAGAAGCAATGATGCTGCGGACGGTCGGCCCTGCCGGCCGGCCGTCGGTAACCATCCTCCGTATCGGACTAGTGTCCGGACGGCCGGCGCCTGGCGCAACCGCGCTATCGCGGCGGATGATTACCGGTTCTTGCCGAGCAAGACGATCCTCGAACGGACGATGCTTGGCCGGCAAAGGTCAAGATTTTGACGGTCTCAATTCCCGACCGGCCGGTCGGGCGGCGCGGAAAGGTCGGGTGGGGCAAACGTGAATCTCGATCCTGATCGTTACCTTCAACCACTGTCCGACGAGGAGCCGAGCGGGCCGGATCTCTATGAGACGGACCCGCCCTTTGCTGCATTTCTCGATTCCTCGGAAGAAATCCTGCCGGAGCGGTTCACCGAATTCGACCGCGCCGAAGTCGACTTTCGCGAGCTTTTCAAGCAGATAGAGGGCTTCCTCGACCGCACCCGGGATCTCCGCCTGCTGACGTTGCTGGCTCAACTCAGCATCCTTGCCGGGAATGTTGGCCAGTTCGCTGCGACGATCCGCCTGATCCGCGCACTTGTCGAGCATCAGTGGGACACCATCCATCCCTGCGACGCCGCGCTTGGCTTCATGGGGCGCATGAGCACCCTGGAACTTCTGGTCAGCCGCCCGACGATCGTGCTGCCTCTCGAGGCGGCGCCGCTGTTCAAGTCGCGGCGAAGCGGACCGATCAGCTACCGCACCATCGCCATCGCCAAGGGTAAGCTGACCGCCCGGAGCGACGAGACGACACTCTCACTCGGCGCGCTCGAGGCGGCCCTGTCGTCAAACGATGTCGAGCAGGAGGAGATTGAAACCCTCAGGGCGGATCTTGCGTCGATCACCGAAGCTGTCGACGCGATCATGAAGATCTGTGACGAGAAGCTCGAGGAGGCCGGTGCCGATGCCACCAGTCCGGCGCTGGGGCCGGTGCGGGACCTGGCCCAGACGATTCTTGCGGAACTGGGCGAGCTCCTCGGCGAGCCGGCCGGCACGGCTGATGCCGGGGATGGCGAAGAAGGGGACGCTGAGGGGGGCGTAAATGCATCCGAAACGATCGCTGGCAGCGCGTTGCCCGCCGGCGCGATCGCGAACGCTGCGCAGGCGCGTGAAATACTGAAGGCAGTCGAGCGCTACTTCATTCGGTTCGAGCCATCCCATCCGGCCGTTTTCCTGGTGCGCGAGGCCTGCGGCCTCGTCGGACGATCCTATCTCGATGCGCTCAGGATCCTGATGCCGCGCCGCTTTGGTGATGCCAGCCTGGTTCTCGGCCGGAACGGCCTGACCTTGTCCAACGACCGTCTGCAGGAACTCAACGATTTCGATGGCATGAACGAGGACGACCTCGAAGGCTTCGAGCCGCCCGAGATCGCCAGTCGCGGTGACGCCATGGCTCATATTGCAAGCGTAAGGGCATTCTTCTCGTCGCGGGAGCCGACCAGCCCGATCCCGCTGCTTCTTGAACATGCCCAGGGCATGTCGTCGAGCTCGTTCGAGACTTTGCTCGATGCGTTCTTCCGACCGGAGGACTGAGGACCGGCAGAGGGACTTCTATCGTGTCCCGGTCAAAACGCCGGCAAGAAACGCCAAGGGCATGATTTGTGGGCCTTCTCGGACCTGCAGGTCTTGACAAGACGTTACGGAAGGCGTGTCCTCGAAGAGGGGAAGGGCGCAGCGACCGAGGATCTTGTGACATGGGTCACTGGTGGGGGGCAATTGGCAGATTAAATTCATTGTCATCGCCGCTGGCCGAGAGAGTAATTCAGGATCTTTCGTAGCAGCGGTTGGAAAAGCATCAGTTTGACTGCGCAGAGCTAAGCGCAATCCAAAGCATCGAACTTTGATGATTGTCTAGGAAGGGGCAAGCAAGATGGCGTCCAAAAGCGGACAAAGCTTTATCAAGCGCAATCGTCCTCCACGCGTCCACATATTCTATGAAGATCCGTTTGATGCTGAGCAGAAGGTCGAGCTTCCTTTTGTCATGGGCATCATGGCCGATCTTTCGGGCGACAGCCCGGGCAAGGAAAAACCGGACGTCGACGATCGCAAGTTCCTCGACATCGATATGGACAATTTCAACCGTCGGATGGAGGCCATCGAGCCCGGCACATCTTTCGTGGTCGACGACAAGCTCAGCGAGGAGGAGGGGGGCAAGATGCAGGTCCACCTCACCTTCAAGAGCATGGAGGATTTCGGCCCGGCCCGGATTGCCGAGCGGGTGCCGGCGCTGAAGAAGCTTCTCGACGCACGCCGCAGCCTGGCGACCCTGCGCACCATGATGGACGGCAAGATGCAGGCGATCGGGCAACTCGAGGAGCTGCTGAAGGATCCGGCCATGATGGAGGCGCTCGCCAAGAAAATGGAGGCCGACCAGGCCCGTGCGGCTTCGGACGGTGAGGCGAGCGAGAAGACGGGAGACGAGTGATGGCCAATACCGATGTTTCTCAGCAGGACGTCGGCAAGAGCGCCGGGGTCGCCGAGCGTGCGACTGAGGCTCCGAGCCCTGACGAGTTTGCGTCGATCCTGAAGCAGAATTTCAGGATCAAGAGCGAGAACGAGACGGCGAACCGCCTGGTCGACGACGCGATGTCGACCTTCCTCACCGAGGCGCTGGCCGACGCCAACCTCATCAAGGGCGACATCTACGACACGATCGACGAGATGATCGCCAAGCTCGACAAGAAGCTGACGGAGCAGGTCAATGAGATCCTGCACCACCCGTCGTTCCAGAAGCTCGAAAGTGCCTGGCGCGGCCTGGACTACATTGTCCACGAGTCGGAGACTGACGCGACGCTGAAGCTGAACGTGCTGAACATCTCCAAGTCGGAGCTCGCCGGCGTGTTCAAGAGCTACGGCCGGGCGAAGTGGGACCAGAGCCCGCTGTTCAAGCAGATCTACGAAGCCGAGTTTGGTCAGCTGGGCGGCCAACCCTATGGCTGCCTGGTCGGCGACTACGAGTTCTCCTACGAGCCGCAGGACATCAACATCCTTCGCGGCATTTCCAAGATCGCGGCTGCGGCGCACGCACCGTTCCTGGCCGCGGCCTCACCGAAGCTCATGGAGATGGACAGCTGGACGGAATTGCCGCAAAAGCGCGATCTGTCCAAGATCTTCGACACGCCGTTGCACGCTCAATGGCGCACGCTCCGCGAATCCGAGGACTCCCGCTATCTCGGTCTGACGATGCCGCGCGTGCTGGCCCGTCAGCCCTATGGCGAAAAATCGGATCCGGTCGAGGAGTTCGCTTTCGAAGAGGAGTTCCCGGACGGCAGCCATGACAACTATGCCTGGATGAACTCCGCCTACGCCATGGCCGCCAACATCAACCGGGCTTACAAGGAATTCGGTTGGACGGTGCGCATCCGCGGCGTCGAATCCGGCGGTCTGGTGGAGAACCTGCCGACCCACGTGTTCGAGACCGATGATGGCGGCGTCGACCAGAAGTGCCCGGCGGAAGTGGCGATCTCCGATCGGCGCGAGAACGAGATCTCGCGTCTCGGCCTGATCCCGCTCATCCATCGCAAGAACACGGATCAGGCTGCATTCCTCAGCGCCCAGTCAGTGTTCCAGCCAAGGACCTTCTCCGGCAAGGACGGCAAAGACGCCACCGCGTCGGACAATCTGTCGGCCCGGCTGCCCTACATGTTCGCGACCACCCGGTTCGCCCATTACCTCAAGGTCATGGTGCGCAACAAGATCGGCTCGACCAAGGAGGCCGCTCAGCTGCAGCGCTGGCTCAACGACTGGATCATGGATTACGTCGACGGCAATCCGGACAATTCGACGGAGGAAACCAAGGCTCGCAAACCGCTCCGCGAGGCTAAGGTGACGATTGTCGCCGACGAGGAGAATCCGGGCTTCTATCGAGCCCAGTTCTTCCTGAGACCGCATTACCAGCTCGAAGGTATGGACATCGGCATGAGCCTGACCTCGCGTATCCCGCAGGACAGCTGATGCCTGCGACCTGAGGGACGCTGAGCCGGGATCAACGAGAGGCTTGATTCGAAACGGACTCCGCCCGGGCTCTCGGGCGGAAGCGCGGAGAATCTGCGCGCAACGGGATAGTACCCCCGAGTGGGCCGAACGGCCCGAAACATGAGCAGGACCGATGGCCCGATTGGGTGCCGGAGAGATCCCGCTCCAACAACAACAAGGGCGTGATGGCGCCTCGCCGCTCGCCCGAAGAAAGATATCGAAAGTAATTGTGAATTGAACGCTCTCCGCACGGACGCGGCGCGAAATATTGAAAAGGAGAACGACTATGGCTGTTGACTATTTCCTCAAGATCCAGGGCATCGAAGGCGAGTCCCAGGATGACAAGCACAAGGGCGAGTTCGACATCATTTCCTGGTCCTGGGGCGGCAATCAGACCGGCACCGCTCACCTGGGTTCGGGTGCGGGCTCCGGCAAGGTGCAGGTCCAGGACTTCCACTTCACGACCGTTGCGTCGAAGGGTTCGCCGAAGCTGGTCCAGGAAATGTGCAAGGGCCGTCACATCGACGAATGCGTTCTGGTTTGCCGCAAGGCGGCCGGCGACACTCCGATCGAGTACTTCAAGATCACGTTCAAGCACTGCCTGGTCTCGTCTTATCAGACCGGCGGTTCCCGCAACGACGAGATCTTCGTGGAATCGTTCGCTCTGAACTTCCGCGAGTTCAAGATCGAGTACGCCGAGCAGAACAAGGACGGCTCGAAGGGCGCGACCACAGATTTCGCCTACGACGTGGCCGCCAACAAGGTCAAGTAAAGCGACCGACGCCCAAGCCGGGTCCCGGTCCTGTGATCGGGATCCGGCTGCGTTTCTGGCATCACTCTCAGGTCAGCCGATTGGGCAAGGCGTACTTAAGGCATTTACGCCAAAGCGTGCCTCGGGGCGAGTGGACTGCACTGGATCGACAGGCGTTCTGGCTGAATCGCCGGCGGATCGATCGGTGCATGGGTCGGCCGGCGAGGAGAAGGCATCAAGGTTGATCCGGCAGGGGCGGCATGGCGACGAGCGACAACAAGCTGCACTCCCCGTTCATGTGGGCGTTTCGCGCCATGGACGACAAGGAGTACCGCGAGGCGCAACGCAAGCGTCGCGATTCCGGGGCGTCAGAGCGGGTTCGCGAGGGACGCCGCCTCACCCGGGCCTACGGCATTTCCAGCCAGGCCCTGCTTTCAGAAGTCAAGCGCGATCTGGAGAACCTGCTCAACACCATCAATCTCGATTCCTGCCAGAGCCTTGACGATTTTCCGGAGGTGGCGCGTTCGATCCTCAATTTCGGAATTCCCGATCTCTCCGTTCACGTCGTCGACAGTTTTCAGATCAACGCGTTGGCGGCCGACATTCGCAATGCACTCCTGACTTTCGAACCACGGATGGCACCTGAGACTCTAACGGTGACGCGCGACGAAAGTGTCGATCCGGCTGATCTCAAGGTCCGGTTTGTCATTAGCGCCGAATTGCGCTGCGACCCGGTGCGACTTCCGAGCGAGTTCATCGCGGACGTCGACCCGGGACTCGGCCGGATCAAGATCACGGGAGCCGTGTGATGAATCGCGAATTCCTCGATCTTTATAATCAGGAGCTCGCCTATCTGCGAGAGGATGGCGCGGCCTTCGCGGCTGCCTACCCCGCCGTCGCGGAACGGCTCGGCGGCCTCCTGGAGGACCGTTCGGATCCGATGCTGTCGGGGCTGCTCGAAGGCGCCGCATTTCTTGCCGCACGCGTGCAACTCAAGCTGAAGCATGAATTCTCCGAATTCACCTCCAACCTGTTCGAGCAACTCTACCCAGGCGCGCTCGCCCCTATTCCGTCGCTGGTGCTGGCGCGCATGACGCCGAAATACGGCGACACCAACCTGCGCGCCGGCATCACGATCAAGCGTCATGCTGCGATGGAGGCGGTCTTTCGCGAGCGGCGCGGCGAAGTTCGCTGCCGTTTTACCCTGTGCCGTCCAGTGACGCTGTGGCCGCTCGAACTGACGAACGCCCGGTACCTCGCCTCTGCTGCCCAGGTCGCCGTCCTCGGCACGGAACTCGCCGAAGACCGCCGGGTACGCGCCGGCCTGGCGCTTTCCTTCACGCACCGTTCGGCAGAGGATCCCGAAGACGAAATCAGTGACGCGGATGCGGCCGCCAAGCCGGAATTCCACGTCGCCGGTTGCAGGATTGACAGCCTGCCGGTGCACCTCGTCGGCCCGCTCGGCATGATGGCGCGGGTCTACGAACAACTGTTCGGTCACACCGTCTCGATCCATCTCAGAACCGAAGACGCGTTCGGTCAGGCGACGGTGCGCCGCGTCCCGCTCGATTGCCTTGAGCAGGTCGGCTTCCAGGAAGGTGATGCGCTGCTGCGCAACGACAAGCGCTTGTTCGTCGGCTTCGACTATCTGCGCGATTATTTCAATTTCCCCGGTGCGTTCCTCGGCTTCCGGCTCAATCGCCTGCGTCCGCTCCTGCAGTCGGTGAAAGCGAAGTCATTCGAGCTGATCTTTGCCTTCGATGAGGTCGATCCGATCTTGCCGGCCCATGTCGAGAAGGACCGCTTCGCGCTCTATACCGTGCCGGCCGTCAACCTGTTCGAGCGAGCGACGGACCGTGTCCCGGTCGCCAAGGGTCAGCACGAATTCCCCATCATCGCGGACCGGACACGGCCGCTCGACTACGAGGTGCATCGGGTGCTCGAAGTGAACGCCCATTTCGCCGGCGGCGAAAAGGTTCCGGTCGAGCCGCTCTACAGCGTTGCACCCGATGCCGATCGGGCGAGCCGTCGCTGGTTCTACACCACGCGGCGGCTGCCGCGGCGGCAGTCGTCGATGTCGACGCGGCAGGCGGTCGACACTGTCTATACTGGTACGGAGACGTTTATCTCGATTTCGAGCGGCTCTGAAGTGACAGACGGTGCGGACGGCCAGCGCCGGCTGTCTGAACTCTCGCTCAAGGTGTTGGCGTCCAACCGGGCTCTTGCCGCCGATCTGCCGATCGGGCTGAAGCCGGAGGAGCGCGAGAGCGGCGATTTTCGCCTGCTCGACGACATCGGCATCCGGGTCGACTGCGTCGCCGGTCCGACGGCGCCACGCGCACCGCTTCTGTCCTACAACGAGAGGCTTGGCGAGGCCGGTCATGTCGGCGCGATTGCCTGGCGGATCATCAACCTGTTCGCGCTGAATCACACGGGGTTGATTCATGACGCCGCCGGCCGGGACGGCCAGTCGCTACGGGAAATCCTGGGTGTTTTCGCTCCGCTGTCGGACATCGCCGCGGATCGGCAGGTGCAGTCAGTCCGTTCGGTGTCGACCCGGCCGGTGGTGCGCCGGCTGCAGCAGAAGACCGGCACTGGCGTCGCGCGCGGGCTGGAGATCACCATCACCCTCGACGACAAGGCGTTCGAGGGGGCGAGCGCCTTCTTGCTCGGCGCCGTGCTCGATCGTTTCCTTTCCGAGTATGCTGCGATCAACCACTTCACTCAGTGTATCATCGCAACCACGGAGCGCGGCGTCATCATGCGCTGGCCGCCGCGCATCGGGGCGCGGGGGGTGATATGACGGCAGGCTCCCGCCCCGACGCGGCTGCCCCGGAAGCAGGCGCCCTCGACGTTTCCGAGTTTGCAGCCCCCGAAGCTTCGGCCGCACTCTCCGTCCGGCCCGACCAAGCCCCCCGTCAGCCATTTCACGCGCTTTTCGATGCCCTCGCCGAAGCGATAGAGCGGGAACCGGGGCGTAACGATGTGCTCGCGGTGCTACGCCGTCTCGAGGCCGAAACTGCGCCCGCCGCCGATGCTGAACGGCCGCCACTGCCGCGCATTGGCCGCAGCCGGCGCCGGGCCGAGGACATCGTACGCTTCGGCCAGGACCCGTCGATGGATTTTCCCAGCCTGACCATCGATCGGATCGCCAGAGACGGTCAGGATGGCGCACTGCTGCTTTACGTCCGCTTCCTTGGCCTGCTTGGTCCCCAGGGTGCACTGCCGGTATCCCTGACCGAAGAAGCTTACACGCGAGCGCGGCAAGGCGATGATGCGCTTGCTCGCTGCTTCGATGTCTTCAACAACCGCTTTATCCAGCTGTTCTATCGGGCATGGTCCGACGCGCGCCCCATCGCGCAGCATGACCGCCCGCGCGAGGATCGGTTCCAGGATTACATCTCGTCCGCGATCGGCCTCGGCTCGCCGATCTATCGCGACCAGGACGGCGTCGATGACCGCGTGAAGGCGTTCTACGCCGGCTTGATGGCACCAAAGGTTAAGAGCGCGGCCCGGCTTGAAGCGCTGATCTCCGGGGTGTTCGGGATCCGTACAGAGATCGAGCAATGCGTCGGCGCCTGGCTGCGGCTCGATCCGGAAGACCAACTGGCGATCGGCCGCGACGGCCCTTCGGGCGGAAGGCTCGGCATCAACACCATGGTCGGCGCAAGAGTCTACAGCGTAAGCGACAAGATCCGCATCCGCCTCTACGCCCGCGATCTTGAGGAGTACAGACGTTTCCTGCCCTCCACCCGGGTGAAGCGCAACTTCTGGACCGAGAAGCTGTTCGATCTGATCGACTTCTATCTCGGCCTGGAGACCGAATACGAGATCGAACTGGCCCTGCCCAAGCGCTGTGCGGCGCCAGTAACGATGAACAGGACCGCATCTGCGACCCTTGGCCACATCGGCTGGCTGATGCCCCGTCCGGGGACTGACGGTGACCGGACCTCGGTCGCCGCGGTGGAGGACGAGGACGAGCCCATGCTGCGGGACACCCGGTTCCGCCCGACACGCGCCCACACGGCTTTGAAAAACTGACAGGACGTCCGAGCGAGCGAGGAGGACGGCGATGAGCGATATCCTTGTTGAAACGGTCACCGGCAAGCTGACCACGGTGAGCTACGGCTGCCTGGAAAAGGCAATGCGGCTGACCAAAAGCTCCGGACACCGCAATCTCGAGATCGTGCACTGGCTCTACTACCTGTCGCTGGACGACGGCAGCGATCTGGTCCATCTGTTGCGCCATTTCGGAGCCGATCTCGCCAAGCTTTCAGCCGACTTGCAGGAAGCGCTGCGAGCCTTGAAGCCGAACCAGACCGAGCTCCCTGGCATGGCGGCACCGTTTCAGGAGGTACTGGAACAGGCCTGGTTCGAAGGTACGCTGCGCTTCGGCGATCACCGGATCCGATCCGCCTATGTCCTGCTTGCGGCCATGGGGCGGCGTCCGACCTGGCGCCAGTTCCTGGGCTATTCCTCCCAGTTCGACAAGATCGACCGCGATGTGTTGGTGCGCTCGATCGACGATATTTTGGCTGGCTCGAGCGAGACCGGCGCGCGTGCTCAGGACGGGAGCAGGCCGGCCTTTGCCGCCGGCGCGCCTGGAGTGAGTGCGGCCGGCGTTGCGTCGCAGGACGGCGGCGCGGCCGACGGCGCCGGGGAGGATGCGCTTGCCCAATTCACGATCGACTTTACAGAGCGCGCGCGCTCGAAGGACTTCGATCCGATCGTCGGCCGCGACGAGGAGATCCGCCAGATTATCGACGTCCTGCTGCGGCGGCGTCAGAACAACCCGATCCTCACCGGCGAGGCGGGCGTGGGAAAGACGGCGATCGTCGAGGGCTTTGCGCAGAAAATCGTGCAGGGCGACGTGCCGCCGGCGCTGATCGGCACCAGACTCTGCGCCCTTGACCTCGGCCTGCTGCAGGCCGGTGCCTCGATGAAGGGCGAGTTCGAGAAGCGGCTCAGGGCCGTAATTGACGCCGTGCATGCTTCGCCTGTGCCCACAATCCTGTTCATCGACGAAGCGCACACGCTGATCGGCGCCGGCGGCCAAGCCGGCACCGGTGATGCTGCCAACCTGTTGAAGCCCGCGCTCGCCCGCGGCACACTGCGCACCGTTGCCGCCACCACCTGGGCGGAATACCGCCAGCACTTCGAGAAGGATCCGGCGCTGACGCGGCGGTTCCAGCCGATCCAGGTCGACGAGCCGGACGAGGCGCGCTGCATTGCCATGGTGCGCGGCCTGCTGACACCGATGGAGGAACACCACCAGGTCCGCATTCTCGACAGCGCCGTGAAGGCCGCCGTCACTCTGTCACACCGCTACATTCCGGCGCGCCAGCTTCCCGACAAGGCCGTCAGCGTGCTGGACACCGCTTCTGCGCGTGTGGCGATCAGCCAGGCGGCGCAGCCGGCACGTCTCGCCGATCTCGTGGCGAGGCGCGGCCTGCTGGAAACAGAGCGTGCCGCGCTTGCTGCCGACATCGACCTGGGGCTCGACCGCGCGGCAGACATGGAGGCGGTGGTCGCCGAGATTGACAAGGTCGAGAAGGAGGCGGCCGATGTGCGCGCCGAGTGGGAGCGTGAACGTAGGCTTGTCGCCGAAATCCGGCAGTTGAACCGTGCCTTGAAGGCGATCACCAGTGGGACACCGCTGGCAGAGATGCCATTTCCATCAGACGGTTCATTGCCGGAGGTTGCCGGCGGGGAGGCCAACGGCGTGGCCGTGCCGCCGATCGACACGCTGGCTGTCGACCTCGGCATCGATCTCGGCGACGAGGAGGCGGTGCGCGCGGCACTCGCTGAAAAGCGGGCGGAGCTCGCGGCGATCCCCGAGGACGAGCGCATGGTGTATGCCTATGTCGACGAGGAAGCGGTGGCGAGCATCATCTCCGACTGGACCGGCATTCCGGTCGGCCGGATGGTCAAGGATGAGGTCGAGACCATCCTGAACCTCACCGAGACGCTCAACAAGCGGGTTATCGGCCAGGCGCACGGCCTCGCCATGATCGCCAAGCGCATCGAGACCAACCGCGCCCGGCTCGACAACCCGAACAAGCCGATCGGCGTCTTCATGCTGTGTGGCCCTTCCGGTGTCGGCAAGACCGAAACGGCGTTGGCCCTGGCGGAAGCCCTCTACGGCGGCGAGGACAGCCTGATCACCATCAACATGTCCGAGTTTCAGGAAGCGCACTCGGTCTCGGGCCTCAAGGGCGCGCCTCCGGGCTATGTCGGCTACGGAGAAGGCGGCAGGCTCACCGAGGCGGTGCGCCGCAAGCCCTATTCGGTGGTGCTGCTCGACGAGGTCGAGAAGGCCCATCCCGACGTGCACGAGATCTTCTTCCAGGTGTTCGACAAGGGCTGGATGGAAGACGGCATGGGCCGTCGGATCGACTTTCGCAACACGCTGATCCTGCTGACCTCCAACGTCGGCACCGATGTGATCATGCATGCGGCGCAGGGCATGCTGAATGGCAGCGTCAGCGACGAGGTCTCCCGCGCCGCCACCGATCCGAACGCGCCTGATGCCGAGAAGCTCGCCGAGGCGCTGCGTCCGTCGCTGCTGGAGGTGTTTCCGCCGGCCCTGCTGGGCCGCATCGTTACCATCCCCTATTACCCGCTGTCGCCGTCGATGCTCGGCTTCATCGTCCGTCTGCAGCTCGACCGTATCGTCAAGCGCGTGAAGCAGAACCAGAACGCAACGCTCACCTATGGCGACGACGTCGTCGCCCACATCGTCGGCCAGTGTCGCGATCCGGATTCCGGCGGGCGCATGATCGACAATATCCTCACCAACGATCTCCTGCCGAAACTGTCACGCGTCTTCCTCAATGCCTCGATCGGCGGCGAGACGGTGTCGCAGGTGGCTCTCGCTGTTTCGGACGGGGGGCTGTCAGTCACCATATAGGGCGAGTTCGGTCGCATCGGACGCAGGCACCTTGCTGCAGGGGCAATGGAACAGGGCCGGTCGTCTCGCCTTGCACAGAGCGAGCGCAGCATTTCGACCCAGCGCTTCATGTGCTGGATCGGTTGATGACAACCAAAGGCGCTGAGCGGTTTTGTTCTATTCCGGGCGGTGGCATACCGCTTCGATGTTATTGCCGTCCGGGTCGAGTACGAAGGCGCCGTAGTAATTATTGTGATAGTGAGGGCGTAGCCCAGGCGCCCCGTTGTCGCGGCCGCCCGCGGCGAGCGCTGCGGCATAAAACGCGTCGACGGTCGCGCGATCACGCGCGTTGAAGGCGACATGGACGCGGCCCGCCGGCGCGGCGCCGCTGCCGATCCAGAATTCCGGCCTGTCGCTGCCGAACCCGCAGTGTATGTCGCCACCCGTCATCTCCGCCGTCACCTCCATCAGCACCTTCATGCCGAGAGGGGCGAGAGCCGTTTCGTAGAAGCTGCGTGACGTCGTCATGTCGGCGACGGTGAAGCCAATGTGGTCCAGGACAGGCATGTCGGCATCTCCAAAGCACGGCATCAGGATGCCATCAACAATGGGAGAAAATCGGGGCATTGCAATCACCACGTGCCGTTGCGCCCCCCGCGTTTGACCAAACGACGCTCATGATCGAAGTCATCCACAGGCCGAGTTTGCAGCCGGTGAGTGAATGGTCGATGGTGGGATGGCAGTTGCAGCCCGATCCCGTCGCGCCGGACAACCCTACTGAAATCTGAACTATTGAAATACCTCGGCTCTTGTAGGTTCAACCGCTTCCTCTGAAGCTGCAAGAGCCGATTCTGGGGAATCATAGATGCTCCACGCCTTACCCGCCGCCGAGTCGATGCCGCCGCGTGACCCTGCCGCCGTCCTGCGCGACGTGTTCGGCTATACCGCCTTTCGCGGCCGGCAACGTGAGGTGGTGGACACGCTGGTCTCCGGTCGCGATGCGGTCGTGCTGTTCCCGACTGGGGCGGGCAAGTCGTTGTGCTATCAGATCCCGGCGCTGGTACGCCCCGGCCTCGGCATCGTGATCTCGCCGCTGATCGCGCTGATGAAGGATCAGGTTGGCGCCCTGCGGGCAGTCGGTGTGGCCGCCGCAGCGCTCAATTCGTCGATTTCTCCGGAAGAACAGGCCGAGATCCGGCGCAAGGTGCGTTCCGGCGCGCTCGACCTTCTTTATGTTACGCCGGAGCGGGTGGCCACCGAGGGCTTTTCCCGGCTCGTCGACGGCATGAAGATCGCGCTCTTCGCGATCGACGAGGCGCATTGCGTCAGCCAGTGGGGTCATGATTTCCGTCCGGAATATCTTGACCTCGCCAGCCTCGCCGATCGCTTTCCTGGGGTACCCCGGGTGGCGCTCACGGCGACGGCCGACGCGCATACACAGTCCGATATCCGTGAGCGCCTCAGGCTCGGCGACGCGGTGGTGTTTTCTACGAGCTTTGATCGGCCGAACATCCGCTACGAAATCGTCGAGCGTGAGAACCAGCGCCACCAGTTGCTCGATTTCGTCAATCGGCACGATGGCGAGAGTGGCATCGTCTATTGCCTCTCGCGGGCCAAGGTCGAGGATATCGCGCACTGGTTGACAGGAAAGGGAATCCGGGCGCTGCCCTATCACGCCGGTCTGAGCCGGGACGTTCGCGATGCCAATCAGGATGCCTTTCTCAAGGAGGACGGGCTCACGCTTGTCGCCACCGTCGCTTTCGGCATGGGCATCGACAAGCCCGACGTGCGCTTCGTCGCTCATCTCGACCTGCCGTCCTCGGTTGAGGCCTATTACCAGGAGACCGGTCGCGCCGGCCGCGATGGCGAGCCGGCCGAGGCCTGGATGTGCTACGGCCTGGCCGATCTGGTGCAGCGCCGGCGCATGATCGAGGAAAGTGACGCGCCCGATGGGGTTAAACGGGCGGAGCTGGGCAAGCTCAACGCCCTGCTCGGCATCTGCGAGACTGCGGACTGCCGCCGCCGCGCTCTGCTGGCCCATTTTGGCGAAGCCTATCCAGGCCGCTGCGGCAACTGCGACACCTGCCTCGACCCGGTCGAGACCTGGGACGGCTCGGAAGCGGCCGCGAAGTTCCTTTCGGCTGTCTATCGCACCGGCCAGCGATTTGGCGCAAACCATGTCATCGATGTGCTGCTTGGCAAGGACAACGACAGGATCGCCCGCTTTGGCCATGACCAGCTCTCGGTTTACGGCATCGGCCGGGAACTGTCGCAGAAGACCTGGCAGTCGGTGGCGCGCCAGCTGGTGGCGCAGAACTTGATGACAGTCGATCACGACCAGTTCGGTGCGCTGGTGCTGACGGATCAGGCTCGCGCCGTGTTCCGCAAGGAGCGGCAAGTGTTGCTCCGCAAGGATCGCGGGGGAACGCGGTCGTCGCCACGCAGCCGTCGCGGATCGGGCTCGGCCGCCGACAGCCTTACTCCCGATGATCGTCGGCTCTTCGACCGGCTGCGGGCGCTGCGCACCGAACTCGCCAAGGCGGCCGATGTACCCTCCTACGTCGTCTTCCCCGACGCAACGCTGGCCGGCATCGCGTCCGCACGGCCGCGGGACGAGCGGTCGCTGCTTGCGATCTCCGGCGTCGGTGCCTCGAAGCTTGAGCGCTACGGGACCGTCTTTCTCGAAGCGGTTGCCGCATTTGAGACGGGAGAGCCGTAACGGGCTCGGATCCGACCTTCAATGACCGTTTGGCGGAATGCCGCGATAGGCCTCCGCTCCCCACACCGCCTTCACTCGCTCATCCCGTCCACAGGCCTCGCGGTAACCCTTATAGGCGGAGGCCCGCGCGACGTAACCGAAGCGCGTCAGGATCCAACTCCCGTCCTGGTAATAGTTCTGGTGATAGTCCTCCGCCGGCCAGAACCGGCCGGCGCGCTCGACCGGTGTGACGATGGTCCGGCCAAGTGCCTTTTCAGCTGCGGCTATGGCTGCCCTTGCAACCGTGCCCTGTTCATCGTCGAGGGCATAGATCGCGGTGGAATAGGCGTGACCGCGGTCGCAGAACTGGCCGTTGGCGTCGGTGACATCGACGGTGCGCAGGAAGATGTCCACCAGCGTGCGGTAACTTACGGTCGCTGGATCAAAATCGATCCTGACCGCTTCACGATGCCCACCGTCCTCGTAGGTCTTGTAGGTCGGGTTCTCGGTCGTGCCGCCGGTGTAGCCCGAGACGGTGGCGGTCACCCCCGGCACCTTGTCGAGATCGGCCTCGACGCACCAGAAGCAGCCGCCGGCGAAGATCGCGGTGTCGGCGGCAGCGCACGGCGCGCAGATCGAGGCCGGAATCGAAAAGATGAGGGCAAGGACAAGGGTGCGCATGACTGCTCCGGTCGAACCTTCCGCCCGCAGCATGCCACGATTTTCGCTGCGCGTGCCGTATCTCGCGTGAAGGTGACGCCTTGTGACGACCACGGGAGGCGATTCGCCCGCCGACGCGTCTGCACGAGCGATCGATCGTTCGCACCTGAAGTCCCGAGGGGCCGCGCCCTCACACTCGCCGCTCGACCAGCATCTTTTTGATTTCTGCGATTGCCTTGGCCGGGTTAAGTCCCTTCGGACAGACCTGGGCGCAGTTCATGATGGTATGGCAGCGATAGAGTCGGAACGGGTCTTCCAGATCGTCGAGGCGCTCCCCGGTCGCCTCGTCGCGCGAGTCGATCAGCCAGCGGTAGGCCTGGAGCAGCACCGCAGGACCGAGATAACGGTCGCCGTTCCACCAGTAGCTTGGACAGGAAGTCGAGCAGCAGGCACAGAGAATGCACTCGTAGAGCCCGTCGAGCTTGGCCCGATCCTCGTGGGACTGACGCCATTCCTTCTCCGGGACCGGCGTCGTCGTCTTCAGCCAGGGCTCGATCGAGCGGTGCTGAGCGTAGAAGTTCGTCAGATCCGGCACCAGATCCTTTACGACCGGCATGTGCGGAAGCGGGTAGATCTTGACCGGTCCGTCGCGGCACTCGTCGATGCCGCGGGTGCAGGCAAGGGTGTTGGCGCCGTCGATGTTCATCGCGCAGGAGCCACAGATGCCCTCGCGGCAGGAGCGGCGGAACGTCAGCGTCGGGTCGATCTCGTTCTTGATCTTGATCAGCGCGTCCAGAACCATCGGTCCGCAATCGTCGAGATCAATGAAATAGCTGTCGACGCGGGGGTTGCGGCCGTCGTCCGGATTCCAGCGATAGATCTTGAATTCCCGGACGTTGGTCGCCCCGGCGGGCTTGTCCCAGACCTTGCCCTCGCCGATCTGCGAGTTCTTGGGAAGCGTCAGCTGCACCATCTTCGTCGCTCCGCGTGTTGCCGCCGCCGGCCTTTGCCGTGCGGGGCCTGGTCGCTCACTGTCGGGTCAGGACATAGAGCGCGTTGTCCTTGGTCTCGCCTGCACGGGAGTAGCCGCGATCGGCAAGACACGCCACGCAATCCGTCTCCCAGTGATCGTGGCAGTTGGTTTCGAGCATCACAACTTTCGGCAGTTGGCCGGCGGACAGGGAGGTCAGATAAGGAACGAGAACCCGGTCCTCGAAGCCCTCGACATCGACCTTTAGCACGTCGGCCCTGGCCAGATCGCGCTCTGCGAGCACCCGAGCGAGGGGGCGCACCTTGACCTTGAGCGGTCGCCAGTCCCCAGCCCACTCGCCGGTCGTGAGCTCTTTGACCAGCGTGGCGAAACCGCGGTTTGACGGCTCAGACCACAGCGCCAGGCAGCCCTCCTCGGCACCGATCGCCGTCTCCACCACCTCGATCATCTCGGCGGCATTGGCCGCGACATTGTAGGAGAGCTTGGCCGCGGTCTCCGGATTGGCCTCTATCGCAACAACCCGCGCACCACGCCGGGCGGCGTAGAGCGCGTAGGTGCCGATGTTGGCGCCGACGTCGACGAACACGGTTCCGGGCTCAAGAAAGGGTGCGATGAGCGCGTGCTCCGCCTTCTCCGGCAGGCGGCGCTTGGCCAGGATCTTACGATCGTCGTAGTTTTCGCCGGGGTAGATCCGGAACTTCAGTCCTTCCACCTCGGTGTCGTAGGGGCCGCGGAACAGCCGCCCGGCGAGGGCACGCAGGCCCTTGCGCAGCCGCTTGGAGAAGTCGTGGCGATCGGCGAGCGCCCAGGCAAACCGCACCATTCCTTCGGCCCGATACGTGCCGAAGGGGGAATGCGTGTCGAGGACGCTCACCGCCGTGCTCACCGTCGCCTCAGTAGACGCGCGCCTTGGGCGCGATCTTCTGCGGGTCGATGCCTCCGTCCTCGTATCGGGTCAGAGGCTCGGTGATGACCGGACGGTAGTCGAGGGTGACTTTCCCCGCCTCATCGACCCAGGCCAGCGTATGTTTGCGCCAGTTCTCGTCGTCACGGCCGGCGAATGGGCCGTCTTTGTAGTCCTCGCGGGCATGCGCTCCACGGCTCTCCTTGCGCGCTTCGGCGCCGTAGACCGTTGTTATGGCGTTGGCCATCAGGTTTTCGAGTTCCAGCGTCTCTACCAGATCCGAGTTCCAGATCATCGACCGATCGGTGACCTTGAGATCCGCCATCTCGGCCCAGAGTTCGGACAACCGTCTGCAGCCGCTCTCCAGGCTCTCCTGAGTGCGGAACACCGCCGCGTCCTCTTGCATCGCCTTCTGCATCTTCAGCCGCAGCTGGGCTGTCGGCGTACCGCCATTGGCATGGCGCAGTCTGTCGAACCGGGCCATGATCTTGTCACAGCACGCCTCGTTTGGCGTCGGCACCGACGCTTTGCGGTCGATCACCTCGCCGGCTTTTATCGCCGCGGCGCGGCCGAACACCACGAGGTCGATCAGCGAATTGGAGCCGAGTCGGTTGGCGCCGTGGACCGAAGCGCACCCGGCCTCGCCAACGGCCATTAGGCCGGGTTGAACGCGATTGGGGTCGTCTTTGGTCGGATTGAGCGCCTCGCCCCAGTGGTTGGTCGGGATGCCGCCCATGTTGTAGTGCACGGTCGGCAGCACCGGGATCGGCTC